>JBBSCQ010000005.1:0-85055 GCA_038250105.1 Burkholderiales bacterium | reverse complement strand
CGCACGACACCGAGGGCAATCGCCAGACCCAAACCGGTGCCCTGCCCTTTGGTCGTAAAAAACGGCTCGAAGATACGCGCCTGGGTTTCACGGGACATTCCCGGGCCGCTATCGCGAACACAAATTGCCAATAAATCGCCTTGCCGTTTGCCGGTCAGGCAAATTTTGCCGCTTGCCGGTGCCGCTTGCATGGCGTTTTCAAGCAGATTAATCAGCGCACCGAGCAAGGCCTTGCGACTGCCGACGATTTTTGCCCCAAAACAGTGGTCGACCGCAGTAAATACCAAACCATGCTCGCGCATCAGCGGTTCAACCATTTGCGCCGCCTCGCTGAACAAATCACTGATCACTATGATGTCGCGGCCGATGCTTTCACCGCGCGCAAAAAGCAGCACGTCCTGAATCAAATGCTCAAGCCGGCGCAATTGTCCGGTCGCTTTCTCCGAGAAGCGGGCGCGCGCCTCATCCGGCACGCCGGGCTGACCGAGATTGGCAGCGTAAAGTAGCGCTGCCGCCAGCGGGGTGCGCAACTGGTGGGCCAGCGAGGCGGCCATCTCGCCCATTGCGGCCAAGCGCTGATTGCGTTCCAGCTCGGTTTTCATTCGGTGTGCTGCTGTCACGTCGTGAATCAGCAAAATTTTTCCACCCGCCGAGGCGAGAATGCTCTCGGCGATCGACACCCGGCCTTCACTTAACTGCCACTCGCCAACGGTCATCGTCGGCTCCAGCCGAGCACGGACGACATCACCCCAGTGCCGGCCCAACATATCGTTGCCAAACATCACCATTGCCGCCGGGTTGACTGCCGCAACAAGGGCTGACGAATCGAGCAGCACAACACCTGCCGGCAGTGCATCGAGCAGCGAAGAAAGCCGCTCGGAAAGGGCTTCTTTCTCTTGATATTGCCGCCGCAACTCGCCATTGGCGATCGCCAGTTCCTCAGTCAGCGAGGCCGCTCTTGCCTCAAGCGCCTCATATGCCTGCGTCAACTCAGCCGAAACTTGATTGAACATGGCAAATGCCCGTTGCAATTCAGCGGTCTTGGATTCAGGATCGGAAGTAGCGTTGATAGACTGCGAAAAGGGCATTTGAAAAAGATACGGTGAATTCAGCGCTGGTAATAGTAAAATATTTCTAGATAGTTTGGCCTATCAATTGATTCTTCTTGTTTTTCACAGTAATTCAACCGGGTCTTAATGGCTGCAACAACTGAAACGACGGCAGGCAATGCACCAGGATCGAATCCACTGGAGCGTCTGCGCGAAGCATTTAACCGGCTCGGAGAACAACAGAAGATCATTTTCATGGTGGCTGTGGCTGCCTTGGTGGCGGTCATTGTCGGTTCCATCCTGTGGAGTCGACAGCCGGACTGGAAGATTCTTTTTTCCAATCTAACGGAAAAAGACGGCGGCGCCATCGTCGCCATCCTTGAAGCACAAAATACCCCGCATCATTATAGTGATGGTGGCGCCCTGATGGTGCCAGCCGATCGCGTCCATGACGTTCGGCTAAAACTGGCTTCTCAAGGCTTGCCGCGCGGCGGCCTGGTCGGCTTCGAGCTGATGGAAAACCAGAAATTCGGCACCAGCCAGTTTGCCGAACAGGTTAATTATCAACGCGGCCTGGAGGGCGAACTAGCGCGGACCATTCAGTCGATTGGCGCAGTGCAGTCAGCCCGGGTGCATCTGGCCATTCCCAAACCTTCAGTCTTTGTTCGCGAAGAGCAGAAGCCCACCGCCTCGGTCATGCTCAACCTCTACCCTGGCCGAGCCCTGGATAATGCGCAAATTGCCGGCATCGGCCATTTGGTTTCATCAAGCGTGCCGCAACTGCCAATGGGGAATGTGGCCATCATTGATCAAAATGGCGCCTTGCTTTCGCAGCTCAAAAGCAAGCTGAGCGATGCCGGTCTGGATCCGGCACAACTCAAGTACGTTCGGGAAACCGAAGATAACGTGATCAAGCGTATTGAGGAAATTCTCAAACCCATGCTCGGTGCGGGCAATTTCAAAGTACAAGTTGCCGCTGACATTGATTTTTCCCAGAGCGAGCAAACCGCCGAGAGTTTCCGCCCAAATACCACGCCGGAAACCACCAGCATCCGTAGCCAGCAAAACAATGAAACCGCCAACATTAATCAGTTGGCTGGCGGCGTTCCCGGAGCACTCACCAATCAGCCGCCCGTACCGGCAACCGCACCGCTGACCCAACCGGCAACCGGCACCACGCCGGGTGGCGGTCAACCGGCAAAACCGGGCGATATTCAAGGCAAACTCAATTCGGCTGGGATCACCGCGCCGCTCAACCCAGTCGGCCAGCCGATCAGCACCAGCAAGAACGCCACGATCAATTACGAAGTAGACAAGACGGTTCGCTACACCAAGCAGGCAATGGGCAATATTCGTCGGCTTTCCGCTGCGATGGTCATCAACCATCGTCGCGAAATTGGCAAGGATGGGCAACCAACCAACAAGCCGCTGCCGGATGCGGAAATGAAGCAGATCAACGAATTGGTCCGCGAGGCAATGGGCTTTAACAAGGAGCGCGGCGACACCATTTCAGTCGCCAACGCGCCGTTTACTGCCATCGACAAGAGTGAAAATGAGTTGCCGGTCTGGAAAGACCCGGAAAACATCTCTTACGCTAAAGACTTGGTCAAATACCTGATCATCGCAGGGATCATCGCTTTCCTTTACTTCAAGATCATTCAGCCATCATTGAAAACAATGTTCCACCTACCGGAAAAGGGCGACAAGCAGCCCGGGGAAGGGGGACTTGCCGAGGCTTTCGGGGGTGCAGGACACCACCTGCCCGGCGAAACAGGCGAAGACGGGGCGACCGAGGTACGGATCGACCAATATGCCATTAAAGTGCAGAAGGCGCGCGATGCGGCACAAGCCGATCCGAAGGCGGTCGCAAATATTCTCAAAGACTGGATAGACCCAAGTGGCAGCTAGCACCGAAGACGGCATGGAAAAATGCGCCACGCTGTTGATTACGCTGGGCGAGGATCTCGCCTCGGAAGTGCTCAAACATCTTGGCCCGCGCGAAGTGCAAAAGATTGGCCACGCCATGGCCTTGCTCAAATCCGTGCCACGCACCAAGGTGGAAGCGGTGCTCGACGAGTTCAACCAGATTGCCGAGGAAAGTCTGGCGGTGCACGTTGATACCGACAACTACATCCGCTCGGTACTGACCAAGGCACTCGGCGACGACAAGGCATCGAACCTGATCTCACGCATCCTGCAGGGTGGCGAAACGTCAGGAATCGAAGGTTTGAAGTGGATGGACGCACCGACGGTTGCCGATCTGATTAAAAACGAACATCCGCAGATCATTGCTACCATTCTCGTGCACTTGGAGCATGATCAAGCCAGTGAAATTCTTAATCGTTTCACTGAGCGTCTGCGCAACGACGTCATACTGCGTGTCGCCACACTGGAAGGTATCCAGCCAGCCGCGCTCCGTGAATTAAACGAAGCGATGATGCGTATTCTTTCCGGCTCAACCAATGTTAAACATACCGCCCGAGGCGGTGTGAGAACGGTTGCGGAAATTCTCAACTTTATTGGCACGACCAACGAAACCTCAATCGTCGATGCCATTCGCGAGTACGACCCTGATCTGGCGCAGAAAATTCTGGATGAAATGTTTGTCTTCGAGAATCTTATGGATATCGACGACCGCTCAATTCAGCTGATCCTGCGCGAAGTTCAGTCCGACTCCTTGATTCTTGCCCTCAAGGGCGCCTCGCCAGACTTGCGCGAGAAAATCTTCAAGAATATGTCGCAGCGAGCTGCCGAAATGTTACGCGAAGACCTGGAATCCAAAGGCCCTGTCCGTCTCTCCGAAGTTGAGGCAGAGCAAAAGGAAATCCTCAAAATTGTTCGCCGTTTGGCCGACGAAGGACAAATTGTCCTGGGCGGCGCCGGTGGCGAACAAATGCTTTAAGTAGCCAGGCCGATCCGTGATTATCCCGAAAGAGGACGCTTTCAAATTTCAGCGCTGGCAAGCCGGTTCGCTGGATGGAAAACCCAAACCAGCACCAAAAGCGCCGGTCGAAAAAATTGCTAGTAATACAACGACGCTGGAAACCCCGCCCGCTTTCAAATTACCGACAGTCGATGAAATTGAGCGCATGCACGAGGAGGCGCGCGCCAACGGCTATGAAGCCGGCCACGCCGAGGGAAAACTAGCCGGCGAGCAAGAAATGCAAGAAGCAGCCAAGGCTCAAACCGAACGCTTTGGCGCGCTAATTGGCAACCTCGAAATCGCCTTGATTGACGTCGAACAATTAGTCGCCGACCAATTGCTTGCCCTCGCCCTCGAAATTGCCGCGCAGATTACCCGGGGCAGTATCGCCGCCAATACTGAGGTGTTGTTGCCGGTTATACGCGAAGCCATTACCGCCCTGCCGCTCCACCATGCCCACCTGACGCTGCGCATGAATCCTGTTGACGCAACTCACATCCGATCACATCTGGGTGAACAATTTGCCCAGGCCGGCACCCAGATTATCGAAGACAAAGAAATCAGTCCTGGCGGTTTCCTGCTCCAGGCAGGTACGAGCGAAGTAGATGCCACCATCGAAACCCGTTGGAAACGGGTGCTCGAATCAATTGGTACGGAGCCGCAGGAATGGCTGACCCCGTAAACCCCGATCTACCGAACCACGCAGCGCGCTGGAATGGTTTTCTGCAAAACTGCGGAACCGCAGTTGGCAACGCCCAACCCTTGTGGCCGATCGGCCGACTGACTCGCATCAATGGTTTGGTCATGGAGGCGGCCGGCCTAAAGTTGCCACTCGGTAGCTCTTGCCGGATTTATCCGCTGAGTGGCGCGCCGGTTGAGGCAGAGGTCGTTGGCTTCGCCGGTGAAAAGCTTTACCTGATGCCCTCAGATGACGTTTACGGTCTGGCGCCTGGTTCTAAAGTAGTGGCTTTTGAAACGCCGAATACGCCGCAAAGAGTTGACGGCCCACCGCCTTTTCGCCGCCGCGCGATCGACCGGGTAAAACAAGCGCCAGTTGGCGAAGAACTGCTGGGTCGAGTGCTGGACGGTGTGGGTCGCCCACTCGATAACAAAGGCCCTGTCCTTGCCACCCAGTCAAGACCATTGCAGAGCCGGCCGGTTAACCCGATGCTCAGGGCGGCCATCCATCAACCTCTGGATGTTGGCATTCGTGCCATAAATGCACTGTTGACCGTAGGAAGAGGCCAACGGATGGGACTTTTTGCCGGTTCCGGCGTCGGCAAATCTGTCCTGCTCGGCATGATGGCCCGCTACACCGAAGCCGAGGTGATTGTTGTCGGACTGATCGGCGAACGGGGGCGTGAGGTCAAAGAGTTCATCGAGCAAATTCTCGGTGAAGAAGGTATGCGCCGAGCGGTCGTCGTTGCGGCCCCGGCCGATACCGGCCCACTGATGCGCCTGCAAGGCGCGGCCTACGCCACCGCCATCGCCGAACACTTCCGGGATCAGGGCAAGCAGGTTCTCCTCATCATGGATTCATTGACCCGTTATGCCATGGCACAACGCGAAATTGCCCTCGCCATTGGCGAACCACCGGCAACCCGCGGCTACCCACCATCTGTCTTCGCCCGCCTGCCGCAATTGGTCGAGCGCGCCGGCAATGGTGTTGAGGGCGGTGGTTCGATTACCGCTTTCTATACGGTCCTAGCCGAGGGGGATGATCAGCAAGACCCGATTGCCGATTCGGCGCGCGCCATTCTTGACGGCCACATTGTGCTTTCACGAACGCTGGCCGATGCCGGTCACTATCCTGCGATCGATATTGAGCAGTCAATCAGTCGAGCCATGGTCAATTTGATTGACCAACCGCACCTAGAGCAAATTCGCAAATTCAAGGTATTGTTTTCCCGCTACCAGCGCTCACGCGACCTGATTTCCGTCGGCGCCTACGTGCCAGGTTCAGACCCGGTACTTGATCAGGCGATTAGCCTTTATCCGAGAATGGAAAGTTTCTTGCAGCAGCAACTGACCGAACAGTCCGACTTTACGGCTAGCGTCGACGCCCTCAAATCATTGTTTTAACAACGCATGGCACAACCATTTCCCTTACAAACACTGCTCGAAATAATGCAAGGTCGTACCGACGAGGCAACCCGTAAGCTTGGCCAATTGATTTCTGCTGAACAAAGCCAGCGCAGTCGCTTGCAGATGCTGGAGCAATATCGCGACGAATACGCGCAACGCATGTCCGAAGCAACCGCGCAAGGGATTACTCGGTTGATCTTGCGGAATTACCAGGAATTTCTCGCCCGCATTGAAGAGGCCATTGAACAGCAACGGCTAGCCGTGCACAATTCCGAACTAAGCACCAAAGCAGGCCAGACACAGTGGAGCACGCAAAATAAACAATTGAAAGCAATTGATACTTTATCTGTGCGCCATGATGCGCGAGAGCAATACCGCGAGAACAAACTGGAACAAAAACTGCTGGATGAATTTTCCTCGCGAAAATACAGTACGCAAGACCCCACCGATTAGCCTATTGGGCACAAATATTGCTTTTATCCCGACAAAACAATGTCTACCAAGGGATCAAAATGAGTATCAGCGTTGTCTCCTCTCTACCCAAGGGCGTCAATAGTGCTGCGTCGCAGTTAAATAGTGCGCCAACGGAAACCCTGCAAGGTGATTTTGCCGCCTTGTTATCCGGCGAACTGCTCAATCTCAAGGGATTGATGCCCGCGCTTTCTGCCAAAACGCTGGCGATGGAAACGATGGATAAAGGGCCGGCGCCTGCCGCTGAAGAACTCTCCCCGGATGCTACGAACTTGCTCGACCCATCAGTACTTGCCGCCCTCAACGGCAACCCGGCATTGCAACCGGAAATAATTATTCGTGGAAACCTCGGTTTGCCCACGGAAAAGCCGGAAAAGCAGATTGGCGAATTTAATGCCGCTACTGTCGGGCTAAACTTGAAATCGGCCGATCCGGAGCAGAAGAGTATCAAGACCTCATTTCAAGAAAGCTTAGGCACCGCTGAGAAACTTGCATTTGCCCCTGCGCGCCAAGGAGAGAGCATCGGACAAGGCAATGAAACGGCAAATTTTGCCGCTGATGCAAAGACTTTGGACACCAACCCCGCCACTTTGATCAGTTCGCCAGGTAGCAACCCGGCAGTAAAATTAACCGCCGACAGAGTCAACCCGGAATCGTCGAATATCAACACTCACCTGCGCGATAGTGCATGGTCACAACAGTTCGGTGAAAAAATTGTCTGGCTGACAAGGAATGAACAGCAATCAGCGCAAATCAATATCAATCCGCCAGAGTTGGGGCCGGTGCAAATCACGCTCAACCTGAACGGCGACCAGGCCAAGATGGTTTTTGCCTCGCCGCACGCAGAAGTTCGCCAAGCGATTGAAAATGCACTACCACAACTCAAGGAAATGCTCTCAGCGGCAGGAATAAGCTTGGGACAGACCAATGTTGGCGCAAATATGACACAACAAAACCCGGACACCCCCTACCAGACGGGAAACGGAAAGCGTTTAGCAGATGAAAACGCTATACTCCCGGCCAATGATAAAGCGCTGAGCATCGGCGCCAGTTTGGTTCTGCAAAGAGGGCGCGGCCTGGTTGACCTCTTTGCCTGACCTAAACCCGGACGATCTAGAGAGGAAAAGACATGGCAAAGGATGCCAAGCCAGTTGAAGAAGGAGCAGAAGCTCCCAAGAAAAGTAAAAAACTGTTGATCATCATCGTGGCAGCAGTGCTTGTCTTGGTACTTGCCGGTGGTGGCGCTTTTATGCTGCTGAAGAAAACCGATCACGCCGAGGACGGCGAAGATGCCACTGAAGAGACAGCAAAACCGAAGAAAAAAGACAAGAAGGCTGATGCTGCGCCACCTGTTTTCGTCAATTTGGACACCTTTACCGTCAATCTGATTCCAGAAACCGGCGATCAGTATCTGCAAGTAGTTTTGGCGCTCGAACTTGAAGATGCTACCGCAGATGCTGCGCTGAAGGCCCAGATGCCAAAAGTTCGCAACAACATTATGCTTTTACTTTCTTCAAAAAAGGCTTCTGAACTTCTGCCCAAAGAAGGCAAGGAAAACCTGGCAGAAGCACTGAAGATCGAGATTAACAGTATTATCGAACCATCCAAGAAGAACAAAAAAGGCGAAAAAGTCCTCGCCGAAGGTCCGATAAAGTCGGTTCTTTTTACCTCTTTCATTATTCAGTAAGGCGCCATGGCAGGGGATTTTCTCTCCCAGGATGAGGTTGACGCCTTACTCAAAGGCGTCACCGGGGAGACTGACGAACCCGAGGAAAGCGAGGCCGAGGGAAGCGGCATCCGTGCGTACAATATTGGGACGCAAGAACGGATCGTCCGTGGTCGAATGCCGACCCTCGAACTGGTTAATGAGCGATTTGCCCGTTACCTGCGTATCGGGCTTTTTAACTACATGCACCGGAATGCTGAAATCTCAGTTGGCCCAATCCGCGTACAAAAATACAGCGAATTTATCCGCAACTTGGTAGTTCCAACCAACCTGAATCTGGTCGTTGCCAAACCATTACGCGGCACAGCGCTCTTTGTCTTTGATCCAAACCTCGTCTTTCTCGTGGTGGACAACATGTTCGGCGGGGATGGCCGATTCCATACCCGTGTCGAAGGACGAGACTTCACCGCAACTGAACAGCGCATCATTCAGGGCCTACTCGGCGTTGTTTTTGCCGAGTACAGCAAATCCTGGAAGCCAGTACACGATATCAATTTCGAATACGTGCGCTCCGAGATGAATTCGCAATTTGCCAACATTGCAACGCCATCCGAAATTGTTATCTCAACGACATTTACCCTCGAATTTGGCGGCGCCACGGCAGATATGCATATCTGCTTCCCTTATTCGATGCTGGAACCAATTCGCGATCTTCTGTACAGCACGATGCAAAGCGATCAGCTTTCTTCGGACAAACGCTGGATTGGCACCTTGCGAAAACAGCTTCAGGGCGCTGAAGTGGAAATTGTCGCACACCTGGGAACCGGAAAAATTACCCTTGGCCAGATTCTCAAGCTCAAAGCTGGAGATGTAATTCCGCTCAATATTTCAGAGCGGATCGAGGCTATGGTCGATAATGTACCGTTGATGGAATGCTCCTACGGCCAGCAAAATGGTCAATACGCACTAAAGCTCGAGCGATTCATTGCTGCATCGCCTGACACGCCGGCCGTTGAACCGGCGATAGGAGAGAAGAATGGCTGATGAAATGGAAAACATGGAAAACACGGTAGCCGAAGACGACGGCCAGATCAGCGAGGACGACTGGGCAACGGCGATGGCGGAACAGGCGATTGCTGAATCACCGGCGGCGCAACCGGCAGATATTTTCCCGGCTTTTGGTGGCAACACTGGCAACACCGGGATGATGAACGAACTCGACATGATTCTGGATATTCCAGTCAAGCTGACCGTCGAACTCGGGCGCACCAAAATCACGATCAAAAACCTTTTGCAATTAGCCCACGGCTCAGTGGTTGAACTGGATGCCATGGCGGGTGAACCGATGGATGTGCTAGTCAATGGAACACTGATTGCCCAAGGTGAGGTTGTTGTGGTCAACGACAAATTCGGCATCCGTTTGACCGACATCATCACCCCTTCTGAGCGCATGCGAAAACTCAATCGCTGAATACGAGGCGAGTTTGCTTTAAGATAGCGCCCTGACTACTTGATGCTGTGGGCTGCCTGTCTTGCTACGTTTCTTATTATTACTGCTGATCCCCTTGGCCGGCACGGCGGCTGAAACAGCTGCCCCGGTTGTCACTGCCGGCACTTATATCCAAACAGGACTGGCGCTTGGCCTAATCGTTGCCTTGTTGATTGGCGCCACCTGGCTGGCAAGAAAACTCTCCGGCGGCAAAGGATTTGGTCAAGGCAGCATGACAATCGTTGGCAGTGTTTCGCTTGGCCCTCGCGAACGTATTGTTCTTCTCGAAGTTGGCGATGAGTGGCTGGTTATCGGCATAGTGCCAGGGCAGATCCGCACGCTGCATCGTCTTGCCAAGGGCGCCACATTGCCCGATAACATGCTATCCGCCACAGCCGAAAAACCATTTGCCCAATGGCTTCAGAACATTGCCGAACGACGTAAAAATGATTAAGCGCATCGCTGCTATTTTTGCACTGCTTTTACCAACCGGCCTTGCCATTGCCCAAGCCAGCGGTGGGCTTCCCGCCATTACCAGCGCCCCTGCGCCGGGCGGCGGTACGACTTATTCTTTGACGATCCAAACGCTGGTCCTGATGACAGCGCTGACTTTCATCCCGGCAGCCGTCCTGATGATGACCGGTTTCACCCGCATCGTGATCGTCCTATCCTTGCTGCGGCACGCCTTGGGCACACAAACCTCGCCACCAAATCAGGTTGTGGTCGGTCTCGCCCTCTTCCTTACATTTTTTGTAATGAGCCCGGTTCTTGAAAAAGTATATGTAGATGCCTACGTACCACTTTCTGAAAACAAGATCGACATCATGCAAGCCGCCGAGCGGGCGGCCATTCCGATACGCGGCTTCATGCTTAAACAAACCCGCGAATCGGATCTTGCACTCTTTGCCGGCATTGCGAAGATAGAAAAGATCGAGAAACCAGAAGACACCCCGCTTCGGATTCTTGTACCCGCCTTTGTGATTAGCGAACTGAAGACTGCGTTTCAGATCGGCTTCATCCTGTTCATTCCATTTTTGGTGATCGACATGGTCGTTGCCAGCCTGCTGATGTCAATGGGCATGATGATGATGTCACCCGTCATGGTCGCCCTACCCTTCAAGCTGATGCTGTTCGTCATGGTTGACGGCTGGCATCTGGTCATAGGCTCTTTAGTACAAAGCTTTACACCATGACACCTGGAACAGTCATGGAAATCGGTCGGCAGGCGATCGAGGTTACCCTGATCATCTCTGCGCCAATTCTGCTCACGGCACTGATTGTCGGTTTAATCATCAGTATATTTCAGGCAGCCACGCAGATTAACGAATCAACGCTACAGTTTGTACCGAAATTGGTCGCTATGTTCGTAGTTCTTATCCTGCTCGGCCCCTGGATGCTGCAGTATATGATCGATTACATACAGCGCCTGTTCGGTAGCATTCCACAACTGATCGGCTAAACATGATCAGCATCGGATCCGCTCAGATCGATGCTTGGATCGTTGCCTTCATCTTTCCCTTAGCTCGTATCCTGGCCTTTATTGCCTCGGCTCCGTTGTGGAGTACTGCTGGCATTCCGCGCCGCACTCGATTGATACTGGGCATTGCTATAACCGTAGCGATTGCCCCTAGTCTGCCAACGATGCCCAACGTTCAACCAGGCTCACTCAGTGGCTTGTGGATCATGCTGCAACAAATGTTGATCGGTATCGGCATGGGTTTTTCAGCGCGAATCGTATTTTCCGCCTTTGATTTGGCCGGCGAGTTTATTTCAGCGCAGATGGGCCTGGGGTTTGCAACTTCTTACGACCCGCTAAGTTCAGGGCAAACGCCAGTCATTGCCGAATTCATTGGGCTGATCGCCCTGCTTCTCTTCTTATCGATGAATGGGCATTTACTGTACGTTGCTACGCTAGCGCAAAGTTTTTCCGCCATTCCAGTCAGTCCAACGCCCTTGGGTGCTGCATCCTGGCTCAACTTGGCGGAACTTGGGTCAAAGATATTTTCCGCCGGGCTTCTTTTGGCGCTACCGGTCGTTGTCGCATTGATGATTACCAACGTTGCACTTGCCGTATTGACCCGCGCTGCGCCACAACTAAATATCTTTGCGCTGGGCTTTCCGCTAACTTTGCTCGGCGGATTTATTGGTATCGCCATCAGCATGAATTATTTGGCAACCCCATTGCAGGCAATTTTCGAGTTTGCCATGAGCGCTATGCTTGGCTTTGCCGTACCGGGGGGTTAATAGCGCCCGTTCTGCAGGAATGAGTCAGCTTGCTCGCGCTGAACCAGTTTGATCGTTCCTTCAGCAACGCGGCGCGCACCAATCGTCTGCGATTCAATACCTTCGGTATATTCAAGAATCTGATACCCAGCAAAACCCTGCTCATGCTGCAACGTGCCGGCACGGCGTTTGAGAATCTGAATTGACTCACCAGAACCACCTGTGTGATAGCGCTTCATTTTGAGTGAAAACCGGTAGGTATCCTCGTTAAGCCGAGACTCTTCAATTTCCCAGTTGGGTGCCAAGGGATCGTAAACTATATAAATAGCTGCGGCGATTACGGCCACCGTCGCAATTGTGGAAAGAGAAACAGATGTTTTAGCAGTTAACTGGATCGCTTTATTAGGAATCAACGGAGATGCCGTGCTTCCAGTCGAACTACAGCCACCCAAAACCAGCATGGCGGACAACAAGAATACGCAAGTCTTCATAAAATATTGAACAGGCTCAATTGGCTAGTTTGCTTGAAGGTTAGCTGCGCCGCCTCAAGCTGCATCTTGATATTCGTGTACTGAGAAACCGCCGCCGTAAAATCGAGATTTTGTAGTTCGGAAAGACGTGCGTCGTATAGGTAATCGACATCCCCGCCTCCTGCGGTCAAGGTATCGAGAGAATTCTGCCGGGCACCGACCGAAGCACGTACGGTAGAAATGTGGCTAACCGCTGATGAAATCTCGCCCCGGGCAGTGGTCAGAGCCACCGCCGAAAAAGTCGAAGTTCCATCAAGAATATTGATCATGTTTTGCATGGTATCAAAAAGGCTTTTCCCGGTGACATTGCCGGACGCGTCCTTGACCTGCATGAAAACGTCCAAACCATTTTCGCTAACCGCCATATCACTGGATGCTGTAACTTGCAAAGATGGGTTACCGGCATCTCCCATGTAATTGACATAAGTTTGGACCAAACTATACGTTGGCGGACTGGCGCCTTGTGCGACAGCCTGGAATGGCTTGGTTGTCGATTTATATCCGGCGAATATATATTGCCCGGTTCCGTCTTGCGTATTTGCAAGGTCTATAAGGCTCGTCAACCGCCCCTTTAGTTCCGCCACAACCATGCCCCCCTGGGATGGGTTCAAGGCGCCTGCGGCGAGTTCTGATATTCTCAGAAGACCATCAGTGATATTACCCAATGTTGATTCCAGAAAGCCTAATTGGGATTGAGCATTGCTCTGATTATCCAGAAACTGTTTGTTTACACTTTTTGATTGGGTGACCTGAAGCGCTTCCGAAGCGCCAATCGGATCGTCCTCAGGCGAAAGAATCCGGCGGCCGGTCGAAAGCTGATTTTGCAGCTTGTACAATTCGGATTGACGAGCCTGCATGCCGCTCGTCCCGCTGTTGAAAATCATTGCTGTCGTTACACGCATGATCTGAACTCCTCAGTAGCTTATAGCGACAAAATCGTGTCGAAAAGCTTGTTGCCAATTTCCAGTATCTTCGAAGATGCTAGATAAGCCTGCTGAAACTTCAACATATTGGCCGCTTCTTCGTCCAAATTTACCCCTGAAAGCGAATCACGGGTGTCCTGGGCCTGCGTCAAGACTGACGTTTGCGCATCAAGCCGGATTTTCGTTTCGCGTGTGCGAATACCATTGTCCGCAACTAGGCTGGCATAAGCCGCCTGGTATGTTGCATTCCCGCCAGCAACGGTATTTTGCGTTTGTAGCTTGGCGAACAAGACTGCGTTTCTGCCATCTTGTACGCCGTTAGTATTTCTCTCCACGGAGAACTTGTCACCCACGGTTGGCGTTCCGTTAATGTCAAAGGTCATTCCAGAGAATGTAATCTTGGCCAGCGTTCCAATACCGTTCGTTAAACCAATTTCACGATCCGTGGCAGGCGAAGGAGGAGGAGCGCCCGTACCACTCGCCGTTGCACCGTTCGAATATACAGCTGTCCAAGCAACGGAAATACCAGTCAATGCAGCTCCTGTCGCCGGAGCGCTTGCCGTTACTGTGGTCAACGTCACAGGAGAAGCAGAAAGAGGAGCGCTGTAACCAACGCCAACAAGCCCCTGCGACATCTTCATCGAACCTAAGTTACCTAGTGCCTGAGTCACCCGAACGGGAGCCCCGGCAGCAATGAGCCTTGGGTCAGCCGTAACTCTACTGTCGATATCGATATTCCGGCCCGCCTCAGCAACGGGCTTGATTACAAACTGATCTCCTGCAACGTAAGTCCCGGTACCCGCAGCTAGCGTAAACCCTTGTGGCCCCCAAGGATTAGTTGCCAGAACGGAGCTATTAATCTTTGCACTAAGGTTGGGTATTGACGTGTCGGTCCATGTCGCACCATCGTTATCGCGTGTTAACTTATAGTTAGTCCCGTCATACGCCATCTGGTAATCACTGGTTGTTAAATCCGTGTAAAAATTTCCACTAAAGTTATTTGCGGCAGTTGGTGGGTTTGGCGGGGTCACAAAACTCGCTACAGGCAAGCCGGTGGAAGTCGCGCTATTATTTTCACTCGCGATCACTTTGGGCTTTGGGATCGTGAAAAAATCCCCCACAAACCCGACATCACCCGAAACTTTTCCGAGCAAATCCTGCCCCAAAGCATGCTGAGCATTGAATGTAAGCGCAAGTGATGCTGCATCACGCCCAAGCTCATTGATCACAGGATCCAGAGATTCGTTGCGAAAAGTAATCAAACCACCTAACTCACCGCCATTGATCAGTGAATCGGGAAACTCTTGCGTTCCGCCCGCGGTTTTCAGGCCTACCACGATTTTTGAGGGATCAGACTTTGAAGCGGTCGCCGTCAGTTCCATCACCTGCGTACCGACCACAAGCTGTTGGCCACTACCAACAAATACGTTGTAGCTACCATCCGAGTTTGTAGTCGTTGACACCTTGATCAGCTTGTTGAGCTCTGTGACCAACTGGTCGCGTTGATCGAGAAGGTCATTGGCCGGTTGCCCATAGCCAGACTCAGAGATAACGATGCTCTGATTAACACTAGCGATCTGTGTCGCATAGGAATTAATCGAAGAGACAGCGCCGGCTATACGACCATTAACTTGGTCCGTTAGCTCCCCCAAGCGCGTATCCAGGTTATGGAAGCGGGTTGCCAGCGTCTCGGCTGAAGAAATCATTGACTGTCGCGCCGGCAACGACGACGGATTTGAAGCGACTTGCTGAACGCCGGTAAAAAAGTCTTGCAACGCCGGCGAAAGACCCGAGTTGGGGTCAGCCAGCATGCCATCAATCTGCTTGATCTGGCTGTAGTAGGTATCGAGTTCGCTGACCTGTGTTTGAGCAGTGTTCACCTGCCCAGTCAAGAATCGATCATACATTCGCTCAATTGTCGCGACATGCACGCCCATACCAATCGACCCAGCTCCAGTATTTACTGCAACATTAGTTGCCTGAACGGTACGTTGCCGGGTGTAACCCGGCGTGTTTGCGTTTACGACGTTGTGCTCAGTCGCCAGCAAGCCCAGTTGGGCTGCCGCAAGACCACTCACGCCGATACTATAAAATCCTGTGCTCATCATTCACCTCAAAGAGGTTTACGGCCAAATCGCCGGAAAGTTTAGGCGGTGATCAACCGATCAGTGCCTGGCGCAGGGTTGGTCCATTGATGATGCGCGAGAGTTTGTCAGCGTACATCGGATCCGTGGCATAACCTGCCTGTTGCAATCCTTTAGCAAACTCTGTGCCACTCTGCGAGCCAATCACCGCACTGTATCGGGCGTTGTTGCGCAGCAGGTTGGCGTAATCACGGAATGATTCTTCGTAAGTGGCGTAGTCACGAAACTTTTCAACAACTTGTTGCGGTTGGCCATCGACGAACTCGGTCGTCGTCGCATTCACCGTCGGGCCGGTCCAGTTTTTCCCCGCCTTGATGCCGAAGAGGTTATGGCTGGAAGACCCGTCCGCCCGGCGAATTTCGCTCTTTCCCCAGCCACTTTCAAGCGCTGAATGTGCCACTAGAAATTGCGGTGGAATTCCGGTTGACCGTGACACTTCAACCGCATGTGGCCAAACCCGATTCACGAACTCTTTCGAACTGGTGGGAGCGTCGGTTTTGCTTGCTGCCTGGGTGTTGACCGCAGCATAGGCCGCTGAAGTCGGTAAATTTCCGAGGACAGTCTTGAAGTTAAGATGGCGACCATCTGAGGCAGCAAGCGGCAAGGCATTGCCGGCAGTGTTTGCCGCTTCCCCGGGTTTGACCACTCCTTCAGCACCGGGCAGATTTCTACCCAGTTGCTGTTCTATCAGTTTTGCAAATCCAACACCTTTACCGCTTGTCGCCAAATTTTGCGCCATTTGCTGATCGAGCAAGCCGGTGTAGAAACGAGATTGATCACTGTTAAGCAAACCATCCTGTGGCACCGAATCTCGCATGCTTTTCATGACCATTTGTAAAAATAGGGTCTCAAACTGTTGCGATGCTGCTTTTAGCCCTTCTTTCGGATCTTTCGCGAACTGTGTGCGTAAATCCTGGGCCGATTTGACATCGAAAGCGGCCCGGTTTGGCAGATCCTGTACCTTGATTGACATAACGGACTCAGATAATTTCGAGATCAGCGCGCAGTGCGCCAGCAGCTTTCAGCGCTTGCAAAATAGCGAGCAGGTCGAGCGGGTTCGCGCCAAGCGCGTTCAATGCTTTCACCACATCGGCCAGATTGGCACCCGCCTTGACGTTCATCAGCGCCTTATTCTCTTGCTTGATCTGAATGTCAGCGCCCTGCCCGGAGAGCGGTTGCGCCGCATCTACTACGACAGACAAACTGCCATGCGCAACGGCACAGTTCTCTAAAGTGACTCTTTGCGTCATTACCACCGAGCCTGTACGCGGATTGACGATAACTTTGGCCATCCCGACAACGTGCTTGACGTCAAGATTATCGATTCGCCCGAGGAAAGAAACCCGAGCATCCATCTCCTCGGGTGCGCGGACGGCAATACGTCGACCATCAACCGCTTGAGCCGTGCCAGGCCCGATGCTTTTGTTAATCGCATCGACCACATTTTGAGCCGTGCCAAAGTCGGACTCGGCTAGCTCGTAATAGACGTAGCCCCCCTGCCCAACAGCGCTCGCGACGGCTCTTTCAACGGTAGCTCCACCCGGAATTCTGCCGGCAGAAAGGTGGTTGACCGCAATCTTTGAACCGCCAGACGATGCGCCGACGCCGCCCACCAAAATATTCCCTTGCGCCACGGCATAAACCTGGCCATCAGCACCCTTGAGCTGGGTCATTAACAGGGTGCCACCGCGCAAACTTTTAGCATTACCAAGGGAAGATACCGTCACATCAATCGGTTGCCCCGGCTTGGCAAAGGGCGGCATATTGGTGGTAATCATCACCGCCGCAACGTTTTTCAGTTGCAGCTTTTGCGATTGCTCCTGAGTCAAATTAACGCCCATTTGCGAAAGCATGTTGCCGATAGCCTGGGTGGTAAAAGGCGTCTGGGTAGTTTGGTCGCCGGTATTGTCGAGGCCGGCCACAATGCCGTAACCAATTAATTGATTGTTACGTACGCCCTGAATTGTCGCCAGATCCTTGATGCGCTCAGCCAGCGCCGGTGCGCTCCAGAGCGGCAATACGCAAGCGGTGACTATTGCCGCTTGCCGGAACCATTTGCCGCTTTGTTTGCTCATGCTGTGTCTCCGTGAAAAATTCTTTAGAACGGCAACACATTAAGAAAGAATCGTGCCATCCAGCCCATAATCTGCCCATCACTGATTTGACCGGCCGATTTGTACTCAATTCGCGCGTCAGAAACCCTTGATGAGGCGATGGTATTGAAGGCATCGACAAAGCTGGGATTAACCACACCCGAGATGCGGACGAACTCTTGCTCATGGCCGATCGCCAACTGCTTTTCCCCAGAAACCAGTAGGTTGCCATTCGGCATGACATCAATCACCGTCACCGTAATGTTGCCGGTAAATACATTGTTATTAGCCGCCTCCCCCTTGCCGCTAAAGGCGTTCGCACTCTGCGCACCATAATTCAAGCCGAGCAGGCCTTTACCCGGCAAACCGTTCATTGCGGTGACTGAAGCACTCCCTGAATTCGTTTTATCGAGCTTATTGTTCGACTTAGCCGATGCGGTGGTGCTTTCAGTAATATTGATGGTGATCGTATCGCCGACATAGCGGGCCCGGCGATCTTCAAACAGGGGCCGACCCGTCCCTGCCTGATAAATTGATCCATTTCCAACAACCGGCTCAAAGCGTGGCGCAGGACGCGCCGTCATTGGTTGATGCACATTAGTTGCCGGCACCGTTGAGCAACCGGCGCAGACCACCATGGCCAACAAAACAAGACGCTTCATCACATCACCTCACAGTTGAGTCAGGCGGCCAAGCATTGCATCAGAAGTCGAAACCACCTTCGAATTCAGTTCATAAGCCCGCTGCGTTTGAATCATGGTCACCAACTCTTCGGCCACATTAACGTTAGATGTTTCGACGTAACCCTGGTTGGTCACACCCGCACCGTTAGTTCCGGGGGTATTCGGGGTCGGTGTGCCGCTTGCTGCGGTTTCAAGAAAACTGTTTTGACCAATACTTTGCAAGCCCGTCGGGTTAATAAAGGTCGCCAACTGAATGCTGCCGATTTGCGTTGTTGCCGCACTACCACTCTGGGTCACCGATACCGTACCGTCCGTGCCTATCGTTACGCTGAGTGCGCTGGCTGGTATGGTAATGGCGGGCTGAAGCGGGTAGCCGTTCGAGGTAACAATCTGGCCTTGGTTGTCTTTAACAAAAGAACCATCACGGGTATATCCGGTAGTGCCATCCGGCAACAAAATCTGGAAAAAACCATTGCCCTGCACGGCGATATCCAACGCACCGTCGGTTTTTTGCAGATTTCCCTGCGTAAAAATATGCGATGTTGAGACCGGACGCACCCCGGTACCAAGTTGCAACCCGGTTGGAATCTGCGTTTGCTGCGAAGACTGCGCCCCGGCCTGCCGCAAATTTTGATAAAGCAAGTCTTCAAAAACAGCTCGTGAGCGTTTAAAACCATTGGTGCTGACGTTCGCCAGATTATTGGCAATCACATCAAGCTGAGTCTGTTGGGCATCAAGCCCGGTACGGGCAATCCACAGGGAACGGATCATGATTCGGGTCCTATCAGGAAGTCAGTGAGAGCAGTTGATCTGCACGTTGGGCATTGGTATCCGCTGTCTGCATCATCTTGATCTGCATTTCGAACTGGCGGGACAAACTGATCAGATTGACCATCGCATCCGATACATTGACATTACTGCCCTCCAGCGTGCCGGAAGTCAGTTGGGCCTTCGCATCAGCCTCTGCCGGTTGGCCAGAACGCAAACGAAAAAGACCATCAGCGCCGCGCACCAGATCAGCCTCGGGCGGATTGACTATCTTGATCCGACCAATCGCATTGGCGTTATTCGGCGTGCCGAAGGTCGGCACGACAGAAACCGTGCCATCCGCTGCAATCTCGATCGTGTTATCAGGGGGAATATTGATCGGACCGCCATCACCTACCACCGAATAACCGCTCTTGGTCTGCAGCAGGCCGGTCACATCGACATCCAGGCTGCCAGCCCGGGTGTAGGCCTCGCTGCCATCAGGCAACTGCACTGCGAGCCACCCCTTGCCATTCACCGCCACATCAAGATTACGACCGGTAAACATCAACGGACCTTCATCCATCACATCGTTGACCGAGGCGTCGACCACAAAAGCCCGCGTCGGCATGCCCTCACCGATCACCGGCACCGCCCGAAAACGATGCTCCTGCGCCTTGAAGCCAATCGTGCTGGCATTGGCCAGGTTATTCGCCGTGCCGGCCTGCTGCATAAAGACATGCTTGGCACCGGTCATGGCGGTGTAGATCAGACGATCCATCTCAGTAACTCAGTTCGTCAATTAACGCAGGTTGACCAGGGTTTGCATGATCTGATCCTGAGTCTTGATCGACTGGGCATTGGCTTGGTAATTACGCTGCTGGGTAATCAGATTGACCAATTCAGCCGTAAGATCGACGTTTGACTCTTCTACGGTCGACGAGGATAAAGCGCCCAAACTTGAAGTATTTGGCGCGCCTAGCATGGCAGCCCCGGAAACCGATGTTTCGACCCACTGATTATTACCCAGCGACTGTAGACCATTCGGGTTGGTGAAATTGGCCATCACGATCTGGCCTTGGGCAAAATTCTGCCCGTTGCTGTAGCGTCCCTTAATGATCCCGTCTGCACCTACCGACAAACCCACCAACCGGCCCGCTGCATAGCCATCCTGCTCTAGGCGGTTAGTGCCGAAGGCACTGCCGAACTGCGTGGAGCCAGTAAAGTTAACGTCAAACGTCATCGGCGATGTCGCGTTTGACGGAAGGTTAAGGGCGCTATTAACCGAAGCGAGGTTAATCGTAAGCGCAACCGGTGCCGAGATAAGCTTGCCCGTACTATCGAAATTTACCGGGCTGGCCTGCGGGCTAACATACGCGTCGCTCGTTCCATCAACATTAAAACGAGCTTCCCACTGCCCCGGCGTGGGTGTCTTGACCATATACATGGTCAGTGCATGAGAATTGCCTAAGCTGTCATAAATCGATATGGCTGTTGAGAAATTATAGCTTTGTGGATCGGGCGTATAAAGTGTAGCGGCAGTCACTGGAGGCGGCCCAGCGCTTGCAACCACAGCTGGCACCCAAGGGCTAACGATGGGTTCTTTTGCCCGTGAATCCAATTGCAAATTGGCCTTAACGCCGGTAAAACCACTCGACGTGCTGGTGCCGGTTTCAATCGGCGGCAAATCGGAAGCCGATATCTGAATCGGCTGCGGCGTGGAGGGCACGACTATGCCTGACGGTGCCGCGTAGCCGGTTAATTTCATCGACTGGTCATTAACGATGTAGCCATTTTTATCAAGATGAAATTGACCGTTCCGTGTATAAGTCGTCGCCCCATTTTGATCCATCTTGAAAAACCCGGCGCCATTGATTGAGATATCCAGCGGGTTGTTGGTCGACGTGATATTGCCTTGGGTAAATTGCTGCTGAATCGCCGTCAGATTGACACCGATACCGACCTGACTCGCCCCACCACCGGCCAGCGATGCAGCATAGACGTCACCGAAGTGCGCCGACGAGGCCTTAAAACCGACTGTGCTGGAGTTGGCGATATTATGGCTAGTCGCATCAAGTGCTTTTGATGCTGCGTTCAGTCCACTGAGTCCTTGTTGAAATGCCATTTTTAACCTCGCTTAGAGAATTTGCTGCACATCCTTGAAGGCGACTTCACCGAGAGCGCCCAAATCAAGAAGGAATCCGTCTTTGCTTCTAACAACAGCAGAAACCGTGCCAATCTGCATGGCGGAAGCCGGCACCTTATTTCCGGCAGATGTGGCGTCGACCGCAAAAGTGTAGCTCCCGTCTTTCAGGACGGTTCCAGTGGAATCCTTGCCATCCCAGGCGAAGTAGAAGCTACCTGCTTCCTTAGCGCCCAGGCTTTCCGTTTGTACCAGTTTGCCGGCGGCATCCTTGATGGTCAAAGTCACCGTTTCAGCAGCGCCTTCGAGCAAGGCACCACCAACGGCCTGACCACTTGCCAGCGGCAAAGCATTGCCGGCAACCATCACATTCTTGCCGATGACGCCTGTCGCCTGCATGGCTTGGGACTCGTTGTAACCGGAAAGAAGCTGAGCCATCGTTGCATTCAGTTTTTCAATGCCACTCACTGTGTTCAACTGCGCCAACTGCGATGTCACTTGCGCGTTGTCGAGCGGATTCAGCGGATCCTGGTTTTTCATCTGCGCCATCAACAGCGTCAGGAATTTGCTTTCCGCATCCGCTGCGGTTGTTGTTGCGGTCTTTTTAGCAGTGCCATTGATCGCTGCAAAGGTATCTGCTGCACTGGTAGTTGTTGTGTTATTTACGGTAGCCATCATTGTCTCCGGTTAGGTTCAGCCCTGACCGATCTGCAAGGTGCGCAGCATCATGGTCTTGGCGGTATTCATAACCTCAACATTCGTTTGATAGGAACGTGAGGCGGAAATCATGTTGGTCATTTCATCGACCACATTGACGTTGGGAAAGGCGACGTAGCCTTTTTCATCGGCGGCCGGATTTTTCGGGTCATAAACCAAGCGCGCCGGGGAGGCATCTTCAACCACCTGCCGCACACGAACGCCCTTACTCAATTCACCGTTACTTCCCATCGGGGTCGCTTCGAACACGACCTGTTTGGCGCGATAAGGCTTACCGTCCGACGAAACGATACTGTCTGCATTCGCCAGATTGGAGGCCACGGCATTGAGGCGCATCGACTGTGCCGTCATGGCGCTTGAGGACACCTGAAAAACATTAAACAAGCTCATTTATCTCTCCTTAGCCCGAAGTTGGCGCCAGCGCGCTGCGCATGCCTTTGAATTTTTCGCTGATCAATTGCGTAAGAATCTGATATTGCAAGGCGTTTTCGGTAATCTGTGCCCGCTCGACATCCATATCAACTGTATTGCCATCCACCGCTGACTGGGTTTCTGACCGGTATTTCAACGCGGCTGAACTACCCGCTCCGGAGCCTTCAATATGTCCGGCTGACGTTCTTGCCATACCGACGCCGCCAGCGTCATTTCGGCCGGCGATAGCGTTTTGCATGGCCACCTCAAACCCGAAGTCACGGGCTTTGTAGTTTGGCGTATCCGCGTTTGCGATATTCGATGCCAGCACCTGATGTCGCTGCGTCCGCAGATTCATCGCCTGACTCAAAACCGAAATATGTTGTTCAAGGCTTGCCATCATTTGCTCCAAATATTCCAATGATCAAAAGCACAGTCCATGCCATACCGAAATCAATGACATTTAGCGAATTCACCAAGGAAGAAATTCGACACACCAAACCCGGCGAAATATCTGCCTTGGCGGCGCTGATCAGGCAAAATAGGCAAATGCTGGCTCGCCTATTTCTTTTCGTCATAACGCTGACGCTCTTCGCCCCTTCATTCGCGGCGGAAGCGGAGATGGTTCTGGATACCGCTGAGCGCTACGTTCGACTGCAAACACAGGGGCTACCGGGCAAAGTGACGATCACCATGGGCAAACTTGACGCCAGCAGACTACCTGCCTGTACCGCGCTCGAAGCCTACGCTCCACCCGGTTCCCGTCTGAGCGGAAAAACTTACATTGGTGTCCGCTGCCTCGGGCCCAACATCTGGAACATACTGGTGCCGGCACAAATTGCCGTAACCGGCAATTACGTCACCACTAGCCGCCCACTCATGGCTGGTCAAACAATTCAAGCGGGCGATCTGGCCAGTCTTTCTGGTGACATTTCCAGCTTGCCAACAGGCATCGTGACCGACCCCGCCAACGCAATTGGCAAGACACTACGTAATTCACTCGGCGCCGGTCAACCACTACGCAGCGACCAACTGCTCGCTCAACTGGTTATTCGTCAAGGTCAATCGGTTAGGGTCACCTCAACAGGCACAGGTTTTGCTGTCAGCGCTGAGGGCAAAGCAATTAATAATGCTGCCGAGGGGCAGATCGCCCAAATTCGTTTGAGCACCGGCCAAACGCTCAGTGGCGTTGCGCGGGCTGACGGCACGGTAGAAATTTCGTATTAAAACTAAAGTTTTTTGACTTGGCGTCGTTAACCGGTTTGAGACATAAAGCTTTTAGAGGTCACCATCATGAAAATCGATAGTTCGTACAAGCCAACAACGCCAAGCGTTACACCCAGAGCGGTTACGCCGCAAGCAACGCCTACGGCGACCCAGGAAGCTGTGAGTTTCAGCCCCCTGGCAGCCAGCATGCAAGCGGGTGATCGCCCACCCGTTAACTCGGCTCGCATTCTCGAGATCAAACAAGCAATCTCAGAAGGGCGCTTTAAGATCAACCCGGAAGCAATTGCCGATCGGTTGATCGAATCAGCTCGCGACCTGGTTAGTAGCAACAGCAAACGCCAAGCCTGATGTCGGATGTTGCAGCGATTACTGAGCGGGAAATTGCGCTGATTTCCTGCTTTATTGCGCACCTGAATGAAGAACAGGAATGTCTGAAGCGTGCTGATTCGTCGACGCTACAGGAAATCAGCGCGGCAAAAATTGAGTTGGTTGATCAACTGAACGCACTCGAAATTGAGCGTCGCTCAACCTTGGGCATTGCCGGCGATGTAAATACCCGGCAAGCGATGAGCGAATGGTTGAAAACTCACCCGGAGGCGCAGACTGCTGCGGTCAACTGGGAAAATTTGTTAAATTTGGCCAAGGAAGCAAAACAACTGCATGAGCTCAATGCCCATCTGGTTAACATGCATTTGCAGCAAACCTCTGAAGCTTTAACCATTCTGACCCGGCAATCCGAGCAACACACGCTCTATGGCAGTAATGGCCAGACTTCACAAAACAGCGGCAGCCGCATCGTCGACTCGGCCTGAGCACCCCGCTTGGAATACTCCTATGGCGTTACAGGCGAAGCGTTTCCAACACGCCCTTCCGGAATTTCCGTTGGTTCTTCCGGGCGATTCGAGTCTATCAAAATACTGACCCGACGATTACGCGCCTTGCCTTCTGGCGTCATATTGGTTTCAAGTGGCCGCGTTTCGCCATAACCGATTGCAGTCAGGCGCTCTGCCGCAACGCCACCATCGTTAAACAAGCGCAAGACGGTCGTCGCACGCATTGCTGACAATTCCCAGTTGGAGGGAAACTGGGGTGTCGCAATCGGGACATTGTCGGTATGGCCTTCAATGGTGATGGGAAAGTCTGATGTTGCCAGCACTTGCGCAATCGCCAACATCGCACTGATCGAAGCCGGCTGCAATTTGGCCTGCCCCGCCGGGAACAGTATGCTGTCGTTGATTTCAATTGTCACGCCACGGCTGGTTTCAAGCAACCGGACCTTGCCCTGAGCGACCAGCGGCTGCAAAGCCTCCATGATGTCGCCCGCCATACTCTTCATCTTTTGCCGCTGCTCGATTTTTTTCTCGTCGCTTTTTTTCTGATCAGTCAACTTGTCGGGCTTGCCGATGGGTCGCGGCGGAATCGGTGGCGCACCTTGCATGACGGCGATAGGTTGCCCTCCCGTCTTGCCTGTCGTATTGGAAAATGCATTCGTCAATGAATTGGAAAGCACCTTGTACTTTCCCTCATTTACCGATGAAACGGCATACATGACAACAAAGAAAGCGAACAACAAGGTAATAAAATCGGCATAGGAGACAAGCCAGCGCTCGTGGTTCTCATGTTCTTCCGGACGGCGCTTGCGAGCCATTACAACATGTAGCCTTTGAGGCGGCCTTCGATAATGCGCGGGTTATCACCAAGCGCTATGCCGACCAGACCATCAATCAACATTTCCTTGGAGGCCACCAAGCGGGTAATGTAGTACTTGAGCTTGCCGGCGATAGGAAGAAATACCAGATTGGCCAAACCGACGCCATAGATGGTCGCGACAAAAGCCACGGCAATACCAGCCCCAAGCTTGGTCGGGTCGGACAGATTCTCCATCACATGAATCAGGCCCATCACGGCACCAATAATGCCGATAGTGGGCGAATAACCACCAGCCGAGTCCCATATTTTGGCCGACTGACGCCACTCATCTTCAAAGGTATTAATCTCGACTTCCAGAAGTTCGCGAATCCGCTCGGGCTCAGCCCCATCGACCAACAACTGTAGGCCTTTCCGGGTGAAGTCATCCTTCAAACCGGGGATGAAGTTTTCCAAGGCAAGCAAACCCTCGCGGCGGGAAAGCTGGCTCCAGGCAAGAATTTGATCGATTTGATTTTTCTGTGCAATAACCGGCGGTACCCACACCCATTTCGCCATGGTAATTCCACGCTTGAATATATGCAGCGGGCTTTGCAGCAAGACGGCACCCAGCGTACCGCCGCAGACAATCAGCAAGGCTGTCGGCTGCACAAGCGAGCCAACATGCCCCCCCTCAAGTAACTGCCCACCGATAATGGCCACCAGACCAATCGCCAAACCAGCGAGGCTGATCTTATCCAACAGACTTCTCCTTGCGCCGCTTTTTGGCTGCCGGCAACTCGCCGACAAACTGGCCACGCAATCGAGCAATCGCCTGGGTATGCAACTGACAAACCCGCGACTCAGACACACCCATTACTTCACCAATTTCGCGCAAATTCAGTTCCTGCTCGTAATACAGCGCCATCATCAATTTTTCACGTTCGGGCAAATTGGCGATTGCCTTGACCAGCAACTCCTTGACGTTTTTGTCTTCGAGAATATTCGCCGGGTCAGCCTCATTATCCGTGAAATGGCGCTCTAGAAAATCTTCGTCACCCTCGCCAGCAAAATCGTCGAAGTAAACCAGTTGATGACCGCGTGCGTCCTGCAGGGTTTTTTGATAATCACTAAGAGTCAGGCCGAGCGACTCGGCCAGTTCGCGTTCCGAGGGAGCGCGCCCGTGTGTATGCTCCAGTGAATTGATGGCGCCTTCGATCCGGCGTAACTCACGCCGTAGACTGCGTGGTAACCAGTCATTTTCTCGCAGGCCATCAAGCATGGCGCCCCGTACGCGCTGGGTGGCATAGGTTTCAAATTGGGCACCAAAGCCTTCTTCAAAGCGATCCAGAGCATCAAGCAGGCCAATCATACCGTTCTGTACCAAGTCCTCGAACTGGACGTTTGCTGGCAGGCGGGCCATCAAATGATAGGCGATACGCTTCACCAGCGGCACAAAGCGCTGAACCAACTGCTCTCTATCAGGCTGCCCAGCAGCTGTATACATCAGGCTCGCAGTACGTTTGGAGTTATTCGTTGGCTCAAGTGTAGCAGTTGCTGCATGAAATGCTCGACGCCGCCGCTCTCGCCATCACCACGTTGCCAGTAAAGCAAATCGGCGGCAATGTCACGAAAGGCACAGGCAGCGGCCGAATCCGGCGCCTGCACCAGTACTGAACGGCACAGCTGGGCGGATTGACGTAGCGACTCATCCAGCGGAATAGCGCCGGCGTATTCGAGCCGGGCAACCCCGCGCTGGGCGGCAACTTGAGCAATGTTCTCAAAAATTGAACGGGCATCAGCCTGACTGCGCACTTTGTTGACCAAGATACGGAAGTGCTTGCGTGAAAAGGCATGGCTGACCTTTTTGATCAGCGAGTAAGCCTCGGTGATCGAGGCGCTACTCCCAGAAAGGACTACAACCGTTTCTTGTGAGGCCAAGCCAAATGGTGAAAAGCCATTGGGATGCGCCATGCTGGCATCGACCAGAATAACGTCAACTGGCCGCTCCAGCCCTGACATGGCATCAAGCAGCGTCTGCTGCTGCGGCAAGGAGAGGCGTCCAATTTTTTTGACTGCTTTGGCAGCTGGCAGCACCAGCAGGCCGTTCATAGGCTGCAACAACACCTGCGACAAGGCCATTTCCCGTTGCACGACATTTAGTAGATCGTAACGCGCAACTAGCCCGAAGGAGGAGGCAATATCATCGCTCGAAGCATGCTCGTCGATCAGCAGTACTTCTTTGCCGAGGCGGGCCAAAGCGACACCCAGATTAGCGATGGCGACACTTCGCCCGACGCCTTCACAGCCGGCAACAAATGTCACCACCTGAAGTTGTTTGCCACCCCCAAGCATACGGCGCAGCCCAGCCGCCTGATCGACCCTAAAGTCAGCCACGGCGACCTCCGACTGCAACCATGCCGGCATTTGCCATCACCAGACCCGGTTCAACGCCATTGTATTTATGTGGTGAATTATCCGGCACATCTTTAAAGGCGCGATGTAACAGGTAACTGCGATTGGGCAAATGCAAATCTTCCGGTACGCGCTGGCCATTTGAGACGTAATGCAATTTCAGGCCGTGCCGCATGATGACGTCGAGCGGGGTGGCGAGACTGGCTGCCTCGTCGATTTTGGTCAGAATGCAACCGGCCAGATTGTCGCCTTCATAAGCCCGGACGACATCATCCAGCGTATCGCCGCGTGAGGTTGAGGATAGGAGCAACAAGCGCTGCACATCGCAGCCAGCCAACATATCGGTCAGCTCTGGCACCAGCTTGTCTTTCTGACTCATCCCCATCGTATCAATCAGGACCATATGCTTGTGTTGCAACTCAGTCAGCGTCTGACGCAACTCGGCGGCATCCTTAACCAGATAAACCGTGACACCAAGGATACGTCCGTAAATCCGCAGTTGTTCGTGAGCGCCGATGCGATAGCCATCGGTTGTTACCAAGGCCACCTTGCTCGGGCCATGACGCAAGACGCAACGGGCCGCCAACTTTGCGGTCGTTGTCGTTTTGCCCACACCGGTTGGGCCAACCAGCGCATAAACGCCACCGCGATCGACAATGTCGCTTTCGTTGCCAATGGTGAGGAGGGAGCGGTCAGCGGCACCTTTCACCCAAGCCATCGCCTGAATACCATCCATTTCAGTCGGCAGATCGGAAAGAAGATCGCGGGAAAATTGTGGCGAAAAGCCAGCATCGAGCATCTGGCGCAAAACATCTGTTTTTACTGGCGCAGTACGCGACGCTTCGCCCCAGGCAAAGCCAGCCAGATGCTGCTCGACAATTTTGCGCAGCGAACGAATTTCATCCATCACTTGCATTGGGACAACTTCAGCTTCAGTGCGCTGCGGTGCGCTTGCTTGCGTTTGCTGCCGAGGTGCTGCGGCATTTGGCATGGGTGGCGGGGTTGCTACGGTCGACGCCGGTGGGCGACCAATTTCAAGATTACGCAGGGAGCCGGTTCTGGGAATACCGGCATTGACTGAGCCTGTTGAGCGGGCGACTGGCGCTGGCGCGGCTACCGGGCGCTGGATCGGCGCTGCCGACTGCAACGGAACAGCATGACGCTGCACCGGCGGCGCTGGCTGTGCCGCTTGTGCCCGGGCTGAGGACAGGGAAACACGGTAATCGCTATCGGCATCAACTGGCGGCGGGCGGCGCTCAGGCGGAGCACGGTCGGCGACCTGAGTCGGCACGATCATAGCCATGTCGCGTGCGGCCACGGCCATGATTTCGACCCCCCCTGGAATCCCTCGATTGGACAGGATAATCGCATCGTTACCGAGCGTTTCCTTGACTTTACGCAGGGCATCCCTTGCGTTAGCGGCGATGAATTTTCTGACGTTCATGTTCTACCTCCGATAACCGAGGTCACCTTGATAATTCGATTTTCTGGAACTTCGTTATGGGCCAGCACCTTCAACTGCGGCACAGTGCGGCGCAAGAAACGGGAAAGCAGCAAGCGCAAACTGGCCGGTACCAGCAACACGGCGGGCAGGCCGAGTTCTTCTTGGCGCTTCGCCGCGGCAGCCGTCTCGCGGACCAGCGTATCGGCTAGCCCCGGCTCAAAACTGGTATTACCTGATCCGCCGCCTAGCGCTTGTGAAAGCAGCCGTTCCAGCGTCGGGTCAAGCGACATGACCTGCATCTCACTACTACCCGGGAACAACTGCTGCACAATGGCACGGCCGAGTGCGTTGCGAACCTGTGTCGCAATCTCATCCGCATCCTGCGTCCGGGTTGCGTGGTCAGCCACCGTTTCGATAATGGTTCGCATGTCACGAATATGTACGCCTTCATCGAGCAAGCTTTGCAGAACCTTTTGCAACGTCCCCAATGGCAAAACCTTGGGTACCATATCCTCGACCAGCTTAGGCATATCTTTGGCCAAGTGATCAAGCAGCTGCTGCACTTCCTGGCGACCAAGCAATTCGGCGGCATGGGTCAAGATCAGATGATTCAGGTGCGTTGCAACAACCGTTGATGCATCAACCACTGTATAGCCATAGGCTTGCGCCTGGTCGCGCTGAGTCGCATCAATCCAGGTTGCCGGCAGGCCAAAGGCAGGATCTTTGGTGGTTGTCCCATTGAGCGTACCGGCAACACGGCCCGGATTAATCGCCAGGAACTGGCCAACATATGCTTCGCCGAGGCCAACCTCGACCCCTTTGAGCAGAATCCGGTAAGCATTCGGTTTCAATTCGAGGTTGTCACGAATATGTACGGGCGAAACAAGGAAACCCACTTCCTGAGCGAATTTTTTGCGAATACCCCGAATACGCCGCAACAACTCGCCATCCTGCGATTTATCAACTAAAGGAATCAGCCGATAGCCAACTTCCAGACCAAGCACATCAAGCGGCGCCACATCGTTCCAACTCGCTTCGATCGCCTCTTGCACTGGAGCTGGAGCAACCTTGACCGGGGTTTCAACAATGCGCTTTTCTGTTTGCAACATCTTCCAGGCAAGATAGCCAAGTGAAGACCCGATCAGCAGAAATACCATGTTCGGCATACCCGGAATCATGCCAATGGCAGCAATGATCGCGGCAGTAATCGCAAGGGCTTTGCCGTTACCGAACATTTGTCCCGCCACCTGCTGACCGACGTCCTTATCGTCAGAAACACGGGTTACAACCATACCGGCAGCGATTGAAATTACTAGGCCAGGAATCTGTGCCACCAAGCCATCACCAATCGCCAGCAAGGTATAGTTTTTGGCGGCAAGAGCCAGACTCATGTCGTGCTGCAGCATGCCAACAATCAAACCGCCGACAACATTGAGCAACATGATGACGATGCCGGCGATAGCGTCGCCCCGTACAAATTTCGAAGCACCGTCCATCGACCCGAAAAACTCCGCTTCCCGGGAGATCTCCAAGCGACGCTTGCGAGCATCCTCTTCACCAATCAGTCCGGCATTGAGGTCGGCATCAATCGCCATCTGCTTGCCCGGCATGGCATCCAGAGTGAAGCGCGCAGCCACCTCGGCAACACGACCGGCGCCCTTGGTAATCACGGTAAAGTTGATCACCACGAGAATGATAAAAACGATAATCCCGACAGCGAAATTTCCACCAACCAAAAAGTGGCCGAACGCTTCGATTACCTTACCTGCCGCGTCCGGGCCTTTATGGCCTTCGAGTAGGACAACCCGGGTTGAACCGACATTGAGCGACAGTCGCATCAAGGTCGTTACCAAAAGCACCGTCGGAAAGACTGAGAATTCAAGCGTTTTTTGGGTGTTGACCGCAACCAGCAGAACCAGCACCGCAATCGCGATATTGAACGTAAAAAACAGATCCAGAATGAAGGGCGGCAACGGCAAAACCATCATTGCCAGGATCATTAGGATCAAGATCGGGGCGGCAAGCTGGGTTACGTTCAGCCGCCCGAGAATATTTTGCATGCTCAATGAAGTGCTAGCCATTACGCAGCCTCCGGCACGAGCTCTGGCGGCACAGGCAGGTCACGCGGCGGCACGGGATAGGCACCACCCTGCTGACGCCAACTGGCAAGCTGATAGATATAAGCAAGAACCTCCGCCACTGCGTTGTACAGGGCGGAGGGAATGGGCGAATCCAGATCAGCGTGTTTATAGAGGGCTCGAGCCAGCGGCGGCGACTCCATGATCGGAATCGCGTGCTTGGCAGCAATTTCCCGAATTTTCAGTGCGATCGCTCCAACGCCCTTGGCCACCACCTTGGGTGCAGCCATTCCAGCTTGGTAAGAAAGCGCCACCGCGTAATGCGTCGGGTTAGTCACGATCACGTTGGCTTGCGGCACGGCAGACATCATGCGCTTGCGGGCTGCCTGCATCTGCAAACTACGAATACGACCTTTGACATGCGGGTCGCCCATCATTTCCTTCATTTCCTGCTTAACCTCTTCCTTGGTCATCTTCAGCTTCTCGAAGTATTGCCAAAGCTGGAAGGGCACATCTGCCGCAACGACCAAAACCAGCGTTGAAGCCAGAATCAGGAAAGAGAAAATCACCAGATTGCCACCATGCACCAGTCCAGATTCAAGTGGTTCACCGAGCAGACCAAATATCTCGTCACGCTCTTTCCAGATCAACAAAACCGCCACGCCACCAATCAGGATAGCTTTGAGCACGGCCTTGCCCAGTTCCATCAAGCTATTCCAGGAAAACATCCGCCCCAAGCCGGTCAGTGGATTCATCCGGTTTAGATCAGGCACCAAGGCCTGCATGGAAAACACCCAAGCATTCAGGAAAAATGGCGGCAGTACCGAGGCCAAAACTAATAGCGCAATAAACGGCGAAAAAACGATCAGCGTATCGACTGAAATATCGAACAAGCGCGGCACCATCATGGCCGGCTCAAGCATAAATTGCGGTTCGAGGGTAAATGCTTTGCGGGCGATGACCATGGAACGCTGCATAAACCAGCCTCCCATCATCCAGAACGCCGCACCAGCGGTCATCAAAACCAGGAACGTACCGAGCTCACGGGAATGTGGAACCTGCCCTTTTTCGCGGGCCTGCTCTAGTCGCCTACCTGTAGGCTCTTCCGTTTTCTCGAGGTCGCTCTCTTCCGCCATAGCCATCTTCTGGAGTTGATGGGGCTATTATAGGAAAAAACCAAAGAAATTAAATAGGTACGAGCGTTTATTTAGCTAGTTTCTCAGAAGAATCTCGCAAGTCCATGACAACAGAGTAAACATTTTAAAAAGAAAAAAGGGGGCAAGCCCCCTTTCAACTGGTTGACCAACAAGGAAATCAGACAAATTCAAGTGCCCGTAATCCAGCTCTCATATCGGCATGCTGACCAAGATCAGCCAACAACTCTTTCATGTCGAGAATCAAGACAATCTGGCCGTTCGACAAGGTAGTTACCCCAGCCACACCCTTCGGCCTGAAGTCTTCAAGGGATTTGATCACCGCATCATCACGCCCGGCGAAACTATCCACGCCAAGAATAAAACTACGCTCGGTCGTCTGCATGAAAACACCATATTCCGGATACCGCTCCAGCGGCCAGCCCAGCATGCTGGCGAGCGAAATGACCGGCAATACTTCACCCCGCACGACCAAAGTTTCTTTTCCGCCGACTTCCTGAATACGACTCTGATCTATCGGCAAAATTTCCCGCACCATTGAAAGCGGCAGGGCAAAAGGTTGATCGCCCAGCAAAACCAGCAACACCGGCAAGATCGCCAGCGTCAGCGGCAAGGAAATAATGAAGACAGAGCCCTTGCCCGGCTCAGAGCGAATCTCGATCGAACCATTGAGCTTGTGAATATTGGTTTTCACCACATCCATACCAACGCCCCGGCCAGAAACAGCCGAAACCTGGGCCATGGTGGAAAAACCCGGAAGGAAAATCAGGTTCAGGCTCTGCCGCTCATCGAGCATATTGGCCTCTTCTTCAGAAACCAGACCCTTCTCGACCGCCTTGGCACGAATCCTTTCGGCACTCATTCCCTTGCCATCATCGGCAATGATCAAAACAATGTGATCACCCTCTTGCCGGGCTTCCAGGCGAACCAGACTCTTCACTGGCTTACCAGAGGCTTGCCGCTCTGCCGGCATCTCGACGCCATGATCAACGGCATTGCGAATCAGGTGGATCAACGGATCCGCCAGATCCTCGATCATCGTCTTATCGACTTCTGTTTCCTCGCCGGCCAAAACCAGCTCAACATCCTTACCCAACTGGCGCGCCAAGTCACGGGCGATACGCGGATATTTCTGGAACAGCCGACCAATCGGCTGCATCCGGGTTTTCATTACCGAGTTTTGCAAATCAGAGACGAGCAAATCGAGCTGGCTCACTGCCTGATCGAGCGCCTGCAAGGTTTCAGAATCATTTTTTCCAGCCAGAATATCGACACGCAAACTGGTCAGCCGATTCTTCGTCAGACCGATTTCACCGGAAAGATTTAACACCTGATCGAGACGCGAGGTATCAACCCGAATCGTATTTTCCCGTCCGCGCTCTTCCCCACGTCGCCCAGTCGAAGGCTGCCCGGCCGGCTGATCGGTCGACCGACGACCGGCAGGGGAAGCTACGCCAGTGGTGGCCGGGGCCGGAGAAATAGAAACCTCGGCGAGCATTTGCAACACATCGGGTTCCGACTTGGCAATCACTTCACCTTGCGCCGCTATAGCAGGAGCCACACCGGTGACTGCAGAATGCAGCGCATCCCAGTCCGGCTCGCCTGATGCCGCTGTAGAGGCGGGCGCTGGCACCACAACGGGCTGAACCGGAACTGGTGCAACCGGCGCTTCAAGCGACTCACCATCCAGCGCTCGACGCAAATTTGAAATCACCTGCGCATCAGCGGGTTGAGGTTGCACGCCCTGCCCCAATTCACCAAACATCTCACGCACGCCCTTGGTGGCAGCCATGATGACGTCCATTAAATTGGCCGTCAGTTCAAGCTCACCAACACGTAGCTTGTCGAACAAGTTTTCGGTGAGGTGGCAAAGGGTGACCAACTCGGTCGCATTGAGAAACCCGGCGCCGCCTTTAACCGTGTGAAAGCCGCGAAAAATCTCGTTAAGCAGGCCGCGATCATCAGGCATTTTTTCGAGATCAACCAGTTTGTTATCCACATCGGACAGCAAATCACTGGCTTCCTGCAGAAAGTCCTGAAGCAGCTCTTCCATGCCGGCAAAGTCGCTCATTTTCGTGCCTCCTTAGAAACCCAGGCTATCAAGCAAATCATCAACCTGCTCCTGATTAACAACAACATCAGTACGCCCCTCGGCACTGACCACCGGACCATTCATCAGGCTCGTCACCTCCTCGGTTCGCTTGGTTTCCGGAACCACCTCAAGCAACACGCTCATCAGACCAGATTCGAGATCCTGCGCCAGGCTGACCACTTTTTTGATAACTTGCCCGGTAAGGTCCTGGAAATCCTGAGCCATCATGATTTCCGTCAATTGCGCATGCGTCGCCTTGGTTTTTTGTGGCAGTTCGCTGTTCAAGAAGGCGCGCGTTTCTGTCGCCAACTGCTTGAACTCGTCCGCGCCCATTTGATTGGCAAAAACCTTGTCCCATCTCGCCCCCAGATTTTTGGCACCATTTTCAATGTCATCTACTAACGGAACGGCGACATCCGTTGCATTCAACACCCGGCATGCCGCTTGCTCAGTCAGATTGGCAATATAGGCCAAACGGTCTTTGGCATCCGGCAACGCGGAGACTGTTTTCTCCAGCATTTTGTCGTAACCCAACAAACCGAGGGTGTCATGCAGCGAACGGGCCATTTGGCCGATCCGATTAAAGACTGTTTCCTGTTGTGGCCAGCTCTCGGCAGAGGTATCGCCCAAACCATTCTGAACGGCCTGAGTTTCAACCTTGATTGCCTGCGATTCTGCGGCGACGCTGTCAAACAACGCTTGGAGATCATCACTATCATCGCCAACTGGCGCAGCGGCTGGAGCCGGCGGCTTGGCACTGACTATTGGCGCGGGGGCAACTGGCGTGTAATCGGAAGCGATGGAGTCAAAGAGGGCTTCAAGATCAGTGGAGTCGTTAGTTGTTGTCATGATTCCACCTTACACCTGAGCCATTTTCTCGAAAATCTTGTTCAGTTTTTCTGACAAGGTTCCGGAAGTAAATGGCTTCACGATGTAGCCACTAGCACCTGATTGCGCCGCAGCAATGATGTTTTCTTTTTTCGCTTCTGCCGTAATCATCAGGACCGGCAAATGCTTGAGGGCAGGCGTGGCACGAATTGACTGCAACAAGGTCAGCCCATCCATATTTGGCATATTCCAGTCAGTCACGACAAACTCGAAGCCGCCGTTTTGCAGCTTCTGCAGCGCTATCGCACCATCTTCAGCCTCATCCACATTAGTAAAACCCAACTCTTTGAGCAGGTTACGAACGATGCGGCGCATGGTGGAAAAGTCGTCCACCACCAGGAATCTCATTTTCGGATCAACTGCCATGCATTACTCCAGAATCTTTAATTGTTATCGTTCGATCAATGGACGCAAGGTATCAGCCAGCGCCTCTGCATCAAATTTTGCGACGTACGCATCAACACCAACCGACTTGCCCATCGCCCGATTTGCCTCGGAGGAAAGAGAAGAGTGCATCACGACGGGCACCCCTTCAAACCTTGGGTCGGACTTGATGTTTTTGGTCAGTACATAGCCATCCATTTCGGGCATTTCAGCATCAACCAGAATCAGGCGGACTTCGTCGCGGATTTTGCTGCCGCTCTGTAGTGCATGGGTAGCAAGGCCTTGCAGGCGCGTCCAAGCCTCCATGCCGTTAGTCGCATGCTTATGGCGTACACCCAACTTATCAAGCACCTCGGCAATCTTGCGCCGGGCAACAATCGAATCATCAACAAAGAAAACACTGGTTCCAGCATCAACCTTGGCCGGCGTGATATCGACGATCAAAGCCTCACCAAAGGCATTGGCAAGAATTTGCTCAACGTCAAGAATGGATACGAGGTTGCTGCCATCCAGCTCAATAACCGCAGTAATCAAGCCTTGATTTGAGGCGAGAACACTTTCAGGTGCTTTCACCCGCTCCCAGTCGACCCGGATAATTCGGTCTACTTCATGCACCAGAAAGCCCAGCGTCCGCTTTGAATACTCGGCCACCATCATGGTTTTCCCCAAGCCTGGCGGAACGCCTTCCAACTGCATGAAAGGGGCGAGCGAGAGCACGGGAATGACATTTCCGCGCAGGGAAATCAGCCCTTCGACGCCGCGAGGCATGTTGGGGGTTTTGGTAATACGTGGCGTGCGACCAACTTCGCGCACTTTGAAAACATTGATGCCGAAAGTTTCTCGGGTACCCAGCGAAAAAAGCAGGATTTCCATTTTATTGGAGCCTGCGAGGCGGGTTCGCGCATCGACGCTATCGAGAAGATTCTTGTTTTGAACGAGATCCATGACCAACTCCCGCTAATGCTTACGTAGCCTTGACCGGCATGTTTTCCACACCAAGGCGACGAGTCAATGTTTCTGCCAGTCGCTGCGGCTCGAATTTGGGCACATATTCATCAACCCCGACTGACGTCCCAAGTTTTTGGTTCGACATACCGGAAAGCGATGAGTGCATGATCACCGGCACCCCGTTAAAACGAGGGTCCGATTTGATTTTTTTGGTCAGGATATAGCCATCCATTTCCGGCATTTCAATATCGGTTAACACCAAATTGATGATCGAAGAAGCCGGCTTGCCAATTGATTGCGTGTAAGTGGCAATTTTATCCATCTCTTCCCACATCTGTCGTCCATTCACCGCACTAACGCTCTTGACCCCCATGACGGCAAGGGTCCGCTCAATCTGTTTGCGCGCCACACTGGAGTCATCACAGTAGAAAACTGTCAGATCGGGGCGGTCTAGCGGGACCACGCCACGAAACATGACTTCACTATCAATGCTGGTGGTTTCGGAAAGCACTTTTTCGACGTCCATCATCATCACCAGACGGCCATCCTCAAGTTCGGTCACAGCAGTGACCAAGCCACCAGTCTGAGCGGTGAGCATTTCCGGCGGTACGCGCATCTTGCTCCAGTCGAGGCGCAGAATCGTATCGACGCCCTCAACGAGAAAGCCCTGCGTGTGGCCGTTGTACTCCGTCACAATCATTATTTCTCGCGGCGTTTCGGCGGAAAGGCCGGAGTATTTGGCGAGGTCAATGACTGGCACCAGCGCGCCACGCAAGCTAACCATGCCTTCTACCGATGCAGGCATTTCGGGGGCTGCCGTTATGACCGGCGTACGCATCACTTCCCGCACCTTGAAGACATTGATGCCATAGGTTTCGCGGCGACCGGTTCGGTGATCAACGCCAAGGAAAAACAACAAAATCTCGAGCTTGTTGGTACCAGCAAGCTTCGTTCGCGCATCAATATTCTTTAACAACTCTGACATCGTTTTTCCTTCGCACGTCGTGCAATCGGCTTATTTGTTTCAATGTAGCACCGAAGAAAATCTAGAATACACGCTTTTCTACGGCCAACAAACCGCTCAACAGCCTGTCTGTGAGCGTAATCTTGATATCACCCCATGCAGACTTGACGACTTTAACCGCTTTAACTTTAGAAAATCTGAAATAATTTACTAAAGTTAGCAATATCGAGCACCTGCTTTACGTTGCCGCGAACCCCGGTCAGCGCCACCTCCTTGTTCGCGCCGCCCAATTTGTCACGCAACATCAGCAACATCCCAAGGGCGGAACTGTCGAGATAATCAACCCCTGAAAAATCAACGCTAACCGAACGAACTTCAGCATCGACGATCAGTGGTTCGTAGGCACCACGAAAGTCGCGATGGGTGTTGAAATCGAATCGACCGACCAACTTGACAACCGCCTTGTCGGCATCCTTCTGAACGTTTGTTTGCATTTATTTTCCTAGATTTGTGGATTCTAAACTTAGCGTTAGTTTAATACTTTTGCCATAAGCGACAAGCCCCGAAGTTAGTCTATCTGATCGCGGCTTGCAGAACGCGTTTGCCAATCTCGTCAAGACCCGACTGCTCCTCGACTGCGCCGACCAGAAAAGCCTCGCGCGGCATACCGTAGACAACACAACTCGCCTCATCCTGGCCAAAGGTGCGCGCACCGGCCTGACGCATGCGTAATAACCCCTGAGCACCGTCCTTGCCCATACCAGTCAAAATCACGCCGACGGCCTGACGGCCAACCAGACTGGCGGCTGAATCAAATAGGACATCAACGGATGGACGATGCCGATTCACTGGCGGCGTTGCCAATAGTTCGGTGATGTACCCGCTTGGCGCCCGACGAATTTGTAAATGGGAATGGCCGGGGGCGATATAGACATTTCCCGGCTCGACCTTTTCATTTCCTTTGGCTTCAATCACCCGTGGTGCACAAATACCATCGAGACGGCGGGCGAAGGATGCAGTAAATGACTCGGGCATGTGCTGCACAATAAAAATCGGCGGGCAGTCGGCTGGAATCGCCATGAGGAATTCCTTGATCGCTTCCGTACCGCCGGTCGACGCCCCAAGGAAGATAATTTTGCCACTTCCAGCCGGACGGGTAGCGGACGATACGCCAGGGGCTGCCAGGGGCGGGGCAACAGAGGCTGCGACAGGACGAGTCATTACCGGACGACGCAAGCGAGCGGCTTTGGCAATCCGAATTTTTTCCACCAAATTTTCAGCATAATCTTCCATACGCCGGGCGCCATCGGCCCGAGGTTTACCAATAAAATCAACCGCGCCCAACTCCAACGCTTTCAGGGTCGTTTCCGAACCGGCTTCGGTGAAGGAAGACACCATGACAACAGGCATCGGCCGAAGGCGCATCAAGCGTTCGAGAAATTCCAGCCCATCCATCTTCGGCATGTGGACATCCAGGGTCAACACGTCAGGATTAAGCGCCTTGATCATTTCCCGGGCAATCACCGCATCGGGTGCCGCACCAACCACCTCGACATCAGGCGCTGTGTTGATCATTTCAGTCAACAAACCGCGCATCAAAGCTGAATCATCAATTACTAAAACACGAATTTTCATCGGCACAAATCCATTACAAACTTACGAAAACAGCCATTTTTTCGGGTTGACCGCATCAAATGAACAACTCCACATCGCCTTCCATTTTCGCCCCGGTCAAACGATCCTTGTAGTCGCGTTCGCGGGTGAACAAGGTTTCATTGTGCACACGGTGCAACTTCTTGACCAGCACCCGCCCGACATCAGGAAAAAAGTAAATTTTTCGCGGATACGAATCGAGCAAATCCTTGGCCACAATCGGGATTTTTTCTGTCTTCAGAAACTCCAGAACAAACTCGGCGTTTCTTGCCCCGACATTGCTACTTGACAAACTTGCCATCACCGCCCCGCCACCAAATACCTTGGCCTCGAGTCGGTTGCGCCGGGCACCCATTTTTAGCAAATGGTTAATCAGTATTTCCATCGCGTAGGCACCGTAACGGGCTGAACTGCCCATTGAATCGCGCCCGCCATCGTCCGGCAACATGAAATGGTTCATGCCACCAATCCCAGAGTCGGTGTCGCGCACACAGGCAGAGACACAGGAGCCGAGGACTGTCACCAACAACATGCCTTTACTGGTGACGTAGTACTCCCCAGGCAATATTTTTGCCGCCTCTAGATCGAAGTGCCGATCAAAGTAGCGATTGGTTGCAAGATTTTCGTCGAAGGCGTGCTGCACTGATTTCCTTTGTTGGTTTAAGCGGCCTTGGTAAGTGCATAAACAGTCTTGCCCAGGGACTTGAAAATATCAGCAGCATGCAAGAAGCTCTCGGAATGGCCAGCGAACATTAGGCCATCAGCTTGCAACAGTGGCGCAAAACGCGAAAGAATTTTGTGTTGCGTCGGCTTATCGAAATAAATCATTACGTTGCGGCAGAAAATGACATCCAGCGGGCCACGGACCGGCCAGTTAGCTTCCAGTAAGTTAACTTGCCGAAATTCGATCAGCTGTTTCAACTCCGGTCGCACAGCAACGTAGCCTTCCTGACTCCCCGAACCTTTCAGGAAAAAGCGCTTGAGCCGCTCCGGCGAAATTTTTTCGACGCGCTCAAGGGGATAAACCCCTTTCTGCGCCGTGGCCAGTACATTGGTATCTAGATCGGAGGCGAAGATGGAGACATGTGACGCATTGGCACCAAAGGTTTCGAGCACGGTCATGGCAATCGAATAAGGCTCTTCGCCGGTTGAAGCGGCGGAACACCAGATGCGGATCGGGCGTTTGCTGCCAAGTTTTTTCAGGTGATCGGCAAAAATGGGAAAGTGATGCGGTTCACGGAAAAAAGAAGTCAAATTCGTCGTCAGTGAATTGACGAAGCGCTCCCATTCGTCGGCACCGCCTCGCTCCAGCATGTCGAGATATTCGCCAAATGTATTTTTGCCCGTGGCCCGCAAACGCCGGGCTAGGCGGGAATAAACCATGTCCTGCTTGACTGGCGACAATGAAATGCCGGCGTGCTGATAGATCAGTTTGCGCACCCGCTCGAAGTCGGCGCTGGAAAAGCTGAACTCCCTGGTTCCCTGCTCACGCCCCGTGGCCAGCCCGGCAGTTGGCTTCTGTGCCGACGACGGCGGTGGAGAATTGCGACTATCTAGCATTAGAACTCTTCCCATTGATCATCAAGCGTAGCGGCAAGTGCAGCCGGTTTTTTGTTCACCAGCCGCTGCGGCGTAACACGGCTTACCGAGGCAACATGGGCTACCGAAACATTCAGTCGGGCCAACCCCCCACCTTCAGTTAGTTTGAACACAGAAACAGCCTTAGCCAGCGCCTGCGCCTGCTCCTCAAGGCTTTCGGCCGCCGCAGCAGCCTGCTCAACCAGCGCTGCATTCTGCTGCGTCACTTCGTCCATCTGACTCACGGCGAGACTCACCTGCTCGATACCGGTGCTCTGCTCACCGCTAGCGCTGGAAATATCGGACATGATCTTGGCCACCTGCTTGATGCTTGTGACCACTTGCGCCATGGTCCGTCCCGCTTGCGCCACTTGACGATTGCCGCTTTCAACCTTATCGACCGAATCGGCGATTAAGCCCTTGATTTCCTTGGCGGCATCAGCGCTGCGTTTGGCCAAACTTCGGACTTCCGTCGCCACCACCGCAAAGCCACGGCCTTGTTCTCCTGCCCGCGCCGCTTCAACGGCCGCATTCAAGGCCAGAATATTGGTCTGGAACGCGATGCCATCGATCACTCCGATGATGTCGGCAATTCGCCGGCTCGACTGATGAATCGCGCTCATCGTGTGCACCACCTCGCCGACCACCTCGCCACCCTGAATTGCCACCTGCTGCGCCTGACCGGCCAGTTCATTCGCCTGGCGGGCATTATCGGCATTATGCTTCACCGTGCTGGTCAATTGCTCCATGCTGGAAGCGGTCTCTTCCAGGCTGCTGGCCTGTTCTTCCGTCCGGCTGGATAGATCCTGATTACCGCTGGCGATTTCCCGTGCCGCTGTATTGATTGCATCGGTAGCGTTGCGAATTTGCGAAATAATCTCCTGTAACCGGGCGACTGTCTTGTTCGCATCATCCTTCAGCTGGCCGAAAGTCCCTTCGTAATGGGCTTTGATACTACGGGTCAGATCACCCTCGGCCAGGCCAGAAAGCACCTGCACCACATCATCGAGACCCGCTTGGCTGGTTTGCATCAAGGTATTTAGGTCATTGGCCAAGCTTAAAAAGAAACCCTGCTTGCCATCGACGGCAACCCGGCGCTTGAAATCACCGCGGGCCGCAGCGCTGACAATGCCAGCCACTTCATTCTCGACAGCCACCTCGTCGGTGCGGTCCAGCCACTGGCTGGCTCGGCCCAGATATTTACCCTGACTATCACGCACCGGCGTGGCGGTGACTTGCAGGAAGCGGCCGCACATCGCCACTTCGAGCGTGCGCGGCGCGGTCAGCTCAACGCGATAAGCTGCCTTGATGGCCTCGTCGTCAAAGAAATTAACCAAAGAGTGCTGATACATGTTGTCGACAGAAAACCCCGGCACCCGGGCCTGCATTTCGGGTTCCATTTTTTGCCACAGCGCTTCTGACGCCGCATTCATGTAGATCAGCACATTGTTTTCATTGGAGATGGTCATCGCGGTGCCGGAGCCATCCAGCGCCATCTTGATCCGCATGCCCTCATCAGCAACCCGGCGCGCTTCGCTTAGGTCAAAACCGGACTTTACTTGCATGGTGCGCGCTGAATCGGCAATTGCCAGCAACTCGTCGCGACGCTCGAAATTCAATTGAACATCACTACGCCCTTCGGAAAGTGCCTTGAAGAAATTGGCTGCCTCCTTGATTGGCTTGCGGATACCTTTGGCCAGACCCCAGGCCAAAATGCCGCCGATGCAACCAAATGTTAGAAGCAGCAGGCCAAGGCGGGTCATGAAAGCATTTGCGTTAGCGCCCGCGAGATCAACATTTACCTTGGCTTCACGCAATTGCAGCGCAACCAGCTCGCTGATCTTGTCGGAGATTGGATCGATTGCCGGGTAAAGATCTTTGGCAGCAAAAGCCGTCAGCGCGGCTTGATCCTTAGCGACAATAATTTCTTTAAGCCGGTTGGTGACGAAATCCCCCTGCACCATCAATGCATTCGCCTCACCCACCAGTTTTTTCTCTTCGTCCGTCAAGTAGGTCGCCGTGTATTCCTGCCAGCGACTGCGAATGACGTTTTGCGCCTGTTCGACCTTGCCCAGCCCGGACTCGAATGACTCGGCACCATCGCGCGTTTTATGCGACAGGTCGACAATCGAAACAGCATAGGCATCCGCTACCTCTTTAAGCTGCTGCAAAGGCACAACCCGATCCACATAGATGGTGTGCAGGCGTTCGTTACTGTCCCCCACCGCCAGCATGCCCAAACCACCGAGTATCAGCATGCCTGCGGTCAACAGCCCACAAATGGCAAAAATGCGTTGGGCAATTGTCCGGTTTTTCAGCCAGCCACCGAAGCTGAAGCCTGACTTCACGACCCGCCCCTCACGAATAGCCAACCCCGCCGCACGCCCCTCGCGGAACATGCAATAGGCACCCTCCGCCGCCTCAACCTGGACTCGGGAAGGTGCCGAGCGGACAGACATGTACCCGATTACCACTTCATTCTGGAAAATCGGCGTGACATTGGCCAGTACCCAGTAATAATCACCATTCTTGCAACGGTTTTTGACCAAACCGGTCCACGGCCGCTCTTCCTTCAGCGTCGCCCAAAGATCGGCAAACGCCTCTGGCGGCATATCGGGGTGACGCACGATATTGTGCGACTGCCCAATCAATTCGCCTTCAACAAAGCCGCTGATGGTGATAAAGGCCTGATTGACATAAGTAATCTGCCCTTTGAGGTCGGTTTTCGAGACAATGCTCTGTCCCGCCTCCAACATGACTTCTTTTTGCGTTACGGGCTGATTGATCTTCATGGCATCACCTTGGTCGGCTGTTTCTCAACGTACTTAAAACTCGGTCCATTCGTCATCCAGCGAAGCCGGCAATGCGGCGGGCTTTTTTCCCGAAACATATTGTTTGGCTGGCGCAGGACTCTGGGCCGGGGTTGGCCGATTCAATCGCCGGGGCTCGCCCCCACCCTTTGCGACTTTGAATATAGATACCGACTCGGCCAGATGGCTGGCCTGCTCTTCCAGACTTTCCGCCGCTGCCGCTGCCTCTTCGACCAGCGCCGCATTCTGCTGCGTTACCTCGTCCATCTGACTCAAAGCGAGACTGACCTGATCAATACCGGCACTTTGTTCGCGGCTCGCTCCGGCAATATCGGTGACGATCTTGGCGACCCGTTTAATGCTGGAAACCACCTCTTCCATCGTCCGTCCCGCTTGATCAACCAGGCGATTACCTGCCTCGACGCGATCCACCGAATCAGAAATCAAACCTTTGATTTCCTTGGCGGCAGCCGCACTACGCTGGGCTAGGCTACGTACCTCGGTGGCCACCACAGCAAAACCTCGGCCCTGCTCACCAGCCCGCGCCGCTTCAACAGCGGCGTTCAGCGCCAGGATATTGGTCTGGAAGGCAATCCCGTCAATTACGCCGATGATGTCGGCAATCTTGTTGCTGGCCTGATGAATCGAACCCATCGTATGCACCACCTGGCCAACCACCTCGCCACCTTTTTCCGCCACGGACTGCGCATCTGCGGCCAGATCATTGGCCTGCCGGGCGTTGTCAGCATTCTGGCGCACTGTTGTGGTCAGTTGCTCCATGCTCGAAGCAGTTTCTTCCAAGCTACTCGCCTGCTCTTCGGTGCGACTGGAGAGATCCTGATTACCGCTGGCGATTTCCTTGGCTGCAGTATTGATCGTTTCGGCTGATTGCTGAATGTCCCCAACCAGTTCGCGCAGCTTGCCAACCGTCAAGTTGGCATCGTCACGCAACTTGCCGAAAGTACCCTGATAAGTCGAGTTGACCGTATGCATCAGATCGCCGGCCGCGACCCGCTCAAGCAACGCCGCAATCTCGCCGATGGCAGAACCACTGGTCTCCAGCAAGCTGTTAATGCCAACACCGAGATCTTTGTAAAAGCCTTCTAGCGTATCGGTATCAAGGCGCGCCTCAAGGTCGCCTGCCGAAGCGCGGCTGATCAAAGTTGCCACCGAGCGCTGGGCGTGCAACTCAGCCGTCCGGTCAACCCATTCACCAACCGTACCGAGGCGTTGCCCACGGTCGTTGATGATCGGATTAGTAAAAACGTTGTAAATGCGGCCGCCAATGTCCATCTCGGTCTGCCGCGTGGACTGCAATTCGCGCAGCGTTTTTAGCGCCGCAGCGGCATCTTGGTAGAAGGAGCCGATATTGCTACCGATGAAAGTATCAACCGAGAAATTCGGCTGTTGCTCACGCAAACCTGGCTCAATCTGGCGCAGCGTGGTGAGCAAGCCTTTATTGGCATAAATCACCGTACCTTCGTCATCGGCGATCCGTAGATTGGCCGTGACGCAATCGAGCGCGATCTGGATGCGCAAGTTGTCGTTGGCAATCCGGATACTTTCCGCGACGTTGAATCCCTGCTCGATCTGCATCGATTGCAGACCCTGCAAGACTTGCCCAACCTCATCATTGCCCGAGATATCAACCGGGTTGTCGTAACGCCCCTCGGAGATGCCGCGGAAAACCGGAATCACCTGTTGTTGCAGTGGCAGCACAATAAGCCGGCGAATCAGCCAGTAAAGGAACGCCACTAAAACAATCGCAATGACGCCGCCACCGATCATGACGAAACGGGAGATCCGCCCGGACAAACCGTGAAACTCTTCGAGATACGTGCCGCCAGCGATCAGCCACTGGGTATCGGGCAAAGTATCGAAAATCACGATCTTGTCGCGCGCCGACGTATCGCCCAACTCGGTATTCATCCACGGGTAAATTATTTCTCCACTCTTCCGCTCAAGCATCTCACGAATGAATTCGCGCCCTGCGGCATCCTTGGCCGCCAGCAGATTGCTCCCTTCCTTGGCCGGATGCACAATCAGATTGCCGTAGGTTTTACCTGCGGCCGCGTCAAGCACATAGAAATAGCCGGTATCACCGACCTTCAAGGCGCGGATTTCTTTCTTCAAGGTATCTAGTTCTGCCGAAATATCCAGGCCGACAAAACTGGCACCAATGACTTTGCCGTCCTTTGCCAAAATCGGCGTGTAGCTGGTGTAGAAAGCCCGACCAAATAAGGCGGCCCGACCGACGTAAGACTTGCCAGCCAGCAACAGGGCGTGCGCCGGATGCTCTTTGACCAATGCCGTGCCGACTGCCCGCTCACCGGTCTCCTTCTTCACCGACGTGCTGACGCGGACCAGTTCGTCACCCTTGCGCATAAAGAGCGTGGCAACTGCACCGGTCTTGGCGGTAAACCGATCAACAATATCGAAGTTGCCATTGAGCACGTCCGATTTGCCATGGCGCAATATGGCGGCATCGTCACTCCCTTCCAGCGAGATACCCTCGGGGAAATTCATGTCGAAACCCCGGTTAACCTGGGTAGCCTGCTGGCTCAAGGCTTGCAGATTTGTCTGCACCATTGAACGAATCAGCCCGACCTCGTGTTTCAAGCTCTCCCGACCCCGAGCATCAAGGGTTTCCGAGACAAATGCGCTGAGGAGTTGCGTGCCGACGCCCAGGATCAACAACAGCCCGAGCAGCGTGCCAATAACAATTTTTTGCGAAGAGGAGGCATTTAAAAGCCAGTTCTGCACGGCGCCACGCCAACCACCGGGCATCACCTTGCCATGCCGAACGACATTGCCTTTGGCCGGTTTGTTACGGAATGCCGCGTAAGCCGTTTCAGCGGCCTGAATTTGTGCAGCGGAGGCCTTGCGCCGTACCGACATATAGCCGGTGATCTGACCGTTTTCGCGAATCGGCGTCGCGTTCGCCTGGACCCAATAGTGATCGCCATTCTTGCAACGATTTTTGACCATGCCCGTCCACGGCCGACCCGCTTGTAAATCAGCCCACATGTCGGCATAGGCCTCCACCGGCATATCCGGATGACGAACGATATTGTGTGGCTGACCGATCAGTTCAAGCTGAGTAAAGCCGCTGATATCAATGAAGTCTTTGTTGATATAGGCAATTTGCCCTTTGAGGTCAGTTTTCGAGACAATCAGGGTGTGGTCGTCGAGCTGGATTTCCACTTGGGTCACAGGCAGGTTGTTACGCATTGGCGCTAATCCGTCAGATTGTTTTTGTAATTAGAATTCAGCCCACTCGTCCTCATCAGGCGACGAAAGCGCCGGAATACGGCCGGTGGATATTTTTTTAATCGTTGCTGCGGTCAACATCGGTGGTGGCACATTTTTGCTGCCAGAGCGCATACCTTCGAGCAAACCAATCACCCGCTTTGAACGGTTGGTGAACTCGCCAGCAATCTGCTCGCTCGCGCCAGCGCTATCACCGGTCATTTGCGTCCGGATCACATCAGCGGCACAACGGTGGAAACCAGCGTGTTCGTTTTTCAGATCGACATACTGACCATTGCCGCGTAAGGCCCGACCATCACCATGAATCCAGCAACCCAGCGCACATTGGTCATCCCTGCCAACGACGCCCGGTTCAAGTTGCTCGCCACTACCAGCGACGAAATCAATCAGGCGCTGCTTCCATTTGCCATGTGCTGAAATCGCGCCATCGAAATCAAGGCCCGACAACTGCGACTGATTACTCACCACGACGCCACCCGGCAGGCGGAAGACAGAAACCGAATCGGACAAACTACGCGCCTGTTCTTCCAGGCTTTCAGCAGCGGCGGCAGCTTCTTCAACGAGCGCCGCATTCTGTTGTGTCATTTCGTCCATCTCGCTGATGGCCAGACTGACCTGCTCGATCCCTGAGGTCTGCTCACGGCTAGCTTCAGAAATATCGGTCATGATCCGGGCGACGCGCTGAATGCTTGCAACCACTTCAATCATCGTTCGGCCAGCCTGATCGACCAGGCGACTACCGGTCTGTACTTTATCGACCGAGTCGGAGATCAGACCCTTGATTTCTTTCGCCGCTGCCGCACTGCGCTGGGCCAGGCTACGCACCTCTGTCGCCACGACAGCAAAGCCACGGCCTTGCTCACCCGCCCGCGCCGCCTCAACCGCCGCATTCAAGGCGAGAATATTGGTCTGGAAGGCAATCCCGTCAATAACGCTGATGATGTCGGAAATCTTGTTCGAAGAATGGTAGATGGCGCCCATCGTTTCAACCACCTGCCCGACCACTTGACCGCCTCTTTCGGCGACCTCCTGGGCATTGGTCGCTAGCGTTGTCGCCTGCTGGGCATTGTCCGCATTTTGTTTAACCGTGCTGGTCAGTTGCTCCATGCTGGACGCAGTTTCTTCGAGATTGGAAGCCTGCTGCTCGGTACGCCCGGAGAGATCCTGATTGCCGCTGGCAATTTCCTGCGCTGCCGTATTGATCGCATCGGTCGCACTCTTGATCGAGAAAATGATCTCCTGCAGGGTGTCGACCGTAGCATTGGCGTCATCTTTCAATTGACCAAGCGTACCCTGGTATTCGGTATCGATCTTGCGGGTCAAATCACCTTGCGCCAGTCGATTTAGCATCGCACCCAGATCATCCAGCGCCCGGCTATTTACTTCCAGCAGATCATTGATGCCTTGCGAAACATGACGGAAAAAGCCGCTCAGCTGATCGGCAGCAATTCGCCGCGAAAAATCACCGGCACCGGCGGCGGCAATAATGCTGCCCACCTCCTCCTCAATCGCCACTTCAGCCGTTCGGTCTGCCCACTCAACTACCGTCCCCAGACGCTCCTTACGCTCGTTAATGATCGGACTGGCCACCAGCGCAAAAATCCGCCCGCCAACTTTGACCTCAGCCCGATGAAAGCCTTTCAGGCTAGCCAACAAATTGCGCTGGTGCGCCGGGCTCTTGTGAAAGATATCGAAATTTGAACCAAGGATGGTATCCGCCCGGAAGTTAGGCAAACTCTTGCGCAGATCAGCTTCTGCCTTGCGCATCATCTCGAGCACGGCGACATTGCAATAAATAATGTTGCCATCCGGATCAGCCACCATCACGCTGTTCGAAGTCACGTCCAGCGCCACCTTGACACGCAACGCCTCGTTGGCAATTTTCCCGTCCTGCTCCGTCCGCGCCTTGAGGTCGGACTGCATTCGCCTCAATGCAAGCATCAACTGAGCCGGCTCGTCATTACCGCTCGTATCGATCTCATTTTCGAGTTTACCAGCGGCCACCGCATCGGCCACCGCAACCGCTTCACGGAGCGGGCCAGTAATCTGCCGCGTTACCCATAAACCACCCGGAATCATGACAATCACGGCCAGACCAATCAACAGCAGCATAGTTGTCTGAACCTGCGACTTGATCGTGCCAATTTCAGCGACATCGCGCTCGTTGTTTTCTTTCTGCAGCAGAACATATTCACCGATGGGGTCAAACCAGGACTGCATTTTCGGGCGGAAATCATTGAAAAAATGCGCCTCGATCTCCGGACGATTGCCCGCCTTGATCAGCACGAACATTTGCTTGATCGAAACCTCTGCGGCCTTACGGGCAGGCAATATTTTCGCGAAAATATCGCGCCCCTTCTGGCTCTTTAAAGTGGATTCAATCTGGCCTTCTGCCTCGAGATAGAGCTGGATATCGGCATCAACCTTTTTCTGCTCACCGAGCTGCTTTTCAGTTTCCTCATAAATCAGGGCAGTTCGCACATGTCGACCAATCAGCAGGTTGCGCATCCGCATCTGGACCGCCAACTCAGTCTTCTTGACATTGTTATTGACGATGTTATCGACCTTGTCGCCGATCGAGTTCAGGCTGAATAGGCCAATCGCCACAAACGCCACCATTAGGCAGAGCGCCCCCACGGTGGTCATGATCAGGCGACTGCCAATTTTGTAATTACGTAAGTTCAACATGGTCCGCTTCCTTGATCTGGTGTCTTAGCCATCACTCGGCAACTGCGTCGATCAGTTCCATATCAGCACTTGTCATCAAGCGCTCGATATCGGTGACGATCATCATCCGGGTATCCTGCGTCGCCAGACCAAGGATGTAGCGCGTGTCGAAAGTCCCGGAGAAATCGGGCGCCGGACGGATTTGCGTCTGCGTCAGCGAAATCACGTCTGAAACACTGTCGACCACAACACCAATCACCCGCCGCGCCACGTTCAGGATGATCACCACGGTAAACGGGGTGTATTCGACCTTGCCGAGCTTGAATTTGATTCGCAGATCAACCACGGGAACAATGATGCCGCGCAGGTTGATTACCCCCTTGATAAAAGGCGGCGCATTGGCAATCAGCGTTGGCTGCTCGTAGCCACGAATCTCCTGCACTTTCAGGATATCGATCGCGTACTCCTCGCTGCCCAGCGTAAAAGTCAAATACTCGCTGGCAGTCAGATCAGCTTCACTTGCCACCGCACCGGTATGCGTCATCATTTCCATGTTCTACTCCTAGGTTCCGCCGTCAGACGGCCTTCTGCATATTCGATTTGGCCATGCCGGCAATCGCCGACACATCGAGAATCATCGCGACGTGACCGTCGCCCATGATGGTTGCCCCGGAAACCCCCAGCACTCGCCGGTAGTTTGCCTCCAGGCTCTTGATCACTACCTGATGCTGCCCAACCAGCGCGTCCACAAACAGCGCCGCTTTGGTCCCGTCGGCATCAAGCACTACCATGATGCCCTGCGTGAAGTCGGTCCAATTCGATTTATGGTTGAACACTTCATGCAAGACCACGACAGGCAAATACTCGCCGCGCACCTGAATCACCCGCGCCTGATTGGAGAGCGTCTTGATATCGCCATTCTGCGGTTGCAGTGATTCAATGACGTAAGACAGCGGCAAAATGTAAGTCTGATCACCCACCGCCACCGACATGCCATCAAGAATCGCCAGGGTCAGCGGCAAACGAACCGTCATCCGGGTACCCACCCCGAAGATCGAATCAATTTCGACCCGACCGCCCATCGACTGAATATTCCGGCGCACCACGTCCATGCCGACACCCCGGCCAGAAACATCGGTGACCTGCTCGGCGGTCGAGAAACCGGCCTCGAAAATCAGGCTAAACACTTCCTGGTCGGTCATCTGATCAGACGCAGGCAAGCCTTTTTCACGTGCTTTGGCAAGAATCTTCTCGCGCGGCAGGCCAGCGCCGTCATCACCAACCTCAATGACAATATTGCCGCCCTGGTGATACGCCTTGAGCGTAATCGTCCCGACCGGGCTTTTGCCCGCCGCGACACGCTTGTCCGGCGTCTCGATACCGTGGTCGAGGCTATTACGAATCAGGTGCGTCAAGGGATCGGTGATGCGCTCGATCAAGCTCTTGTCTAGTTCGGTCGTTTCACCAGTCGTCTTGATCTCGACCTGCTTGCCAAGCTTGCCGGAAAGATCGCGGACAACGCGGGGAAAGCGTGAAAAGACGAATGAAATCGGCATCATCCGGATCGACATCACTGATTCCTGCAGATCACGGGTATTACGCTCAAGCTGTGCCAAGCCATGAATCAGGCGCTCCGGCGCACTTTCCTGCAACTGAGCGGCTGTTTGCAGCAACATGGATTGCGTGATGACTAACTCACCGACCAGATTGATCAACTGATCGACTTTTTCGATACTGACGCGGATTGACGAATCGGCAGCGGCAGCACTCGGTGCAGCGGCCTTGGCGGCGCGCGCAGCTGGTGCAGGTACGGCCTTTTCAGGCGGCGCTGGCGGGGCAACAGCGGCAACGACAGGCGGTGACTCAGGGGCCGGCGGTGGGGTAAGCGGCATGAAGAAGCCAAAGCCATCGCCTTCCTCCGCCATCAAAGTCTGAGCAACCGTCTCAATCACCGGTGCGGTCGCAGTTATGGCATCTGGCGCGGCATCAACGGGCGTTAGTGGAGCAAAGAAACCATAGCCATCGCCTTCTTCGGCCATGGCTGGCGTGGCTTCCGCCGGAGCAACGGCCGGCAGGGGTTCGAAAAACCCATAGCTATCGTCTTCGACAATCTTGCCGATGGGCTCAGGCAGATCACTATTAGTTTCGCCGCCAAACCGGTGGAAAAAACCATAGCCCCGATGCTCATCGGGTTCACCGGGCTGATCCTTGAAGAATCCGAAGGCAGAAGTGCCGTTGACCGCAACCGATTTATCCTCAGAAACGCGCCAAGCACCATTATCGGCAATGAAATCGATCTGCTCGGCAAAGACATCCTGCGGCACGTCGGTAATCAACCTTAATTGCCAAAAACCAATATTGTTCGCCTCGGCATCAGGGTGGTTAAGCACCTCCACTTCGCCCATCGACCGTAACTCGTCAAGCAGATTCGCTACGCCTTCGCCTCTGGCCGAAATCTCCGTCGGGACAAACTGAATATCGAAAACACGCTTGCCTGAAACATCAGGGGGTATCGTCGCCTCTTCAACCACGTTGGCAGGTGGCGGAGCAGTTACAGCAACAACCATTGCATCAACCACCGGCGCACTGGCTAAAGGTTGCCCTGGAGTCGGTTGGTCGGACGACAACTGGTGCAACCGGGAACATATCTTCGCTACAGATTCCGGGGCAACGCCTTCGCGTCCCTGATGCCCTTCGAGCATGCCACGCAAAAGGTCACCGCACTCGAGAAAGGCATCAACCATATCGGCGCGCAAATTCAACTCGCGCTTACGAATACGGTCGAGCAGATTTTCCAGGATATGTGTCGTTTCAGCCAAATCGGTGAAACCAAACGTCCCGGCACTGCCCTTGATCGAGTGTGCGGCGCGAAAAATAGCGTTAAGTTGCTCTGAATCGGGATTTTCAATATCCAGATCAAGCAAAAGCGCTTCCATTGCCGCCAAGTGTTCTTCCGATTCCTCGAAAAACACTTGGTAGAACTGCGTCATGTCGATAGCCATGCTACCCCCTCACCACGGCTGCACAAACATCGGCAGCGGGAAATCGAATGCAACGGGCCAGCAGCGAGGCTGACCTACCGGCTTCGGCTTAGCCGATTACTTTGCGCACGACTTCGATCAGCTTTTGCGGGTCAAACGGCTTGACTAGCCAACCGGTAGCCCCAGCGGCGCGTCCCTGGGCCTTCATCGCATCGGAGGACTCCGTGGTCAACATCAGGATGGGGGTCGAGGCATACTGCGGCAGCTTGCGCAGACTCTTGATCAGGGTCAGGCCATCCATACGCGGCATGTTTTGATCGGTAAGCACCAAGTTGATACTTTTGGCCTTGGCTTTATCCAGACCGTCCATCCCATCAACCGCCTCGACCACATCATAGCCGGCACTTTTCAGGGTAAATGAAACCATCTGACGGATGGAGGCAGAATCATCAACTGCAAGAATGGTTTTCGCCATTTTTTCCTCGTGTGTAAATCAGAATAACTCGACATCGCCACTGGCGAAACCGCTTTGGCTAACTGGATTATTACTCACCCCCTGCTTCAGGGTACTCAATTTTTCAGCCAGCAAATCGACATGTTCCCGAATTGCATCCAGCGCCCGCAACGTACTTGCCGGATCGCTCGTATCTCTTAATGCCGCAGCCAATTGCTGCTCATCGCCGGCCACTTCATCCAGCACTTCCAGGCGACGTGAAACATGGCCGAGCAATTGAGTCACCATATCCTGAAATTGCAAGGAAATGATCGCCTGATTCACGGCGCCCTCAACTTCCATGGCAATTATATTTAGCTCACCGACAGTATCGCCAGTGCGGCGACTCATCGCTTCAATATCACTCATTGCCTGCTCGACATCACTCTTCGAGGTCAGCGCAAACGTCATGTCCTTGGCTGCCATCTGCGTGATCGCCTGCTCGGTTGCAGCAATCGTCACCTGCATATCGGAAAGGGAGCTACGAATCTGCTTGCTAAAGTGGTTGGTTCGCCCGGAAAGATCACGTACCTCGTCCGCCACCACAGCAAAACCCCGCCCAGCTTCACCCGCTCGTGCCGCCTCAATCGCCGCATTCAAGGCTAGCAGATTGGTCTGCTTGGCGATTCCCTCGATTTCGCCCAGCATGTTACGAACTTCTCTGGTCTGGTTGCTGATCCGCTCATTCATTTCGACCAGCGTCATGGCCAGATGCGAGTTTTCAACAACGCTTTCAACAAACTGGCGCAAAGTATCGGATGTTTTCATGGCAAAAAGATGAAAATCATCAACTGACCCACCATCCGATCCGCCACCAACAACCTGCAAGCCCAATTGTTGCTGCCGCTGGACTTGCGCGTTCATGTGCTGAAAACTCGAAATCAGCTTATCGATCGCCTCGCCAAAAATCGCCTGCGCACGCGAAACTTCGCTGCGCATTTCGCATATCTGGGTAGAAAATTCGCTGGAAAGCCGAACAATCGCATCACTGCTATGCGCAATAATTTCCTGGCTGACTTGTGCCGCATTGGCCGTTGCCGCTGTTGGTTGAACAGATTCGCCACTGAAGCCTGCGGCGAATACCCAGCCCCCAAGCAAGGCAATCAGCGCCAGTGCGACCGGCAGCGAACGAGCCTCAGGCACCAGTACGAGCAGCAGCGCAGAAACCAGTACAGACCAGGCTATGCCAAGCAAAAGCAATTTTTTGGTACCGCTCATCGATATCCCTATTGTTGCAACTGCCGCGAGCGAATTAACCAGCGGTTCCCTTACCAACGCCGGGCAACTTCAGACCTTCAGGCAACGACTCTTCGTTAGCCACTTCAGACTCCGGCCCCTCCTCCTGGAGGATCGCATCTTCTGTTTTTTGATTTAGCACAACTATGCTAATTCTGCGGTTAACCGAGCTCAAGGGGTCATTTTTGTCGAATAAGACAGTTGACGCAAGCCCTACGACGCGTAATACCTTACTGTCATCCATCCCGCCAGCCACTAATTCACGTCTAGAGGCGTTGGCTCGATTGGCCGAAAGTTCCCAATTGGTAAAGCCTTGGGCCCCACCGACAAAACCTGCGGCATCGGTATGACCAGCCAGACTGACGCGATTTTTCACACCATTCAATGCCTTGCCGATCTGCCGCAAGATTTCCCGCGTGTAAGGCTTGAGTTCGGCCCCACCAGAATCGAACATCGGCCGATTCTGTTCATCAACAATCTGAATACGTAATCCTTCAGAGGTAATATCGAGCAGCATTTGTTTCTTGAACTGAGCCAGTTGCGGACTCTGTTCGATCATTTTTTCAATATCGGCTTTCAGGGCTTCCAGACGCTCCTTTTCCTTGCGACGAAATTCGGCCTGCGCCTCCTTGGAGAACGATGTCGTTTTTTTGGCTTCGACATCCCCTTTTTTTACCTGACCAGCTTGCCGGGTTAAATCCTTGCCACCGCCTTTGAGGATGCTGGTCGCATCGCCAGAGCCGTCGCCGCCGGACATGGCAACCTTCATCGGGTTCGTGAAATGGTCAGCAATACCCGCCAGATCGCCTTTGGCAGTTGAACCCAGTAACCACATCAACAAAAAGAAGGCCATCATCGCCGTCACGAAGTCGGCGTAGGCAATTTTCCAGGCACCGCCATGCGCGCCGCCCGCAATTACCTTCTTGCGCTTGATTATTATCGGGCGTGTGGAGTCGTCGCTCATCTTCTTAACCTAGTTCGTGGGCGACTGAATTACTTACCCTTGCGCGCCTTGAGCTCTTCTTCAAGCTCGGTAAAGCCCGGGCGAACATGCGACCCCAGGGTTTTTCGGCCAAATTCGATTGCTACCTGCGGCGCATAGCCAGACATCGAAGCAAGCAAAACCATTTTGATCATTTGGTAAATTTTCCCTTCCTCATGCGCCTTTTGTTCGAGCAGGTTGGCCACCGGCTCAACAAAACCATAAGATATGAGAATACCGAGGAAGGTACCGACCAGCGCGCCACCGATCATCTTGCCCAGCACAGCCGGCGGGCTTCCCACCGAGCCCATCACGTTAACCACCCCCATCACCGCTACGACAATACCGAATGCCGGTACGGCCCCGCCCACCTTGGCGACGACATGTCCGGGTTCAGCCGCTTCGTGGTGATGCGTTTCAAGCTCGACATCCATCAAGCTTTCAATTTCTACTGTATTCAGGTTACCGCCAACCATCATGCGCAGGTAATCGGTGACGAATTCCATGATGTGATGATCATGAACCAAAGCAGGGTATTTACTGAAAATCGGGCTGGCTTCGGGGTTTTCGATATCCCCCTCAATCGACATTAATCCCTCTTTGCGCACCTTGCCGAGAATTTCGAACAACATGGCGAGCGCGTCGATGTAAAAAGCCTTGGTGAATTTCGAACCTTTTAGCACACCCGGCAAGGCCCCCACCGTTGCCTTGGTCAGTTTAATGTCGTTACCGGCTACAAAGTAGCCAATCGTCAGACCAACAATTGCAACGTACTCAGTCGGCACCCAAAGGGCCAGCAGGCTACCGTGCAAAGCATAGGTACCCAGCGCCGAAGCCAGAATGATTACATAACCGACGATTAGAAACATCCAGAGCCCCCAATAGCGCCAGCTTTCGGCTGTCGCATCTGCGCATATTTATTAGTGTGCGCTATTGTAGCCACAGGCAACAATAGCGCAAAGGAAGAGTTGCACCACGCCATGCCAGAAACGCGAGAAGCTGGCCAGTGCTACACTAAGCGTTCATTTCAAGTGGGCTAATTTTGGTGATTCGTTACTGTCAAATTTGCGGTACAGAGGCGGCCTTTATTGTCCCTGTCGGTGACTCGTTGCCTCGGCATGTCTGCTGCAGTTGCGGTCATATTCACTATGAAAACCCGCGTCTGGTTGTCGGTTGTGTCGCTGAATGGGCAGGAAAAATCCTGCTCTGCCGCCGGGCGATCGAACCACAGCGGGGATTCTGGACTTTACCGGCTGGTTTTATGGAAAATGGCGAAACGACAGCTCAGGGCGCCTCTCGTGAAACGCTTGAAGAGTCCGGTGCAACGGTGCATATCGACGCTCCATTTGTCATGGTCAGTATTGCCCACATAAACCAGGTCCATCTTTTTTACCGGGGCCATTTGACCAGCCCGAATTATTGCGCCGGCGAAGAAAGCCTTGAGGTGGCCCTCCTCGACGCCGAGGACATTCCCTGGCAAGACCTTGCTTTTCGCAGCGTCACCCTCTGCCTAGAACACGACCTTGCCGACCGTGCCAGCGGCGCTTTTGGCTTTCACGAAAGTGCTCTAACGCCGCTCGCACCGCTCGTTCCGTCAGGTGGCTAATCCGCCAATCGAAAATGAATTGGAACATTGATCGCGAATTGCTTGCCTCGCAAGCTTTCCGGGACCGTAGCCTGACGCACAGCCTGTAACAGCATTTCCAGCGCCTGCATATCAAGGACATCATGGCCACTGCTGCTTTCAATTGACACCAGCGGAACAACTGAGCCGGTTCGTGCTTGAAGCGTCAATACAACCACCCCCTCCCAAGATCGCTCGCGTGCGATAGCGGGGTATCGCTTGAAACGACGCGCCTCACGTGCCAGGTTCAGTCGATATGCCCCCAATCCCTCAGCGCTCAATGCTTCTTTCGGCTCAGTTGGTATTATTGACGCCGATTCTGTGGCGCGGACAGTCTCATGGGGCTTAATGACCGCAATATCGGCTGGCAAAACGGTTGCTACGGTCGACCGGGAATTTATCGGTAAAACCGTCGATAGGCGTGGCGTTGTCATAGCCGCCGCAAACTGGCGCGAAGGACGTTTGGGGTGGTCAGCACTGGTAACGGGAAAGTGCTCAATTGATCCGCTCATAACTGACGCAGTTCTCAACGTCGCACTTATTACCTGATGATTAGTTACAGCACCAGTCAGCAAAGGCCGCTCAAGCGAAATGCACCCCAAATAAATAATGAGGTGGAAAATAAGCGAAAGTACCAACGCGCGTGGCAGCATGACCACCTTTTATTTTTCGAGTCTTCAAAAAGACAAACCCCCCGACCGATATTCCTGGCGGGGGGTATGGCCACCCGAAGGGGCAGAGTACGCGGTAAAGATTACTTGCCGAGTTTGCGGCTTTCTTCGTTCACCTTGGAGGCATAAAGCTTACCCATCCACGCACCGATAACAACTACGCCAACAATTACAGCGAGACTCATCAAACCAATATCACTAGTAAACAAAAGTTCCCAAGCCATGTGCCACCTCCCAGTAACGAAAAATTAAAAACTACTTAGCCGCCTTTGCATTCAGGCGTAACGGCTCTACAGAGTCAGCCAGCCAATCACCTTGAAGCCGCCATTTCCCCAACGGATCTTCAATGGAAACCAACCAGCGTCCAGAAATATCAGCGACCAAGTTGCCGCTGTAAAACCCCTGACCTTCCAACGTCATCTTTACCAACTGATCCCGGCCGGCTTGGGTCGGGTGTGCCAATTTCAAGGTAATCCCATCAGGCAGCTTGGCATTCCCTTCCGCCGCCAAAAGCAGACGGATGCCCAAACCTGATTTCATCACATCAGCATGCAAGCCAAGATCGCCAGCCAGATGATCGCGCTGAAGACTCTGGTTAATCGTCATGCCTTGCTTGTAATAATCGTCGGTAACTAAACCATCATCACTTTTGATCGCCAACCAAAGCGTGATGAAACCAGCGACGACGACAATTGCCGGGCCAGCCATCAAAATCCACGGCCAACGATCTTTGTACCAAGGTTGATTTTCACTACGTAATGTCATTGAGGAACTCATGTCAGGGCATCAGGAAAGAGGCTTTTTCATGAACCGCGATTTTGTCGTGGTTCAAAGCCTTGATATCAAAATAAATCTGGTTCGCACCTTTTTTGCCGGATTCCGGCGGGACGCGAACCACAACGGTCACTTCATGGTTTTCTGCACTAGCCACTTCAACGATGGGCTCACCAACCAGCTCAATACCTTCCATCCCCTCAACCGACACGGCATAGCGTTTCGCTTCTTCTGTCGTGTTCATGATCTTGAGGTTGTAGACATTTTCAATTCGGCCATCATCAACTTCCCGGGCCAACACGGAACGATCCCGAATAATATCGACCTTTAAGGGCACCCGCGTTGCTAACGACCAGATCGAAGCCACCGTAATCGCTACCAAAATCGTTGTATAAAGAATAATCCGTGGCCGAAGAATATGGCTCACCACATCCTTCGCCGTGAAATGCTTGGCCAGCGCGTTCTCCGTGGTGTATCGAATCAGCCCACGCGGCTTGCCAACCTTGTCCATAACGGGATCACAGGCGTCAATACAAGCGCCGCAGCCAATACATTCGTACTGCTGCCCTTTGCGAATATCGATTCCGGTTGGGCAAACAACGACGCACAGGTCGCAATCGACGCAATCGCCTAGCGCCTTAGGATCGGCGCCCTTCTTGCTAGCACCACGCGGTTCGCCACGTTCGGTATCATAGGTAATGACCAGCGTATCGGGGTCGAACATCACGCCCTGGAAACGGGCGTAGGGGCACATATACTTGCAAACCTGTTCGCGCAGGAAACCTGCCTGCATGTAGAAGAAGCCAGCGTAAAAGAATATCCAGAACAATTCCCAGCCGGAGAAATCGTAAGGAAATTCCGCCCACAACTCTTTGATTGGCGTGAAATAGGCAACTAGCGTCAAGCCTGACCAGAGCGCTATCAAAATCCAGATTGCATGCTTGATCGTCTTGATTCGGATCTTGCGGGCATTCATCGGCCCATTATCGAGCTTCATCCGGGCTGATCGATTACCTTCGATCTTGCTCTCGATCCACATGAAAATTTCGGTATAGACCGTTTGCGGACAGGCGTAGCCACAGAACAATCGCCCGGCGATGGCGGTAAAGAGGAACAAGGCATAGGCCGAGACAATCAGCAGCAAGGCAAGATAAAAAACATCCTGCGGCCACAATACCAAGCCAAAAAGATAGAACTTACGCTCGGCGACATGCAAAAGCACTGCCTGTCGATCATTCCATTGCAGCCAGGGCGTGCCATAGAAAAGAATCTGGGTGAACCAGACCAGTACCCAGCGCCAAGTATTCCACCAGCCTTTGACCTCGCGCATGTAGACCGTCTTGTGCTTCTCGTAGAAGGAGATTGGCGCCGGTACTACGGTCGACTTGCTTGGGGAGTGTTTTTCGCTTGGTTCCATGGTGGCCGTATCGGTATCAGAATTGCGCTAAGGTCGCACTTTTAAGCATTAGCGGCAACGCAATTTTGATAACAATCAGTGTTTGCTGATGTTTGATAATACAAAAAACGGGGCGGCGAACCGCCCCGTTATGGCCAATTACTTGGCGCCTTGACTCAGGCTGTAGACATAAGCTGTCAGCAGATGAATCTTGGCATCGCCGAGGAATTCCTTCCAGGCTGGCATTTTGTTCTGACGGCCATTGTTGATGGTTTCAGTGATAGTTGCTTCTGAAGAACTATACAACCAGGTCTTGTCAGTCAGGTTTGGCGAACCAATCGCCTGCATACCCTTGGCATCAGGACCGTGACAACCGGAGCAACCAGCAGATGCAAAGGCTTCTTTACCCTTGGCAGCACGAACTGAATCATTCGGCAAACCGGACAAGGAGCGAACAAAGTTAGCCAGATCCTTGACGGTATCCGCACCCAGTTGAGCATGCGGCGGCATAACGCCCATCCGACCATTGTTAAGCGTTTCCTTGATCTGATCCGGTTCTCCGCCATACAGCCAGTCGGAGTCGGTCAGATTCGGGAAGCCCTTGGCACCACGCGCATCGGCACCATGACACTGCATGCAGTAGGTCAGATAGAGACGCTTGCCCATTTCATTGGCCTGCTTGTCACCTGCCACAGCCTTGACATCCATGGCCATGTACTTGTCAAACAAAGGTTTGACGGTGGCATCCATCTTCTCAACTTCGATCTTGTGTGCGCCCTGTTGGGTCCAACCAAGAACGCCCTTGAAGTCACCCAGTCCCGGATAGAGAACCAGATAAACCAAGGAAAAGACGATGGTAATTATAAACAACCAGCTCCACCACTTGGGCATCGGGTTGTTGTATTCCTCAAGGGTTTCATCCCAGACGTGACCACAGGTCTTGCCCGGCGTGAAAGTCGCCTTGCCTTGTAAGTACAAAAGGAGTGCGCAGGCAAAAATACTGACCAGCACAATCACAATGACGTACATATTCCAAAAACCGCTAACGAAATCGCTCATTTGCTTTCCTTTTTTTCAGCGAGGATGCGATGTGCCAGACACCGCATCCTGATCATCGTGTTCCGCGAAGGGCAAATTGGCAGCTTCATCGAACCCCTTCTTGCTGCCCTTGCCATAAGCCCACCATACAATCGCCAGGAAACAAACCAGCCCGGCAACCGTAACGATGGAGCGCAGATCGTTGATATCCATGGCTATTACTTGGCGTTCTTCAGTTCCAACCCCATACCTTGCAGGTATGCGATCAGAACATCCATTTCGGTCATTTCACCAATAGCAGCCTTGGCACCCTTGATCTCTTCGTCGGTATAGGTCGGAATACCTCGAGCGTTGGCATAGCCACGCATCAATTGCATCTTGGCCTCGACGTCAGCACCGACCGAATCCTTAGCCTTGGTATTTGCCAGGAAGGCAAAAGCAGGCATGTTGGACTCAGGCACCACGTCACGCGGATTCATCAGGTGAGCCCGTTGCCATTCGTCAGAGTAACGACCGCCAACGCGATGCAGATCCGGACCGGTACGCTTGGAACCCCACTGGAACGGGTGATCATAAACAAACTCACCCGCCACAGAGTAGTGGCCATAACGCTCGGTTTCGGCGCGGAAAGGACGAATCATCTGCGAGTGGCAAAGGAAGCAACCTTCACGAACGTAAATATCACGTCCAACCAGGCGAGGTGCCGAGTAAGCCTTCAAACCCTCAACCGGGGTCGTCGTAGACTTTTGGAAAAAGAGCGGAACAATTTCCAACAGACCGCCAACGCTAACCACCAGCAGAGTCAGAACGATTAGTAGGCCTACGCTCTTCTCAATTTGGTCATGCTTGATCATTATTATCTCCCCCTAATCAGGCGTGATGGCCAACAGGAACAATTACCGGCGTATCCTGGAACTTGCCGCCAGCCATGGTCTTGAACATGTTGTAAGCCATGATCAACATACCGGACAGGAACAACACGCCACCCAACCAACGGATTGCCCAGAATGGGTAGGAACCCTTGACAGACTCGACGAAGCTGTAAGCCAGCGTACCGTCAGCATTCACAGCGCGCCACATCAAGCCCTGCATCACACCGGCAATCCACATGGAAGCGATATAGAGCACGGTACCGATGGTAGCGATCCAGAAGTGAGTCGTGACCAACTTCATGCTGTACATCTCTGTCTTGCCGAAGAGCTTTGGCAGCAGGTAGTACATGGAACCGATGGAAACCATAGCCACCCAGCCCAAAGCACCAGAGTGCACGTGACCAACCGTCCAGTCAGTGTAATGCGACAGAGCATTAACCGTCTTGATCGCCATCATCGGGCCTTCAAAGGTAGACATACCGTAGAAGGACAGCGAGGTAATCAGGAACTTGAGGATGGGATCGTCGCGAAGCTTATGCCAAGCACCGGACAAGGTCATGATGCCGTTGATCATGCCACCCCAAGACGGAGCCAGCAGAATCAGGGAGAAGACCATACCAACGGACTGAGTCCAGTCAGGTAGCGCGGTGTAGTGCAGATGGTGCGGACCCGCCCACATGTACGTGAAGATCAGCGCCCAGAAGTGAACCACGGACAAACGGTAGGAGTAAACCGGACGACCAGCTTGCTTCGGCACAAAGTAATACATCATGCCCAGGAAGCCTGCAGTCAGGAAGAAGCCGACCGCATTGTGACCATACCACCACTGAATCATCGCATCCTGCACACCGGAATAGACCGAGTAGGACTTGGTCAAAGAAACCGGCACTGCAGCACTATTCACCAAGTGCAACAAGGCAACAGCGATGATAAAAGCACCAAAGAACCAGTTAGCCACATAAATATGGGAAACGGTACGTTTGGCGATGGTGCCGAAGAAGACAACCGCGTATGAAACCCAGACCAGTGTGATCAGGATGTCAATTGGCCATTCCAGTTCAGCGTATTCTTTACCTTGGGTAATACCCAGCGGCAACGTGATAGCAGCCAACAGAATGACAACTTGCCAACCCCAGAATGTGAATGGGACCAGCGGACCACCCCAGAGTCGGGCATGGCTGGTGCGCTGAACGCACCAGTAGGATGTTGCAAACAAAGCACAGCCACCAAACGCAAAAATAACCGCGTTAGTGTGCAGCGGACGCAGACGGCCAAAGTGCAGGAAGCCTAAATTAAGCTCCGGCCAGACCAACTGGGCCGCAATGATGACACCGACCAGCATGCCAACAATGCCCCATATGACGGTCATGACGGCGAATTGCCGGACGACCTTATCGTTATATGTGGTTTTCGTTACGGTCATGAACCCACCTCTCGTTAATGAAAAGACTGAATGACCACCCCCCTGAATCCAAGGTGGCACATGAATGCGGATACTATTCTAGTTTATTGAAGCCGATTTGACATAGGTCAACCTACCTATTATCTAGGTCAAATTAGTTCGAAGGTTGTAGCTTCTAAGTCAAATGCCTGAAGTGGACAAAAAAAGGGTGCGTCGTAACGCACCCCAACCCCAACAGAGACTTTTCGTGATGCTTGCGCCTCACACAAAACAGATATTGCCTGCCTCGCGGCTCGTGAACGTTGACGCAGATCAAGCTTTCTCTGATTTATCCTTTTCCGCAGCATCAATTTCAACTTTTGGCACATCGTCGTCCATTAGCAGCCGAAAACCGGGGCCTTCAAGGTCATCGAACTGACCGCTGCGCACCGACCACCAAAAAGCCACGGCAATGGCAAAAACCAGAATTACCGATACCGGAATGAGTAGGTAGATGCTTTCCATCAGTCAGTCTCCACACGCTGAATGCGCAGTGAATTGAGGACGACCAGCAGCGAACTGACCGACATGCCGATACCGGCCATCCAGGGGGTTACGTAGCCGGCAATAGCCAGCGGTAGCGCAATAAAGTTGTAGGCAAATGACCACCAGAGGTTTTGCCGAATGACTTGCAGCGTTCGTACTGCACGGCGCAGACCGTGGCGCAAATGATCCAGGTTTTCCGAGAGCAAAACAAAGTCAGATTGTGTGCGAGCCAGTTGCGCCCCGCCGCCCATGGCAACTGAAACCTGCGCTTGGGCGAGCACTGGCGCGTCATTGACGCCATCACCAACCATCGCCACGACTGCACCTGCAGCTTGCAGCGCCTTGACGCAGTCATGTTTACTTTGCGGCGTTGCGCCGGCACGAACATCTGCGATACCGAGTTGGCTCGCTACGCGCTTGGCCACAGCGGGCGCATCGCCAGTGAGCAAAACGATCTTTTTCCCTGCCGCTTGCAACTCGGCGATCAGAGCCGCCGACTCTAGGCGGATCTCGTCACCGATTCGGAAAAAAGCCTGACAACCGGCAGCATCGGCCAGAACGACCACGGTATCGCCACTTTCCAGCCAGTCGACCGCAGTAATTGGCAATTCGGTTTGACTCAAACCAAGCGCATAGTCTGGCCGCCCGATCCGATAGCGTTGCCCGTTAACCAATGCTTCGATACCTTGCCCCGGCTCGCTGACGGCATCGACGGCCGTCGGAAAACTTTCGCCGGCGGCTCGCCGTAGCGCAGTTGCTACCGGGTGCTCGGAATTTTGCTCAAGCGCAGCAGTAATCGCCAGGCAATCCTCCCGCAACAAGGTACCGACCGGGCCGACATCAATTAGATGCATCCGTCCCGTCGTCAGCGTCCCTGTTTTGTCGAAAACAAAATGCGTCGCCCGAGCCAGCGTTTCGATGGCATGACCGCGTGTGACCAGTAATCCATCCTTGGCCAGCGCACCGGCGGCAACAGTCAGGGCAATCGGCGTTGCCAGCGACAGCGCGCAGGGGCAAGTCACGACCAATACTGAAACGGTAATCCACAACACTTTGGATGGATCAACAAAATACCAGCCGAGCGCGACCAGAACGGCAACCACCAGCAATACCGCAACAAAGTAACTGGCGATCCGGTCAGCCATCTCGACGATGCGCGGCTTTTCGGCCGCGGCGCGCTCCATCAGGTTAATAATGGCCGAAAGCCTTGTGCTGTCGCCGACTTGTTCAACCTGCACAACCAACGGGCTTTCTGCATTGATTGAACCGCCAGTCACCGATTCGCCCGGCGACTTTGGCACTGGTCGGCTTTCACCCGTGAGCAGCGCCTCGTTAGTACAACTAAAGCCTTCGACAACCCGACCGTCGGCCGGCACAATATCGCCCGCCCGGACGAGGACAAAATCGCCAGGCAGCAAATCGGCAACAACGCGCTGCTCAGTGCTGCGGTCGACAGGAAAATTCGGCATTTTTTGGGCAAAGGCCGGCATCAGTTTGGCCAGCGCCTCGGTCACACTCAAGGCCTTCTGGCGCGCCGTCATTTCGAGATAACGGCCGCCCAGCAGGAAAAAAACGAACATCGTCACCGAGTCAAAATACACCTCACCATCCTGCATGAAGGTTCCCCAGCAACTTGCAATAAAAGCAGCGCCAACACCGAGCGCCACGGGTACATCCATGCCCACACGGCGCAACTTGAGATCGCGCCACGCGTTGCGGAAAAAAGGTGCGGCGGAATAGAAAATGACCGGCAGCGTCAGTAGCAGGCTGGCCCAACGCATCATGCTTTCAATATCTGGCGACATGTCGCCATTGGCGATATACACCGGATAGGCGTACATCATCACCTGCATCATGCCGAATCCGGCAACCCACAGGCGCCACAGCGCGTCGCGCCGTTCCTTGCGGGAAATTTCCTCATTCTTGGCTGCGTCGTAAGGGTAGGCACGGTAGCCAATCGCCTGAATCGCCGCAAGAATATCGGAGAGCTTGACTCGGGATTCATTCCAGCGCACTCGCGCCCGCCGACTGGTGTAATTGATATCGACCGCCGTCACGCCAGGCAACTTGCCGACATGCTGTTCATTCAACCAAATGCAGGCGGAACAGGTAATACCCTCAAGCAACAACGACGCTTCACGTTCGTTTTCGCCGAGTTCCTTGACGAAATTTTTCTGAAATTCCGCATGATCGAACAGTGCCAACTGCTCAAGAATAGCCGGCTTTGCCTCGCGCGGCGATTCAGGCATGGCATCGCGATTGCGGTAATAATCCGCCAGTCCGTTATCGACAATTGACTGGGCCACGGCCTGGCAACCGATACAACACATGGCGCGCGGCTGTGCTGCAATTTTTACCGAAAGATCAACATCGCCCGGAATCGGCAGACCGCAGTGATAACAGGAGGATTCAGACATGCAAATAAAAAAGGCACCGAAGTGCCTTTAGAGTCAATGGCGAAGCCAAAGTATAGTTTATTTGGTACCCATCCGGATGGCGCCATCAAGGCGAATGACTTCGCCGTTAAGATAAGCGTTTTCAGCGATATGTTTGACCAGCGCGGCAAACTCAGCCGGCTTGCCCATGCGAGTCGGGAAAGGCACCATTTTGTTGAGTGAATCCTGCACCTCGGTTGGCATACCCAATAGCATCGGCGTTTCCATAATACCCGGCGCAATCGTCATGCATCGAATACCACTGCGCGCCAGTTCGCGCGCCACCGGCAACGTCAGGGCAACGATACCGCCTTTCGATGCGGCATAAGCTGCCTGCCCCATCTGACCATCGAAAGCAGCAACAGAAGCCGTATTAATGATCACGCCGCGCTCACCGGCGGCATCCGGCTCACCTTTCTGCATTACTTCTGCCGCCAGGCGGATCATGTTGAACGTACCGACCAGATTGATATTAATTACCTTGGCAAAACTTTCCAGGCGGTGCGGTCCTTCCTTACCAACCACCTTTTCAGCAGGTGCCACACCGGCACAATTAACCAATCCATGCAGCCCACCGAATTTTGAAATTGCCGTCTGTACGGCGTTGACCGCAGAAGCCTCATTAGCCACATCGGTTTCAACAAAACAGGCATTCGCACCGAGTTCCAATGCCAGCTTTTCCCCCGCCTCACGGTTCAAATCAGCCAACACCACCTTGGCCCCAGCTTCCACCAAAACCCGAACGCTGGCCGCACCCAAACCAGAACCAGCACCCGTAACGAGAAAAACCTTGTCTTTGATTTGCATATTTATCTCTCCAAATGAACGTGACTTGCGGCACTTGGGCCGCTCTTTACATACGGTACCGTATGGAATGAAGCATCATATTACCGGAGTCGCAACGGAATCAAGCAGCATGTCGTAAAAGCATTCGTTTCTGCGGTGTATTTTGATCCCAAACACAAGGTCTGGCTGTTACGTCAAAGGGAGTTCATACCCTGCTCATCCTTCAAGGCAGATTTTAGATCGGTGATCAAGTCCTCGATTTTTTTATGCGCATCATAAAACTCGAGTTCACCATTGCTCGATTCAAGAACGACGTTGGGTTCATCACCATGCAAGGGCACTTGAACATGCACACCCGGCGTAAACACGATCATTCCATCTTCTCTTTTGGATGGCTCGCTCAGGGCGACGGGTGTAAAACCAAGTTTGTTCAGTTTCTCAGCTAAAGCTTGAGCGTTCATGTTTTTCCTTTCCGGATATTTTGTCGCAAACCTCCAATAGGCCAGCGACAAATGGGCAAAGCCCCCGATAGATAAAATTTGTATTGCTTTTGATGCAGAATCCACAGGCTGAGAAAACACTCCGCCACGCCAGATATCAGCTCAAACGCCAACTTTCTCGACGTGGCGCATGACCTACAACAGTAGGCCAAAATTTACTTTTGGTCGACCGACCAGATAAACGATTGCACATCGCTCAGGTCGCGCGGCATCAATCCCTCTTCAAGCAGATTCGTTCGAACGTAACTGTAGAGTCGGAGGACTGCATCATAGGTTTTCCAGTTCGGCTCAGGCTTGTAGTTGATTCGCCAGCACAGCCCCTTTGCCGCCTTTTGGATTGCAGTAGGCTTGATGAAGGCATGATGCTGGGGATGGCGAACGAAACTAAAAAGGGTAGCAAACGGCCATTTGTTTAGTTGCAGTATCCCCAGTGTACGAAGAAATTGCTTAAAACGGACCTCATCTGTTTCGGTGCCATATAGGAGACTGAGCAATGCCACAGAGAAAAGCTTTTGGCACGTCGGCAGCTCGAGGGCATCATGCAGCACCTTGCGCTCACTCTTGGTCAGCAAATTTGTGGTTGATTCGACGTGCCGAGCGCGATCACAGACAGCACCAAATCCACCATCTTCAATCAAGCGGGACAGTTCCTCCTGGCTGAGCAAATGGGTGCAGTGTTTGTAACCAAGCACGTTGGCGTCGCGCGTCGCCTTAATGAAACTCGCGTCCTCGAATCCGTCCGGATAGTTCTCCATGAAGCGCTCTATCGCAATGGGAATGGTCACATAGTCATGACTTGAAATTTCTGATGTCTCGATCAAATTATCGAGAAGGCGGTGTTTCGATGCCGGTCCCTCAGCTTTCTCGAGCGTGACAAATGACCGTGAAAGTCTTTTGCGTCCAGCGCCAACAAAGAAAACATCAAGACTATCGGGGGTTGCACTGAGCACTTTGCCAATTCCCCAACCAGTCTGGTTGGGGTGCATCACTCGATCGCCTGAGGCTAGGTGGCTCATCTTGCTCTCCGCTTCTTTTGCCGAAAAAAAGCGGTCAATTTTATCACGCCCTTAAAACCACTCAGCTTCCGAGTGAAGTAACTCACTCGATTTCACAGATTGGCCGGCGACTATAGGTTAGCGCTTCGCTTAAACATTGAAACCATCAACGCAGTGCCAACACCTCAAACGCTTTACGCTAATCCGAATTTTTCGCTATGCGCTTTCAGTGCTCGGGCTCTTGCAACGGACAACCGGAGTTTGACACTATCGGATAGATCATCGTCGGCAAAATCAGCCGCCCTGCCTACCTGGTTCAGGATATGAGCTTCAACAGCCTTAGTCCGTGCCATCAGCAGCCGAATTTTGATGTGATTGGGGAGATCAATGGCATCCTCGCCATCATCCGCCTGATCTGACACCTTGGCGACTTTTGGCTGACTAAAGGATCGATGCAAATCCAATTCGTCGATGCCGGTATCTGCGTCCTCATCGTCCGAAGCGGTGAGTTGCGCCAAGTAATCAGGCTTGGCGCTCGCACTGGCTAACGCAACCTGCTCGCGGGCCGACCGGGAGAGCATTGACTTGACCTGCGCAACCTTTGCCGCCGTGACCTTTTTTGCCTGCCTTAGCCCCGCAGCTTTCGGTGCATAGTTGGCTAACTCAATGACCATAGCCGGCATGGGCACCGGTGCGATGGTGACCAACGCTTCAGCATAGGATGGCTGCACCAAGGCAACCTCCGGCTGAATATCCGCAGTCGTTGGTTCCCACGCATGCACCCCCATAGCGGCTAGGGAGGTCAAGAGAAGGACTAAAAGTTTACGCACTTATTTACCTATGCCTAACTAACAATATGTTTTAACGCAACAAACTGAGTTTTGTTGTCACCACCTTGATGTTCTTGCATCATCAGAGGTCAGACTTCAAAGCTTCACGTTGAACTTGCAAACCTTCGCAGCTTTCCAGATGCATCTCTCGAAGTTCGCGACTCGACTTAATGGAGTAGGCTTGCTTCGAAAGCAGCTTCAGCATGGTCGGCAAACCTGTACTGAGAAAACAGACGTTGCAACTCAGTCAATTTCACTCCAGGTTTGGCAAAGAAACTGATGCCTATTCGCTGCCCCTGTTTGACCAGTGTGCTAAATGCGTAGTGCCATTCCCGGGCCTCTTCGAGGCGTTCAATCACTTCAAGCTCTTGACTGATCTCCACACCAGCCACTTTCAGCGACTGAATAAATTGGGTGGATTCGATATTCGGGTTGCGGATCATGATGTATTCCATAGAAATTAAGTTGCTATGACCCTATAACGCGCCGGTAGTCGATTGCGATGACAAACCTTCTGTAGCAATGTGTAACACACGGAATCGCCGATGACATCCAGCCCCTCCGGTGCTCTTTGGCCGCCGAGTCTATTGGCGCCCATATATTTTTCCCCATGGCTAAACCAAAAACATGGCGGCGACACGTCCGGACAAGGAAAGTAACGCTATTCAACAAGTTGCCGCGGCCAAAGGCTGGGCCATGTGGGAGATCGAACGAAATATTGGTGCAGGGTTTAGGAAACGACGGATTGTTTCCCAACGAACCCTGATTCCGCCGCAGTTAGCGACTTGAGCTACCTCAATTAAAATCTATTTCATCGCTGAAACGAATGCGCCTTGCAATGATGCGGAAAAACATGAAGTCGAGCGTCAGGTACTGCTCGGCTGCGGGCAGATAACGGAGATAACGCGCCTTCAGTTCCTGGCTCGCCGAAACGGATTCGGCATCACCCACCAGCGTCAGCCTCTGGCTATCCTGAACATTGGCAGCCCCGGGCTCAGTCACCGATATACTGACCCGAGGGTCGGCCAACAGATTCTTCGTGTGCTCCGCAAGCGTGTTAATGAGTAATATCGGCCGATGGTGCTCATCAACAATATTGGACATTACGGTCGCGTAGGGGTATCCCGGCATTTGCTGCGATTGGGTTGCCAGGGTGATTTAATGGGCACTGTGCAACAGGTTTACGACAGGCGCCAATTCAAGTTTCATCGGTTCATTGTCCTTCTAGAGTTACTTCCAGCCATTCTGGATAGCCCCCCCGGCGCCAATCGTTAAAAATCAGTTTGCCATTTCTCATGGCAAATAGCATAGTGTCAGTCAGCGAGTTTCACTTCTACCTGTGTCTGCAATTGCGGGCACTCTTGAAATTCGTCTTAACTAGGGGGTCTGCCCCCGCATCAATATTTGGAGTTTCAATGGCAACAGGTACCGTCAAGTGGTTTAACGATTCAAAAGGTTTTGGCTTTATTACCCCCGACCAAGGTGGGGAAGACCTCTTTGCACACTTTTCTGCAATCGCTTCCAGCGGTTTCAAGACCTTGGCCGAAGGTCAGAAAGTCAGCTTTGATGTAACGACTGGCCCGAAAGGCTTGCAAGCAAGTAACATCAAACCTGAGTAATTTCCTCATCAAGGTTTTGATGTAAAAAAGCCCGGTTCGCCGGGCTTCTTACTTTCGGGCTTTGGCGTTTCGTTGCTCACTGTAGTACAGCGTTAGCTTTGGCCACAACCCGGCATTGCGCAGCTTTCTTAATTTGCAGAAGGGCAGCGGCAATTACTGTCGTCCGGTCGCCTTGCGCCGGAGAGCAGTCTGTTTTTTAGACTAAGTGTTCAGCGCCGTGTCCCTGCACTTATCGCAAACCTCCCATGGCAGACACAGGCAAATCCTGGTTCGCTCGACGTAATCGCTCCCCACAATTACTTTCCCGGTCGCCTGCAGCCTTTGAGCTTGCGAGCTCCGCTGGGGAGGGGCGTCACCACCGGCACCATCGTGAGGTGTTGGTGACCATTTTGAGAACGGTGCCATATCATCTTTGCCCTCGACATACCAAAGTTTCCGGGCGGCATCCCAGCGGGCGCCCAGTTTCTTGGCTTCTTCCTTTCCTGCAAAGGGGACTTTCAAATTCAATCTCATTTCATTCCCTAGTTAAGCGTCTTGGTCGCGGATTATTGAATCGCCCGGTATTTTTGGAGGTTCCAACCTCTGAGAAGATGGAGCAACGAACCAGTCAAACAAGTTTTCCACTGAAGTTCGCGAACGCACTGTTCGGATGGTCCAAGAGCACCGGCAAGAGTATCCGGCGCATTGGGTGGCGATCGAGTCGATTGACAATTACCGCGGCAAGCGTCAGCGCTGATGCAGGTCAGACCGATAGATGGGTTGTATAGACACGCAATTGTGCTGAGCTAGCCAACTCGTCCACCGCAATGTTGAAGCTAAGTCGTCGCGCGTATCGCCATCGCCCAACCCTTGCTCAGGGGGGCAACTCACAAAGTGGCCATCACCATTTTGACGCGCATCATGCACACTGCGATGGTCGTCCAAAGCAATCCAGTGTCGTAGATGGAGCCGTGTGGCTTCTTCACGAACAGCCTCGGCCCTGGAGCCGTTTTCAAGAATAGGCATTACACCGACCAAACGCCTCCCAAGTTCCTTGCCCAAAAAAGTAGCCAAGTCTTCTTCAGAATGGTACTTCCGCCAGTCAGAGCTAATGACAATCTGAACATTGGGATGTGACTGAAGCAAGTTTTCAAGATGCGTTCGCCAGCAGAATAGCCGCTCATTCGGGACAAACTCGCCATTTCCGTCGATGGTGGGCTCGCTCGCCTGATGGAGAACGCCGTCAAAGTCCAGAAAAAGGACAGGCAGGGATAATCGGTCTGGAGTAAGCATTATTCGTAGGAACCAAAAAACTGCAGAAAAAATACACTAACGCCGATATGGAAAGGCGGACCCAAGTATACAGGGTCCGCCTTTTCAGTGCAGTCGAGCATGATCTAGCCGGTCGCCGCAGTGTAACCGCGCAGTGTAACCATTAACCCACCAGCGTTCTTGTCTACGCCGAGATGTTGTGCAAGGCAGACCGCAGCGGCTTATCGGCGAAGCGTTGCTTCCACAGCCTGGACGTAAGCTCACCAACCTGAGAAGCCGGATGATGGCCAACCCGTTGCAAGACATCGGCCAGGTAATCATAGGGATCGATTTGATGCAAGCAGCAAGTCACGACCAGTCTCTGCATGATGCCGACGTGTCGGGCCCCGAGTTCGGTCCAGCAAAACATCCAGTTTTTCGCCCCATCGGAATCGCCCGCAGGGCGCGTTCCAGATAATTGGTATCGATCTGTAGTCCAGATCGGTCAAATAAATTTCCAGCCCAAACCGTCGCTCGCGAGCGTAAGCCAGCGCCTTCGTCAGCGGATTACTCGGCAATAAGCCCTGCGCCTCAAACTGCTGATTATTTCAGGCAAAGAATTGCACAACGATCGGCTTGGCATGGTTCAAGCGATAGTCGCCTTTCTTCGTTCCCTTCAGTTTCTGGTTGCGGATGTGTTCTTCTATGGCATACAGGGCACCGATCAAATCGAGCCCACAAGCCGCCACCGCCGGATCAGCGGCTTCTGCCTCAAACAATTCTTCGCTGTAATTTGCGGCTGATTATTTTTTTTAATCTTTTTGACATGTTGGCTTTCTAGAATGCTGTCTCGGCCGTGATAGCACTCATTCTCGAAAAGGAACCGCCTTCGATGTACGCCAACAAAGTCCAAAAGATTCTGCCCTCGCTGATCAGCGCCCTGTTTATTGTCTCCCTTGCCGCCTGCAACGATGACAAAGCCGGTGCCAAAGCTGCTGCAACGCAGGTTGCCGCCAAAGTTAACGGCGCGGAAATTTCAGTACATCAGATCAACGGACTGCTGGCTAAGGCCACCGGCGTCACCAACGAAAACGCCCCACGCGCTCGCAAGGAAATTCTCGACCGCCTGGTCGATCAGCAACTCGCCGTCGAACAGGCGCTGGCCAAGAAGCTCGACCGCAACCCAGACGTACTGCTCAACATTGAAGCGGCACGGCGCGAAATCTTGGCTCGCAGCTACGTTGAACAAATCGCCGCCGCCCAGCCCAAATCGACCGACGAAGAGATCAAGCGCTACTACGACGAACACCCCGATCTCTTCTCGAAACGCCGTGTCTACAACATCCAGGAACTCGATATCCCCAAGAATGCCGGTTCAGTTGATGAGCTGCAGGGCTATGTTTCCTCCGGCAAGTCGATTGAAGAAATCGCCAACTGGCTGAAGAGCAAAAACATCCCGGCCCGGGGTAGTGCCGGCACGCGGGCGGCCGAACAACTGCCGATTGAATTGCTGCCGCAACTGGCCAAGATCAAGGACGGCCAGACCGCACTGATCGAGGGCCCGCAGATGCTCTACGTCATGCGCGTCGTCGCCTCCCAGGCTGCGCCGATAGATGAAGCCACCGCCAAACCGTGGGTCCAGCAGTTCCTGCAGAACCAGCGCAATGGCAAGGCAGTCGGCGAAGAAATGAAGAAGCTCAAAGACGCCGCCAAGATTGAATTTGTTGGCGACTTCGCCACCCTCGCCGCTGCCCCGACGGCCACCGCCCCGGCAGCAACGATCGCAGACCCGAAACCCCCGGAAAGCAAACCAACCTCGAGTGCAGCAAACGCCCTCGAAAAAGGCGTTGCCGGTCTCAAATAAGCCGCACAACAAAAACAAAGGAAATCGTCAATGAACAAGGCAATCCACCGTCTGGTGTGCTGTCTCTGGATGCTACTTGCCATGTCGTTTGCCATGGCTGCCGACAACCAGAGCAAGGTTGATTACAAACTGGGCCAGGGCGACGCCATCCGCATCGTCGTTTTCCAGAACCCCGACCTCACGCTCGACTCCCGCGTCTCTGAAAGCGGCACCATCACCTACCCGCTGATCGGTAGCGTTGAAATCGGCGGCCTCTCCATTGAAGCCGCCGAGCGGCGCATTGCCAATGGGCTAAAAGCAGGCGGTTTCGTCCAGAAGCCGCAAGTCAATATCGTCTTGATGCAAGTCCGCGGCAATCAGGTTTCTGTCCTCGGCCAGGTCAACCGGCCCGGCCGCTTCCCGCTCGAAACCGCCAACACCCGCGTCTCCGACGTCCTTGCCTTGGCTGGCGGCATTGCCTCAACCGGTTCCGACACCATCATTGTCACCGGCATTCGCGACGGCAAGCCCTTCCGTCAGGAGATCGACTTCCCCAGCATCTATCTTGGCGACAAGAATGCCGAAGATATCCTCGTTGCTAGTGGCGATGTCTTCTACATCCACCGCGCCCCGGTCTTTTACATCTATGGCGAGGCCCAGCGCTCAGGTTCATACCGCATCGAACGCGGCATGACCATCCAGCAAGCGCTCGCCCAGGCTGGCGGCCCCACCCTGCGCGGATCCGAAGACCGAATCCGGGTTCACCGCCGCATGCCGGGCGGCGAAACCACCAAAATTTCACTCGACGCTCACGAACCCGTCATGCAAGACGACGTTATCTACGTGCGCGAAAGTCTGTTTTAAGACGAGCTCAATATGACCCTCCAACAGTTCCTGCTGATCCTCTGGGCGCGCCGCAAGCTCGTTCTCTTCACCTTCCTTGCCACCGTGCTCTCCACCACCGTGGTCAGTCTGCTCCTGCCGGAGGAATACACCGCCAGCACCGCCGTCGTGCTCGACGTCAAATCGCCTGACCCGATTGCCGGCATCGTCCTCCCCGGCATGATGGCCCCCGGCTACATGGCGACCCAAGTTGACATCATCAACAGCGACCGCGTCACGATGCGCGTCATCAAGATGCTGCGCATGGACGAAAACCCCAACATCAAGGAACAGTGGCAGGAAGCCACCGAAGGCAAGGGCCAGATCGGCCCCTGGCTGGCCCAGTTGCTGCAGAGAAAGCTCGACGTCAAACCATCACGCGAAAGCAACGTCATCGCTATCAGCTATTCCGGCGGCAGCCCCGCCTTTGCCGCCGCCATGGCCAACGCCTTCGCCCAAGCCTACATCGACGTCAATCTTGAATTGCGCATTGAGCCGGCCCGCCAGAACGCCAAATGGTTCGATGAACAAACAAAGCAATACCGCGAACGTCTTGACACCGCGCAAAAGGCCCTCTCCGACTACCAGCAAAAATCCGGCATTGTCGCCACCGACGAACGTCTCGACTACGAAACCCAGAAACTGAACGAGCTCTCCACCCAGCTCACCGTGGCCCAGGCCCAAGGCACCGACTCAAGCAGCAAGCGCAAGAGCAGCGGTAGCGCCGACACCATGCCGGAAGTCATGCAAAGTGGCCTGATCAGCCAGCTCAAGGGCGACATCGCCCGCCTCGAAGCCCGGCTCATGGAAGTTTCCGGCAACCTCGGGGTAAATCACCCGCAATACCTGCGCTCGCAAGCTGAATTGGCCGAACTGAAGAGCAAAATGAACACCGAAATCGGCCGCATCACCAGTTCCATTGGCACCGCCGGCAACATCAGCAAACAAAAGGGCGTTGAACTGATTGCTGCGGTCGACACCCAAAAAACGCGAATTTTGGAACTAAAAAAACAGCGCGATGAAATCAGCCTGCTCGCTCGCGAAGTCGACACCGCCCAGCGCGCCTTCGACGCCGTCGGCCAGCGCACCACCCAGAGCCGCCTCGAATCACAAAGTATCCAGACCAACGTCGCCGTCCTCAACCAGGCCAGTGAACCGCTCCGGGCATCCAAGCCCAAGGTGCTGCGGAACATCCTGCTGTCCATATTTGTCGGCGTGCTACTCGGCGTAGGCGCCTCTCTCCTGCTTGAGTTCAGCCAGCGACGCATACGCTCTGCCGATGATCTGATCCAAACGCTGGGCGTTCCTGTTCTCGCCATTCTTGAACCCGAACAAGACAACCAACATTGGACACGCGCCTTCCCGCTATTACGCCGTCTGTTCCCGATGCGCCAAACACGCCCTGCATGAGTGACAAAGCAATGAATTTCGCCCAACCCAGTGAGAACATCATCGCCCGCGCGGCCCAATACCACGGGCTAGCCAGTCGCTCCATTGGCGCCATATTGATGGATGCCGGACGGCTGACCACTGACGCTGCTGAAAGCATCATCAAGCTCCAGAAGGAAGGTGGCCTGCGTTTTGGTGACGCCGCCATCCAGCTCGGCCTGCTCACCGAGGCCGATGTCCGTTACGCACTCTCGCATCAGTTCGACTACCCCTATCTGATGCCCGGCGATGACGGCCTCAGCCAGGAAGTGGTCGCCGCTTACAGACCCTTCAGCCCGGTTGTCGAAAAATTGCGCGCCCTGCGCAGCCAATTGATGATGCGCTGGTTCGACGGCGAATCAGGTCACAAGATGCTAGCCTTGATCAGCCCTGACCGGGGCGAAGGACGTAGCTACATCGCGGCAAATCTAGCCGTCGTCTTCTCGCAACTTGGCGAGCGTACCTTACTAATCGACGCCGATTTGCGCCACCCCCGGCAACACGAAATCTTCAAACTGGGCAACCGCAACGGGCTCTCCGCCGTACTCGCCGGCCGAATCAGCCTTGATGAAGCGATCAACCGCATTCCCAACCTTCTCGGGCTTTCAGTGCTGCCGGCTGGCGCAGTGCCACCCAACCCGCAGGAACTCCTCAACCGCCCCCAGTTTTTAGGCATGCTGGAGGCGGCGCAAGGACAGTTCGACGTCATTCTTTTCGACACATCGGCCGGGGGTGAATATGCCGATGCGCAAATGGTTGCGGCCAGAGCCGGCGGTGCCGTTGTAATCAGCCGGAAAAATATCACTCAAGCCTCCCGTCTTCGTGAACTGACCCTCTCTTTGCAGCACTCCGGAGCCGCTGTCGTGGGCTCGGTTCTCAACGGCAACTGATCGAGCAAAAAACCGTGAATACCTTGAGCAAACCCTTGCCCAGTCCATTTATCCAGTGGTTTCCAGTACTACTGGGTATCGGCATGCTCTTCATACCGACCTTCATCGATCTGGCGCGCACCCTTTGGCAAAACGACGATCAGGTTCACGGCCCCATTGTTCTTACCGTAGCGCTCTACCTATTCTGGAGTCTGCGCAATGACGTGCTGGCTGCCCCAGTCGCCCCAAAACCGTCTATCGGCTGGCCGCTACTCTGCATCGGCCTAATCGTCTACACCCTTGGCCGCTCCCAGGGGCTCGCCCTCTTTGAGATTGGCTCGCTGCTCATCCTGTTGCCCGCAGTAATGTTACTTATGCGCGGCAGCAAAGGACTTAAGGCCGTCTGGTTCCCCATTTTCTTTCTCTTCTTCATGATTCCGCTGCCCGGCGCCATTGTCGATTCGCTGACCATGCCCATGAAAATCGCCGTCTCCTACGTCACGGAAAACGTCCTTTACAACATCGGATACCCGATCTCCCGCAACGGCGTCATTCTGTACATGGGTCAATACCAGTTACTGGTCGCCGATGCCTGTGCCGGACTGCATACCTTGTTCTCCCTGGAAGCGCTGGGGCTGCTCTATCTCCACATCATCAAGCATGAATCCTGGACACGCAATACCGTCCTCGCCATCCTGATCGTACCCATCTCGTTCACCGCAAACGTCATCAGAGTCATCACTTTGACCCTGGTCACCTACTATTTCGGTGACGAAGCAGGCCAGGGCTTTGTCCACAGTTTTGCCGGCATGGTTCTGTTCGTTTCCGCCCTGATGTTGATCATCGCAACAGATTCACTGCTGCGCTTCGGCACCCAGAACAGAGGCGCACAGTCATGAACAAAACCCGTACCCTGCCTGCCTTCTGGCCATGGATGGGATCATTCGCCATCTTGCCCACCGCCATGCTCATCTTTGCCCTGATGACATGCGCCGCACTCGGCAGCATCGCATTGAAGCCGAGCCGTCTGCTATCCGACGCCACAGCAAAAATCGACATCGAGAGCAGCATTCCAAAAACATTTGGCGACTGGAAAGTCGACGAAAGTGTCGTACCCATTAACCCTTCACCGAGCCAGCAGGCCACCCTGGAGCAGATTTACGACCAGACCGTCAGCCGCACATATGTCAACGCCAAAGGGCAGCGAATCATGCTTTCCGTTGCCTACGGCGCCTCGCAAACCCGGGAGATGCGGGCGCATCGGCAAGAAGTTTGCTACGCCGCACAAGGTTTTCAGATCAACGACCTGAGACATGACCTGATCGCAATCGGTGGTACGCAAATTCCAGTAACCCGCATGGTTGCCGTCCATCAATACCGCACCGAACCCGTCACCTATTGGTTCACCATGGGCAACGGCATCGTGCGCAGCTATCTCGACCGACAACTGGCCCAAATCAAATACGCCTTCTCCGGCCTGATTCCCGATGGCTACCTGTTCCGTGTTTCCAGCATTGAAAGCAATCCTGAAATTGCTTACGAACGACAGATTGAATTTGCCACTCAGCTACTTCAGGCCAGCACCCCGGCGTTGCGCCAGAAACTACTCGGCGAATCAGCCAACCCGTAAATTAACCCGCAGGCCGTCAGACAAGCGTTGTCTGGTGACAGAAGCGCCTTGATAAAGACAGCTGCCATCTTTTCTCAACCAGTAATTTAATGGCGAATACAGGAAACACCGACATGGCCAATCTGGTTGCTTCGCAAAAAATAATTACAGAAGCTTTTCAGCGTTTACCGTCAGCTCGCTGGATACTTCTATCCATTGGATACGCTTTCCTGGTCGTTTTTTTCGGCATGGCCATTCCCATCGCCGGAGTCATCGTGCCGGCCTTTATTGTCGTGCTCATGTTTCTCGCCTGGACTGCGCTGGATTATCGCGTTGGCACCGTTCTGGTGCTGATCTTGATTCATATATCCGGCACCGTATTCATCCCCAGGGAACTACTCGGCATTCAAGGTCTGAATCCGATCAACCTGCTCATCGTCGGCACCATCCTCAGTTACGTCATCAGTCACGCCGGCACCGGCAAATTCTCGATTCCTTGGACGCCCTCGCTGATTTACGCCTACATGCTGCCCTTCATGCTGGCCACACTGATCGGCACAACCAAAGTCCACCTGATTCCCGGCGCCTTTGAAACCATGAAACTTACCAGTTTCACTTCAAGCATCGGCTACTTCCGTGATCTGTTCATCAAACCAAGCTTCGCCATCCTGGCCGCCATGCTGATGGCCCTGGTCATACAGGAAGCAAAGCAACCGGCCCGCTACGTTCATGTCATTTCTGCCGGCTGTGTTCTTCTAGCCGGCGCAGTACTCGGCGCCTTCATCGTTTCCGGCGCCTCCATCAGCCTGCTCTCTGGCGCCAATGCCCGCGGCTTTCTCTCCATCCTGGGCATGCATGCCAACGAAATCAGCCTTTGTCTCAACCTTGGCTACGCCCTGCTCATCTTCTCTCTGGCTGGGCACAAGGGTCTATCTCGGGGGCTGCTTTTCATGGCCCTGATGGCCATCGCCATCGCCATCCTGATGACTTTTTCCCGTGCCGGCATCGGTGCATTCATCATCACCAACGCCATTTTCCTGATCCGGCGTCGGCAAATCGGCACCATGATCGTCTTCGCAATGATCGCCCTCATCGTCGGCCTCATATTCTTTGACCCCATCATGGAACGCCTCGGCACCGGTGTAGCGACTGGCAACCGGGCCGAAATTTCAGCCGGCCGCCTTGACAAGATATGGATGCCGCTTCTTGACGACTTTTCCCTGACTTGGCTTTTTCCGCACGGCCCATCGGCCATCATGTGGTCAAAGCCGATGCTGAACGGCTCGATTCTCTTCGTCGGACACACCCACAGCGCCTATGTCGGGCTTCTCTACGACTATGGCATTCTCTTCGGCACCGCAATCGCCGGCTTCCTGATCTACCTCTTCAGGCAGTTCGTCCGCTTCTACCAGCAAGAGAGCGACCCCGGCATGCGCCACCTCTTCGAAGGCGCTGCCGTCGCAATGCTGGTCATTGCCATTCAAGGCATCAGCGATGACCGCTTCACGCCAACGGTTGCCCAAACACCGCTCTGGTGCGCTGTCGGCATATTGATTGGACGCGGCGGCCTCAAAAAAACAGCTAAGCCAGCACCCCTCCCGCAGAACCTCAACCCTTATCGACAGAGCCCAGCAACATGAGCAAAGTTTGTCTTGTCAATTACTTCATGTGGCCTGTCCTGAGCGGAACGCAGGTTGCCAATGTCAGCACGGGCGGTGAAGAAGTTCAGCACTCGCTGTTGGCCAAAGCGCTCGCCGGAACAGGCGTAGACACATCCGTGGTGACGGGTGATTTTGGCCAAGCTGACGGTAGCCAGCACCACGGGGTCAAACTCTTCAAGACCTTCAAAATGACTTCCGGGCTCCCAGGTGTCCGCATGATCTATCCCCGGCTTACCCATTTGATGAGCGCGCTCAGACGAGCCGATGCCGATGTCTACTACGTCAGCTGTGCCGGCCCGATCGTTGGTTACGTTGCTGCCTTCTGCAAACTGTACGGCAAACGTTTCGTCTTCCGCGCCGCCATTGATGCCGACTGTGAATTGCAGCCGCTTTATCTGACGCACCGGCATGAGTTGCCGCTCTATCGCTTTGGCTTGCGAAATACGCAAACACGCCTTGTCCAGACCGAGAAGCAACGTGCCAGCTTGACTCGCAATTACGGCCTGGACAGTCAGATCGCCGGCATGTTGGTCGACTGGCCCGAGTCAAGACTACCAATGATGGCGCGGCCAATCGACGTACTCTGGCTGGCCAATCTCAAGGCAGCCAAACGCCCCGAGTGGCTGCCACCGGTGTGCGATTTGCTACCCGGCCTGGCCATCCAGATAGCCGGTGGCAAGGACGCCAAACGGACCGATCTCAATGACCTGGTCAGCGATTACGCTGCCAGTCACAGCAATGTCGAGTTCCACGGCGCTGTTCCCTACACCCGGTCCATCGAGCTATTCGACCAGACCAAAATTTTCATCAACACCTCCGAGTTCGAAGGCTTTCCCAATACCTATCTGCAATCCTGGGCGCGCGGCATTCCAGTGGTCGCCACCTACGACCCGGATGGCTTGATCCAAAAGAGGGGGCTCGGCGTCGCGGTTTCCTCGCCGGAAGAAATGGCAGCGGCGGTGAGTCGCCTGCTTTCTTCAGCGAATGAATGGCAAGAATGCAGCCAGCGCTGCCTTCAGTTCATGGAAGAGAAATACCGCAACGACATCGTTTTGCGGCCATATCGCGAAGCCTTCGGCCTCTCGCTCCAGTAAAGCCGGAAAACAATCAACGTGAAACTGGGCAGCACCTTCCTCCTCTCCGCCGTCGCTAACATGGTCCGGATTTTCTCCGGGCTGGTGACGACCAAGGTCATGGCCGTTCAGCTTGGCCCGAGCGGCGTTGCCCTGCTTGGCCAATTCGGCAATTTTCACGGCTTGCTCTGCGTCCTCTCCACCTGCGCCACCTCGCAGGGCTTGACCCGACTCAGTGCCGAGCATTCCGTTGGATCAAACGCCTTTGCACTGGCGATCAGTACCGGGCTGAAAATCACCCTGGCGAGCGGGACGGCAATCGGTCTCCTTGCCCTGCTGTTCTCCGTTCCCCTCGCCGAAATCCTGCTCCATAGCGCGGCGTTCTGGCCTTACATCGTGCTGGCCGGGCTGACACTGATCTTTCACAGCCTGTCCATAGTCATTCTCACCATTCTTAACGGCCAGCAAGACTCAGCCACCTACACCCGCATCAGCATTGCCCAAGGGCTCGTCACCTCGGCCTTCTCCATCAGTGGTGCCTTGCTGGCTGGCCTTCAGGGCGTCTTCGCCGGGATGGCGCTCGCCATCCCGTTTTCGCTACTCGTCAGCCTCTGGATGGTCCGCCGCAAAGCGTGGTTCAGCTCAACAAACTTTACCCGCCCGTATTCCCCGATCGTGGCAAAACGTTTCGTCAATTTTGGATTGATGTCCGTTGCCACCGCCATTTCAACGCCGGTAGCCCTACTCTTTGTGCGCGACATGTTGATCGATGCCACCGGCCTTGAAGCAGCCGGCCATTGGCAGGCAGTGTGGCGAATCTCCGAAATCTATCTCGGCATACTCGTCACCACCATCGGGCTGTATCTGCTCCCCAAACTCACCCGCGCCAAGGACAGGGCCAGCTACATCGCCGAACTCAAGCGCGTCCTGATTCTGGTCGTTGCCCTCTGTGCCAGTGTTTCAGCCGTCCTTCTGCTCGGTAGCCACTGGGTGGTTCGCTTGCTCTATTCCGCCGCTTTCGACCCGATGCAAGCCCTCTTCCCGTTGCAAGTTGCTGGTGACTTTTTCAAAGCCTTGGCTCTCGCCATGAACACCGTCTTGATCGTCCGTGTCCGCGTCGGCCTGCAAATGTTCGGCGAAATATTCTTTGCCGCACTGTTTGTGCTGGCCTCCTTCCTGCTCGTCAGCAGTAACGGAACCACCGGCATCCAGCTCGCCTACTTGGCCTCCCAATTCTGCTGGGCCAGCTATCTCCTGTTCTGCGTCAGCAGCGCCATTAAGGACATGCCGGAAAAAGTGGAGGCTAGCGCGTGAATCAGCACGGCACACTCGACACCAAACCCGGCGTCAATTCTCGAATTCACCCTACCGGAGCGCCAATGAATCCACCGCGCGTCAGCATCATCATGCCAGCCTACAACACAGCCCGCTTCATCCGGGCGGCGATAGACAGTGTGTTAGCCCAGACCTGTAGGGATTTCGAATTAATCGTCGTTGACGACTGCTCGCCTGACGAATCCGCCACGATCTGCCGCAGCTACACCGACAGCCGATTGCGGCTGCTCTCGCTACCGGAAAATCGGGGATTGGCCGGAGCGAGAAACGCTGGCATCGATGTGGCGCGCGGTGAATTTATCGCCTTTCTCGACTCGGATGATGTCGCGGTTCCCGAGCGCCTGGCGATGCAGCTCTCCTATTTCGCGAGCCATCCAGACTGCATCCTCCTCGGCGGTGGCTATCGTCGCATGCATGCTGAAGGCGAACTACTCCCCGGTGACAACCTCTTCCCGCTGCCGGCCCGAGCCATTCGGCCCATGCTCCTGCTCCGCAACAACTTCAACGCATCGACGCTGACAGTACGCCGATCCGCACTGCCGGCCGGTGGCTTTCGCACAATGTTTGCCGAGGATTACGACTTCATCTCACGTACGGCGGCCAACGCTAACGGTGAATTGGCTAACCTGCCTGCGGTTCTGGCGCATTACCGAATCAATCCCGGTGGTCTGAGCAACACGACGCGCCGGGCTGCAGTACGCGACGCACTCTGGGAAATCCAGCAACCCTTGCTGGACCGTCTGGGCCTGAAGCCAAGTACCGAGGAACGCGAAGCGCATCAGATCATGATCTTTTCTTCGTACGACAGCCTTGATTTTGATCTTCTTCAACGGGTTGACCGCTGGTTGAAAAAAATTATCGAAGCCAACTCCCGTACTCAACAATACGACGAAATGGCCTTGCGATTGGCGCTGGGGGAAGTCTGGTTTAGCCTTTGTTACGCCTGTTGCGGCGCAGGTAGCCGAGTCATACGAAGCTATCTCTCGGGTTGTGCTCACGGCTGGCGCAGTGATACGTTTGTGATGCACTTGCGCTTTATCGTTAAGGCGTTGCTGCGTCGTGGCTACATTCCTCAGAATATGAAGCTAGGTGTCAAATGAACGCCAACGAGAAGCCGCGCATCCTGTTCATTGCCGACCACCTCAAATTCGGCGGCGCCGAACGTCATCTCGTTGCCGTTGCTACCGGACTGGCTGCGCAGGGTAACGAAGTGGCAGTCGCCTACCTAAAACCGCATGACGAACTGGCTGGCGAACTCCGCGCCGGGGGTGTCAGTCAGTTGGTCTGTTGTAACTCGCGGGGTGGCGTCGACTTCAATGCCATCCGCGCTCTGTCCAGGCTGATCCGCGCCTTTCGCCCGGACGTACTGGTAGCTACTTCGCAATATTCTCTGGCAATGGCGGTTCTGGCCCGGCTACCGGGGCGCCGTCACCTGCCCCTGCTCTTTGTCTGCCACAGCATGGAACATGTTCAGCGCAGCCGGCGCGACCGGCTACGCTTTAGCGTCTATCGCCGGTTTTATCGCCTGGCTGAACATGTCGTTTTCGTCAGCGATCTGCAACGCAGTTTTTTCCAGCAGCTTGGCGTGCACCCACGCAGTGATGAGGTGATCCACAACGGGATCGATCTTGAGCATTTCTCGGCCGCGACAGTTGCGACTGAGGCCCGCGAGTTGCGCCGCGCCCTCGGTTTTGCCGAGGACGATCTGGTCATCGGCATGTGTGCCGGCTTCCGTGAAGAAAAGCGCCAGATTGATCTGCTCGAAGCCCTGCGCCGGCTGCGCGACAAGCAACTGCCGGCCAAGGCATTGCTGGTTGGCGATGGCCTCATGCGCCCGCAGATTGAAGCCCGCCGCGATGCCCTCGGCCTGCAGAATGCCGTTGTGATGTGCGGCTTCCAGCAGGATGTGCGGCCTTATGTCGCGGCCTGCGACGTAATGGCATTGACCTCGCACGCCGAAACTTTTCCGATCGCCACCCTGGAATACATGGCGCTCGGCAAGCCGTTGGTGGCCAGCAATGTCGGCGGCCTGAGCGAACAGGTAACGAATGGCCACAACGGCCTGCTCTACACTGCGGGCGACATCGACAGCCTGGTCGCCCAACTGGAACGCCTAGCCACCGGCCCGGCGCGCCACGCAATGGCCACCACGGCCCGCCGTGAGGTGGAGGCCCGCTTCTCGCTACCGACCATGATCGAGCGCTTCCGCACCACCTGTAACGTACTCGCAGCAATGGGGAATCCGACATGATGCAATCGATCTGGCGCCTTTCCAACCGCCTGCATCACTGGCGTATCCCGGTGTTACCGAAACTTTGCCACGCCTTCAACCGCATTGTCTTTTCCGCCGTCGTGCCACCCGGCGTTCAGATCGGCAAAGGCGTACTACTCGGTTACAAGGGGCTGGGCATCATCGTGCACCGCCGGGCGGTGATCGGTAACAACGTGGTGGTAGGGGCGCACGTGACGAT
>JBBSCQ010000004.1:0-93542 GCA_038250105.1 Burkholderiales bacterium | reverse complement strand
TTAGGATAGCACATCAAACCACCCCGTCAAGCCGGCTTTAAACCAACAAAACCCGACTCTCCAACCGGGGCTTTAACCAGCAGCCCCCACCCGATTCAGCGCTTGCAAAAACACCACCGCATCCTGAAAACCCACGACGCGAACCGTTTTGATTTCTTTCCCTGACTTATCAAAGAACAATATCCCCGGCGGGCCGAAGAGACCGAAGCGGGCGAGCAGGGCTTTGTCGTCCGGGGAATTGGCCGTGACATCGGCGCGCAACAGTTTGAAGCCGGCCAGTTTGGCTTGCACAGCCGGGTCGGCGAAGGTGAAGCGGTCCATTTCCTTGCACGAGACACACCAGTCGGCGTAGAAATCGAGCATCACCGGCTGGCCGGCGGCGAGGACTTTGGCGTCGAGTTCGGCAACTGAGCGGACTGGCTCGAAGGGGAGATGTTTGTTCTCGGCGGCCACTGCTTGGCCACGCAAACCGGCCAGCGGTTGTAGCGGGTCGCGGCCACCGGCCAGAGCGCCGATTAGCAGCGCGGCGCCGGTGAGCAGCATGACGATGCCAATGCCTTTCCAGAAGCGCTGCCAGCCTTTGCCGTGCGCTGGCAGCGGGTCGAGGGCGTGCAGGTAGATGGCGGGAATGATCAGCAGCGCGGCCCAGGCGAGCATTTGCGCCACGGCGGGAATGACCGGCGAGATCAGCCAGACGGCGGTGGCGAGCAGCAGCACGCCGAAGGCTTTCTTGACGGCTTCCATCCACGCGCCGGCTTTCGGCAGTAGCGTGCCGGCGGAGAGGCCGACAATGAGCAGCGGGACGCCCATGCCGAGCGCCATGACGAACAATGCGGCGCCACCGAAGACGGCATCGCCGGTTTGCCCGATGTAGAGCAGCGCGCCGGCCAGTGGCGCGGCAACGCAGGGGCCGACGATTAGCGCCGAGAGCGCGCCCATCAGGAAGACGCCAATGCCGCGCCCGCCTTGCAGATGGCCGGCTTCGTCGGACAGTTTGCTTTGCAGGGCGCTCGGCAGTTGCAATTCGTAGAAGCCGAACATCGAGAAGGAAAGCGCGACAAAAACCAGCGCAAAGGCGCCGAGCACCCAGGCGTTTTGCAGCGCGGCGGCGAGCAGCGTGCCGGTCATGCCGGCGGCGACGCCGGCTGCCGCGTAGGTCAGCGCCATGCCGAGCACATAGGCCAGCGACAGCGCAAAGCCCCGGCCGTGCGAAATCTTGTGGCCTTGGCCGGCGATGATGCCGGAGAGAATGGGAATCATCGGGAAGACGCAAGGGGTGAGCGACAAACCGAGGCCGGCGAGGAAGAAGAAGGCGAGATTGGCCCAGAAGCCAGCATTTTTCAGCGTCGTGGCGATTTTGCCGCTTTCATTGCCGTCATCCGCGCCCTGAAGCAAGTCTCCTTGGGGGATGACAGTCTTGGCCGGCGCGCTGGCAGCATCGGGCAATTCGAGACTAACTACCTGAGTCTGCGGTGGATAGCAGACACCGGCATCGGCACAGCCCTGGGAGGTGACTTTGAGTTTCAGCGACAGCACACCGGAGGCATTGCGTTCAACCGGGACGCGGATGGCGACTGCCTTGTAATAGACCTCAACCTTGCCGAAATTCTCATCGTCCTTTTCCTTGCCTTTGGGAATCTGCAGCGCACCGAGCGTTGCCGATTCGCCGTCGACGGCGACGCGGAAAGCATTGCGGTAGAGGTAATAACCCTTGGCAATCGCAAAACTGACTTCAAGGGTCTGACCATCAAGCGCCTTGACCGAGGGCTTGAAGGCGACGGCTGGATCGAGAAACTCCTCAGCGTGAGCGAGCGAACAGAGGAAGGCAAAAAGGAGGATGAGGCTGCGTAGGGTCATTGGATCGTTTCCGCCGCCACCCAGTTCAGGTAAGCGGGCAAGCCCTGCACGATGGGCAGGGCGATGATTTCAGGAATTTCGGCGGGATGCAGGCGGGCGATCAGCTTTTCCAGCGCCGGGTAATGTGCTGCGGTCGACTTGATAAATAGGGGAATTTCCGTTGCCGACTCAACGACGCCCTGCCAGCGATAGATCGACTGAACGCGCGGCAGAATATTGACGCAGGCCGCCAGCTTGGCTTCAACGACGGCCAACGCAATGGCGTTGGCGGACTCTTCGTCGGGGCAATTGGTCAGAACGAGCAAGGTTTCCATGGTCTATCCTACTTGAGCAAGCGGCGCCGGGTCAGGCGCAGGGCGATGGCGAAGGCAACGCCGGCGGTGGCGAGCAGCGCCATGATATGGATCAGCGCATCGGCCGGCACTTGCCCGGCCAGCAAGGGGCGAACCAGCGCGACGCCTTGCGCCAGCGGCAGCCAGCTACCGATCAGGGCGAGCCAGCCGGGCAGGTTTTCAGTCGGGAAAAAGACGCCGGAAACCAGCGTCATCGGCGTGATAAAGAGCGTGAAGTAGTACATGAAAAAATCATAGGACGGCGCCAGCGCATTCCAGATCAAACCCAGCCCGGCAAAGGCCAGCCCGGTGAGAACGATGGCCGGCAGCGCCCAGAGCAGCATCGGGCCGTGGGTCAGGCCGAGCACGGCAATCACCAGCAGAATGGCCGCGCCGGAAAACAGCGATTTGGTTGCCGCCCAGAACAACTCGCCGGCCACAACATCGGCCAGGCCGAGCGGCGTGTTAAGGATGGCATCCCAGGTTTTCTGCACATGCATACGGGAAAAGGCCGAGTACAAAGCCTCAAAAGTCGCTGCGTTCATCGTTGAGGCGCAGACGGTGCCGGCAGCGAGGAAAGCGATATAAGGCTGGCCGTCAACGGTTGGCAGCATCGCCCCCAAGCCATAGCCAAGGCCCAGCATGTAGATCAGCGGATCGGCCAGATTGCCGAGAATAGACGGCAGTGCCAGCTTCTTCCAGACCAGAAAATTGCGCCGCCAGACGGGGAGCCAGCCAATGAGGGAACCTGCAGACGACATGGATATGGGCCAAGGACTCACAATGAAAGGAAGGCCCATTTTACCGCGGACAATTTGCCCAACGCCGGCTAACCCACAAATGACTTTGCTGCTTTAAGTTAGCGTTAAGTTTGCGTTAAGGCGAATATTGCATGCTTCGCGTTACTGACACTGATTGGAGAATCACATGACCCTTAAAGAACAACTATCCGCCCTTTTTCTGGCTAGCTTATTTTCCTTGAGTTTGAGCGGCGCGGCAGTTGCGGCCCCGGCTGCGCACAGCCACGAACACGCAATGAGTGAAGCCAGCCTTAGCCTCAATGACGGAAAAAAATGGGCAACTGATGCGCCATTGCGCCGGGGAATGGCGAATATTCGCCAGGCGATGGCGTCCTCTTTGCACGCAATCCATGAAGATAAACTGCCCGCGGCAAAGTACAAAAAACTTGCTAAAAAGCTCAATCACGAAGTCAGTGGCATGGTGAGCAATTGCAAACTTGAGCCGCAGAGCGATGCCCAACTGCATCTCATATTGGCCGAAATTCTTGCCGGCATTGAGGCGATGGAAGGCAAGCTCAAGCAAACGACAGCTCGGGATGGCGCAGTAAAGGTACTCGGCGCCCTGGAAAATTATGGCAACTATTTTGCTGATCCGAACTGGCAAGCGATCAAACATTGAGTCGCTACCCCTCAGGACGCCGCCGCGATACCGAGCAACCATCGCGGCGGCGCTGAGAGTGGCAAAATGGCGGCATGCCGCTATCGCCCCCTCGCATCATCCTGAGCACGCTCAACGCCAAGTACATTCACGCCTCCTTGGGCTTGCGCTATTTGCTAGCCAATATGACTCGCCATGGCGGCGCCGACCTGCGCGCACAAAGCGTGCTGCGGGAATTCACCATTGCGCGGCCGGCGGTAGAGATTGTCGCGGCGCTGCTTGACGAACTTGGTGAGGCGGTAGATGTCGGGCCGCAGATTATCGGTTTCGGGGTTTATATCTGGAATGTGGCGGCAACAACCGAGGTGGTTCGCTTGCTGAAACAGACGCGGCCTTCCCTGAAGATCGTCCTCGGCGGGCCGGAAGTCAGTTATGAATGGGAAGATCAGGAAATTGTCCGGCTGGCCGATTTCCTGATTACTGGCTGGGGTGACGTCAGTTTTCCCAAGCTCTGCCGGGCGTTAATTCACGGGCCGCAACCGCTGATGCAGGTAATTAGCGGTGAACAAGCTGGGCTAGAAGAAATCGAGCTGCCTTATGCCGAGTACAGCACCAACGATCTGGCGCACCGGCTTTTGTACGTCGAAGCCTCGCGCGGCTGCCCGTTTAAATGTGAGTTTTGCCTGAGTTCGCTCGACAAAACAGCCTGGGCTTTTGATCTGAAATACTTTCTCACCGCGCTGGATGGGCTTTACCAACGCGGCGCGCGCAATTTCAAGTTCGTAGACCGTACCTTCAACCTGAAAATCGACAGCTCGCTGACCATCCTGCAGTTTTTCCTCGACCGCCTGACGCCGGATTTATTCCTCCATTTTGAGGTCATTCCCGACCACCTACCGGAACGCCTCAAGGAAATGATTGCCCACTTCCCGCCGGGCGTCCTGCAATTTGAAGTCGGCATCCAAACCTTTAGCCCGGCAGTGCAACAGAGAATTTCCCGCCGCCAGGACAACGAAAAAACCTGCGCCAACCTCGACTGGCTGGTCAAGCACAGTCATGCCCACCTGCACACTGACTTGATCTTCGGCCTGCCCGGTGAAACCTTGGCCAGTTTCAGCGAAGGCTTTGACCGGCTTTATGCCCTGCAGCCGGATGAAATTCAGCTCGGCGTGCTGAAGCGCTTGCGTGGCACGCCGATTGCCCGACACAGTAAGGAATACGGCATGGTCTATGACGCAAACCCGCCCTATACCGTGCAGCAAACCGGGGCCGTCGATACCGCCGAGGTCCAGCGCTTCATACGGCTGGCACGCTACTGGGATCTACTCGCCAACTCCGGGCGGTTCAAGCAAAGCCTGTCTTTGATGCTGGCTGGCCCGTCACCGTTTGCCGCCTTTCTCGCGCTGAGCGACTGGCTGTGGCAAAGCACTGGCAAGACGAGCGGCCTGACGCCGGAAATTCTGGTTGATGGGCTATTCACCTATCTGACGCAGGTGATTGAGTTGGAGGTCGAAAGCGTTCGGCAGATCTTGCTCGCCGACTATCAGGCCAGCGGCGCGCGCGCTAATCCAGCCTGCCTGGCCGGCCACCTGAAAGACCGGGAAAAACCGGTTTCACGGGCGGAACGCGCCTTGACCCAACGGCAGACAAGACACGCCCGCCCCGATGTCATGCTATAACACTATTTCTGAAAACTACCTGATAGAATGTCAGAGAATTAGGGGAAACTAAATCATGCGACCGAAACTTGGAATCATCGGTCACAAAAAAGACCAAGGGATGCCGAATGATCAAATCCAACCGTCGCCATATTATTCGCGCGAAGCTCACCGAATTTGTCCTGCCGCCGATTGATGACGGATTGGTTCTTGGGCAGCAATCGCCGATTGGCCATGTCGCCGTCGGTCGGGCACTTAGCCTGCTGACCTCAACACCGTATGAGCATGTGCCGGTTGAAGACGAGATTATTGGTGACATTCTTGTACGTAGTGCCATCCTGCGTAAGATCACCCCCGAACAGCTAAAAAAATTTGTACTGGAGCAGATCAAGCCACTGATGGGGCCTGACGAAATTATCCATCTCGACTTGGAGGTCGAAATTGTCCTGGAAATGGACAAGCTATGAACGAAAGTCTGAAGGCCGGTGATTGCCTCTGTCAGGACTGGGCGCAGGTTGACGCCTATCAGCGTTACCGCGATATTATCCAGTATGCCGAATCTGGCCAAGGTCTTTGCCGTTTTTTCAGAAGACAAAAAATTTCTTGGCTTGGTTGAAGACCGGCAAGCCGCACTCTTTCCCGGTCGAATTTTTGCCGACCTGCTGATTCGCCGGCAACCCGTCGCGCTTTCGCCCGACACAGATCTGACCACAGTGTTACAACGGCTTGGCGAAGAGCGCTGCGATTACCTGCCCATCGCCAAGCTCGACGGCAGCATCCACGGCGTCATTTCCCAGGGCAGCATTTTTAGCATCCTCACCCAGCGTGAGCGAGCGCTGAATGCTGATCGTGACCGCTTAATCGGAGAATTAAAAAGCGAACTGGAAAATCGCCAAATTGCGGCCAGCGTTTTTGATGCGACCAGCGAAGGCATCATGGTCACCGATGCCAAGCTCCGCATCATCATGGTCAACCAGTCTTTTGTGCGAACAACGGGTTACACCGAACAAGAAGTCATTGACAATTCTCCCCAACTCCTCAAGTCCGGCCGCCACGACTCGGGGTTCTACCAGGAAATGTGGCTTTCCTTGCATGAAGCTGGAAGTTGGGAAGGCGAAATCTGGAATCGGCGTAAAAATGGCGAAATTTACCCGGAGTGGTTGCATATCAATGCCATCCGGGACGATCAAAACAAGGTTCGCTACTACGCCGGGGTATTTTCGGACATCACCCAGCATCAAGATTTACGCGCCAAGCTTCTCCATCTCGCTTATTACGACGTATTAACCAACCTACCCAATCGTCAACTGTTCCTTGATCGTCTAAATCACACAATTACCCAGTCGAATAGAACAGGAGGGCGTTTTTCCATCCTTTTTATCGACCTGGATCGCTTCAAGGACATCAACGACACGCTAGGCCATAGCTTTGGCGACAAATTTCTTGCCGCAGTCGGCGAGCGCCTGAGAAATGCCGTGCGGGACAGCGACACCGTGGCCCGACTAGGGGGCGACGAATTTACGGTCATTCTTCAGAACACCTTCGAAGTCGCAGACATTTATGCGGCAACCGAAAAAATACTGACCTCGTTCGCTTCTTCGCCTTTGTGCATCGATGAACGAGAGCTATTTATTGCCGCCAGCATCGGAGTCAGCCGCTTCCCAAATGACGGAGAGAACGCCGAAGCCCTGTTGATGAACGCCGATGCAGCGATGTTCCGGGCTAAAGAGCAAGGCAATAGTGGGGTTCGTTTTTTTTCGCCTGAAATGCATGGCCGTTTCGCCGAGCGACTCGAGATCGGCAACGCCTTGCGCCAGGCGCTGGCCGCCGATGCGCTATGGCTGGCCTGGCAACCACAGGTAAGTCTTCCCGACGGGCACATCATGGGTGCCGAGGTGCTGGCCCGCTGGGAGGATATCGATGGGCGCCCCATTCCACCGTCGATATTTATTCCTATTGCGGAAGAAACCGGCTTGATCTCATTGATCGGTGACTGGGCCTTGCGCAGCATGTGTCGTCAAGGCGCTGAACTCAGCCGTGGTGAAAGCCCCCACTTTCGTATTGCAGTCAACTTTTCTCCCTTGCAGCTAAAATCGGGAGGCCACCAATCGATGATGGAAATACTCACGGCGGCAGATTTCAATCCACGTTCGATGGAAATTGAAATTACCGAAAGCGCCCTCTCTCCAAAATATGAAAGCATGCCAGAGTTTCTGAAGTTACTGGGGGAGGATGGTATTGAGGTAGCCATCGATGATTTCGGCACAGGCTACTCAAATCTGGCCAACCTTAAAAATTTGCAGATTCACAAACTGAAAATTGACCGCTCTTTTGTTTGCAATCTATCTTCAAACTCGAATGACCAGCAAATCGTCTCGGCCATCATCAGCATGGCGCACACCCTGGGCCTAAAAGTGATTGCCGAAGGCGTGGAGACTATTGAGCAAGCCAGGGTCTTATCTGAATTGGGATGCGATATGGCGCAAGGGTTTTACTTCAGTCGTCCGATAAGCTTTGAAGCGTTCAAGCAGATGGTTTCACAAAAAATGCCCTTACCTATACCCGGCAGCGCGCCCTGAGCAGCTGGCCATTTTTGGTTTTTCCCCAGGTTGACCGTAGCAATCAACTAATCGCGCAATTCCCGCCCAGTCAGCTTGATAAAGACATCTTCCAGATTCGAAGCCCGATGCACGTAGCGCAGGCCTTCGGCCTCGGCCAATTTCGCCTGTAAGGGACGGGCGTCGCGGCAGTAGAAGAAAGCTGTTTCACCACTGGTTTCAACTCGATCGGCCAGGGCGCGATGCGTTGCAACGAAGCCGGCCAGATCACCACCGGCTTCATCAAAAACCTCAACCACCTGCGGTTCAATCAACTCGGCGATCAATTGACGCGGGCTGCCTTCGGCGATCTTGCGGCCGTGGTCGATGACGATCAGGCGGTCGCACAGACGTTCGGCTTCGTCCATAAAATGCGTCGTCAGGATCAGTGTTTTGCCGGCGGATTTGAGTTGCTTCAGGCGATCCCAGATCAGGTGCCGGGCTTGCGGGTCGAGGCCGGTCGTCGGTTCGTCGAGAAAGATCACGTCGGGATTATTGACCAGCGCCCGGGCCAGGGTCAGACGGCGCTTCATGCCGCCGGAGAGCGTTGAGATTCGGGCGTCCGCCTTACTGTTCAGGCTGGCGAATTCGAGCAGTTGGGGAATGCGCGCCTTGATCTCGGCATCAGGAATACCAAAGTAGCGGCCGAAAACGAGCAGGTTTTCGCTGGCGGTGAAATCGGGGTCGAGGTTGTCGAATTGCGGCACAACGCCAACCCGCGCCCGCGCCTTTTGCCCGTCTACCGGAATGGCATAGCCGTTCAGGGCGACTTCGCCGCTGTCTGGTGCGGTCAACCCTAAACAGAGGCGCAAAGTAGTTGTCTTGCCGGCGCCGTTCGGACCAAGCAGACCGAAGCAGGTGCCAGGTTCGACAGCGAAAGACAGGCCGGCAACTACTTCGCTGCCGCCGTAAGTCTTGCGCAGCTGATCGGCGCTTAGTGTCGCCATGCGCGGGTAATGATGTCGCGGATCAGGTGCAGACGACGGTGGAAAAAGTGATCGGCCCCCGGCACGACGACCACCGGCAGATCGAGTGGTAGCGCCCAGTTGAAGACGTTGGCCAGCGGCACGGTTTCGTCGGCCGAACCGTGGATGACGATGGTGTCGTGCGGCACGGCTTCGGTGTCGTACTGGCGCGTGCCTTCAACAAAACCGGCGGCGGTGCCAACCAGCACAACACGTTGCGCCGGGTGGCCGATTTCCACCAGTTGCTTGGCGACACGGGTCTGGCAATAGGCACCGAAAGAGAAACCGGCCAGCGCCACCGGCAGATTGCCGCAACGACATTTGGCGTCTTCAAGCACCGCCAGCAGGTCATCTGTTTCGCCCTGGCCTTCGTCATGCTCGCCTTCAGTGCCACCGACGCCACGGAAATTCGGGCGGAACGCCGCGTAACCCAGGCTGACGAAGGTTTTGGCCAGCGTGTAGGCGACCTTGTTGGTATTGGCGCCACCGCCCATCGGGTGCGGGTGGGCGATCAGGGCAATGCCGCGCGGCGCATCGGGGCGTTCCATAATGACGTCGATCTTGCCGACCGGGCCATTGACGACAATTTTTTCCTCGGCGACTTTCATATTTTCAGACGCTCGACAACACGGCCATTGATCAGGTGTTCCTGAATGATTTCCTCGACGTCTTCCTTATCAACATAGGTGTACCAGACCGCTTCCGGGTAAACCACCATCACCGGCCCTTGATCGCAGCGGTCAAGACAGCCGGCCTTGTTGATGCGTACCTTGCCGGCGCCCTTCATTTTGAGTTGGCCGATGCGGTCCTTGGCGTAGGTTTGCATTTCTGTTGCGCCGAGCGCGTTGCAGCAGCTTTCACCGGCCTCGCGCTGGTTGCAGCAGAAAAAGACGTGATGTTTGAAATAGCTCATCGGGGGTTCTCCTGTGGGGCTGGCAATTATAGGCCGTCCGGTTTCACGTGGAATGGGGTCACGGTCATAACTTGTCGGGTCGACTTGTGGGATCACCCTGTGGGGTTGCCTTCAGGCGACCGCCTTTGGGTGCTTGTGAGTTGCTTGTGAGTTGCTTTGTTCGGCTGAAGCCGACCCCACATCGGGATTGCTGAAGTTTCATACCGCCCCCCGATTGGCCCAGTATTTTTCCAGGCCGATTAGCAGCGACGCCAGCAAGGCAGCGCCAAGAATTTCCAGCCATTGGCGGCCGCCGATCGGGGCGGTCTGGAAGATGGCATTGAGAGGCGGCCAGTAAGTGAGCAGCAGTTGCAATACCAGCATGACACCGACACCGCCCCAGACCCAAAGATTGGTGAACATCCCCAAGCGCCAGAAGCCTTGGGTCAGCGAGCGGCAGTTAAACAGATAGAGTATTTCGACCATGACAAAGACGTTGACCGCAACTGTGCGAGCTTCGGCCAGGCTGTTGCCGAGTTTCAGTTCGCGCAGGAAAAGGCCAAAGGAGCCGGCCAGCAGCAAAATGGAAACCAGCACAATGCGCCGGATCAAGGCTGCGTCGAGCACCGGCATATCGAGCCGGCGTGGCTTGCGGCGCATGATGCCGCGCTCGATTGGCTCGAAGGCGAGCGGCATGCCGAGCAGCACGGCGGTGGTCATGTTGATCCACAGAATCTGCAGCGGCGTGATCGGCAGCGTACTACCGAAGCAAATGGCGGCGACGATGACCAGCCCTTCGCCGAAATTGGTCGGCAATGTCCAAGTAATGAACTTGACCAGATTGTCCCAGACGCCCCGGCCCTCCTCCACCGCCGCTTCGATGCTGGCGAAATTGTCGTCAGTCAGCACCATCGCTGCCGCCTCCTTGGCAACCTCGGTGCCGCCAAGGCCCATGGCGATGCCGATGTTGGCCTGCTTCAGCGCCGGCGCGTCGTTAACGCCGTCTCCGGTCATCGCCACCACTTCACCACGGCTTTGCAGGGCACGCACCAGACGCAGCTTCTGTTCCGGCTCGACGCGGGCAAAGACATCGGTTTCATGCGCTGCCAGGGCCAGCGCCGCATCATCAAGTGCCGCCAGTTCGCTGCCGGTCAGCGCCTTGTTGGCAGTCAGGCCGATCTGCCGGGCAATCGCCAGCGCCGTAACGGCGTGATCGCCGGTAATCATTTTTACCCGGATACCGGCCGAGTGGCAGTGCTTGATAGCGCTGATCGCCGCCGGGCGCGGCGGGTCGATCATGCCGACCAGACCGATCAGACAGAGGTTTTCCAGACTTGCTGCGGTCAACGGCGAATTTTGGGCAAATTCCCGCCGCGCCAGCAGCAGTACTCGCAGCCCTTGTTCGGCATAGGCGTGGGCGGCGGCTTCAACGCTGGTGGTATCGAGTGGCACCACTTGGCCATCGGCGGCCAATTGCGTACTACACAGCGGCAAGAGGCGTTCGAGCGCGCCCTTCAAATAAATGATCGACTCGCCCTCGCGCAGATGCACGGTTGCCATGAATTGCCGGTTGGCATCAAAGGGCAATTCGTCCTGACGCGGGAACAAGGCGAGCAAAGTGTGTTCATCCAGCCCGCCTTTTCGCGCCGCAACGAGCAGCGCCGCCTCGGTCGGGTCACCGGTGATTGTCCAGTGCTGGCCGACCTTGGCCAAACTGGCGTCGTTGCACAACACGCCGGCCAGCAGGCTTTCGCGCAGCGCCCCGTCAACCATCGCCGGCGCGCCATTAAGCTGAATATGGCCTGCCGGGTTATAGCCATGCCCATCCACCGTATAGCCTTGGCCGGCGCACCACAGGGCGCGCACGGTCATGGCGTTCTCCGTCAGCGTGCCGGTTTTGTCGGAACAAATTACTGTGGTGCTGCCGAGCGTTTCGACCGCCGCCAGATGCCGGATGATGGCGCGTCTTTTCGCCATCCGCCCGACGCCAATTGCCAGCGTCACCGTCACCGCTGCCGGCAGGCCTTCCGGAATGGCGCCAACCGCCAGGGCCACCGCCGCCATGAAGAGATCGAAAGGGGCATTGCCACGAACCAGGCCAATGGCAACTGTCAATAAAGCCAGCCCGGCGATTGCCCATAACAGCCAATTGGAAAAAGTCGCCATCTTTTGCGTCAGCGGCGTGGCCAGCACTGGGGCGCGGGCAATTAGTTCGGCGATGCGGCCAGTTTCCGTGGCATCGCCGGTGGCAATCACCACACCGCTGCCCTGCCCGCGCACCACGGTAGCGCCGGCATAAGCCATGTTTTTGCGGTCAGCGAGCAGCGTACCGGCGGCGAGCGGCGCGCAATGCTTAGCCACAGGCAAGGATTCACCGGTCAGCATCGACTCGTCGGCATGCAACTCACGCTGATGCAACAGCCGTAAGTCAGCCGGAATGCGGTCGCCCGCCGCGAGTAGAACAATGTCGCCGGGCACCAGTTGGCTGGCATCAATTTTCCGGCGCTGACCACCCCGCTTAACCGTCACCGGGGTCGCCAGACTTTTGGCCAGCGCCGCCAAAGCGCCTTCGGCCTTAGCCTCCTGCCAATAGCCGATGATCGCGTTGACCAGCACAACGCCAAAAATAACGCTGGCGTCGACCCATTCGCCCAGCCCACTGGTAATGGCCCCAGCGCCAATCAGGACCAGCACGAGCGGCTGGGTCAATTGTTCGGCGAAACGCTTCCAGGCGGGCTTGCCGGGTATTTCAGTGATTTGGTTCGGGCCATATTGAGCCAGACGGCGCGCCGATTCTTCTTCGCTCAGCCCTTGGGCAGCATCAACCCGGAGCCGCTCGACAGCGGCTTCCGCCGCCTCGGCGTGCCAAGCTACGGTCGACGGGTCGTCAGCAACAAAAATAGAATCGTCAGGAATGGCCATAGAGTTGCCACCAATCGGGTCAGGCCGTTGAAATTCAGAAAATGCCCCTGACGCCAAGTGGCCAATGCGGCCATCGAATAGGGATTTGGTGGGGCAAGGTTGACGAATACGGTACCCGCCATCAGAGCCAATGCAGTCAGCATCAGGCGTGGCGTGGCGGGTAGAGCCAGACTGACGGCAAGAACCAAACCGGCCACCAGCAGGCCCATTTCCGCCCCCAGCGAGAACCAGGCAAAGGCCTCACCGGGACTCACCAGAATGGCCGCCGCCAGCGTCCGGATAGCCAGACCGAGCAATAGGAAAAGCGGCACCATCAGGTAAGAATGCAGCATACGAGCGCTCAGCATGCGCAAGATCAGGCCGACAGCAATGGCGTTGAAGGCGGTGACGCAAGCCTCGATCATGACAAAACTCTCAGCCGCGAAGGGTACGTCGCTGGAAAACCCGAGCAAATAGCGCAGATCGCCGGCGCCGAACAGCAGCGTTTCCGGCGAAAGCGGCACCAATAGCCAGAGGCCAAGCAGCGTCAGGCCCAATTCGGGGTGTGGAATCGGTGCCAGTAGCCGATGCTCCAAGGCGGCAATCCGGGCAAAAATGCGCGGGCCAACAATTTGCGCCGCGATCGCCCCCACCAAAGCACCGACAATATTGCAGGCCAGATCGAGATTGGAAGGAACGCGCGACGGCAACCAGTTCTGTACGGTTTCCAGGCCGAAACTGACCCCGCCCGCCATCAGTACCGCCATGACCAGCGCGGTGAAGCGGCCGGGCAACCCCTTCAAAGCGAGGGTCAAAAAGAAGCCTAGCGGCAGGTAGACCGCAACATTGGCCAGCAGATCAAAAACCGTCCAGTAACGCGGCCAGCCGCCTTCGAGAAAGGCGATCGGCGAAACGCCGGTATTACGCCAGCCACTAAAGGGATGCAGGCTGCCGTAAACGACCAGCCCGCACCAGGCGAGGGCCAGGTAACGGGCAAGAAGAATCGGGCCACGAGTATTCATCGAGCCATTGTATGTCAGTGCCGGTGCGGCCGTTCCGACACATGGTGCGTTTCGGCCGCTGCACGATGATGCAAGGCCTGATGCCCGCCGGCGTGCGGCGTTGGCCGGCCAAACCGTTGCGGCAGCAGGGAGCCGAGAATCATGCCGAGCAGGCTGACCGCCAGCCCGAGCATCTGTGCCGGCACGACGCTGGCCGGGCCGATCAACATTTCTACCAGCAACCAGGTGCCAACGCCCCCGACAATGGCCACCAAGGCTCCTTGGGTAGTCGCCCGCGACCAGTAGGCGCCGAAAAATAGCGGCACAAAAGCCCCAGCCAGGGTGATTTTGTAGGCATTTTCGACCATTTTGAAAATCGACGACTGACTGGTCAGGGCAAAAACCAGCACGAGACAGGCGAAACAAACCATGGTCAAACGCATCATGCGGAGCAGGCCACGGTCATTGACGTTCGGGTAAATATTGCGCAGGATATTTTCTGAAAACGACACCGAAGGGGCGAGCAAAGTGGCTGACGAGCAAGCCATGATCGCCGCCAGCACGGCACCGAAAAAGATCGCCTGGGCGAAGAGGGGCGTGTGCTGCAGCACCAGCGCCGGCAATACCAGTTGCGAGTCGGTCGCGATTAACGCATTGAACTGCGCCGGATCGATCAAGGTGGCCGAATAGGCGATGAACATCGGCACAAAGGTAAAACAGAAATAGAGCACGCCACCTAAGACAGAGGCGTAGATGGCGACGCGCGCACTCTTCGCCGAGGTGACGCGCTGGAAAACATCCTGTTGCGGAATCGACCCCAGCATCATGGTCATCCAGGCGGCGATGAAGGCCAGCCACTCAATCCAGTTGCCGCTCGGAAAGAAATCGAGTTTCCCCGCCGCCGAGGCGTGGCTAATTACAACACCGACACCGCCGGTCATGCTGGAAACCAGATGGCCGATATAGAGCATGCCGCCCATCACTACGCCCATCTGCACGAAATCAAGAATGGCCACCGAAAACATGCCGCCGAAGGTGGTGTAGGTGAGGACGATGGCGGTGCCCAGCACCATGCCGACCTCCTGACTGATCGCGCCGTCAGTGACCACATTGAAGACCAGGCCAAGGGCCTTGATTTGCGCCGAGACCCAGCCGAGATAGGAAATGACGATACACAGCGTGGCCAGAATTTCGACCGTGCGGTTGTAGCGCATGCGGAAAAAATCGCCGAGCGTCAGGACATTCAGCTTGTAGATTTTGGTGCCGTAGAAAATGCCGGCAATCACCAGACACAGGCTGGCCCCGAAAGGGTCGGCAACCACACCGCGCAACCCCTCCTTGACGAAGGTGGCCGAAACCCCAAACACCGCCTCAGCACCAAACCAAGTGGCGAAAACAGTGGCGGTTACTACGGGCAAGGGCAAGCTGCGACCCGCTACCGCGAAATCCTTGGCGCTATGCACGCGAGTGGCGGCGAAGAGGCCAATGGCGATAGAAGCGAGCAGGTAGAAAGTAACGAACCAGATCAGCATGATGCCGCAGACGACGAAGGCAAGAGGTTGAAAACGCAGAAATTATATGTCACGGGCTCGGCCGGTGAGAGCTTCCCGGCGGTGCGAGTGAACGAACGGGCCGGCTCATTCCGAGCAAAATGCTGCTGGGCAATGAAAAGACAGACTTGCTGCGGTCAACGGGTGAATAAAGGCTAAATCCATCGCATGCAGCAATAGCCGCTTAGCTTTGTGCTCGGCAGGACCACCATAAAGCTCATCACCGAGAATCGGATGACCGAGCGCCGCCATATGCACCCGTAACTGATGAGTACGCCCAGTCACTGGCGACAGTTCAACATGTGTCGCACCATTCTCAACATCACAATATAACAAGCGATAATTTGTCAGTGAGCGCTTACCTATTTCAAAATCAATTTTTTGCCGTGGGCGATTTGGCCAGTCGCAAATGAGGGGCAAATCAACCTCGCCGGACGCCTTGGCAAGCAAACCGTCGACCACAGCAAAATAGCGTTTTTCGACCAGCCGCTCGCGAAACAAGCGGGAAAGCTGCCGATGCATCTCTTCCCCGCGCGCCACCACCAGCAGTCCGGACGTCGACATATCCAGCCGATGCACCATTAAGGCGTCGGGAAAATCCTTCTGCAGGCGCGAGGCCAGACAGTCATCCTTACCCTCGCCGCGCCCAGGTACGGAAAGCAGCCCGGCGGGCTTGTCGACCACGATCAGCGAATCGTCAACAAAGAGAAGGGACAAACCGGTATCCGGCGGTGGGTAATAATCAGTCATCAGAGCGCGGCCAATTCAGCGCGGGACAAAATCATTGCACCGGCTATTGCGGTAAGGGCCGCCATCCTGATACCAGCCATTGCCGGGTGAGGTTTGTAGGCAAAGGCGCGTGTTTTCCACTTTGCTCGCCCACCAATACCAAGGCGCCGGCTTGGCCCAAACGGCCAGCGAAAAAACCGAAATCAAGACTGCGACAGCAAGTTTCAAAGACTTAAGCAATTCAGTTTCCATCCGGTGCATTGAAGGCGAAAAATCCACTTGCCAAGTACTCGCCACAAATGTACTGTGTTTACAATCAGTAATCGGGGCAATAAAGGCCAGGCTAAAGAATATACCTTGACCTTCATCCTTCTCCCAGTTTTTCCCGGCAGCAGAGATTCTCACCAGTCATTTAGCGAAAAAGCCATCGCAGCAATTTCTATTCCATCTTTGGCCCCTGTGCCATAATCCAGTCAAAATATTGAGGTAACCCATGGACGACAACAAGGCAAAAGCGCTGGCCGCAGCGCTGCAACAGATTGAAAAGCAGTTCGGCAAAGGCTCAATCATGAAAATGGGCGATGCCGAAATTGACGAAGGCATTCAAGTGGTTTCCACCGGCTCGCTCGGTCTGGATATCGCGCTGGGCATCGGCGGTTTGCCGCGTGGCCGTGTGGTCGAAATTTACGGCCCGGAATCCTCTGGCAAAACCACACTCTGCCTGCAGGTCATTGCCGAAATGCAAAAGCTCGGCGGCGTAGCAGCCTTTATCGACGCGGAACATGCGCTCGACCCGCAATACGCGCAAAAACTCGGCATCAATGTCGGTGATTTGCTGATTTCGCAGCCGGATAACGGCGAGCAAGCCCTGGAAATCGCCGATATGCTGGTCCGTTCCGGCTCGGTCGATATCGTTGTCATCGACTCGGTCGCCGCTCTCACCCCGCGCGCTGAAATTGAAGGCGACATGGGTGATCAGATGGTCGGCTTGCACGCCCGCCTGATGAGTCAGGCCCTGCGCAAGCTGACTGCCAATATCAAGAAAACCAACACGCTGGTTATCTTCATCAACCAGATCCGGATGAAAATCGGCGTCATGTTCGGTTCGCCGGAAACCACCACCGGCGGCAATGCGCTGAAGTTCTATGCTTCCGTCCGTCTCGACATCCGCCGCATCGGTTCGATCAAGCGCGGTGATGAAGTGGTCGGTAACGAGACACGGGTCAAAGTGGTCAAAAACAAGGTTTCACCGCCGTTCCGCGAAGCAATTTTTGACATTCTTTACGGCGAAGGCATTTCCCGCGCCGGCGAAATTGTCGAACTCGGGGTGGCCCACAAACTGATCGAAAAATCCGGTGCCTGGTATTCGTACAAAGGTGAAAAAATTGGCCAAGGCAAGGACAATTCCCGCGAGTTCCTGCGTAGCCACCCGGAAATTGCCCAGGAAGTCGAAGCCCGCATACGCGAAGCCGCCAGCACCAGCGTGATCAAACCGACCAAATCGGTGGCCGATGCCTGATCTGCGGGTTCGCGCCTTGCAACTCCTCACCCGGCGCGACCATAGCCGGGCGGAGTTGAAGCGCAAACTGGCCGGTGAAGCCGAGTCGGCAGATCAACTCGATACCGTCCTCGACACGCTGGAAGCCGAACGCCTGCTCTGCGACCAACGTTACGCCAATCAACGCGTTATCGCCCGCGCCCGACGCTATGGAAATGGACGCCTGAAGCAGGAACTACGCTTTAGCGGTGTCAGCGAGGAAGAAATTGCTGCTGCTTTGCCGGAAGGCGGCGATGAAATTGAGCGTTGCCAATCTGTCTGGTTGCGAAAATTTGGCGAATTGGCAAAAACACCTGAAGAACGCGCCAAACAAATGCGTTTTTTGCAGTATCGTGGATTCTCTGGCGAAGCAATAAAACAAACCATGCGCCGAGCCTCACGTGGAACAGATGAATGAGCACCCCACTCGCTAAACTTTCGGCCCACAATTTAAAAAAACGCTACAAAGCACGGACGGTGGTCGAGGATGTTTCATTCGAGGTCAAGTCCGGCGAGGTTGTCGGCTTGCTCGGCCCGAACGGCGCGGGCAAAACCACGTGCTTCTACATGATTGTCGGCCTGGTCCCGGCCGATGGGGGCGAGGTCTACATTGACGACATCAAATTAACCCATCTAGCTATGCACAGCCGGGCGAGAAAAGGCCTTTCCTACTTGCCGCAAGAGGCTTCGGTATTTCGCAAGCTGAATGTTGAAGAAAATATTCGGGCGGTACTCGAACTTCTCAACTTGCCAGAAGACGAGCTCAACGATCGCCTTGAAGGCCTGCTGAGCGAACTGCATATCGACCACGTCCGGCATGTCAATGCCTCGGCCCTCTCCGGTGGCGAACGGCGCCGGGTTGAGATCGCGCGGGCATTGGCAACCAATCCGCGTTTTGTTCTGCTGGACGAGCCATTTGCCGGGGTCGACCCGATTGCTGTGCTTGAAATCCAGAAGATCATTCGCTTCCTGAAAGAGCGTGGCATTGGTGTGCTCATTACCGATCACAATGTGCGCGAAACCCTTGGTATCTGTGACCATGCCTATATTATTAGTGCCGGCCGCGTATTAGCCTCTGGCTTGCCCAGCGAAATCGTCAATAATGAAAGCGTCCGCAAGGTGTACCTTGGCGAGAACTTCAAACTCTGACGCGTAAGTAACGCCCGCCCACAACTGATGAAGCCAGCACTCCAACTAAGACTATCGCAGCATCTGGCGCTAACGCCTCAGTTGCAGCAATCGATCAAGCTTTTACAGCTATCGACTGTCGAAATGCAGCAGGAAATCGAGCGCTACCTGCTCGAAAATCCTATGCTGGAACGCGATGACGAACCTGCAGGCGAAGCCTTCACTGCGGCCCAACAGTTTGACTCACCCCAGTCCAGCGAGGGCGAGAAAGAACAACGCGTCGAGCGCGAAGAGCAGGACGCCCGCGATGTCCGCGAACAGGACGTTCCTTCAACGCCCTCGGACGTCGATGACGATCGCTGGAGTTCCGATGCTGGCACCTTCACCGGCGCCGGCCGCGATGAAGACGACGACAGTGACTCTCACGATGTTCATGCTTCAACTATCAGCCTGCGCGATCATCTCGGTTGGCAGTTGGGAATGACCCAGCTTTCCGAGCGCGACCGAAGTTTGGTGCGCTTCCTGATCGAGGCGCTGGACGATGATGGCTACCTCTCGGCACCACTGCAAGAACTCTGGGAAACCCTGCCAGCGGAATATGAAATCGAGATCGAAGAACTGGAAATCGCCCTGCGTCATATCCAGAATTTCGACCCAATCGGGATCGGCGCCCGTAGCCCGCAAGAGTGCCTAGCGCTACAGATGAAGGTATTGCCAGCCAGTGCTAACCGCACGCTGGCACTCACCATTACCGACAAATATCTGGAACTGCTCGCCGCCCGCGATTTCGCTAAAATCCGCCGGCTAACGGGTTGCGATGACGAAGAGTTGAAAGCGGCGCACACCCTGATCGTCAGCCTGAATCCACGGCCCGGCGCGCGCTTTGCCCTAATTGAAGCGCGTTACATTACGCCTGACGTCATCGTCAAGAAGCTGAAGGGCCAATGGACGGCCTACATCAATCCGGATGCTTACCCCCGCCTGCGCATCAATCGTCTGTACGCCGAAATTCTCGGCCGCCAGCGCCGGGGTAATGGCAACTTAACCGGCCAGTTGCAGGAAGCGCGCTGGCTGATCAAGAACATGCAGCAGCGCTTTGAAACGATCCATCGCGTTACGCAAGCCATCGTTGATCGCCAACGCCAGTTTTTTGAGCATGGCGAGGTCGCTATGCGCCCACTGGTGTTACGCGAAATTGCTGATATTCTCGGTTTACACGAGTCGACCGTATCCCGCGTCACCAGCCAAAAATACATGGCTACACCGCGCGGTATCTTCGAACTCAAATACTTCTTCGGCAGCCATGTTTCCACCGATACTGGTGGGGCGTGCTCTGCAACTGCTATCCGCGCCTTGATCAAACAGTTGATCGGGGCCGAAGATAGCAAGAAGCCCTTGTCGGATAGTCAATTATCCGAAATACTAGGCCAGCAGGGAATCGTTGTCGCCCGACGCACGGTTGCAAAATACCGCGAGTCGCTCAGCATCCCGCCGGTCAATTTACGCAAGACCCTGTAAAGATAGGAGAAAAAAGTGAATCTGCAGATCAGTGGTCACCATATTGAGGTTACACCAGCTTTGCGCGAGTACGTTGAGAACAAACTCGACCCCGTCGTTCGCCATTTTGACAAAGTCACCGGTGTTAGCGTCGTTCTCTCCGTTGAGAAACTGAAGCAAAAAGCCGAAGTGACCGTGCATGTACCAGGCAAGGATATGCACGTTGAAGAATCCGGCGACGATCTTTACGCCGCCATTGACACCATGTTCGACAAGTTGGATCGTCAGGTTCAGAAATACAAGCAAAAGGTTCAGGATCACCATCGCGGTGAAAAACCTGTCATTGAAGTAGCTGAGTAAGTAACGATTGGCCGCAGCAGTAATGCTGTGGCCTTTCCTTTTCTGAATCCCCTATGAACCCCTTATCCAATATCCTGTCAGCCTCACAGGTGATTTTAGACCTTGATGTCGGCAGCAAGAAACGGGTATTTGAACAAGCTGGCGCGCTCTTCGAGACGCATCTCGGGCTTGCCCGTTCAATTATTTTCGACAGCCTTTTTGCCCGCGAAAAACTTGGCTCAACCGGCCTGGGTCAAGGCGTAGCCATCCCTCACGGTCGCATCAAGGGTCTGAAGCAGGCGGCCGGTGCTTTTATGCGCCTGGTCACGCCCGTGCCATTCGACTCTCCAGATGGTCGCCCGGTCAATTTGCTGTTTGTTCTGCTGGTGCCGGAACAGGCTACAGAACAACACCTTCAGATTCTTTCCGAATTGGCGCAGCGCTTCTCTGATCGCGCTTTTCGGGAGAAGTTACTGACCGTACCCGACCCGGCTGGCGTTGTTACGCTTTTTCAGGAATGACCTAGCACCATGCGCAACATCAGTCTGGTTCAACTTTACGAAGATAACCGGGAAAAACTGCTGTTGAGCTGGACGATTGGCCATCAAGCCGATCGTCGGATCGAGATCAAGCTTTCCAACAACTTCGGGGCTGATGTGGTCGGCCATATCAATATCATTCACCCCGAGCGGCTACAGGTAATGGGCCACGCCGAGTATGATTGGGCCCTACGGATAGGCGAACAGCGCTTTGGCCAGGTCTTTCTCGACCTCCTGCAAGCCAATCCGCCAGCGATTATTGTTGGTGATGGCTTAACCCCGCCCGCCGCCATGGTTGATGCCTGCACCAAGGCCAACATGCCGTTGATAATTTCGCCCAAGCCCTGCTCGGCCGTCATTGACCAACTTCGCATCTACCTATCTGCACGCCTCGCCGACACCGTCAATTTGCATGGTGTTTTCATGGATGTGCTTGGGATGGGCGTGTTGATCACCGGCCATTCCGGTGTTGGCAAGTCCGAACTGGCCCTTGAATTGATCTCTCGTGGGCACGGCCTGGTAGCTGATGATGTTGTCGAGATGGCGCGGATTGCACCGACGACAATTGATGGGCGCTGTCCCGGCATGCTGCGCGACTTTCTCGAAGTTCGCGGCTTGGGGCTATTAAATATCCGCACCATTTTCGGCGAAACCGCCTCACGCCGGAAAATGAAACTGAAACTGATTGTTCATTTGCAGAAAACCCAGGCATCCGACGATGCACCGCGGCTGCCACTCGATGCACAAACTCAGGAAGTTCTCGGCGTACCGATTCGCAAGGTCGTCATTCCTGTTGCCGCCGGACGAAATCTGGCCGTACTGCTCGAAGCAGCAGTGCGCAACACCATTCTTCAGTTGCGCGGCATCGACAGCATGCAAGACTTCACTGATCGACAACAACGCATGATGCTTGACGAAGACACTTGAATCGCCGATAGTTACTCGGCATTTACAACCTAATGGGGAAAAACTGATGAAAAAATTGATTAGCCTGCTACTTATTAGCTTTGCTGCAACTTCTGTCTATGCTGCTGACGACTGCGCCTCACGTGCTGCCGATAAAAAACTGGCCGGTGCAGCGAAAATCAGCTTCATGAAGAAGTGTTCAGCTGACGCGATGGCTCCAACCGAAAATGCCGCTTGCGCAGCCACCGCCAAGGAAAAGAAACTGGCCGGTGCAGCGAAAAACAGCTACATGAATAAGTGTTCAGCTGACGCGATGGCTCCTGCTGCCACCAAGTAATTCGTCAAAGACCAGCATAACTCGCTGGTACTTACTAAAAAGGCCATCTCAGGATGGCCTTTTTTATTTACAGATGTTCAAAGTCAGCACTATCGGTTGACGGATCATTTCCAGAACTACCGAAACAAATCCGACCGCTACCATCTAGTTGCAGTTCGTGACGTCGAACCATTACTTCCTGCTGGCCGGAGAGCGTAACGAAACTGCCATTCGTACTGGTATCAACCAAAAAATAGTCATCACCCCGCTTTTCGATGCGGGCATGCTGCCTTGAGGCTTTGCGGTCTTCAATCACCAATTTGCAGGCCAGATCACGCCCCAGCGTCAGCACCGGCGTTTTGTTATCGAGCAGAAAAGCCTTGCCGTGATAGCGAACACAAAGACGCTCGACCGGCATAATACTTTCCGGACCGGGGATTGAATGGGGGTGAGCCCCTGCTTCATGACTTGGCCAGCGCACCTGGAAAAGCGCCAGAATGGCCCCGTTCTCAGGCACAGTCCCCATTTCGGGCGCCGCTTTTACGACAATCACGCCGGGCTGGGGTAACAATGCGACCAACGCCGCGCTGCCCAGAATCTGGTTGCGGCGTGCAATTCCAGCGATCCGTGCCGCATTGTTGATGACATCGCCGCTTAACTTGCCGTCCTCTTCAACGACCATCCCGGCATGCAAACCAATACGGATGGTGAGTTTTAAACCAGAAACCGGGGGGAGATCGGCAATTCGCTGCTGCATGTCGATGGCGGCCTGGCAGGCCTCCTCGGCCAAATCGAAGGTAGCAAGCAATTCATCGCCAACTATCTGGGCGGTGCGGCCACGATAGCCACCAATCGAACGATTCATCCGCTTCAGGCAACGCTCAACAGCGTACATGGCCTCCGTATCCCCAAGGCGCTCGAACAAGCCGGCGCTTCCGGATACATCGGCAAACATGACGATCAGTTTTCGTTGCGTGACGCTCATTAGCCGCTGACAACTCGTAATCTGTGCAAAATCCGATTATATGACGAATAAGGCATCTTCCGCATTATGCCTTTTGGCTTATCTCGATCATGCCGCTGAGCGGCATTTCCGGGGTGTCAAACGCAATATCACCTTCTTCGACGGACGTTTCCAAGGTTAGGCCGGGGAAATCGAAGAGTTTATTGTCCGCTAAATGCGATGGAACAATATTTTGTATGGCGGTAAAAACTGACTCGGTTCGCCCGGGGAAACGCCGATCCCAATCTTCCATCATTTCCCGGATTTTCTGGCGTTGCATGTTGTCCTGCGAACCACAGAGATTGCAGGGAATAATTGGAAACTCCATACCACGGGCGAATTTGGCGATCTGGTTTTCGGCACAATAGGCTAATGGCCGAATTACCACATGCGCCTTGTCATCGGTTACGAGTTTCGGCGGCATTGCTTTCAATTTGCCGCCAAACAGCATATTGAGGAAAAGCGTATGAACCATGTCATCACGGTGGTGACCAAGCGCAATCTTGTTGGCGCCCAATTCCTTCGCTGTACGATAAATCACCCCGCGACGCAGTCGTGAACAAAGCGAGCAGGTCGTTTTTCCTTCTGGAATTTTTTCCTTGACCACCGAGTAGGTATCCGCTTCAACAATACGATATTCGATACCGATTGATTTAAAGTAGGCGGGCAAAATATCCGCCGGAAAACCCGGTTGCTTCTGGTCGAGATTCATCGCGATCAGGCGAAATTTGATTGGCGCACGCTGTTGCAGCGCCATCAACATGGCAAGTAGTGTGTAGGAGTCTTTGCCGCCGGAGCAGCAAACCAGCACGGTATCGCCACCCTCGATCATGTTGTAGTCGCCAATGGCTTTACCAGTGCGGCTTTCGAGGAATTTACGAAGTTTTTGCAGATTGTTTGAGATCGTCATGGGAGCGAAGGGGCCGCACTGAGCTTCGCCAGATGCGAAATCCAATTGCTGCGGTCAACCGTAAAAAAGAGCAGTTTACTCCGAGACGCTCGCCGCAATAACTTTTAGATGCGTCACCAGCACACCAATTTCTCGTTCAAGCGAATCAATATCGGGGGACATCCCTTCCAATTTTTGCTGACGAGCCCGCGACTCAAGATCGGCAGCGACGCGAACGGCTGGTTCTGCCGCGAAACTCGCCAGCGAGCCTTTGAAACCATGAGCAGTGCGCTCGGTCAGGCCAGCATCTTTTTGACTAACGCCATCACGCAGGCGCTCGATGTCGCGCTGCCAGGTATCGAGAAAAACACCAGCAATGATTTCCACCGTTTCCCGATCAGCAGTTATCAGTGCCGCAGCATAATCGAAAGCCAGTGGCGCCTCATCCGAGACTTCCATCTGGCCACCAAATGTCAGCAACTTTTCGAGCAATTCCTTGACCTTGATCGGCTTCGAAAGATACTCATCCATCCCCGCCGCGAGGCAAGCTTCGCGGTCGCTCTGCATGGCGGCAGCGGTCATCGCGATGATCGGCGTTCGGTGCAAGTTTAAGGTGCGCTCCATCTCCCGAATCCGCAACGTCGCATCAAGGCCGCCCATGACCGGCATCTGCATGTCCATCAGGATCAAGTCAAAAGTACGCTGGCCAAAAAAAACCAGCGCTTCCTGACCATTGTTAGCCAAGGTGGCGCGATGACCCCATTTTTCCAATAGACCCAAGGCCAGCTTTTGATTGATCAGATGATCCTCAACCAAAAGAATATCCAGCGTGCGCTGTACTTCGCGCAAGGCATGGCGGGTTAATAGGTGCTGTGGTGAGGCGACCTGCTGTTCAGTCGCATCAAACACCCGGCAGAGCGCCGCCAGCAGTTCTTCGGAAGATATCGGTTTGGAGAAAAATCCGGCAATGCCGGCTTCTTGGCAGCGTTGTCCGTCGCCGCGCATGGCCCCGGAGGAAAGCATCAACATCGGCGGTAGCTCGGGATGCTCGGCATGCAGCCGTTGCGCCAGCTCGTAACCATCCATTTCCGGCATATGGGCATCAAGCAGAATGCAATCAATCGACTGATCGGGCTGGCGCATGATTTCCAGCGCGGCAGCCCCGGATTCGGCATCCTGCACTTTGACATCCCAAGCGGCTAGCGTGCCACAGAGAACACGTCGATTGGTCGCATTGTCATCCACCACCAGAATACGCCGCCCACGCAATTCAATTTGTTTCGTAATCGGTTGTGGTGGCTGCTGATCAACCGCCAACTTGACCGAGAAGTGAAACGTACTGCCCTGCCCCAGCTGACTTTCCAGCCATACTTCACCGCCCATCAAGCCGACCAGCTGACGTGAAATCGATAAACCCAGACCCGTGCCGCCATAGCGTCGGGTTGTGGATGTGTCTTCCTGCGAGAAGGCGTCAAAAATCAAGCTTTGCTTCTCAGGGGCGATTCCGATACCGGTATCACGTACAGCGAAATGAAGGCCGGCTTGGCCGTTGGCGAGTTTGATCAACTCTGTGCGCAGCGCGATTTCGCCTTTTTCAGTGAATTTGATCGCATTGCCAACCAGATTCACCAAGACCTGCCGAATACGGCTGGGGTCGCCAAGCAGGTGACGCGGCACATCCGGCATGATCTCGCTGATCAGTTCGAGATTTTTTTCATGGGTGCGCAGGGCCAAGTTTTTCAGGGTATCAGCCAAGACCCGGTGCAGATCGAAGGGAATTTGTTCAACCAGTAATTTGCCGGCCTCAATTTTCGAAAAATCGAGAATGTCATTGATGATCGTGAGCAAGGATTCAGCGGAGGATTTGACGATGCTCAGATATTCCTGCTGTTCTTCGGTCAACGCCGTATCAAGCGTCAAATCGGTCATACCGATAATGCCATTCATCGGTGTCCGGATTTCGTGGCTCATGTTGGCGAGGAAATCGCTCTTCGCCCGATTAGCTGCTTCTGCAGCCTCCTTGGCCTTGAGAATTTCAGCTTCAGCCTGCTTGCGGTCGGTAATATCAATGATCGTCCCGAGCAATCCGGAAACGCTACCATCTCGATGCGTCAACGCCGCTTTTCGGTAGATCGTGTCATGACGCAGACCATCTCGACTATGCACCACTGCTTCATAATTCTGCATTCCCTTGTTGGCAAACAGCTCGGCATCTTTCTCGATATGTAGACGAGCATCTTCCGGCGGCAGCAAATCAAGCAGGGTGCGACCGAGAAAAGCCTCGCGGTCGACATTGAAAAACATCTCGAAAGCCCGGTTCAAGCGGATATAACGACCCGTTGTATCTTTCAGGTAGACCGGCAACGGGATTGCCTCGATCAACGCCTCGACCAAGTGCAATTGCTCGGAAAGCTCAGTCTCCATACGCTTGCGGTCCGTGATGTCAGTCCGGATGCCAATATAGCGTTCAGGCTGACCATCATTGCCTAGTACAGGGACAATGGTCGCGCTGACCCAATAAAACCGACCGTCCCGCGCCCGGTTACAGATTTCACCATGCCAGACGCTACCCAGCACAATCGTTCCCCACATGTCACGAAACACCTCCGGCAGGTGGATGCCAGAGTTAATAATGCGGTGATTGCAGCCGATCAGTTCCTCTCGTGAATAGCCGCTGATTTTGCAAAACCGATCGTTGGCATAAACAATGGTACCGGCAGCATCAGTAATGCTGACAATGGCGTGCTGGTCGAGCGCAAATTTCTGGTTGGCCAGTTCGCGCCGGCCAAATTCACTTTCCGCAACCAGCTCACCAATACGCCGCGACAAGTCGGCAATATCGTCACCACCGAGTAAGCTAACCGTATTGTCAGAACCAGTACTGTGTAGCAAGTCACGCACGACTTCGCGCAATGAACTCAAAGCGCCTTCTCTGCTGAGCAACTCATGACGCAATTTTTCATTGCTGCCCGAAAGCTCAGCCGACGAAATCTCCAGGCTGCGCGTTCGCAAGTCGAGATCGCGTTCGTATTGTTCGTATGACGAACCAACCCGGCCGAGAAAGTCGCCAAAACCTTCCAGCACGCCACGCAGGGAAGGCTCGGCAGCCTCCGCCGCAGTGCGCATGGCGCTCAACACAGCGTTGAGTTCGGCCTCGTCGCCGACACCCATGCTGCGCTTAAGCTGCCGGAGAAGGGTTTTCTGCATGCCTGGCAGGGCTCAGACCTCGCCGAGGTAGGTGATGGTCATCGTCTGGTTATGCAGCTTGCAGGAAGACCCCGGTGTAAAGGGGCTGATCTCGCCATAAGAGTAGAAGCCGGTGAGCAGTGCCCGGCTACCGAAAACATCAGCGACCGCTTCGACCTCTTCATCAACTCGATTCCCCATGACAAGCTTGCGTCCGACGCAACTCACCAGAAGCGCCAGGCATTCGCCCGGTGTTTCCAGCATGGTGGCGGCAGCCTGGGCCGCCGATTCCGCACCATTGACCAGTTTGTCGGTGCTGGCATGCATCAGCTTCAAATAGCCATCGACATTGATTTCACCGGCCAGCGTCAGGCTCCCCGTGGCTTCATCGACCCCGAGAATGGTACGGATCAAACCAATGGCACTGTGGTCTTCACCGAGCATGGCAAAGGGGAACAGCAGCCCGGAAGCTGGCAAGTCCTTGGCGTGATCACCGAGATACCGCTTATAAACCGCCAGCGCCGACTCGCCATCAAGTTCAAAGAGCACATTGCCTTCACAGCGAGTTACCTTGCGTGCCGGGCCAAAGGGCTCCCAGCCACCGAAAGAACCGTGCCCAAAGCGCAGTTGCTCGCCACAAAGGCCAATCGCCACGACACGATCATCGGCCACACCGGCATTGCCCAAGGTAAACGTCTGCTTGAAGGCACCGCCATCGCCGGCCAAACCACCAGTAATCGGTACGGCATTACCAATGATGCTGGCAATGCCATTGACCAAAGCACTGCCGTTGATTTTGACCCCCGGCCCGAAAACCAGCACGGCCTTTAGGTCCACCGCAGCAAGTTGCTGGCCGAGGCGTTCACCAGCGGCATAAGAATCATCCATGCCGGCAAGGCTGGTACTGGCAGGCATTAGACGAACCTTGTCGAAATGCACACCCGTAACCGTGCAGGTGCCATCATCTACCCCCTCTGGGGTGATCTCGCCTGCCGTCGAACAACCTAGTAAATGCGCCTCGGGAAAAGCCTGACGCAAGCTCTCATGGAGCGACGTACCCAAAAAGTGCTCATTCGAGCCAAACACCAGTAAAAGCTCAGGTCTGATGGCGTTAAGTTCACCCAATTTACCGCTCAGCCCACCAACCTTTCGGTTGATAATTTGTTTAACTTGCATTTTTTGTCGCCCCCTTATAACAAGTCGAAAAAATAGCACATTTAGGCAATCATTCGGCACTTTGACAGCTAAAATCCGCGTTTTAAAGAGGCATCATGACGCAATTACCGACTCCAGATCCTGAGGCGCAGGCGCATAGCCAACGACTGCAGCAGTTCATTGTCAATGAAATCACTGTCGCCGGTGGCTGGATTTCATTTGGCCGCTTCATGGAAGCTGTCTTGTATGCGCCAAGTCTGGGTTATTACACCGCCGGCGCAAGAAAGTTTGGCTCGGCAGGTGATTTCGTCACAGCCCCGGAAATGACCGGCTTGTTTGGCCAGGCCCTCGCCTTTCAGATACAGGAAATCATGCGTCGTTCAGCGCCGAGAATTCTCGAAGTGGGCGCCGGTTCTGGGCGGCTGGCGGCGGATTTGTTGTTGGCACTGGAACGCCTCGATTGCTTGCCTGAGCAATATCAGATTCTCGACATATCAACCGAACTTCGCCAACGCCAACAAGAAACAATTACTACCGCAGCACCGCATTTGCTGCACCGGGTCGAATGGCTGGACTGCCTGCCGGAGGCCTTTTCCGGCGTGGTATTGGCCAACGAACTGCTGGATGCTCTGCCAGCCGAGATCGTTGCCTGGCGGGAGGACGGCATTTTCAATCGGGGCGTTTCAGTCGATGCCGAGGGTTCTTTCACCTGGAGCGAACGCCCGGCAACAGGTACCCTTCTGGCAGCGGCCGAAGAAATTGGCGAGCAATGCCAGCTTCCCCCGGGCTTCGAAAGCGAGATCAGCCTGGCGGCTCGCGCCTGGACAGCCGAATGGGCGCATCGACTGGATTGTGGCGCCCTGCTTCTAATTGATTACGGCTTTCCCCGACGCGAGTTCTATCATCAGCAGCGCGGACGCGGCACGCTGATGTGCCATTACCGTCATCTCGCACATCCTGACCCTTTTTATCTCCCAGGATTGCAGGATGTTACGGTCCACGTCGATTTCACGGCAATTATCGCTGCCGCCCACCGTGCTGGACTCGGCCTGCTGGGTTACACCAGCCAGGGACAATTCCTGCTCAACTGCGGCATTCTCGACTGCTTGGCTGAATTACCCAACGAATCACTCGACTATATCCGGGCGGCTGGCGCGGTCAATAAATTACTGATGCCGCACGAAATGGGTGAGTTATTCAAGGTCATCGCCATTGGCCGGGGGATTGACGAAGATCTCTGCGGTTTTGCCAAGGGTGACCAAAGCCACCGCCTGTAATGCGCTAATGGCGGTTGGCCAATTCGCGAAAATGATTGGCCTGACCGAGAATCAGTCGGCCAAAGTCGTCCAGTAACGGATAGTCGATGCACTCAGGATGAATGGAGAACACCGCACTGCCCAGGCGCTCCAAATTTCGGGTTTCAAGGATCAACCGCCCTTGATCAAAATCAGCCCGCCAGCGCGCACTGACACTAATTTCGCCGCGAACCTCAAACTCCGCGCGCTCGACATAGCGCCGTTGGTTCTTGTATTCTTTGCAATTGAACGGCAGACCATAATCAAAAAGCAGTCGCCGGAATGGCTCAACCGCCGGGCCATCCTTTTCGATAATTGGCACGCCTTTGCCGCTCAGGCGGCAAGTAAACGTAACCAGCTCAACCAAAGCACCCGCACTCTGGCTTTGTGTCCGGTAATCAGCAAAACCCTCCCGCCAGGACAATTGGCTTATCGCATATTGTTCCAACAACGCGAAATCACGCGGAATGGGTGGCTTAAGAATATTGAGCTGCTGGACAAAATCATGGAGAAAAAAGAACAGATGCTTGAGCGCCTGATCCAGGCTCTCATTAGCCAAAGTTCGATCCGTGCTTGCCGCATGCAGTTTTCGCTGGCGTAATTCGGCTTGCTGCCGTAACTCGCAAAGCAAGCTGCTGCGCTGTAGCTTTCGCTCTGGCTGTATGGCTTGTACTTTTTCTTGCTCAACGCTGGCTGAGTGCCACGGGCTGGCAGGAACGATTTCCGGGAAGACCAAGGCAGCATCGTTCATACCTCCGCGTGAGCTGGCAGCTTGCTCGCGCCGGGCCGAAAGCTCGGCGGCCTCCAGATCGAACGACTCAATATCGGCTAGCAGCTCACTCTCGAGCGCATCAATATGTGCAGCAAACTCCGTTTTTCGCTTGTGCTTGAGGCGAATGGCAGTCGAAATTGCCGAAGGGTGATTGGGCTTTTCTTGCTTCGTCATTGATTTTCCGTGAATGGAAGCTACACTAAAGTAATAGTTTTCAATTTTTGGAGCAAACGCTAGATGGATGTATCTTCTATTGGTAGCTTAAGCACCGCGTTAACGCAGTCACAAACCGGCGATGCAGTGAGTGCATTGGTGCTCAAAAAAGCGATGGATATTCAGGAGCAATCGGCCCTGCAGCTATTGCAAGCCCTGCCGCAAATCGCCAGCAACCCGCCCAATCTGGGCAATGGCATTGACGTCAAAGCCTGAATTCTAAAACCGCGCCAAGTGTTTGACGCGGCATTCAGTTTATTGAACTGACTCACTTAGCCAGACACGCAGGGCTTCGGCTACCAATGTCCACTCTTTTTCGTGGGTCACGGCATGGCCCATATCGCGGAAGATATGCGCCGTCAGGCCATAGGTGCTGGCGGTCGCCTGCACGAGAAAAGCCGGCACCAGCGCATCGTGCTCGGCACCCAGAATCAGCATCGGTGGCCGATGCATGGCGTGCAGATTGGGCAGGTTGAACATCGACATATCCCACAACGCCCGGTGCGACTCAGCCTGCATGCGGGTCAGCCAGGCAGCGAGCATTGCCTCATCGACTTCACCAGCAAATAATGAATCGCGCAGCGCATCGGCATCTGTGTAATCGCCGGACATGATGTTGTTGAGTTCCATAAATAACTGTGGCTTCTGGAACATCAAGTGGAATTGTGAGGCGATCAAGCCTTGCGGTGGTACCGAGCAAACAAGCGCCACGCCGGGAACCTCATGATGCTCGAGATATTTCTGGATGACGAAACCGCCCATTGAATGGCCGACCAACACCGGGGTGTTTCCTAGCCAATCGACGACAGTTTTGACATCATCGATATAGTCGGTGATCGAGTGCCAGTCGAGATGATCACGCCCATGACTGCCACCATGGCCACGCAGCGACAAGGCGTAACAGGGATAGCCCGCCTTCGCCAAAAACGGCATGAAGGTTTCGGTCCACATCCAGCCGCCGGCAAAAGCACCGTGTACAAAGAGAACGGGGCGCTTGTTAGTCTTTTTGCTCGGCAGGCAGGAATAGACTTCGAGCCCTTCAACGATTTGAGTTTTTATCATGGCGATCTGTCAGAGTGAAGCGTGATTTAATGCGACTTTCACCCTGCGGCGCAAGGCAAAATGTTGAAGTGGATATTGACACTGGTGATCGCGATATTCTTGCTCGGCATCATCAGCCCGCATCTGGCGCGATTTATTCGCTTTGGCAAGTTGCCAGGCGACATGGTTTTCCGGCTGCGCGGCCGGACCTATACCTTCCCGTTCGCCACGACGATCATTTTTTCGTTACTGCTCTGGTTGCTTTCACGCCTCATTTAGTACCTGCCTGACAGCACTGACCCGCGCCGCATGAATGCGTTCGGGGATCTTCAGTTTATCACTGCAGGCGCTGGCAATTTTGCCTGCTTCAACGGCGTTGACCGCAGCAAGTGCCGTGAGCAGGCGTTGCGGGCTGTCGTAAGCCCGATCTTCCCAGCCCAAACGGCCGGTGTAGTCGCACAGGCAGGCATCGAGCAATTGGCGGAAACGTTCTGGCCGGCGCAATGCATCAGTTTTTTCGAAGAGCGCAACGATGGTGCTGGCCTTCAATTCTGCCGCCCGATGAATATTGCCGTGATAGCGCGCCATCAAAAGGGCCAGATCGCGGCAATCATTCGGTATACGCAGACGGGTACAAAGCATTTCTGTCAGGCGAAAGCTGCGCTCCTCATGACCATGGTGCCGAGGCAGCAAATCGGCTGGCGTCTGCGCCTTGCCGAGATCATGGGTGAGCGCAGCGAAGCGCACTGGGAGAGAAAACTGGTGCCGCGCGGACTGGTCAATGACCATCATGGTATGGATGCCGGTATCGATCTCCGGGTGGTATTCCGCACGTTGCGCGACACCGAACAGGGCATCGACTTCGGGGAGCAGGTGCGCCAGCGCATGGCAATCACGCAGCACCTCGAACATACGCGAGGGCTTGTCCTCCATCAGGCCTTTGGCCAGTTCCTGCCAGACACGCTCTGCTACCAGATGATCAACCTCGCCACTGGCCACCATGTGGCGCATTAAATCGAGTGTTTCCGGGGCGACGGAAAAGTCACTGAAACGGGCGGCAAAACGGGCAAGGCGCAGCACACGAACGGGATCTTCGGCAAAAGCCGGGCCAACATGGCGCAGGATTTTGGCTTTTAAATCGCGTTGACCGCAGTAAGGGTCGATCAACTCCCCTTCCGGGCCTCTGGCCATCGCATTGATGGTCAGGTCGCGACGGGCGAGATCTTCTTCCAGGGTGACATCGGGCGCTGCGTGGAAAGTGAAGCCGTGGTAGCCGTGGCCACTCTTGCGCTCGGTCCGGGCCAGCGCATATTCCTCATGCGTCCGGGGATGCAGGAAAACCGGGAAGTCCTTGCCGACCGGGCGATAGCCTGCTGCTTGTATGCTTTGCGGCGTGGCACCGACCACGACATAGTCGCGGTCGGCATTGGGACGGCCGAGTAATGCGTCGCGAACGGCGCCGCCGACAATGAAAATCTTCATCGGCGGCGAAGGCCGCTTATCGCCCCGCCCGGTAGCGGAAGCTGTCGAGCTTGCCTTTCGGCGTATTGAGCGCGATATAACTCGGCGCAATCGCTTCGAGCGCGGTGGGCTGCCAGTTGGCTGGCATATTGCAACTGCCATCGCAAACGCTATCAACCTGCATTGAACGTAGATTGTCCGGCGACATCATCGGCGATGGTGCCAGCCACATCAGGCCAGCCTGCAGATAAGCCAGACCTTCCGGCAGCGGGATGATTTTGGCGTTGCTACCGCAAAGCTTGGCGGTGTAATCAACCAGTTCGCGCAGCGTATAAACTTTTGGACCAACCAAGTCGTAGGCCTGACCGAACGTGGACACATCAGACAGTGAATCGACGAAAGCGTCGGCAACATCCGCCGCCCACACTGGCTGGAAGCGGGCTTGACCAAAACCCAGCGGGAAGAAGGGCAATTTCTTCAACACATTCGCGAACATGGTGAGGAAAGAATCTCCCAGACCAAAAATGACCGACGGACGGAAAACCGTAACGTCAAGATCATTCTTTGCCGCCATGACAATCGCTTCACCATCGCCCTTCGAGGCAAGATACTCGGAAGGTGCTTTCGGGTTGGCGTGCAGGGCGCTCATGTGAACCAGACGGCGAACGCCGGTGGCCTTGCAGGCGGCGATAATTTTCTTCGGCAGTTCGACGTGTGCCTGAGCAAAGTCATGGCTATACGGGAATTGCACGTCACGGCTATGGAGAATGCCGACCAGATTGATGACGGCATCGTGGCCGCGCATCAATTCGGTTAGTTCTGCTTCGCAGTGGATGTTAGCTTCCGGCATATCGACACCGGGCTGAATGATCAGCGCCTTGGTGCGCTCACGACGGCGCGTCGGAATGGTAACTTCGATACCGCGCTGCGACAGGCGATTGGCGATGTAGGTACCGACGAAACCGCTACCCCCCAGTAGCAAGACCTTTTTGATGTCCATGTGGAACCCCGGAAACTTGTTTCATAAAACACAGATTTTAAGACAATTTAGCCTTTTTCGGGGAGCCTTGTGACCAGTTCGATGCCGCCATGACGCCTCAGTTCTTTACCGTTCGGTGTAAAGCCCGGTTAGCAGCGGCATCAAACAGCGAGATTGAGCTGCAGACATGGGCGACCGTATCGCTGAATTGCTTTTCCAGAATGGCCAAATGAATCGCCAGGGCATGCTCGGATTCCGGATTGTAAAGCAGCGCCCATTGATTATTTGGCGTGATGTGACAAAGCCGGGCAACCTCTGTTTCGCCCTCCTGCGGACTGAATTCGAGCCAATCACCAGGCTGGCAAGCTAGAGGCCGCACCGGAGCCAAATAATTGCGGGCAAAACCGAAAGTACGCAGCCATTTGTCGCCGGAGCGGATTTCACCGATACATTTTTCACCAGCCGCCGGCAGCATGTCACTGACTTCGCTGGATGCGTCTGACTCAACGTTGGCACTGTCGACTGGACTGGCCACCTGTGACGCGCGCAGCGCTTGTGTTTGCAAGGCGAAACTGACATCGAGAAATGCGGCCTGCGCCTCAACTGGCATGCCGACGCGCTCCATGCCACTCTTCAGCAACTTCAAAATTTCCGGTAAGCGCTTGGCCAATGCCTTGCGATCCGCCGCGATGGCCTTCGGCTGAAACGTCCACAACAGGTCATGAATAACCACTTGATGTGCTTGCCACTGGCTACTTTCCGCACCAGATTCGGTCCATACCAGTTGCAGCACCTTCAGCCAGATGTCGTCGAGAAATTCCCGGACTGGCGCGGGGACAAACCCCACCAGCAGTTTATCGAGAGCAAGACGTGACGCGACTGCGGCCTGATCGCGCGCATCGAATTGCAGCAACATTTCAATATACGGCTCGGCAGCCTTCGCAATGCTGGCATTTCGATCAGCGATCAGCGCTTCGACTTGTCCCAAAGCAGTACTAAAAACAGCAATGTCGCCGCTGAACTGGCTGCGCAGTTGTCCGGCAATTTCAAATAATTGCTTGCATATCGGGTGCCGCGCCGGCACATCGACTGGTAAGCCAAGCATCGCCAAACCCATTTTATCGAGGAGCAAGCGGGCGGGATGAGATGCATCGGTAAAGAATGTGGCATCCTGCATGGCGAGCTTTAGCATGGTGATTTGCAGGCTGGAAATCACCGCCTTAAGGGTGTCAGGCAAAACGGGATGATCAAAAATTGTTTCAAAGATCATCGCCAGCGTATCAATGGCGAGCGCCTCTGGTGCCATCGCCGGAATGCCCAGTTCGGCCGCGCTCAGAGATTTTGGCTGACTCACCGGATGCGCCTCCGCCTCTGAGAAAAGACCGGGAATAAGCATTTCTAGCTGGGGAGAAGTACCGGCCTTGAATGTCGGCGTAAACTGCCCCTGCCGATCCAGTTCATCCAGTCGGAAGATCAGCCGCTCCAACGTTGCCTGGGACAACAAGGAGGCAACTGCACCACCACTTCCGCTGCCACCGCCGTTTCCACCATACCCACCGCCCCCGCCCGAATTTGACTGCGGCATGCTGGGCATCCGTGAGAGCAAGGCTTGCTGCAGGGCGAGTAATGTACTCTCGCTGGCAGCTGCACTCTTCTGGGCAGTTTCGGCCGTCGTAATGATGCTTGGCTGAGCAGCTTCGGCGCCATGCCCGACAAGAAAGTGGTCAATCTCAACGTAAAGCAGAGGCAGCTTTTCCAGCAACTTGGCTTCTATTCGCTCCAGCAGATCGAGTTTTTTGTCGAGGTTGCTGGCGCCGGCTGCAGCAAACATTTCCTCCAGACCCTGCACAATGGCGTTGGGGCCAACCGGGTTACTGGTTTTCGAGAGATCCGGCCGCTTGAGCAAGGTGATGAAGCGCAGATGGATTTTCCAGAGATCGCCACCAGTTTCCTGAAACAATCGGGAACTCAAATTATCCAGCCGGATTTCCAGCTCAAGCTCATCTTCACCCACGAGCGTCAGGCGCGACGAAGTCAAGCCGTCCACTTCCTGATGAAATCCGTTGCGTTCGTTGCCGGCAATAACCCCGTCAAAATATGCACTCGCACCCCGTTGAATGGCCTGAATGGCCGGCCCGGAGAGGGTGCCACTTTCCTGTATCAGGGCACCAAGGCGCTGCAGGAAGAGCACCCGGCAAGCACTAATCGTTTCTAGGGAATCTGGCGGTGTCGACATATTGGTAAGCGCTAAGGCAGCTCGGTATCCTTCATGGGATCTGAATTACGTGCACCAACAGTGCCGAGGCGGGCCTTCAGGGAATCTGGCTTGCCGGTGAATAAGGCTGAATAATAGATTGAGTTACTCATGACTTTTTTAACGTAGTCACGGGTTTCACCAAACGGGATAGTTTCAGCGTAAATCGCGCCTTCCAGCGGACGATCGGCGCGCCACTTCTTGGCGCGACCTGGGCCGGCGTTATACGCCGCCGAGGCCAGCACCGGGTGGTTGTCGAGATTTTCCATGACTAGGCGCATGTAGCTGGTGCCGAGCAATACATTGGTTTCGGTATCGTTGACCCGGCCGTGGTCATAATTCTGCATGCCGATTTTCTTGGCGACCCATTTCGCTGTCGCCGGCATCAATTGCATCAGACCCGAAGCACCAACATTTGATTTTGCCGAGGTGATGAAGCGACTTTCCTGGCGCATCAGGCCATATACCCATGCATCATCGAGAGACTGATTCTGCGCCGCCGAGCGGACGTGTTCGCCGTAGGGAGAAAGATAACGCAGCGAGTAATCATGCTCGGTCTTGGTGCGGTCTGCGCTATTGATGACGCGATCCCATATCTGGTTACGCTTGGCAAGATCGGCGGCAGCGAGGAGTTCGCGGTCACCCATGCCGCGCATTGACCAGTTCCACTCCTTGACGCCTTCGGTGCGCATTTCAAGACGGAAGAAAGTCATGGCTCGACGAATCCCCAGATTTTCGCGAGTGGCCTTCTGCTCCTCACTGGTCGGTGCTTTTGCCTTGGGCGGCGGCATCACTGTCCGGCCTAGTTCATCATCGGCCAGGTTGCCGTAGAAATTGGCCTGGCCGGATATTTTTTCAAATAGCGCATCCGCTTCGGTGGTTCGCCCGCCGGACTTTTGGGCGCGGCCGAGCCAATAAACCCATTCGGATAACGCTGCAAGTTGTGCCGGCATTGCCTGAATGGTGTCACGCACTACACCCCACTCTTGGACGCGCAGTGCGGCCCGGACCTTCCACTGATAGCCATCATCAGAAAGCGCCGATTTTCCGGCATTGGCATACCAGTTGATTGCCTCAGGCATGTGACGTTTGGCGGCTTGCAAGCCAATTTGACCCCAGGCCCACTGCCGTTCGCTATCCTGTAAACGAGATTTTATTTTTTCCAGCTCATCAGCCGCCACACGTGGATCATTGATCGCAATGCGCTGAATGGCAATTGCTGCCACTTCCCGGCCGGAACGGTTGGCCGACCAGTTGGCCGGTTGTCGAACCAGATAGGCCATCGGGCTGTTGATCGCGCTATCAAAAGCGCGCGCCTCAACGACCTGGCTTTCAGGCAAATAATTTAGCGTTGTCTTGGCCCAGGTGGGTCGGTTTGCTTCTACTTGGCGGTGCGCCCGATTCCAGACATCGTCGGCCGACATACGTTGATTGGTCACCAGCGCCTCAAGCACCGGGCGGCAAGCTTCAGGTGGCTCGAGTTGTGTCAGCCAGAGCTTTTCCGCCTCGTCGAGCACAGTTTTATCATCCCGGGCAAGCCGGGCTTTCTGGTTGTAGCAAATGACATCCAGCTCGGGGGCGATCATCAAGGCGTATTCGGTTTCTACGTCGTTCCATGCGGAGCGCTTACCCAGCCAGCGGATCCAGTCGGCTCGCAATTTCTCGACGACATAACTCTTGTCATAGCGCTCGAAAAAATCCCGCATGGCAGCGCTATCCCCTTGGTCCATGAACATCCGTAAACGGTAGTTTTCGATATATGGGGCCAAATCATGCGTTCCGGCCTGGGCAGCCGCGCGTTCAAGTTTGTTGCGATCACCGGCGCGAAAAGCGTCACGGGCGGTGAGGAAAGCCACGTCGCGGCTATCTTGGGCAAAAGCGGGAAAGGCGAGCGAGAGGGTAAGAAGGAGAAGGCTGAACTTCATGCTAAATTAGACTTATGAGGCAATCGAACGAGGATAACACGGCCTGGCGACGGGTGTTGCGGCGAGAAATGGTGACGCGCCGATCAATACTGGCAGAAGCAACGCATGCCGAACTCTCGGCACGTATCGTGGCGCATCTGCGCGGCGCCTTCTCGCCACCCAAAGTGGCTGCCTTTTGCTGGCCGATCAAGCATGAACCAGATGTCAGCGCCGTCATTGCGGCTTGGACTGAGCTCGGCACATACGCCGCCTTGCCGGTTGTTCTGGCCGAGAATACGGCGTTGGCCTTTCGCGAATGGAACGCGGACACGCCACTCGAAGCTGACCGCTACGGCATCCCAACGCCGATGGCCGGGGCATGGCTGGTGCCGGATCTGATTCTTATGCCCTTAAACGGCTTTGACGCGGCCGGTTATCGCCTCGGTTACGGCGGCGGTTATTTTGACCGAACGCTGGCGGCGCTCTCACCTCGCCCGTTAGCCATTGGTGTTGGTTTCGAGATTAATCGTCTGGATAGCATCCGGCCGGAAAGCCACGATCAGCGACTGGACTGGATCGTGACCGAAGCGGGTACGTTCAGGACTGTTGACGCCTGAGTCCGTAGATGCCGAGGGCGAAAAGTACGCCGACCAAACCCGCCATCACCGCCTGCCGCATATCGTATAGCCCGGTGCGCATCGCCAGTTCGAGGCTGTAGCCATGTTGTAGCGCGAGCATTAAAGTACCCAGCGCAAACGCTAGCCAGATGCGCCGGGAAGAACGCAGCAAATCCTTGCGCAGATACAGCTCAATCGACAAGCCAGCAGCAAGCGACTGGGTAAATAGAGCAACGATCAGCGAGATCAGCGTCAAGGTGTATGGATTCATGCCGCCTGACACGCCTTGGCAAAACGCCGCAGGGCTTCAACGAGTGTCTGGCGCGAGCAGCCAAAATTCAGCCGTAGCCAGCCCGGTGCACCAAAATCAGTTCCGTCGGAAAGGCCAAGCCCGTGCGCTTCAAAGTGCGCCGCCGGATTGGTCAGCCCGAGTTGGCGAACGTCGATCCAGGCCAGATAGGTCGCCTCGACGCGGCTCATTTTTACCCTTTTTTCGGCGTTGACCGCAGCATTTACCAAGTCGCGATTGGTTACGAGGTAGGCAATCAACTCGCGATGCCAATCAGCACAATCACGGTAAGCCGCTTCGCAGGCCACCAATCCGAGCACATTGACATGCGGCACGATGCCCTCCATGGCGTGGAGAAAGCGACGGCGCAACGCGGCATCGGGAATAACGGCAAAAGCGCAGCCAAGACCAGGGATGTTGTAGGTTTTCGATGGCGCCATCAGCGTAATGCAGCGCTTCGCCGCCGCTGGGGAAAGACTGGCGAAGGGAATATGGCGTTTATCCGCATCAAGGATCAGGCCACAATGAATCTCGTCGGAACAGACGATTAGATCATTTTCTTCGGCGAAGTCAGCCAGTTCGAGAAGTTCCGACCGCCCCCAGCAGCGCCCAACCGGATTGTGCGGATGGCAAAGGAGAAAAAGCCGGGTTGCTGCGGTCAACGCGTTTTTCAGGGCAATTTTGTCCCAATGCCAATGACTCTCTGTGCACGCCAGTTCCGCCTGATTCAGCACCCGGCCGGAAAAGCGTGGTGCCGAGAGAAAAGGCGGATAGATTGGTGTTGCGGTCAGCGCCTCACCTTCGACTGCGCGGCAAGCGACGTTGAGACCAGTGACCAGGCCCGGCAACCAGACAATTGACTCCGCTGACACCGACCAGCCGTATTCGCTCTCAAGGTGAGTAAGCACTGACTCTGTGAGCGAAGGCAGCGCTCCGCCATAACCGAAAACCGTGTGGTTGATGCGCTGCTGCAAGGCATCGAGCACGGCGGGCGGCGCGGCAAAATCCATGTCGGCCACCCACAACGGCAGAATGTCGCGACCGGCGTACTTGCGCCACTTGATGGCGTCGGAGTCACACCGGTCGATCGGCTGGTCGAAGATGCTCACACCTCTAAATGCTGATATAGCGCCGTCGACAGATAGCGTTCGCCGAAAGAAGGAATGATGACAACGATCAACTTGCCGGCATTTTCCGGCCGTTTGGCCAGTTCGAGCGCCGCCCAGGTTGCCGCGCCGGAGGAAATACCCACCAGCAAGCCTTCATCCGTTGCCATGCGGCGGGCAATGGCAAAAGCGTCATCGTTCTTGACGCGAATCACTTCGTCGTAAATTGCCGTATTCAGCACGCCCGGGACGAAACCGGCGCCGATGCCCTGAATCGGGTGTGGCCCCTTGGCGCCACCGGAAAGTACCGGCGAAGCATCGGGTTCAACAGCAACGATCTGAATGCCCGGCTTCTTCGCTTTGAGCGCTTCGCCGACACCGGTAATCGTGCCGCCCGTACCCACGCCAGCGACAAAAATATCGACCAGACCATCGGTATCACGCCAGATTTCCTCAGCCGTCGTGCTGCGGTGAACTGCCGGATTGGCCGGATTTTCAAACTGCTGCGGGATGAAATAACGGGAATCTGCCGCCGCCATTTCTTCTGCTTTTTTGATCGCCCCTCCCATGCCTTCCGGGCCCGGGGTCAAAATCAGATCAGCCCCGTAAGCTTTGAGCAGTAATTTGCGCTCCCGGCTCATCGTTTCCGGCATGACAAAGGCTGACTTGATGCCGCGCGCCGCACAGACCATGGCCAGACCGATGCCGGTATTACCCGAAGTCGGCTCCAGAACGATGGTATCCGGGCCAATTTTGCCAGCTGTCATGGCGGCTTCCAGCATGGCAACTGCAATGCGATCCTTGACACTATGGCCCGGGTTAAAGAACTCCAGCTTGGCCGCAATGGTTGCGCCACAGCCTTCGATAATGTGATTAAGGCGAACCAGCGGGGTGTTGCCGACCAGTTCGGTGACATTGTTGGCGATTTTCATATCTCGGCTCCGGATGTGGAACGGGAATTGTAGGCCACTCTGCGACTACTGTGGGTGAGTCGGCAATCGATCTGCGGCAAGCCAAACGAGCTACTCTTGGCCAGTTCCACCCGAGCCAGACGAGCCAGCGCCAGATCATGGCCGCTATTGATCCCGACCAGTTCGGCAGAAACTCCGGCCCGAGTGGCCTTGGTGATCAATTCTGTGTGCGGCATGGCCTTCTCCTATTTCTTCAGATAGATCTGATCAAACGTACCGCCATCAGCGAAATGCGCTTTTTGGGCCTTTTGCCAGCCACCAAAGGTATCGTCGATAGTGACCAGTTTGATTTTTGGGAATTGCGCCGCGTACTGTGCCGCCACCTTGCTATCGCGCGGTCGGTAATAGTGCTTGGCGGCGATGTTCTGACCAACTTCCGAATAGAGATAATCGAGATAGGCCTGCGCCGTTAGCCGAGTGCCACGCTTCTCGACGACCTTATCGACCACCGCCACTGGGGGCTCAGCCAGAATCGACAGACTCGGCGCAATAATTTCGAATTTATCCTTGCCGATCTCGTTGACCGCAAGCTGCGCCTCATTTTCCCAGGCGATCAACACATCACCCAAGCCGCGCTCAACGAAAGTCGTGGTCGAACCACGCGCTCCGGAATCAAGCACCGGCACGTTTTTGTAGATCGCCGCGACCAATTCCTTGGCCTTTTGCTCATTACCACCCGGCTGTTTCAACGCCCAGGCCCAGGCGGCGAGATAGTTCCAGCGAGCACCGCCCGAGGTTTTCGGATTCGGTGTAATAACACTGACACCGGGTCGAGCCAGATCACCCCAATCCTTGATGTTTTTCGGATTGCCCTTGCGCACCAGAAGAACGACGGTTGAGGTGTAAGGCGATGAATTGTGCGGCATACGCTTCTGCCAGTCAGCCGGCAACAACTGGCGTTCGACCAGCGCATCAATATCGTAAGCCAGGGCCAACGTGACAACATCCGCCTCCAGACCATCGCGAACGCCCATCGCCTGCTTGCCGGAACCGCCGTGCGATTGACGAATATTTACCGGCTGACCCGTTTTCGCCTGCCAGTGCTTGTTAAATGCCGCATTAAAATCGCGGTAAAGCTCGCGCGTCGGATCATAGGAAACATTCAGCAGCGTCGTCTGGGCGAAAGCGCTCGTGAAGGTTAATGCTGCGGTCAACACCGCAAAACGGGCAAATTTGCGCATACCAAACTCCAGTCAAATAAGTATTGAAACGTGATGACTGGAGTCTAGGCGCCGCTCTTTATTCTGTGAAAGAATTAATTTTCACAGAATAATAACCAAATCGAATTAGCCAAGAAAAAGCTTGTAAGCCGGATTCAGGCTTTCATCCCAATGGGCATAGCCAAGATTCTTCAGGAAGCCCTTGAATTCGCCCATTTCGCCCGGCGGCACCTGCATACCGACCAAAACACGGCCGTAGTCAGCGCCGTGATTGCGGTAATGGAACAAGCTGATATTCCAGCCGGCGCTCATTTGCGTGAGAAAATTCATCAGCGCACCGGGTTTTTCGGGGAATTCGAAGCGATAAAGCAACTCGTGCATGCCCTTTTCGCAAACTTGCGGCGCATGCCCACCGACCATGTGGCGAATGTGATTCTTCGCCATTTCATCATCGGTCAAATCGAGTGTCGGATAACCATGCTTGGTCAGTTGCTCAACGAGTTTGCTCGATTCGTTGCGATCAGCCACCTGAATACCGACAAAAACATGGGCTTCGCCGGCATTGTGGTAACGGTAATTGAATTCAGTCACGTTACGTTTACCGATCAGCCCCAGGAACTTCTTGTAGGCCCCCGGTTTTTCCGGCAGTGTCACGGCCAACACGGCTTCGCGGCGTTCGCCGACTTCAGCGCGCTCGGCCACAAAACGCAGGCGGTCGAAATTCATGTTGGCGCCAGAGGCAATCGCGATCACCGTCTTGTCCTTCAACTTGTGCTGGCGGATATATTCCTTGGCGCCTGCCACCGCCAACGCCCCGGCCGGTTCAAGAATCGAGCGCGTATCTTCAAAAACATCCTTGATTGCGGCACAGATCGCATCGGTGTCGACCAGAATCATTTCATCAACGTATTCCTTGCACAGGCGAAAAGTTTCCTCGCCGACAAATTTGACCGCCGCACCATCGGCAAACAACCCAACCTGCTCCAGCCGAACGCGATGCCCCTTGGCCAGCGACTGGGTCATCGCATCGGCATCCTTTGCCTCAACCCCGATGATCTTTATTTCTGGCCGCAAGCGCTTGATGTAAGCGGCCACTCCGGCGATCAACCCACCGCCGCCAACGCAGCAAAAAATAGCGTGGATAGGCCCGCTATGGCGCGAATGCTGTCGCAGGATTTCCATCGCGATGGTGCCCTGCCCGGCAATCACTTCCGGATCATCAAAGGGGTGGACGAAGGTCAGCTTCTCGGCTTTTTCCAGCTCCAACGCATGCGCGTAGGAATCATCATAGGAATCCCCGAACAGCACCACCTCGCCACCTCGGCTTTTAACCGCATCGACCTTGATCCCTGGTGTCGACGTCGGCATCACAATCACCGCCCGACAGCCCACTTTGGCGGCGGAAAGCGCAACACCTTGAGCATGGTTGCCGGCGGAAGCGCAGATCACACCGCGCTTTAATTTTTCCGGCGAAAGACTGGCAATCTTGTTATAAGCCCCACGCAGCTTGAAAGAAAAAACCGGTTGCAGATCCTCGCGCTTCAACAAAATCTTGTTGCCAAACCTGGCGGAAAGGTTGCTGGCCAGGTCAAGCGGTGTTTCGATGGCGACATCGTAGACCTGTGCGTTGAGAACTTTTTCGAGATAATCCGGATGCATGGCGCGATTCTTTAAGGCAAAAGGGAGATTCTACGGGTGGAGTGGTTAAACGTCACGGCTGAAAGCGGACTTTGGGGGCTATTGGCCGCCAGTTTTCTCTCGGCCACGGTACTGCCCGGTGGCTCGGAAGCCCTGCTCTGGGGGTTTCTAAAACTGCACCCCGAGGAATACGGCCCGGCGCTTGCCCTTGCCACACTAGGCAATACAGCAGGCGGCATGACATCGTGGTGGTGTGGCTACGCCCTGCCCCGCTGGAAAAAACTGGAAAATCTGCCGCACCAGGACCAACTCGCCCGCTGGGGCAGCCCGGCCCTGCTCCTTTCATGGCTGCCTTTGGTTGGCGATGCCTTGTGCCTCGCTGCCGGCTGGTTGCGCCTGCATTGGTTGCCTTGCTGCCTGTTCATGGCGCTCGGCAAGTTTGCCCGCTACTGGCTAATCGCCCAAACTGCCCTGCCAAACTGAACCCTTTGCCCATTTTCCCGGTCTATCGGTCCCGTGTGTTGCGCCGCAATACGCTAAAATTGATCTTTTGACGGACCCCGGTTGCTGCCATGACTGCCCGCCTGCGCGAAATACCTTACAACTACACCTCGTTTTCCGATCGCGAGATCGTCATCCGCCTGCTTGGCGCCGATAACTGGGCCATCCTCGATGAGCTCCGTGGCGAGCGCGTTACCGGCCGTTCGGCCCGTATGCTTTACGAGGTGCTGGGCGACATCTGGGTCGTCCAGCGCAACCCGTACCTGGAAGATGACTTGCTCGACAATCGCGATCGACGTGAAGCGCTGGTTGCTGCATTGCGACATCGCCTGGTTGAAGTTGAAAAACGTCGTCATTCTGCCGAAACTGAAGACCCGGAGCGCTCCACCAAGGTCAAGCGCCTGGTTGAAGCAGCACAACTGGCGGTTGACCGTTTTTCCGAACACTTCGGTAAAACCATTGACCTGCGCCGCAAGGTGCAAAAATACCTTGGCAAGCACACGCGCAAAGACAATATCGCTTTCGATGGCCTGGCGCGTGTTTCGCATGTGACCGACGCCACCGACTGGCGGGTTGAATACCCCTTCGTTGTCCTCTACCCCGATACCGAAGAGGAAATCGGCCATCTGGTACGTGGCTGTATAGAAGCTGGTCTGACCATCATTCCGCGTGGCGGCGGCACCGGTTATACCGGTGGCGCGGTGCCACTGACGCCCTACTCAGCAATCATCAATACCGAAAAGCTGATCGATATTGGCCCGGTTGAAGAACTTGTTCTCGCCGGCCATGAAACGCCTTACGCCACCATTCGCACTGGTGCCGGCGTGGTGACTGACCGCGTCGCAGAAGCCGCTTCCGGTGCCGGTCGTGTTTTCGCAGTCGACCCGACCTCGGCCAGCGCTTCCTGCATCGGTGGCAACATCGCCATGAATGCGGGTGGCAAGAAGGCCGTGCTGTGGGGTACGGCACTCGACAATTTGGCCTGGTGGAAGATGGTTGATCCGGACGGCAACTGGCTGGAAGTTGAGCGGGTCAATCACAACTACGGCAAGATTCACGAGCAAAAGGACGTCGAATTCCGCCTCAAGCGTTTCGACCCAAGTGGCAAAAAACTTCTTGGCGAAGAAGTCCTGACCATGCCCGGCGCCGCCTGTCGCAAGACCGGACTAGGCAAGGACGTCACCGACAAATTCCTCGGGGGCATCCCCGGCGTGCAGAAAGAAGGTACCGACGGGATCATCGTCGCCGCCCGCTGGGTGCTGCACAAGATGCCGCCAGTATCGCGCACGGTTTGTCTGGAATTTTTTGGCCAAGTGCGCGAAGCCGTGCCGGCCATTGTTGAAATTACCGATTACTTCAAGCCGGGCGGGGTCGGCCACGCTGCCGGCGTGCAGTTAGCTGGCCTGGAGCATCTTGACGAACGCTATGTCAAAGCCGTCGGCTACGCGACCAAAGCGCGGCGGCACGGCCGCCCGAAGATGGTTTTGATCGGCGATCTCGTCGGCCATGATGAAAATGCAGTGATGGCTGCCGCATCGGCAGTCGTGCGCATGTGCAACATTCGCGGCGCTGAAGGCTTTATTGCGGTCGACGCGGAAACACGTAAGAAATTCTGGCTCGACCGTTCGCGCACTGCCGCCATTTCACGCCATACGAATGCCTTCAAGGTGAATGAGGATGTGGTCATCCCCTTACCACGTATGGGTGATTATTGCGACGGCATCGAACGCATTAATATTGAATTGTCGATCAGCAACAAGCTGGCACTATGTACCGCACTGAGTGAATTCCTCAAGGGTGACCTGCCCCTGCATCGGGGCGATACGACCCTCGACACCAATGTATTGATCGGCGACCGCCAACAAGCGGCAATTGATTACGTCGAGAGTGTCCGTCTGCGTTGGGCCTGGCTGCTTGAAAATCTCGACATGCCACTGGCCGAGGCCGAATCACATTTCTCTACCTATTGCGTGGTGGCTGGCGAATTAACCAATCGGGCGGAAAATCCTCGACTTTTTCATCGCCTGCAGGATTATTCGGTTCGCGTCTCCTGGAAACAGGAATTGCACGCCCGGTTGAGCAAAATTTTTGACGGCGGCGTCTATCGCCCGATCGTCGAACGCGTTGAAGCCATTCACAAAGAAGTGCTGCGCGGCCGTGTCTTTGTTGCCTTGCACATGCACGCCGGTGACGGCAATGTGCATACCAATATTCCGGTCAATTCCGATAACTACGACATGCTGCAGACGGCGCACCATGCGGTCGAACGCATCATGTATCTGGCACGTTCGCTCGATGGCGTAATTTCCGGCGAGCACGGGATCGGCATCACCAAGCTTGAATTCCTCACGGAAGAAGAAATTGGCCCCTTCCGCGCCTACAAGCAAAGAATTGACCCGAACAACCATTTCAACAAGGGCAAGTTGATGCCCGGTGGCGACATGGCTAATGCCTATACGCCTTCGTTCAATTTGCTGGGCACCGAATCACTGATTATGGAGCAATCGGAAATCGGCAAGATTTCTGCTTCGATCAAGGATTGCCTGCGTTGTGGCAAATGCAAACCGGTCTGCTCGACCCACGTGCCGCGCGCCAACCTGCTCTATTCACCGCGCAACAAGATTCTGGCCACTTCGCTACTTATTGAAGCTTTCTTGTATGAAGAGCAAACTCGGCGGGGCATTTCGCTCAAACATTTTGACGAGTTCAACGATGTGGCTGACCACTGCACCGTCTGCCATCGCTGCCTGAAGCCTTGTCCGGTCGACATCGATTTTGGCGATGTTTCCGTCGCCATGCGTAACTTCCTGCGCAAGCAAAACAAGAAGCGCTTCAGTCCCGGCACTGTCGCGGCGATGACTTACCTTAATTTAAAGGATCCATCGACGATAAAACTAATGCGCGCTGGCATGATGGGTTTCGGCTTCAAAGCTCAGCGTCTGGCCCATAAGGCAGCTAAAGCCCTTGGCCTGATTCAGGAAACCCGCGCCCATCCACCAGCAACAATCGGTGCGCCGACGGTAAAAACGCAGATCATCCATTTTCTCAATCGACCGATGCCGGGCAATTTGCCGAAACGCACTTCGCGCGCCCTGCTCGACATTGAAGATGACAAGGTAATTCCGGTTATCCGTAACCCAAGGAAAACCACTGAAGAGTCGGATGCCGTTTTCTACTTTCCCGGTTGTGGCTCCGAGCGCCTGTTCTCCCAGGTTGGTCTTGCGACGCAAGCCATGCTTTACGAGGTTGGTGCCACCACTGTGTTACCACCGGGCTATCTCTGCTGCGGCTACCCGCAGACCTCCTCTGGTGATGACGACAAAGGCCAGAAGATCACGACGGACAACCGCGTACTCTTCCACCGCGTCGCCAACACACTGAACTATCTTGATATCAAAACGGTGATCGTTTCCTGTGGCACCTGTATGGACCAGCTGCTGAAATACCAATTTGACAAGATATTCCCCGGTTGCCGCCTGCTCGACATCCATGAATATCTGATGGAAAAGGGTCTCAAACTGGATGGCGTCGAAGGGACTCGTTACATGTACCACGAGCCCTGTCACACGCCGATGAAAGCTTATCCAGCGCTCCAGGTAACCAGCACACTAATGGGCCAGAACGTACCATTGACAGATCGCTGTTGTGGCGACGCCGGCTCTTTCGCTTACTCCCGCCCGGATATCGCCACGCAGGTGAAATTCCGCAAGCAGGAAGAGATCGAAAAAGGCGCGGCCAAGCTACGGGCCGATGGTTTCAAGGGCGACGTCAAAATTCTAACTTCCTGCCCAGCCTGTTTGCAAGGACTTAGCCGCTACGACGACGATGCCGACACCAAAGCGGATTACATCGTGGTCGAACTGGCCAAGCACCTGCTCGGCGAAAACTGGATGGCTGATTTCGTGGCCAAAGCCAATACCGGCGGTATCGAGCGCGTTTTGCTCTGATTTTTGACGAATTTTGATGTTGACCGTGAAATACCTCTTAGCGATGAGCTAACGACTTGCGCTATCAATGCTCTGGAGTAATCCTATGGCTGTAACCGGAGCTAATAACGTGAACAGTAACCATGCCTGCGAACTATGCACCTCCCCTGGTGGAGAGGTGCTTTGGGAATCTCCGGATTGTCGGGTTATTCGTGTGAATGACCCGAACTTTCCGGGTTTCTGCCGAGTTATCTGGAACACGCACGCCCGCGAGATGACTGACCTCGATCCGGGGCAACAGTCACAGTTGATGTCGGTGGTTTTTGCGGTTGAAGGTGCTATTAGACAACTGTTCTGTCCGGACAAAATCAACCTGGCCAGCTTCGGCAATATGGTTCCGCATGTTCATTGGCACGTGATTCCCCGTTGGCAAAACGACACGCATTTCCCTGAACCAATCTGGGGAAAGTTGCAGCGCGAAACATCAGCAGATCGCCCCATGGTCAGTAATGTTGAATTGTCCAGCGCCCTCTCACAAGTACTGAATATTGCTGCCAAATAAGGCCAAGATATGAACGCCCCTGCCAACGGCCTGCCCTTACTGATTCTCGATCTGCAAACCGGGTTGGACTACCTTTCGGAACTGACGCTGGCCAATCCGGTTGTAGCTGAACTACAACTCATCCGCTTCATCGACTCGCTGCTGAGCGCACCACCGTCACCCGGAATCATGCTCACCTTGCTTGAGCAAGCCAGGGTGCCGATCTGCTTCGTTGAAGAGGAAATGGCCAGGCTTTATCACAACAAGCCACTTATTCTTGGTGAGTCGGAAGAGGCAAGTTTTCAGCAAGTACTCACCGCCTGGCGCAAGATGCACAAAGCCTATGGAATGTGTGCGCATCAGGAAGAAACTGATGCTGAAAATCCGCAACAACAATCGGCATTAATTGCTTCGATCCTGCATCGCTGTATTTATTACACGGGAATGATCATCCTTGAGCACTACCGGGCGCGGCGTGAGTTACCACCAGGCATCTGGCTGGAGTTGCACGGTTTTTACAAAGCCGCTGAGGCTTTTGGGGTTGCCCATACGCCCGTTGAAGACTCTTTGGAAAACAGCTTTCAGGCAACGCATTGTGCGGCAGCTTATACCGCATTATTGCTGATCGACATTGCTAGTCCCTACAGCAATAGTGTGCGCAATTTGAACCTAATCCGGCGTTGGGCCGCCTTGTGGTCACCGCTGATTTCTATTCATCCGCTTGATGATGATCTGGAATTCCCTCCCTACATCGTCGAACTCAAGAAAGATGCCCCGCTCCACCCCAGCGCGCTGGCTGAAAACCTGGGTCACGATGCTCGCCGGCTCGATACCACGCGGCTTGGCTTGCAAATAAATCACATGCTCAGCCAGTTGCGGTTGCGTATTTCACCCTCGCAACTGGGCTTGGGGGAAGAAACAAGCGGCCACGTGATTCAATTGCTGGAGCGTTTGTCCCGGCCATGGACCCAGTCGTCTTCACCACGAAAATTCAGGCGATTTGCCACGGAGGGAATCGCCCGGGTAGCAGTTGGCTTTGATGCCATGTATTTTTTCGTTTCCGGCAAGGAATTCACACAACCGGCGATTGCCAGCACCTATTCGCGTGGCGAGTTTGACCAATTATTCACCTTTGGTGATCGGGCAGTCCCCGGACAAACGCTGTCGATCAATGGTGAAAGTCATTTCACGATTGACAACTGGTCGGTCATCAATCATTCGGCCAACGGCTTCCGCTTGGCCCGACTTAAACCGCAACAGAAAATTCGGCACGGACAATTAATGGCAGTGTGCCCACACGACGGTGAGCACTTCCTCCTCGCCCAGGCCAACTGGTTGATGCAAGAGGAATCGGGTGGCGTGATTGTTGGCATTGCCACCTTACCAGGCTTGCCACTTGGTATAGGGGTACGTTTTCTTGCCGGTAATGGTAGTGTCAGCGCCAAGCTTGTCGAAGGATTTCTGTTGCCGCCCGTTCCCGCCTTCAAGGAAGAGGGAGCGATTGTTCTGCCATCGGGTATGTTCCACCCAACGCGTATTCTTGAGGTGTTTTCCGGCGACAGCCACTGGCAATTACGGATGAACCGGATTATCCAGCGTGGCACTGATTTCGATCGGATCAGTTATCAGGCGCTTGATCTATCTTCGAGCAGCAGTGTGTGATTGCGCTAAAATGCAACACATATTTAGGAGATCGACATGGCAGGCATAGATCGGGATACGCCGATACCGAGCGAAATTAAGCTGCACAAAAAATCCCGTCTGCTAGAGCTCTCATACGCTTCTGGTGAGATTTTCACTCTCGATTTTGAGTATCTGCGAGTATTTACACCTTCAGCTGAGGCTAGGGGCCATGCTCCTGGCCAAGAAACCCTGCAAACGGGTAAGCGAAATATTGATATTGAGCGGATTGAACCCGTCGGTACCTATGCACTGCGCCTCGTTTATTCCGACGGTCACGATAGTGGTCTTTACTCGTGGGATTTACTTTACAACCTCGGCAAGCACCATGATGAACTTTGGCAGGATTACCAGAACCAGATTGAAGTACAGGGACTTTCCCGTGATATCGACTCCTCTTCCCGTCCAACGGGCGGCAGCTGCGGTCAACACCATTAAACAATGAAAAATCAAACTACCCATTTCGGCTTCGAAACTGTTGCTGAGCAGGAAAAAGCACGTCGTGTTGCCGATGTTTTTGATTCGGTCGCCAGTCGCTACGACCTGATGAATGATTTGATGTCCGGTGGCATGCACCGACTCTGGAAAGCATTCACCATACAGCGCAGTGGCGTCCGTGAAGGCTCACGCGTCCTCGACGTCGCCGGCGGCACAGGAGATTTATCATTAGCCTTCTCCAAGCGGGTTGGAAAAAGTGGCCAAGTGTGGCTGACTGACATCAACAATGCAATGCTTGCTTGGGGTCGCGATCGTCTGCTTGATAAGGGCTACATGTTACCGGTTGCCCAGTGTGATGCGGAAAAGCTCCCTTTTCCGGACGACTGGTTTGACTGTGTAACAGTCGCATTCGGCCTGCGTAATATGACTCACAAGGATTTAGCGCTTGCCGAAATGTATCGCGTTTTACGACCCGGCGGTCGTTTGCTTGTGTTGGAGTTTTCACAAGTCTGGAAACCTCTCGCCCCACTTTACGACTTCTACTCATTCAAGGTTATACCCCGTGTCGGCAAACTTGTGACCAATGATTCTGACAGTTATCGCTATCTCTCAGAATCCATTCGCGTCCATCCGGGTCAAGAAGAACTTAAAAACATGATGGAGAGTGCCGGTCTGGAAAAGGTCGAGTATTTCAATATGGCTTTAGGTGTTGTCGCGCTCCATCGCGGCTTTAAATTCTAAACGTGCTCGTGCTCTTTTTGCGCCTAGCATTGTGAATATTGAAGCACTGATACTCCCCGTACTGAATCATCTGGTTCAACAGGAATCTTGGGCTATTGATCGCTTACGACCATTTTCTGGCTCGCAATTTCGTGTAGTGGCCAATTCAGTTAATTTGGATATTTGCATTAGTCATATGGGCTTGTTCGAACCGGCGCCAAACGCTAACTTATCGGACGTGGTTCTAACGCTGCCAAGTGATACCTTCTTCAAGCTATTGACCAATCGCAATGCCTTGTTTTCCTCAGTCAAACTCGCCGGCTCAGCTGACCTGGCTGAATGTCTTGCCTTTGTTTTCCGTAATTTGCGTTTTGATTTTGAAGCTGATCTGGCATCAGTGCTAGGTGACATACCGGCACGTCGGATAGCCTTAATGGCCGAAAACCTGTCTAATCAATCGCAGAATGGAATTAAGCGTTTTTCGCAAAACGTCTTTGAGTATGTAACGGAGGACTCCAATCTCCTCACGCCAACTCGTGATATCCAAACATTTAGCTTGGCGGTTAATACACTACGAGACGATTTGGCACGCCTGGAAAAACGAATCAATCTATTGTAATTTGCATTTTTGTGAAAAAAATGGGCAGCCTAAGCTGCCCATTTTTATTCCAAAGTAGGAATTTAGTGCGATTTGCGCAGGCGTTGGATCGTTTGCAGTTGAGCAATAGCTTGCGCCAACTCGATCTCTGCAAAGGCATAATCCATCTCGGCTTGACGATTGGCAAGAGCTTCCTCGGCACGTTTTTTAGCTTCCATTGCCTTGGCTTCGTCCAGATCATGTGCGCGAATTGCGGTATCAGCCAACACAGTAATCATGTCAGGCTGAACCTCGAGCATCCCGCCTGAAACATAAACCAGCTCAAAATCAGCTTGGTTCTGTAGCTTAAGGCGAATCGTCCCTGGCTTGATGCGGGTCAGCAACGGCGTATGGCGAGGCAAAATACCAAGTTCCCCGGCTTCGCCGGGAAACACCGCAATTTCAACCAAGCCGGAGAAGATAGACTCTTCGGCGCTGACAACATCACAATGTACAGTCATAACCATCGCTGGCTCCTATGCTGATGCCACATTAACGCAGCGTCTTGGCCTTCTCGATTGCTTCTTCGATACCGCCAACCATGTAGAACGCCTGTTCCGGTAGATTGTCGTACTCTCCAGCGCAGATGCCTTTGAAGCCTTTGATCGTATCCTTAAGGGAAACGTACTTGCCCGGGGAGCCTGTAAAGACTTCGGCCACGTTGAAAGGCTGCGAAAGGAAACGCTGAATTTTACGAGCGCGAGACACGGACAGCTTGTCTTCCGGCGACAATTCATCCATACCGAGAATCGCGATAATGTCGCGCAATTCCTTGTATTTCTGGAGTGTCATCTGAACAGCGCGGGCGGTAGCGTAATGCTCTTCACCAACCACCAACGGATCCAACTGGCGGGAGGACGAATCGAGCGGATCTACAGCCGGGTAAATGCCCAGCGAGGCGATGTCACGCGAAAGCACAACGGTTGAGTCCAAATGCTGGAAGGTGGTCGCAGGTGACGGGTCTGTCAAGTCATCCGCTGGCACATAAACAGCTTGAATCGAGGTGATCGAACCGACTTTGGTCGAAGCGATACGCTCTTGCAGACGGCCCATTTCTTCAGCCAGTGTCGGCTGATAGCCCACAGCAGAAGGCATACGGCCGAGCAGTGCGGAAACTTCCGTACCGGCCAGTGTAAAGCGGTAGATGTTGTCGATGAAAAGCAGAATGTCGCGGCCATCATCTCGGAAACGTTCAGCCATGGTCAGACCGGTCAATGCGACGCGCAGACGGTTACCCGGCGGCTCGTTCATCTGGCCAAACACCATCGCAACCTTGTCGAGAACGTTGGAGTCCTTCATCTCGTGGTAGAAGTCATTCCCTTCACGAGTACGCTCACCGACACCAGCAAACACTGAAAGACCAGCGCTTTGCTTGGCGATGTTGTTGATCAATTCCATCATATTGACAGTTTTGCCAACGCCAGCACCACCGAACAGACCCACCTTACCGCCCTTGGCGAACGGACAGATCAGATCGATAACCTTGATACCGGTCTCGAGCAGTTCGATCGAGGACGACAGTTCGTCGAACTTCGGAGCAGATGCATGGATCGGACGCAGTTCATTGCTGACGATCGGACCAGCTTCGTCGATAGGCCGACCAAGCACGTCCATGATACGACCCAGCGTACCTTCACCAACTGGTACCGAAATCGGTGCGCCGGTATTGTTTACTTTCATTCCACGACGCAGTCCGTCGGAAGAACCCATTGCAATGGTACGAACTACGCCGTCACCCAATTGCTGCTGAACCTCAAAGGTCAGGCCATCTTCGGCCATACCATTGGCTTCGGATCCATCCAGCTTGAGCGCATCGTAGACCTTAGGCATCGCGTCGCGCGGGAAGTGGATATCCACAACGGCGCCGATACACTGAACGATTGAACCTTGACTCATATTCAAATCCCCAAAAATTAAAATCTACGCGTCAAACCGCGGCGGCGCCGCTGACAATTTCCGACAGTTCTTTGGTAATCGCTGCCTGACGAGTCTTGTTATAGATGAGTTTCAAGTCACCGATAACTGTCTTCGCATTGTCGGAAGCGGACTTCATGGCAACCATCCGGGCGGACTGCTCGGAGGCCATATTTTCTGCCACACCTTGGTAAATCAACGCTTCTACGTAACGAATGAGCAGATCGTCAATAACGGCCTTGGCATCCGGTTCGTAAACATAATCCCACTTGGTCTTGGCAGAGCCAATCGACTCGCCTGACAGTGGTAGCAATTGCTCAAATACGGGCTCCTGCTTCATCGTATTAATGAAGCGGGTATAACCAATATAAAGCGCGTCAATCTCGCCTTTCATGTAAGCATCTAATTGAACCTTGACAGGCCCAATCAATTTTTCCATGTGAGGCGTATCGCCAAGTCCGGTGACGTGTGAAACCACTTTCGCACCAGCCCGCTGCATGAAGCCGAGACCTTTGTTGCCGATACAAGCCACCTGAAATTTCTTACCCTGGGCATCCAATTCCTTCATCTTGACAACCGCGAGGCGCAAGAGATTGGAGTTGAGACCACCGCACAAGCCCTTGTCCGAGGTAACTACGATCATGCCGACGGTGGCTTGCTCGCGATTAACCAAGAAAGGGTGCTTGTACTCAGTTAGTGCATGGGACAGGTTGGCAGCGACACGCCGGATCTTTTCGCCATAGGGACGAGCGGCCCGCATCCGGTCCTGCGCCTTGCGCATTTTGGATGCGGCCACCATTTCCATGGCCTTGGTGATCTTGCGCGTGTTCTCGACGCTCTTGATCTTTGTACGTATTTCCTTGCCGTTAGCCATGGCGTTCTCCTAGATCAGACCCAGCTGCTCTTGAAGGCAACAATGCCAGCAGCGAGTTGCTTCTCGGATTCGCCATCAAGATCAGCAGTAGACTCCATCTTGTTCATGAGGTCCGCAGCATTTGCCTTGAGGTAGCCAATCATGGCCTTTTCACATTCCAGAGCACGCTTCACTTCGACATCGTCGAAATACCCTTTTTCAGCAGCGTACAGCGTGACTGCCATTTCAGAGATGCTCATCGGCGCGTACTGAGCTTGCTTCATCAATTCGGTAACCAGACGACCGCGCTCCAACTGCTTACGGGTAACTTCGTCAAGATCAGAAGCAAACTGGGCAAACGCTGCAAGTTCGCGGTACTGAGCCAGTGCCAGACGAACACCGCCACCGAGCTTTTTAATCAGCTTGGTCTGGGCAGCACCACCGACGCGGGACACAGAAATACCGGCGTTGATTGCAGGACGGATACCGGCGTTGAACAAGTCAGTTTCCAGGAAGATCTGGCCATCAGTAATGGAAATCACGTTGGTCGGAACGAAAGCGGAAACGTCACCAGCTTGCGTTTCGATAACTGGCAGGGCGGTCAATGAACCGGTCTTGCCTGTGATGGCGCCATTGCTGAGCTTTTCAACCCAAGCTTCGGAAACGCGAGCAGAACGCTCGAGTAAACGTGAGTGGAGATAGAAGACGTCGCCCGGATAAGCTTCGCGACCTGGCGGACGGCGCAGCAGCAGGGAAACCTGGCGGTAAGCCACAGCCTGCTTGGTTAAGTCATCATAAATAATCAGCGCATCTTGACCGCGGTCGCGGAAGTATTCGCCCATTGTCGAACCTGAGTACGGTGCGATGTACTGCAGCGCAGCCGATTCAGAAGCAGTGGCAGCAACAACGATGGTGTATTCCATTGCGCCATATTCTTCGAGCTTGCGCACGATATTGGCAACGGTGGAGGCTTTTTGACCTACAGCAACATACACACAGAAAAGATTTTTACCCTTCTGGTTGATGATGGCATCGATTGCAACTGCGGTCTTACCGGTCTGGCGGTCACCAATGATCAGTTCGCGCTGACCACGGCCGACTGGCACCATGGCGTCGACACACTTCAGACCGGTTTGCACTGGCTGGGAAACGGACTTACGCCAAATAACGCCAGGCGCGACCTTTTCGATCTTGTCGGTTTCCTTGGCATTGATCGGGCCTTTGCCATCGATTGGCTGACCGAGTGAGTCAACCACGCGACCAAGTAGTTCCGGACCAACTGGCACTTCCAGAATTCGACCAGTTGTTTTGACAACGTCGCCTTCCGTGATGTGCTCGTAAGGGCCGAGAACAACAACACCAACGGAATCGCGCTCAAGGTTCAACGCCATACCAAAGGTATTGCCGGGGAATTCCAGCATTTCGCCCTGCATAACATCTTGCAGGCCGTGCACACGACAGATACCGTCGGTGACTGAGACCACAGTACCCTGCGTACGCACTTCCGATGCGCCTTGCAGGTTCTGGATCTTGCTCTTGATCAGTTCAGAAATTTCGGAAGGATTCAACTGCATGAAATTCTCCTAGTGGTTCAGTGCCGTTGCCATGGCGTCGAGCTTGCCGCGGACTGAAGCATCCAGCATCTGGTCGCCAACGACAACCTTGATACCGCCAATCAGTGAAGGATCTACCGTCACTGAGGATTCAAGCCGTGCTTTAAACACCGCTTCAAGTTGCGGAACAAGGGCGTTGACCTGGGAAGCGTCAATCGGGAAGGCCGAAATGATTTCAGCTTGTTTTACACCTTCTTCAGCCTGTTTGTAGCTTTCGTACAAGGCAGCGATTTCAGGTAACAAAACGAGACGATTATTTTTCGACAGCAACTGGACAAAATTCGACAACTCCGCATCTACCGCCGTACCGCAGGCTGAACCAAAAAGGTCAACCAACTGGTTCGCGGCGACATTGGGGTCGCCGATGGCTCCGCGGACATCAGAATTCGCAGCTAGCTGGCCAAGCGTCGCAAGACGCTCAGCCCAAGTTGCCAGATTGCCGCTTTCCTTCGCGACCCGGAACAGGGCTTCGGCGTAGGGCCGGGCGATAGTGACGGATTCAGCCATGGCTTACAGGTCCTGTTTCAGCGAGCCCAGCATGTCAGCATGCACGGACGCATTGATTTCCTTGCGCAGGATCTTCTCGGCACCGATAACGGCCAGTTCAGCGACGCGCTCACGCAATTGTTGCTTGGCACGTTCGACTTCCTGTTCGATTTCGGCTTTGGCACCGGAAACCACCTTGTCAGCTTCGACCTTGGCAGCGCCCTTGGCTTCTTCGATGATCTGTTGCGCACGCTTTTCAGCTTGAGCGATGAAATCCGAGGATTTTTCCTTGGCTTCACGCAGCGTTTCTGCAGAACGTTTGGCCGCAAGTTCTTGCTCATGCTTACCACGTTCTGATGCGGCGAGGCCTTCAGCGATCTGTGCTTGACGGTCTGCCATCGCTTTTTGGAGCGGCGGCCAGACGTACTTCATCGTAATCCAGATGAAGAGTCCAAACCAGATTGCCTGGCCAATCAGTGTCGCGTTGATATTCACGCTAACCTCCTGGTTATATGGGTTTCAGGGGCGCGGTTATTACTTCAGCAGAGCCAGGAACGGGTTTGCGAAGAGCAGGAACAGAGCGATACCAACACCGATCATGGTCACAGCGTCAAGCAGACCGGCAACGATGAACATTTTAACTTGCAGGGTGGGGATCATTTCCGGCTGACGGGCAGCGCCTTCAAGGAAACGGCCGCCGAGAATACCGAAGCCAATAGCGGTGCCGAGAGCACCGGCGCCGATCAGGATTGCGACAGCGATAGCGGTGTTGGAGAGAACGGTTGCGAGTTCCATGTTTACTCCTCAGTAAGGTTGGTTTGTTGCAGGGTTAAAGTAAAAAACTACGGGAAAGCAGGACTACCTAAGCTGACCGAAATCGATCAGCCGTGAGACTCAGCAGCCATCGACATATAGACGATAGTCAGCATCATGAAAACAAAAGCTTGCAGGGTAATGATCAAAATATGGAACAAAGCCCAAGGCAAAGCCAGCGGTAGCTGATACAAGCCGAGCAAAGCGATCAGAATGAACACCATTTCACCGGCGTACATATTACCGAAGAGTCGCAGAGATAACGAGATTGGCCGGGCGATCTCTTCAACAATACGGAACAGGAAGTTGACTGGAGCCAGCTTGAGACCAAAAGGAACCGCAAACACTTCGTGCATAAACTGACTAAAACCTTTCACCTTTAGGCCCATGAATAGAGCAATAAAAAATACGGTGATCGACATAGCAAACGTAAGATTTGGGTCAGTGGTTGGAACAGATTTAAGGTAATGCACACCCAAAGCAGCAGCACCGACAGGCAAAAAGTCCACCGGAATCAAGTCCATCGCATTCATGACAAATACCCAGACGAAGATCGTAATCGCCAACGGGGTAACAAGTGCGCTCTTGCCGTGGAAGGTGTCCTTCACCTGCTGATCAACCATTCCAACGACCATCTCGATGAAATTCTGCAAGCTACCCGGAATGCCAGCGGAGGCCTTGCTAGCGACCGAGGCCATCAGCCCGAACACAACCAGACCAAGAACGCCGGAGACTAGTAGCGTATCAATATGGAATGTCCAGAAACCGTGACAATGACCTGCCGCATCCTTGGCGGCGTCAGAACAGACGGCCAAGTTGGTCAGGTGGTGTTGAATATACCCGGTTGTGGTCAGGGTACCGCCTTCTGCGCTCATGTTTTCTCCAGTCCGCCTAACGTCGCTTAAGCAACGCCAGCCAGTAGATGACGAAGGTTGATGTGTAACCAAGAAAGAGCGCTAAAACAGCCACTTCCTTGTATTGCAAAAACACCAGCGCAAATCCGGCGAGAGTCAAAACAAACTTTAACCGCTCCCCAGCTGCTTGCGCCCGATAAACTTTAACCGGGTCGTCACCCGCGCCCAGCCGCATTGCTCTCAGGACGTACCCGAAATTAGCGACCAAACCAATTGACCCCCCGATCAGAACAGAGACTGCCGCATTCACATCGAAAACCAAACCGGCAATTAAAGCCAGAGTGATTGCCAACGCCGCTTGGCGGCTGAGAATCCAGCTTACCTGCGGATGCAAAACATGCCTCGTTCGAAAACCGGGTGAGTGTAACGGAGTCTTATAGATGAGTCAATTTCTGAATCAGATAAATTGAGGGTTTTCCCGAACAAAAAATTCATTCTAATAGGTGACATAAGTTACACGCGAATGCGTGACAGCAGGCCATCGAGCTGCTCCAGACTACCAAAGTCGATTGTCACCTTTCCAGCACCTTGCTTGTTGCTACGAATCAGGACGTTTGCCCCCAGCCCATCCGACAATTCTTCTTGCAAACGAAGCAAATCACGGTCGACTGGCTTGGCGTTAATGCTTTTTGGCGGATTTAGTAGCTGCTGGACGAGGCGCTCAGTTTCGCGCACCGACAAGCCCTTTTGCACCACACGTTGCGCCAGCCCGACTTGCTGACCACTCGACACTGGAAGCAGGGCACGGGCATGACCCATATCGATCTTGCCCGTCATCAACATTTCCTGAACTGCTACGGTCAACTGTAATAAACGCAGCAAATTGGTGGTCGCCGGGCGGGAGCGGCCGACGGCGTCGGCGGCTTGCTGATGGGTCAGGCCAAACTCGTCAATCAGGCGTTGCAGGCCCTGCGCTTCTTCAAGCGGGTTGAGGTTTTCGCGCTGGATATTTTCGATCAGCGCCATGGCTAGCGCCTGCTCGTCTGGAATAATCCGGATCAACACCGGCACTTCAGCCAGACCGGCCAACTGGGCAGCGCGCCAGCGCCGTTCACCGGCGACGATTTCATAACGTTCAGCCCCCGGCGTATTGTTGATGGCCCGCGCCAGAATCGGCTGCATGACGCCTTGCGACTTGATCGAAGTCGCCAGCTCAGCCAGCGACGCTTCATCCATCTGCGTTCGGGGCTGATATTTGCCTGGGCGCAAGCGCTCGACCGGCAGGCTGCGTTGTTCGTCGCCGTGCGGTTTGTCGTTACCGGAAAGCAGTGCGTCGAGGCCGCGGCCGAGTCCTTTCATCTTGATCATGGGGCGACCCTTTCGAGAATTTCCTTGGCGAGCGCGGTGTAGGCTTGTGCGCCCTTTGAGCTTTTATCAAAGGCAATGACCGGCTTGCCATAGGACGGCGCTTCGGCCAACCGGACGTTACGCGGCACGATAGTTTTGTAGACCTTGTTGCCGAAGTGATTTTCCAGTTCGTTCGAGACTTGCTGAGTCAAAGTACTTTGGGCATTGAACATGGTGCGGAGCAAGCCCTCGATTTCAAGCCGGGAATTGAGATGGGTGCGCACCTTACGCAGAGTTTCGACCAAATCGGAGAGACCTTCCAGCGCGTAGTACTCACACTGCATGGGGATCAGCACGGCATCGGCGGCCACCAGACCGTTGACCGTCAGCATGTTGAGCGCCGGCGGACAGTCGATCAGGATGAAGTCATAGGTGGCGTGACCGGCTTCCAGCGCGTTTTTCAGGCGATATTCCCGTTCGCTCAGTTCGATTAACTCGACTTCGGCACCGGCCAGCTCGCGATTGGCCGGCAGCACGTCGAAGTCAAAATCGGTCTTGATACAGACTTCAGCCAGCGTCGCGGCACCGATCAATAACTGATAAACAGTAGGCAGGGCTTCCTTTTTGGTGATCCCGGCCCCAGTCGTTGCGTTGCCCTGCGGATCGAGATCGATCAGCAGGACACGCTTGCCTTCGGCGGCGAGCGAAGCGGCCAGATTGACCGCAGTCGTCGTTTTACCGACGCCGCCCTTCTGGTTGGTAATGGCGAGTACTCTCATGACCCGGCTTTCAAAATAATCAAATGTCGTTCGGCCGAGAGGCCGGGCACGGTGAGTGGAATAATCGCTTCGACCACGATGTCGGCGGGCAGGGCGTTGATTTCGGCGTCTGGCCGAACGCCCTTCATGGCCAGCCAGCGACCACCTGGTGCCAGTAAATGGCGAGTCAGGCTGACGAACAACGCCAGATCGGCGAAGGCGCGTGAAGTAATTTGGGCGTATTGGCCACTCAATTCTTCGACCCGGGCGTGGTGGACCGCAATATTCTTTAAACCCAGCTCAATCGCGGCCTGCTGCAGGAAAATGGCTTTTTTCTGGACGGTATCAACCAGTGTCACGGCCATTTCGGGACGAACAATGGCCAGCGGAATTCCTGGCAAACCGCCGCCACTCCCAACGTCGAGAAAATTGCCCGCAGCGACCTGCGGCAGGATGACCAGCGAGTCGAGCAGGTGATGCGAAATCGCCTGTTGCGGATCACGCAGCGCCGTCAGGTTGTAGGTCTTGTTCCATTTAAGCAGCAGATCACGAAAGGCGAGCAGCTTCTGCTGCGCCGCAACCGGTAGATCCAAACCGAGATCAGCCAGGCCGGCTGCGAGCGTCGGCTGGTTCATGCGGCTTGCGACAGGTTGTAACGCTTGAGGTGAATCAGCAGTAAGGAAATTGCCGCCGGCGTCACCCCCTGCACCCGCGAGGCCTGGCCGATGGTTTGCGGCCGGTGCTGCGCCAACTTTTGCTTGACCTCGTTGGAGAGGCCAGCCACGGCGGCGTAATCCATACCGTCCGGCAGCACCGCACTTTCGTAGGCAGCGGAGCGCAGGACTTCGCCGGCCTGACGGTCGATGTAGCCTTGATATTTGGCGGAAATTTCCAGCTGCTCGATCACCATTGCATCACTGACACCAGCGCCAGCACCCGGCAAAGTGAGCAGGGCGTTGTAGGTGACTTCCGGGCGGCGCAGCAGCTCAAACAGACAGTATTCGTGTTCGATTGCCTTGCCGAGTACGCGAAGAGCATCTTCCGCCGGCAAAAGCTTGGGATTAACCCAGGTTGATTTCAGGCGTTCCTGCTCGGCGGCAACCGCATCGCGCTTCTGGCAGAAGGCTTGCCAACGAATATCATCAACCAGGCCGATTTCGCGGCCCTGTTCGGTCAATCTCAGGTCGGCATTGTCTTCGCGCAAGCTAAGGCGGAATTCAGCACGGCTGGTGAACATCCGGTAAGGATCGGAAACGCCACGGGTTATCAGGTCATCGACCAGCACGCCAAGGTAGGCTTCGTTACGCTTCGGGCACCAGCCGGGCTGACCCTTGACGTAACGGGCGGCATTGACGCCAGCCAGCAAGCCCTGGGCGGCGGCTTCTTCATAGCCAGTGGTGCCGTTAATCTGACCAGCGAAGAACAGGCCGTGAATGGCCTTGGTTTCCAGCGTGTCCTTGAGGCCACGCGGGTCGTAAAAATCGTATTCGATGGCGTAGCCGGGGCGCAGGATATGGCAATTTTCCAGACCGCGAATCGAGCGCACGACGGCCAGTTGAATATCAAAAGGCAGGCTGGTCGAGATACCATTCGGGTAAATCTCATGCGTCGTCAGGCCTTCCGGTTCGAGGAAGACGTTGTGCTTGTTCTTGTCGGCAAAGCGGTGGATCTTGTCTTCAATCGACGGGCAGTAACGCGGGCCAACACCCTCGATGACGCCGGTGTACATCGGCGAACGGTCGAGGCCGCTGCGGATGATGTCGTGGGTCCGCTCGTTGGTTTCGGTCATCCAGCACGGCAACTGCTTCGGGTGCTGGGCGGCGTTGCCGAGGAAGGAGAAGACCGGCATCGGCGTATCCGAGTGCTGCTCTTCCATCACCGAGAAATCGATGGTTTTGCCATCGAGACGCGGCGGCGTGCCGGTTTTCAGGCGGCCTTGCGGCAGCTTGAGTTCTTTCAAGCGGGCAGCCAGCGAGACAGATGGCGGATCGCCCATGCGGCCGCCGGTGTAATTCTCGAGACCGACGTGGATCTTGCCGTTAAGGAAGGTGCCTGCGGTCAACACCACGGAATCGGCCAAAAAGCGGATGCCCAGTTGCGTCACCGCGCCGGCAACGCGCTCGCCTTCAACAATCAGGTCGTCGCAAGCATCGGCAAAAATAGTCAAATTGGGCTGATTTTCCAGTCGACCGCGGATGGCTTGCTTGTAGAGCACGCGGTCAGCCTGAGCGCGGGTGGCGCGCACGGCCGGGCCTTTCGAGGCGTTCAGAATGCGAAACTGAATGCCGGCTTCGTCAGTCGCTGCCGCCATCGCCCCACCCAGCGCATCGACTTCACGGACCAGATGACCCTTGCCGATACCGCCGATCGACGGGTTGCAGCTCATCGCCCCCAAGGTATCGAGGTTGTGCGTCAACAATAGTGTATTCGCCCCCGTCCGCGCCGCGGCAAGCGCAGCTTCGGTACCGGCGTGGCCGCCGCCGACAACTAAGACATCGAAACGGGTAGGAAAAAACATGGGAGGCGGGATTGTTGCAGCGCAGTATGGGGAGGCGAATTTTACGTCAGAGCGCTGAAAAATCACAGGTTTATACCCCGAGACAAACTGGCTACGTGATTCGCTGATGACTCGCCGGCCTTCACGCCTTGCCCTCCCTGACGATCTCAAGTAAGTTGATATAGATGAGCCTGAGCCAAGCAAAGAGCATGAACCCACTCGACAACGAAGAGATGCTGCTGGTTTTACAGCAGACCCTGACCAAGAAACGCGTACTGATCGTCGACCGGCATTCGCCAGCCCGCGATTTGCTGCGCCTAATGCTCGCGGCGCTGGGGGTCACGGCGGTGCATGGTGCGGGAAATTCAGCCGAAGTCATTCGCCAAGTGAAAGGCAATCGCTTCGACATCATCCTGTCCGATTTCGTCCTCGACGATGGCCGTGACGGCCAGCAGTTGCTTGAGGAGTTGCGCCACGCTCACCTGATTCCACTCTCGACGGTTTACCTGATCATCACCAGTGAGCGGGGCCACTCGAATGTTGTGGCGCTGGCTGAACTGGCGCCGGATGACTATCTGATCAAACCGTTCACCGCCGATCAATTACAGATTAGGCTGGTCAAGGCAATCTATAAAAAACACGTCTTACGCAAGATTTATGAGCATATTGAACACGGTGCGTTGCAGGAGGCGATTACTGCCTGTGACCGAATCGTCGCGCAACAGCCGCTCTTTACTTATGACGCGCTCCGTTTCAAAGGCGAGTTGCTGCACACGCTAGGCCGAACGCGGGAGGCCGAAGAAATTTATCGCCACGTACTCGAAGGGCGCGTCGTGCCTTGGGCCAAGATGGGGTTGGCCGTTGCCTTGCGCGATCGCGGCGCGCTTGATGAAGCGGCGCGACTCGCCGATCAGGTGACGCAAGAAGCGCCGGAATATCTTTCGGCCTACGATTTTCTCGCCTCGGTGCATGAAGCCCAAGGCAAGCTGCATGAAGCCCAGCATGCTTTGCAACGCGGCGCCGATGCTTCGCCACTGAATACTGTGCGCCAACGGCTGGTCGGTGATGTCGCCGCCCGTAACAAGGATTTACTGGCGGCCGAGAAGGCTTATGGCAAAGTCATTGAGCGCAGCCGGGGCTCAAGCCTGCGCTCGGCGGATGATTTTGCCAATCTGTCACGCGTCCTGGTTGAGCGGGGTGATATTGCTGCCTCGCGGAAAATTACTGGCGACATGAAACGCGAATTACGCGGTGACAAACAGGCCGAACTGGCTGCAATGATCAGCGAAAGTCTTTGTCTCGATGCCGAGGGCTCGCCCGACAAAGCCGCCAAGATGGTCAGCCAGGCGCTGCAACTTCAGGGGCAAGTCAGCGCCGAGGCAAGTGAACGAGGCAAGCATATTTCGCATCGGCTGGCGGTCGATCTTGCCCATGCCTGCTACGCTACCGGCAAGCAGGAAGATGCGGAGAAAATCATGCGCCAGGTAGCCGCTGAAAATAATGAAGACCCGCATCTGATGGACCATATCACCAACGTTTTCGCAAAAACCGGTCAGCCAGAAGCTGGCAAGGCGTTGCTCGAAGATGTTGGCAAGGAAATTATCGCGCTCAATAACAAGGGGGTGATGGCGGCGCGTAGCGGCGACCTCGAAGGGGCGGTGAAATTACTGATGCAGGCGGCGGAGCAGGTACCCAACCTGCAGTTTCTGGTCAACGCCAGCAAGGCCATTTTGACGCTGCTCGATAAAAAAGGCTGGGATTCAGAGCTGGCAGCGAAGGCTCATGATTATTTGCAGCTAGCGCAACGCAAAGACCGCAAGAGCCCGAAAGTTGCCTCCGCACGGGAGTTATACGTTTCAGTCGCGAAGAAAAACGGCATTACTGTTTAAGCTGGCGACGCTGCCTCAGCACTGAATGATCGGCGATCACAAAAACTGACCCGGTCGGCTAACGCCAGGGACTAAAGACCCAGATAGCGCTGCCAGATACCGTGATCGGCGTTGAGTTCAGCGGATGTGCCATGCCAGACAAGCTGGCCGCGTTCGATGATGCTATGGTGATTGGCCAGTGTGATCAATTTTTCGACATATTTGTCGATCACCAAAATGCTTTGCCCCTCGGCCCGCAAGCGAGCCAGGCAAGTCCATATTTCCTCCCGGACGAGCGGCGCGAGGCCTTCCGTCGCTTCGTCGAGAATGAGCAAGCGCGGATTGGTGACCAACGCCCGGCCAATTGCCAACATTTGCTGTTCGCCGCCGGAGAGCTGATTGCCGAGATTTTTGCGGCGTTCTTTGAGGCGCGGGAAAAAGGCGTAGACACGGGCGGGCGTCCAGGCTTCTTTCACTGCCCGACGGTTGGCGAAAAAGGCGACTAAATGCTCGTCGACCGTAAGATTCGGGAAACATTGCCGGCCTTCCGGCACCAGCGCAATACCAGCGCGACCGATGTGATCGGGTCGTTTGCCGTCGATGCGTTCGCCAGAAAAACGAATGCTGCCGGCCTTGATTGGCTGCAGGCCACAGATGGCGCGCAGCGTCGTCGTCTTGCCCATGCCATTGCGACCGAGCAGGGTGGCGGCTTCGCCTTCAGTCATGGCCAGATCGAGGCCAAAAAGCACCTGACTGGGGCCATAGGCGACTTCGAGGCCGCTGATTTCAAGCAGCGCAGTCATAGATGATCGCCAAGATAAGCGCGGCGGACGGCCGGATCAGCCCGCACTTCATCGGGCGTGCCGGTGGCGATCAGCTGGCCATTGACCAGCACCGAAATGCGATCAGCCAAGCGGAAGACTGCCGCCATGTCATGTTCAACCAGGAGAATCGTCACGTGGCGGGCGAGGTGTTCGATCAGCTCAACCATGCGCGCAGATTCTTCAGGGCCGGTACCGGCCATTGGTTCGTCGAGCAATAACAGCTTTGGCTGAGTCGCCAGCGCCATCGCCAGTTCAAGCGCCCGCTGTTCGCCGTGGGCGAGATTGCCGGCGGTGGTTTCAACTCGGCGACTCAGGCCAACCTGTTCGAGAAAGCTACGTGCCTCGTCAAACAAACGCTGCTCACGGCGAGCCGGCTGCCAGAAACGGAAACTGGAACCGGCATCCGGCCGCCCCTGCACGGCTAGCGCGACGTTATCGAGGGCAGAGAGGCCAAGAAAGACGTTGGTGATCTGGTAGGAGCGCGCCATCCCGGCGACAACGCGTTGATGCATGGCAAGGCGGGTAATGTCCCGGCCAGCGAAATGGACGCTGCCCGAATCCGGCTGCAACGCGCCGAATACGTGGTGGATAAAGGTGGTTTTACCGGCGCCGTTGGGTCCGATCAAGGCATGCACTTCACCAGCTTCGACGCTGAAATTGACCTCTTTTAGCGCGTCGACCGCAGCAAAGCGCCGTGATAAGTTGCGAACTTCGAGCAGGGCCTCAGTCATGGCGTTTCCCGAACAAGGCGGCGACGCCTTTGGGCGCAAACAAGACGATAGCAAGCAGCAAGACGCCGAGGCCGAGATGCCAATGCAGCGTGATGCCCGACAATGCTTCTTCCAGGCAGAGCAGCACCACAGCGCCGACCACGCCGCCGTAGAGGTAGCCGACGCCGCCGATGATGACCATCACCAGCAAGGTGCCGGATTGCATCCATTGCAGCAGGTTGGGGCTGGCCAAGCCGGTCAGGTTGGCCAGCAGCGCACCAGCCAACCCGGCCAGCGCGCCGCCGAGGGCAAAGCAGACGAGGCGGTAGCGAAAGACCGGATAGCCGAGCGCTTCCATCCGGGTTTCGTTTTCACGAATGGCCTGAATGGTTCGGCCGAAGCGGGCGTCGGCCAAACGGCCGAGCAAGACGATTGCTGCGGTCAACGCTGCTAAAGCCGTAAAAAACAAAGCATTGTCACTGTTCAGGCTGAGGCCGCCGAGGCTCATCCGGCTGGCCAGCGGCAAGCCGTCATCGCCGCCCCAGGCCCGGGCCGAAACGAAGAGGTAATAGGCCATCTGGGCGAAAGCCAGGGTGATCATGATGAAATAAACGCCGCGTGTGCGCAGGCTGAAGGCGCCGACCAGCGCCGCGAGCAGCCCGGCGGCGAGCATGGCGATGGGGAAGGCGAGCAGGGCGTCATTGATGCCGTTGTTCATGCAGATCGCCGCCGCATAAGCCCCGGCGCCGAAAAAGGCGGCGTGACCGAGCGAGAACATACCGCCGAAGCCAAGCACCAGATTCAGGCTGGAAGCGGCCAAGGCAAAGATCAGGACGCGGGTGGCGAAGCCGACATAAAACTCCTGACCGAATGCCGTCAACACCGAGGGCAGGGCGAGGCAAGCCAGCAAAAGCACGATGGCGACCGGTTTCTGGTAGGGGGCAGGGCGGTAGAAAGGCATCAGGCGCGCGCCGGGAAAAGGCCTTGCGGCTTGAAGAAAAGGATGCCGGCCATGAGCAGATAAATCAGGATGGAAGCCAGCGCCGGGCCGAGCGTTGCAGCGGCATCAGCCGGCAGCAGGGCGCGCAGCAAGGTGGGCAAAAGCGCCCGGCCGAGCGTGTCGACCGTACCGACAATCAGGCTACCAACCAGCGCACCGCGAATTGAGCCGATGCCGCCGATGATGATGACCACGAAGGCGAGAATCAGCACGCTTTCCCCCATCCCGACTTGCACCGCGAGCAGCGGCCCGAGCAGGCCGCCAGCCAGGGCACAAAGCGCCGCGCCAAAGACGAAGACAGCGGTGAACAGGCGCTGGACGTTGATCCCCAGCGCTTCTGTCATTTCCCGATTCGAGGCCCCGGCCCGCACCCACATGCCGATCCGGCTTTTGGCGACAAGTAGGTAGAGCAGCCCACCGACGGCGAGGCCGAAAGCGATGATCACCAGGCGGTAAGCCGGGTAGAAGAAGCCACCGATCTCCACGGGTCCGGCCAGGGCTTCCGGCGGATTGAGCAGCACCGGCTGGGCACCCCAGATCATCCGCACCGCTTCATTGGCAATCAGGATCAGCGCGAAAGTAGCCAAGACCTGCGACAGATGGTCACGGCGGTAAAGCTGGCGAAACAGCGAAAGTTCAAGCATCAAGCCCAGCACGGCGGCCCCGGCGACTCCAGCGCCCAGACCGATCCAGAAGGAATCAGCCGCCTGCGCCGCGGCGGCAACCAGATAGGCACCGACCATGTAGAGCGAGCCATGCGCCAGATTGATGCAGTCCATGATGCCAAAAACCAGCGTCAGGCCAGCGGCGAGGAGGAAAAGCATGAGGCCGAACTGCAAGCCGTTGAGGGCCTGTTCGAGGATGAGTTGGGTCATGGGTGTCGCACCCAAAAGCCCAACCCCGTCATTCCCGCGCAGGCGGGAATCCAGATTTTCTCGGTGCATGGATTCCCACCTGCGCGGGAATGACGGGTGTTTTGGAGGCCGAACTGCTTGCCGTTAAGAGCTTGTTTGAGGATTAGTGGGGTCATGGGCAAATCGACCAGCCGCCCAACCCCGTCATTCCCGCGAAGGCGGGAATGACGGTGATAGTTCATTCGCAAATCTCCGGCCAAAGATCGCGCCATGTCGGGTTCGCTTTCTCAATCAAGGCGATCTTCCAAGCTCGATTCCATTTTTTCATCTGTTTTTCACGCAGAATCGCGTTAGCCATATCTTCGTATTGTTCAAAATAAACCAGCATATAGCATCCGTATTGCCGAGTAAAACCTTCAACAAGATCACTTTTATGTTGCCAAACCCGCTGAATCAGGTCGCTGGTGACACCGATATACAAGGTGCCTTTCGGCTGACTGGCCAAGATATAAAGGGCGGGATGCTTTTCCATTGACATATGTGGCCCAGGGATTCCCGCCTTCGCGGGAATGACGGTTTTTAGGGGGCCAAACTGCAGGCCGTTGAGGGCTTGTTCGAGGCTTGGTGGGGTCATTGGTGCGCACCCAAAGGTCTAACTCCGTCATTCCCGCGAAGGCGGGAATCCAGATTTTCTCGGTGCATGGATTCCCACCTCGCCCGCCGCGTCCGAGTGGATACCGTTCCTGCGGGACATAAAGCGGAGTCCCGAGTGTGTCGAGTCCGGGGGAATGACGGTTTTAGGGGGCCAAACTGCAGGCCGTTGAGGGCTTGTTCGAGGATTAGTGGGGTCATTGGTGTCGCACCCAAAGGTCTAACTCCGTCATTCCCGCGCAGGCGGGAATCCAGATTTTCTCGGTGCATGGATTCCCACCAGCGCGGGAATGACGGGTGTTTTGGAGGCCAAACTGCGGGCCGTCGAGGGCTTGTTCGAGGCTTGGTGGGGTCATCATGCTGGCCTTTAGCTTACGACGCCGAGATTGCATCAATCAGCACAATCCTGTTTTTCTCAATGATGCGCCGGAACGCCGGTGCTGTTGTCGCCCAGTCAACTAGATCAACCTTGAAGGGCAGATCGGATTCATCGAAAGCTTCAGCCAAGTTGGCGCGGGTATCGCAGGAGAGAGGTTCTTCGCCAATAATCGCCAAATCGAGATCAGAAAACGGTTTGGCTGTGCCACCGACGCGGGAGCCAAAAGCCCAGACGGCGCGTTCAGGTAATTCACGTTTCAGGATATTGAGTACAAACGCCAGATCGTCCGGCTTTACATCAATCGGCATGGCTGTTACGTACTTCCAATTCGTACCGCAGGAAATCCATATCGGCAGAAAACTCGCCCAGAATGGAAACGATTAACTCCGCCTTTTCTTGATCGTAGGTATGGCTGGTGATGTTGCGCATGTCGCGGTATTTGCGAAAGCGCGCGATATCGAGAATGAGCCCAGCTTCCGCCCCGGAACGAATGATTTCCATGTACGTCATCTGGTCGACCGCAGCCGGGTCAGCCGACATCTGCTCGAGCTGCCGCCGCAACATCTTGAAGCCGACCTCATGGGTGAATCCAAAGGCCTGGATACAAGCGGAGCGGAACTGCTCGCGCAGGCCAAGGTCGGCTGCCAGATCGGCGTTCAGGTAGCCCAAACTCTTGTTTAGCGCGACACAGGCACTGCGTAACGAGGAAATGTCGAGGGACATAGCGGCCCGGCTTACTTCATCTTGCACTGCGCCACATAGGCATCAGCATGATTGGTGAAGATGGTGCCCATCGTCTTGTTGGTCACTTGGCCGCTGGCATCCTTGCCGATCACCCGCAGGTAATAGTTTTGTACCGGATAGTGGTTGCTGTTGAACTTGAACTCACCACGCACCGACTTGAAGCGCTTGGCTTCGAGCGCCTTTTGCAGTGCCACCTTATTTTCGACATTGCCTTTGACATCGCGCACGGCACCGTCGATCAGCAGCGCGGCATCGTAACCTTGCGAGGCGTAGAGCGAGGGCAGGCGGTGGTATTCCTTCTGGAAATCGGCGACGAAGCGCTTGTTCTCGGCGTTGTCCATGTCGTGCGCCCAGTGCGACGAATTGAACATGCCCATCATCGGTGCGCCAACCGCCTTGATCACATCCTCATCCGCCGAGAAGCCGGGCGCAAAGAGTTGCGTGTCGCGCGATAGGCCGGCGGCAACGAATTGTTTGACGAAATTGATCCCCATACCACCGGGCAAGAAGAAGAAAACAGCATCTGGCTTCTGGGCACGGATCTGGGCCAGTTCGGCAGCGTAATCGAGCTGGCCGAGCTTGGTATAAACCTCGTCGGCAACATTTCCCTTGTAATAACGCTTGAAGCCGGAAACGGCATCCTTGCCACCCGGATAATTCGGGGTAACGATCACAACATTCTTGAAGCCCTTGTCCTGCACCGTTTTACCAACCGCTTCATGCAGGTTGTCGTTCTGCCAGGCGACGTTGAAGAAAAAGGGGTTGCACTGTTCACCAGCATATTGCGAGGGGCCGGCGTTGGCCGAGATATAAAAGGTCTTGTTCTCGAAAATGGCCGGGCCAACCGCCAGCATGATGTTGGAAAAGACGATGCCGGTCATGAAATCAACCTTGTCCTTCTTCAGGAACTTGTCGGCCACTTGCTTGGCGGTATCCGGATTTTGCTGGTCGTCAGCGATCAACACTTCCGCCGGCAAACCGCCCAGCTTGCCGTTCAGCGTTTTCATCGCCAGATTGAAACCGTCGCGAATATCAACGCCCAGGCCGGCACCGGGGCCGGAAAGGGTGGACACCAAGCCGACCTTGATCTTGTCAGCAGCGTGAACGGAGCCGGCCAGCATCAAGGCGGCAGCAAGGGCAGTCAGGCGAAGCGACATCGAAATCTCCGGTACGTGGCGAAAGCGGGAAATTGTAGCGCAGGAACAAGCAGATACCGCTCCAATTGGGGTCGAATTTCCGGTATATTGCCGCCCCATGATGAAGCCAGCCGTCGTTCTCCTCTCCGGTGGACTCGATTCCGCCACCTGCCTTGCCATTGCCCACAGCCAGGGCTTTGCCTGCTATTGCCTGTCGTTCAATTACGGCCAGCGCCACCTCGCCGAACTGGAAGCGGCCGAGCGTGTCGCGTTAGCACTGGGCGCCACCGAGCACCGCATTCTCAATCTTGGCCTCGCCCAGTTTGGCGGATCGGCCCTGACCGACTGCAATATCGCCGTCCCCGTCGCCGGCGTTCAGCCGGGCATTCCAGTGACGTACGTGCCGGCGCGCAACACCATCATGTTATCGCTGGCGCTGGCCTGGGCCGAAGTGCTTGGTAGTCGCGATATTTTTGTCGGGGTTAATGCGGTCGACTACTCCGGTTACCCGGATTGCCGGCCGGAATACATTGCCGCTTTCGAGAAAATGGCCAATCTGGCTACTAGGGCCGGAGTCGAAGGCGAGGGTGGCAAACTGTCGATTCACGCGCCGCTGATCGACCTCTCGAAAGCCGACATCATCCGCACCGGCATGCCGCTCGGCGTCGATTACGGCCTCACCGTTTCCTGCTACCAGGCCGACGACGAGGGCCGTGCCTGCGGTGTCTGCGACTCCTGCCGCCTGCGGGCCGAAGGCTTTGCTGCCGCCGGACAAACCGATCCGACGATTTACCGCGCCTGAACATGGAACCTGCCGCCACCGCCAACCTCGTCCTCTGGCTAGCCTTCGCCCTGGCTTTTGTCTTCGGCGCCATCGGTCAGAAAACCCATTTTTGCACCATGGGTGCAGTCTCCGATATCGTCAATATGAGTGACTGGGGCCGGATGCGCATGTGGCTGCTGGCCATCGGCGTCGCCATTCTCGGTTCCGCCGCGCTGCATGCCACGGGTCAGATTGATCTGGACAAATCAATTTACCGGACAGCCAACTTCACCTGGCTTTCCTACATCGTCGGCGGCATCACTTTCGGCATCGGCATGGTGCTCGCCTCCGGTTGCGGATCGAAAACACTAATCCGCATCGGTGCCGGCAATCTGAAATCAATCGTCGTTTTTATTGTCCTCGGCCTCGTCGCCTACATGACCATGCGCGGCATTCTCGGCGTATTCCGGGTCAATATCCTGGAGAAAGCGGCGCTCACCCTGCCCGGCGGGCAAGACATTCCGGCGTTACTGACGGCCGCCGGCATGGCCCCGCAAAGCGCCTTTTCGCTCGCGGTTTTAGTCATCGGCGGCGGGTTGACCGCAGCATGTCTGCGCAAGCGCGATTTCTGGACGTTCGATAATCTGCTCGGCGGCGTCGGCACCGGGCTGGCGGTGGTTGCCGCTTGGTATATCAGCGGCCACATCGGCTATCTCGCCGAACATCCGGAAACACTTGAGGAGGCTTTCATCGCAACCAACAGCGGCCGGATGGAAGCGCTCTCCTTCGTTGCCCCGCAAGCCTATTCGCTGGAACTGCTAATGTTGTGGTCGGATGCCAGTCGCAAGCTGACTTTTGGCATTGCCACCGTCCTCGGCGTCATTGCCGGCTCCGCTGCCTGGGCGATGCTGACCGGGAATTTCCGCTGGGAAGGCTTTGTCAGTATTGAAGATACCGCCAACCACCTGCTCGGCGCCGCCTTGATGGGTTTCGGTGGCGTTGTCGCCATGGGCTGCACCGTCGGTCAGGGCATCAGTGGTTTTTCGACGCTGGCGCTCGGTTCAATCATCACCTTCCTGGCCATTGTTGCCGGCGCGGCAGCCATGCTCAAATTCCAATACTGGCGACTGATGCGCCAAGCCTAGCGGCAAAGTCCAGCTGGCGCGAACTGACAAGCCTATGGAAAACATAGGCTTTCAGCTAAAATCCGGCCCCATGGACTCCCTTGAACTGATTCGCGATTTTCTCAAAGACCACCTCGGCCTGGACCCGGAAAAAGTAACTTCCGCAGTAGAGCTGGCCGACATTGGCGTCGACTCCTTGATGATGCTCGAACTGATGTTCGAGTTTGAAGACAAGTACGGCATCACGCTCTCCAACGACCTGAAAAGCCCCAAAACCGTCGGCGAAATGGTGACGTTGATGGACCAGTTGCGCAGCGAACAAAGCTAAAGCATGAGCCAGCGAAGGGTAGCGATTACCGGGCTGGGCATCATCAGCCCTTACGGCGGCGATCTGCCGGATTTCTTTGCCCGACTGCTGGCCGGTCAATCGGCCGTACATTTCCTGTTGACCGAGGACATTCCTCGCCCACTGGCCATCCCTTTTGTCAGTTGCCACGGCTTTGATGCCAACGAGGCGCTGGGTCGCCCACTGGCCGGGATGATGGATCGCTTTGCCCAACTCGGCACCGCCGCTGCCTTTAATGCCTGGGCCGATGCCGGCCTGAGCCGGGGCGAGTTGGCCAAAGATGAAACGGAAAGTCGTGACGACTGGGGCGTTGCCTGGGGCACCGCACTGGGTGGTACGCTGGCTTACGAAAAAGGTTACCGGGAACTTTGGCAAAAGGGCCGCGAACGCATTTCGCCGATCTCCGTCCTACTCGGCATGAACAACGCCGCCAACGCCCACATTTCGATCCAGCTTGGCCTCGGCGGCGTCAGCATGAGCCACACCGTCGCCTGCGCCTCGTCTGCCATCGCCCTCGGCGAAGCTTTCCGCCGCGTCCGTAGTGGCGAAGCGACAGTGATGCTGACCGGCGGTTCCGATGCGCCGCAAGCCTACGGTGTTGCCCGCGCCTGGGAAGCCTTACGGGTAATGGCCAGCGGTGATGCCAATACTTCGCCGCAAGCCTGCCGGCCATTCAGTGCCGACCGTACCGGCTTGGTGCTGGGCGAGGGCGGCGCCGCGCTGGTGCTGGAAGATTGGGCGCATGCGGTTGCCCGAGGCGCCACAATCCACGGTGAAATGGTCGGTTACGGCACCAGCTGCGACCATAGCCACTTGGTTCGCCCGGAAGCGGCGGGGCAGGTGAGGGCGCTCAATGCCGCACTGGCTGATGCCGGCCTCGCGCCGGAAGATGTCGACTACGTCAATGCTCACGGCACGGCGACGGCCGAAGGTGATCCGGTCGAAATCTCGGCGCTGAAAATGGTCTTCGGTGAACACGCTGCCCGTCTGGCGGTCAGCGCCAGCAAATCAATGCATGGCCACCAGCTTGGCGCGGCCGGTGCCATCGAAGCGATCGTCACTATTTTGGCGTTACGCGAACAGGCGATTCCGCCGACCGCTCACCTCAACACACTCGATCCGGCCTGCGCCGGGGTCGATCACGTCACCAGCGGCCGGTACAACCAGCCGCTGCGTGCCGCCTTGTCGAACTCCTTTGCCTTTGGCGGCAGCAACGCGGTCCTCGCGTTTCGCGCCCCGGCTTAACTGATTCCCGGAAATCCTGCCATGCCCAATGAAATCGCCCCGGAAGCTGTCGACGCATTGCTGCCAGAAGTTGCCGAGCTGATCGTCTCGGCACTGAATCTAGATATGGCAGCGAGTGAAATCGAAGCCGATGCACCACTTTTTGGCGATGGACTGGGCCTCGATTCAATTGATGTACTGGAAATCGCCCTAGTCATTTCCAAGCGCTACGGCTTCCAGTTGCGCTCGGACAATCAGGACAACCTGCTTATTTTCTCCTCGCTGCGCGCCCTGGCCGCCCATATCGCCAGCCAGCGCACGACATGACCATAACGCCGGCCAAGCTGCTGCGCGGCCTGGTTTTGCTCTGCCTGGTCGTCGCCTGGGCCTTGCTGGCGCATCATGGCAGCACCGGGGAAAGTCATCCCGACTTTTCCGCCGCGCTCGCCACCACACCAATTGTCGCCATTGCGATCATGCTGCTCTGGCGGGTGGGCAACCCTTTATGGATGGCATTCGGCAGCCTGCTGGTACTTGGCTTGCTGGCCGGCTCCTGGCCGTATTTGCGGCAAAATATCGCGCTGCTTTACTACGTCCAGCATGTCGGGACCAATCTGGCGCTCGGCACGCTCTTCGGCCGTACGCTGTTCGGTGAACGGGAAGCGCTGATCAGCCAATTCGCCAGGATGGCACATCAAGGTGTGATTTCCGCCGCCAAAGCACGTTACACGCGCCAAGTGACAATTGCCTGGGTAACCTTCTTTTTTCTCACCGCAGCGATCTCAACCGGGCTTTTCTGGTTAGCTCCACCAGCAGCCTGGTCCGTGTTTGCCAATCTGCTGACCGTTCCCTTGATCGGCTTGATGTTTGTTGTCGAGCATATTTTCCGCCATCGCATCCTTCCCCCGGAAGATCGTTCGAGCATCGCTGACACAATCCGCGGTTACCGAAGCGGCATGCAGGCCAAGCACCCATGACGAGCGTGCCGCTGCTCGGGCACACCAGCCTTGACGACATTTTTGCCTGGCGACCGACCGGCCCGGTACGCGTGCGTGACTTCCTCGCTGAAGTTGCAGCTCTGGCCGCCCAACTACCGGCCGGCAAAAACCAGCTCAACATTTGCCAAGACCGTTACCGCTTCACTGTCGGTTTTGCTGCCGGGCTGATCCGCGGCAAAACCAGCCTGCAACCGTCCTCGCAATCAGCCGAGACGCTGCGCCAGATCAAGTCGAGCTGCCCGGACGTTTTCTGCCTGTGCGATGACGATTTCGATACGTTCGACCTGCCACGCCTGGACTTTCCACTGAATGTTGCGACCAGAGAAAGGGCTGGCCCCAGGGTCGACGCCGAAAAAATAGCAAAAATCCCGCTCATTCCGGCCGAGCAAATCGCTGCCTGTTTGTTTACCTCCGGCTCCACCGGCCTGCCCACACCGCACAGTAAAACCTGGGGCCGGCTGGTCAAGAATGGCCGAGCCGAGGCCGAACGCCTCGGCCTGCTGCAACAGTCCCACAACATCGTCGGCACCGTTCCCGCCCAGCACAGCTATGGCTTTGAATCGACTGTACTGCTTGCCTTGCACGGCAATGCGCCCTTTTGGTCGGGCCGGCCGTTCTATCCACAGGACATCGTCAGTGCCCTCAACGCCGTGCCGTCGCCGCGCCTGCTGGTGACCACGCCATTTCACCTGTCGGCCTTGCTTGCCGCCGGTCTGGAACTGCCCGCCATCGATTTGTTGCTCTCCGCCACCGCGCCACTCTCCACCCAACTGGCGGCCGAAGCGGAAAGCCGCTGCGGCGCGCCGCTCTACGAAATCTACGGCTCCACTGAAAGCGGCCAGCTGGCCAGCCGACGCACCACGGCCGGCCCAGCCTGGCAGCTGCTGGCCAATGTCCAACTAGCACAGGCCGACGACCTGACCACCGCCTTCGGCGGCCATGTCGAAGGCCGGGTTGGCTTGTCCGACAGCATCGAGATACTTGATGCCGAGCATTTCCTGCTCCACGGCCGCCATGCCGACGTGGTCAATATCGCTGGCAAGCGCACCTCGCTGGCTTACCTAAACCACCAGATAGCCGCTATTCACGGTGTCGTCGATGCCGCTTATTTCCTGCCCGATGAAGAAAGCGTGGACGGCATTACCCGGCTGGCCGCCTTCGTTGTCGCCCCCGGCCTGAACAACCGGCAACTGATCGCCGAGTTGCGTCAGCGCATTGACCCAATATTCCTGCCCCGGCCGCTGGTTTTCCTCGACCAACTGCCGCGCAACAGCACCGGCAAGCTGCCGCGCAGCCTGTTACACGCGCTGTACATGGCCAAGCTCAACCATGCCAGCCGCTGAATTCATCTGGCTGGTGCCGGTCGACCATCCAGCTTTCGCCGGTCACTTTCCCGGCCGGCCGATTGTCCCCGGCGTAGTGCTGCTCGATCGCGCCATCCTCTTTGCCGAGCAATTGCTCGGTCGTCCGGCACTCAACTGGCAGGTCGGCAATGCCAAGTTTTTCAGCCCGGTCAGCCCTGGCGAAGCGCTCACCTTTGCCCTGCAAAGCAAGGCGAGCGGGGCCATTGCCTTCACCGTGAAGGCGGCCGAGCGTGACATCGCTTCTGGCAGCTTGACCCCGCCCGCGCCATGAGCAACGAAAACCCGGCCAGCGCCGCCTGGCTGCAGCAGCAGGAAAAAAGCAATCTCGCCATCCTCAAGCTGATGGTCTGGATTTCGCTCACTTTCGGCCGCAGCATTGGCCGCGTCGTGCTTTACGGCATCGCCGCCTACTACGTGCTGTTCGCCCCGAAAGCGCGGCATTCCAGCCGCGAATACCTGCAACTGGCGCTCGGGCGCTGGGCCGAATGGACCGATGGTTTTCGCCACGTCCTCTCTTTCGCCAGCACCATCCACGACCGCATTTACTTGCTTAACGACCGTTTCGATCTGTTCGATATCGAAATCATCGGCGCCGAAGCCTTGGAGGCTGCGCTGGCGAAACAACCGGGCGCGCTTCTGATCGGCGCCCATCTCGGCAGTTTTGAAGTGCTGCGCGCCGTTGGCCGGGGCAGGGCGGGGCTCAAGGTAGCGATGCTGATGTACGAGGAAAATGCCCGCAAGATCAACGCCACGCTGGCGGCGATCAACCCGGCGGCAACCAGCGACATCATCGCCCTCGGCCGCATGGAATCAATGCTGGAAGCGCGCGACAAGCTCGACCAAGGCTACCTTGTCGGCATGCTGGCTGACCGCGGACTGGGCAACGATGCTACGGTCGACTGTGATTTTCTGGGAAAAATGGCGCCGTTTCCGGTTGGCCCTTTCCGCATGGCGGCCATGCTGCGCCGGCCTGTGTTCTTCATGGCCGGGCTGTATCTCGGCGGCAACCGCTACCAGATTCACTTCGAGCCGCTGGCCGACTTTTCGGAAACACCCCGCGCCGAGCGCGAAGCCGCGATGCGCACCGCGCAGTTGCATTACGCTGAGCGCTTGAGTTACTTCTGCCGCTTGGCGCCTTATAACTGGTTCAACTTCTTCGATTTCTGGCAGAAAAAATGATCGTTTCCGTTAAACCTGCAATAGTGTCATTCTCGCGTAGGCGGGAATCCAGCATTCAATCAAGCCGCATAGCGGACAAAACATTCGATTTTGATGACTTTTTCAAGCACCCTTCAAAGACATGGATTCACGCCAGCGTGGGAATGACGGGGCGGTGGCTGAAGAGAATAATCGCTTGCCTGCTGCTGGCCGCCTTGGCGATCCCCGCCTTGGCCGCTTTCGATGTCAGTCAACTGATGAGCGAACTGGCCAAACACAAGGGTGGCAAGGCCAAGTTTGTCGAGAAAAAATATATCTCGCTGCTCGATAAACCGGTGATTTCCAGCGGCGAAATGAGCTACTCCGCACCCGACCGACTGGAAAAGCGAACCTTGACGCCAAAAGTGGAGACCCTGCTGCTCGACAAGGATCTGCTCAGCATCGAACGCGAAAAGCAAAAGCTGACGATCAATTTGAGCAATCAGCCGGAAGCACTGGCTTTCATCGACAGTATTCGCGGCACGCTGACTGGCAACCGGGCGGCGCTGGAAAAAAACTATCTGCTTAGTTTGACGGGAACGCAGGATAAGTGGGTACTCACCCTATTACCCAGCGAGCAGAAGATCGCCGCACTGGTCTTGCGCATTGTCGTCAGCGGCGGCAAGGGTCAGATCCGCAGCATCGAGTATCTGCAGGCCGACGGTGACCGCTCGGTGATGAGCCTCGAACCGATTGAACTGAAATAAACCCATGAAACACTCGGCCGGCCGTACCTTCCTCCTCTGGTTGCTCGCCATGCTGGCCGGCGCGGCCATCGTCTGGAACACGCGCTTCACCGCCGACATGTCCTTCTTCCTGCCGGCCAAACCGACCGCCGAGCAACAAGTGCTGGTCGATCAGCTGAAAGAGGGCGTCGTTGCCCGTTTGCTGATGCTCGCCATCGAAGGCGGCGAGGCCAGCCAACGTGCCGCGCTTTCTCGTGACTTACGCGGTCGACTGGCAAAAATGCCCGAATTTGTCTCGGTACAAAATGGCGAAGCCGGCAGTCAGGAAGCCGACCGCGCCTTTCTCTTCCAGCATCGTTATCTGCTCAGCCCGGCCGTCACGCCGGAACGTTTTACGGTTAACGGCCTGCAGACAGCCATCGCCAACAGCATCGACCTGCTCGTCTCGCCGGCCGGCATGATGCTCAAGCCCCTGCTGCCGCATGACCCGACCGGCGAATTGATCGAACTACTCACTGGCCTCAACCCCGGTGCCCAGCCCAACAGCCAGGCCAGCGTCTGGGCCTCGCGCGACGGTGAGCGCGCCATGCTGCTGGTGCAAACGCAGGCGCTCGGCTCCGATACCGATGCGCAGGAAGCAGCGATCAATACATTGCGCCGCGAATTCACCGCCAGCGCCCAGACCACTGGCTTTAGCGAAGCCAAACTGCAACTCTCCGGCCCCGGCCTTTTTGCCGTCAATTCACGAGCCAGCATCAAGGGCGAAGTCAGCCGTCTGTCGCTGATCAGCAGCGTCGCCATCATCGCTGTGCTGCTCTTCGTCTATCGCTCCTTCCGACTGCTGACGCTAGGCCTGCTGCCAGTCGTTTCCGGTGCGCTGGCCGGCATCGTCGCGGTCAGTCTAGTGCACGGCACAGTGTTCGGCATCACCGTCGGTTTCGGCTCGGCACTGATCGGTGAAGCGGTCGATTATTCGATCTATTACTTCGTCCAGTCCGGGCGCAGCGGGCTGGCCGACTGGCGCCAGCGCTTCTGGCCGACCATCCGGCTCGGCGTCATGACTTCCGCCTGCGGCTTTGGCGCGCTGCTTTTTTCCGGCTTCCCCGGTCTCGCCCAACTCGGCTTGTACGCTCTGAGCGGCGTCGTTACCGCCGCCCTAATCACCCGCTTCGTCCTGCCACAACTCAGCGGAACCGACCTCAAGATGCGCGACTTGGCACCCTTCGGCCAACAAGTAGAACAGGGCATCCGCGCCTTGCGCCACCTGCGTTGGCCGGTTATCGCACTGGCGCTGGCCGCCACCGTCATCCTGTTCACTCAACGCAACATGCTGTGGAATCCAGAATTGTCGGCCCTCAGCCCGATCAGCCAGGCTGATCAGGCGGTCGACATGGCCCTGCGCGCCGACATCGGCGCCCCGGATTCGCGCTATCTGGTGGTGATCACCGCCGCCGACCACGAAGCCGCCTTGCAAGCGGCAGAAAAAACCGGCGCCCAGCTTGATGTGTTGGTCAGTCAAGGCGTCATCGGCGGCTACGACAGCCCAGCCCGCTTCCTGCCCAGCCAAGCGGTACAAGCCGCTCGCCGCGCCAGCCTGCCTAGCGCCCGCGAGTTGAAGCAAAACCTGCAGGCGGCGCAGCAGGATTCACCACTTTCCTATAAAAAACTCGATCCTTTCCTCGCCGACATCGCCGCCGCTCACGATCTGCCGACGATCGACCGCAGCGCCCTGAACGGCACCAGTCTGGCGCTGGCGGTCGATTCCTTGCTGCTCCAACATGGCAACAGTTGGAGTGTGCTGCTACCTCTCCGCCCCGGCGAACAAGCCATTGATGCCACCAAGCTGCGCGCTACGCTGGCCGGATCAGGCGCGCTGTTCATCGACATGAAGGCCGAATTCGACAAACTTTACAACGACTATCTGCACGAAGCGATGCTGCTTTCGCTGGCCGGCTTGCTCGCCATCGTCGCGCTGCTTGCCGTCACCCTGCGCTCACCCCGGCGCTTGGCGACGGTGATGCTGCCCTTGATTCTCGCGGTCGTTATCGTCATCGCCAGCCTGCATCTACTCGGCGAACGCCTGCATCTACTACATCTGATCGGCATGCTGTTGATCGTCGCCGTCGGCTCCAACTACGCTCTGTTCTTTGACAGCGCCAAGAAGAACCATCACCTCGATCCAAAAACACTGGCTTCGATGCTGATCGCCAACCTGACCACCGCCATCGGTTTTGGCACGCTGGCTTTATCGCACGTCCCGGTGCTGCACGCCGTTGGCGTCACGGTTGGGCCGGGCGCGATTCTGGCACTGCTGCTCTCGGCGATTTTCGTTCCACGTGAAACTGCCGCATGAACCAACCCCTGCGCACCTTAAAGCAGACCAACGACGCGCCAACATTGATCGTGCTGCTGCCCGGCGCCTACATGACGCCGGAAGACTACGAAAAAGCCGGCTTTTTCGCCGCCGTCAGCCAACGCCAACTGGCTTTCGACATTACTGCGGTCGACCTTGATTTAGAGTCAATTTCCAGTGGCACAGCGCTCCCCGCCCTGCAGGCCGAAATCCTCACCCCGGCGCGGCAGCAGGGCTACGAAAAAATCTGGCTGGGTGGCATCTCGCTCGGTGGCCTGCTTGCCCTTTGCCACAACGCCGACACGCCGGGCAGCGTCGACGGCCTCTGCCTGATCGCCCCCTATCCGGGTAGCCGATTGACCACCAACGCCATCGCCCGAGCCGGTGGCCTGCACCAGTGGCAAGCCACGCCAGAAGAACTCACCGACCCCGAATTCCGCATGTGGCGCTGGCTGCAAGCCCCGCCGGCCGATTTCCCAGTCTTTGTCGGCTACGGTACGGAAGACCGTTTCGCCAGCGGTATGCAGCAAATCGCCGCATGCTTCCCAGCCACCGCCCGCCACGCCTTACCCGGCGACCATGACTGGCCGGTCTGGAAAGTATTGTGGGAACAGTTTCTCGACAGCGCCATGCTGGCCACCGAACTTTCCGCCTAATCCCATGCCGACACCCTGGAAACCCGCCCCCGCTCTGCAGTTATCCGCTGTCGCCCACGCCGCTGCCGGCCTTGGCGTCATCGCCGCGCCAGCTTACTGGCCGTGGGCGCTGGGCGCATTGGCCGTCAATCACCTGATCCTGACCACCGCCGGCCTGTTGCCGCGGACCAGCCTGCTCGGCCCCAATCTCACCCGCCTGGCCGCCGCCGCCAGCGCCCGCCACGAAGTTGCCCTGACTATCGACGACGGCCCCAATCCGGAAATCACGCCGCGCGTCCTCGATCTACTCGATGCTGCCAACGCCAAAGCCAGCTTTTTCTGCATTGGCCGCGAGGCCCGGAAACATCCAGCGCTCTGCCGCGAAATCGTCGCCCGGGGTCATCGCGTCGAAAACCACGGCGATTCCCATTCGTCGTTATTCGCCACCTTCGGCATGAAACGGATGCGCGCCGACATCAGCGCCGCCCAAGCCACATTGGCCGACATCACTGGCCAAGCTCCGGTTTTCTTCCGCGCCACCGCCGGCCTGCGTAACCCGCTGCTCGACCCGGTGCTAGCCAGCCTCGACCTCAAACTCGCCGCCTGGACCCGCCGCCCCTTCGATACCCGAACCGGTGATCCGCAAATCGTCCTCAACCGACTAACACGCAATCTCGGCCCCGGCGACATCCTGCTTCTGCACGACGGCCATGCCGCTACAACGCCCGCTGGCGAAGCGGTTATCCTCGCCGTGTTGCCCCGGCTGCTGCAAAGTTTTCACACCGCCGGTTTAACCCCAGTCACGCTCACCGCTGCCCACCAATGAAACAATCGCCCGTCAATACCAGCCGCTTCCTGCGTACACTGCTCGACGACGCCAGCCGCCCCTTCCGCAGCGGTGGCCATTTCGCCTATCACTATTCGCGCGGCAAGCTTTCCTCCGACAGCATCTTTCGCGAAGTGCTGAAACGCGGCATCTTCCCGACCGAAGGTCGTTTTCTCGACCTCGGCTGCGGCCAGGGCAGTTTCTTCGCCTGGTTGCTCGCCGCCCGCAATCTCTACGAAATCGGCCATTGGCCGCGAGACTGGGCCACCGCCCCGCGGCCGATCAGCCTGCGCGGCTATGAATTGATGCAAAAAGACGTCGACCGCGCCTCTCGCGCTTTTGGCGCGAATCATCCGATCGTCGACATTCGCCAAGGCGACATGTGCCAAGTTGATTTCGGCCAGGCCGACGTCATCACCATTCTCGACGCCTTGCACTACTTCGATCATGGCCGGCAGAAGGATGTTCTCAAGCGCATCTACGCCGCGCTGCCACCCGGCGGTTTGTTTCTCACCCGCGTTGGCGATGCCGGAGCCGGCCTGCCGTACCACATCTGCAACTGGGTCGACCGCGCCGTCACCTTCGTCCGTGGCCATCGCCTGCCGACGCTCTACAACCGCAAGCTGGCGGAATGGGTCGAACTGCTTAAAGGCATCGGTTTTCAGGTCGACACTCAGCCGATGAACGAAGGTAAACCCTTCGCTAACGTCATGCTGATCTGCCGCGTTCCCAAAAAGAGCCAACAAAACTGAGCCAAATGCCGCTCCGCCGCCTACTAACCAGTGCCCTGCTGCTCAGCCTGCTTGCCGGCTGCGCTTCGGTTGATACGCCCATTCAAACGCAAGGCCCACGACCGCCACTGGACATGGCCGGCCGGCCAGTAAGCCCGCCCACGGGCTGGGCGGCGGCACCAGATGAGCGCCAAACCAAGGCGCTAATCGGCCAACTGTTGCCCGCCAACGTCAAGGACAAAAGCGGCTGGGCGAGCGATCTTTACAGCGCCTTCACCGCCCTGAAAATCCCTCAGGTGCCGGAAACCTACTGCGCCGCGATGGCCGTCATCGAGCAGGAGTCGAGCTTTCAGGCCGACCCGGTAGTACCCGGCCTGCCCGACATTGTCTGGCGCGAACTGGAACAACGCGGCGCCAAGTATGGCGTGCCGAAACTGCTGATTTCAGCCGCCATGCTGAAGACTTCGCCGGACGGCCGCAGCTATCAAAAACGCATCGACAGCCTGAAAACCGAAAAGCAACTCAACACCTTGTTTAACGACATGATTGCCGAATTGCCTTTCGGGCAAAAACTGCTGGCCGACTACAACCCGGTCCATACCGCCGGCCCAATGCAGGTCAGCATTGAATTTGCCGAACAACACGCGCTGGAAAAACCCTATCCCTACCCCATCATTGGTAGCGTGCGCGACGAGGTTTTCACGCGGCGCGGCGGCCTCTATTTCGGCAGTGCCATTTTGCTTGACTACCCAGCGCCTTATACCGAGGTGGTTTATCGCTTTGCCGACTTCAATGCCGGCCGCTATAGCAGCCGCAACGCTGCGTTTCAAAACGCCCTCAGCCGACTGGCCGGCAAGCCGCTGGTCCTCGATGGTGATTTGCTGCGTTACATCAACGGCCAGCCGAGCGACAAACCGAGCAGCGTTGAAAGCATGGCGCGCAGCCTGGCCGGTGAGCTAAAAATCAGCGCGGCCGAAATCCGCCGCGATCTGCTGTTGGAAAAAACCCCAGCTTTCAACCGCAGCCCGTTATTCATTCGTGTTTTTTCCCAAGCGGATAAAGTCAATGGCGAAACCTTGCCCCGCCAAGCGATGCCGCAAATCGACCTGAAAAGCCCGAAGATCACGCGCAAATTGACCACCGAATGGTTCGCCCGCCGCGTCGAAGGGCGCTATCGCGCCTGCCTGACCCGGGTTGAATCAGGCGCATAGTCAGCAGTTCGCAGCCATCCCCTCTGATACCATTCAGCGCAAACAAATCCGAGGCACACCTTGACCCCGCTGCTCCTATCCAGTTACACCGCTACCACCAGCCTCGGCCACGGCCTTGAGGCAACGCTTGATGCGCTGCGCAACGGCCGTAGCGGCCTGCAACCCTGCGCTTTCGAGAGCGTCGAACTGAATACCTGGATCGGCGAGGTTGCTGCGGTCGACGCGCAAAAACTGCCCAAAAGCCTGAACCGCTATGACTGCCGCAATAACCGTCTGGCCCAACTCGGGCTGGAGGCCGATGGCTTCGCCGACAGCGTTCGCGCCGCCGTCACCCGTTACGGCAAAAGCCGGGTCGGCGTCTTTCTCGGCACCAGCACCGCCGGCATTCTGCAAACCGAACTCGCCTACCGCCGGCGCGACCCGGCGACTGGCGCGCTTCCTGCCGATTTCTTCTACCGCACGACGCACAATTTTTTCTCGCTGAGCGAATTCACGCGTGACTATTTCGCTCTGGAAGGCCCGGCCATCGCCATTTCCACTGCTTGCTCATCGAGCGCCAAGGTCTTCGCCGTCGCCGCCCGCCAACTGGCCTGCGGCATGATCGACGCAGCCATTGTCGGCGGCGTCGATTCGCTCTGCCTAACCACACTCTACGGCTTTGCCTCGCTGCAACTAACCTCAGCCGCCCCATGCAAACCCTACGACGCCAGCCGCGACGGCATCTCGGTCGGCGAGGGCGCTGCCTTCGCCCTGCTCGAACGCGCCCCGGCCCAGCCGGAGAGCGGCTCGGTCCTGCTGCTCGGCACCGGCGAATCGAGCGACGCTTACCACATGTCATCACCCCACCCGGAAGGCCTTGGCGCCAACATGGCGATGCAAGCCGCGCTGCGTTCCGCCCACTTGAATCCAACCGACATCGATTACCTCAACCTGCACGGCACCGCCACGCCAGCCAATGACGCCGCCGAAGGCAAGGCTGTCGCCGCCGTGTTCGGCGACCGCGTAGCGTGCAGTTCAACCAAGGGCGCCACCGGCCACACGCTAGGTGCAGCGGGTGCAGTCGAAGCCATCATCTGCGCCCTGGCACTTAGCCACGACTTCCTGCCGGGCAGCCCGCATACGGAAAATCTCGACCCGAGCATCCCGCTGCAGTATTTGTTACAAAGTCGTTCTGGCCGAATCCGCCACGCCTTGACCAACTCCTTCGGCTTCGGTGGCAGCAATTGCAGCCTCGTTCTTGGAGTCGCCCAATGACCGCCGAACCCAACACCTACGCCAAAACACCGCTCACCGCCTGGATCGAAGGCATCGGCTTTCTCGCCCCCGGCCTGCCCGACTGGCCGACAGCGCGGGCCGTTTTTGACCAAAAAATACCGTTGACCGTAGCCCCCTCAGTTTTGCCGGTGCCCAGCATCCTGCCCCCGGCCGAACGGCGCCGGGCCAGCCGCGTCGTCAAACTGGCCTTGGCGATTGGTTTGGAAGCCGCCGCCCACGCCGAGGCTGACGTCAGCACCCTGGCCACTGTGTTTTCTGCCTCGGGCGCCGACGGCCATAATTGCCACGCCCTCTGCGAACAACTGGCGAGCGACGATCGGCAGATTTCACCGACCCGCTTCCACAACTCCGTGCACAACGCTGCCGCCGGCTACTGGGGCATTGCCACCAAGTCGATGGCGCCGTGTCAGGTCATTTGCGCCCATGACGCCAGCTTCGGCGCCGGCCTGCTCGACGCCCTCGGCCAGGTTGTCATCGACCAGCAAAGCACATTATTCATCGCCTACGACAGCGAGTACCCGGAACCGCTGTTCAGCCAGCGCAGCATTCCCGATTGCGCCGGTGTCGCACTGCTGCTGACACCGGAAAAAACCGCCCGTTCGCTGGCCTGCATCCGCGTCAGCCCAACCGCCGCCGCCGCCACAAGGCTGCTCAGCGCCGAACTGGAAACCCTGCGCACCGCCATTCCCGCGCTGCGCAGCCTGCCGCTGCTCTACCAACTGGCACGAGGCGAATCCGCCACGGTCTGCCTCGATTATCTGGCCCCAATGCAACTCAGCGTGGTCATCGAGCTGTGTTAGACCATGCCGCCATCGCCGCCCACATTCCGCATCAGGGCGACATGTGCCTGCTCGATGCTGTGGTCGACTGGTCGGAAACCGCTATTTCCTGCCGCGCCCTCAGTCATCTCGATCCGGCCAACCCGCTGCGCGCCGAATACCGCCTCGGCGCCGCCAACGGCATCGAATACGCCGCCCAGGCGATGGCCATGCACGGCGCCTTGCTGGCTCAGGCCAACGACCCACCGCGCCAAGGCTACCTGACCAGCGTGCGCAGTGTGCAAATGCACGTCGCCCGCCTCGATGATCTGCCCGGCGAAATAAGCGTCCTGGCCGAACGCCTCTCCGGCGACAGCAACCATATCCTCTATCAATTCTCGCTCAGCCACGCTGGCCGCTGCCTGCTTGAAGGTCGCGCTGCCGTCGTCCTCGACGCTACTGCGGTCAACCCGAAATAATCGTGAAAAAGGAAAACCCATGAAACGCGCCCTGGTCACCGGCGGCAGCGGCGGCATCGGCGCGGCGATCTGCCGGCGTCTGGCTGCTGACGGCCATCACGTCATCGTCCACGCCAACCGCAGCTTGGACAAAGCCGCCGTACTGGTCGCTGAAATCATCGCAGCGGGCGGCAGCGCCGAAGCGGTCGCCTTCGACGTCACCGAACGCGCCGCCAGCCACGCCGCTCTGGAAAAATTGCTCGACGCCGGTACCATTCAGATTCTGGTGAACAACGCCGGCATTCACGACGATGCGGTTTTCCCTGGCATGTCCGGCAAACAGTGGGATTCCGTCATCGACGTCTCGCTCAACGGCTTTTTCAACGTCACCCAGCCGCTGACCATGCCGATGATCCGCACCCGCTGGGGCCGTATCATCAACATCTCCTCAGTTGCCGGCATCACCGGCAATCGCGGCCAGGTCAATTACTCCGCCGCCAAAGGCGCCTTGCACGCCGCCAGCAAATCGCTGGCCCTCGAACTGGCCAGTCGCAACATCACGGTCAACGCCGTCGCGCCGGGCATTATCGCTAGCGAAATGATCGCCGGCGCCTTTGATGCCGACGCCATCAAGCAACTAGTGCCGATGAAGCGGGCCGGCAAACCGGAAGAAGTCGCCGATCTCGTCGCCTTCCTCGCCTCCGAACAGGCCGCCTACATTTCCGGGCAAGTCATCTCGATCAACGGCGCGATGATTTAGAACAGCCTTCAGCACCGGTAATTTTTGGCTTTCCTCCCCTTGGCGAACTAGACTGAAATAAGTCCACACACCAAACAAGGGAGCTTGCCATGTCAGTCTTTGATTCCCCGATCGCCCGCTGCAACGCAGTCCGCGAAATGGTTCTTACCGATGAAACTCAAGCCGAATGTGCCCGCGAGCACGAATGCCCGGCCGGTCGCATCTGCCCGTTGTGCGGCTACTTTGCCGAGAATGAATCGTCCATCGCCAGCACAGCAGAAAACCAGTTGCCACACTAACTAAACTAGTTGAAACCGAAACAACCCGCCTCGCCAAGGCGGGTGAGATGCTATGATGTTTGAGAACCTCAACCAGCATAGCAGCCTCACGGAAATTGATTCAGGTGACATTCGACCGATCTAAACACACAGTTCTCGTCGTCGATCCATCGGCCAACAACCGGGCACAGATTTGCGATTGCCTAGCACAATTGCCTGAAATTCAGCCGGTTTCAGTTGCTGACGGCGCCCAGGCCCTCCACCTCTTTCGCGAACGCCCACCAAGTCTGGTGCTGCTCGACATCAGCCTGCACGATACCGACAGCCTGGCGCTAGCGCACAACATGCGCAACTGGGAAAGCTGCAACGAACAAGATGGTTTCGCCAGCTGGACGCCAATCGTTTTCCTCTCAGCAGTGATGGATGAAGAAGTACTGGCCCGCGGTATCATGGCCGGCGGCGATGACTTTCTCTACAAGCCAGTCTCGGAAATTGTCCTGCTCGCCAAGGTGCGCGCCATGCTGCGCATCGTCAGCATGCAGCAAGAAATTCACGCCGCACATCGCCAACTAAAGGAAGTTTCCCGGCTCGATGGCTTGACCAACATTCCCAATCGGCGCTATTTCGATGAAACACTGGCCACCGAATGGAAGCGCTGTATCCGCACCGAAAGCCCGCTTAGCCTCATTATCGGCGACGTCGATTTCTTCAAGCAATTCAACGACATCTATAGTCACCAAGCCGGTGACGCCTGCCTCAAAGCCATTGCCAGTTCATTAAACGAATCGCTTTTCCGGGTTGAAGACATGGTCGCCCGCTACGGTGGCGAAGAATTTGCCACCATCCTGCCCGGCACCGACGCCATCGGCGCCCACGCCGTCGCCGAACGCATGCGCCGCTCCGCCCGCGAACTCAGCATTCCCCATGAAAAAGGCGTTGATGGCCTGGTTTCCTGTAGCTTCGGCGTCGCCACACTACAACCAAGCACCGACCACACCGCCCTGCAACTCCTGCAAGCTGCCGACGCCGGCCTCTACGCCGCCAAACGCGCCGGCCGGAATCAAACCAAATGCGTATTCGCACTAACTTGAACAGCGGGCATCACCCTATTGAACGGCGCCTGCGACGGGATTCGACCCTTTGCTGCCATCGACTTTGCCTTTGTCATGAGGCGGCTATATGTGTTTTGCGGACACGGGACGTACCGGAAATCGGGGCTACCGATCCTCCCGCGCCAACCAGGCCAGAGCCGGGCTACGCGTTCGATCAGCGCGTCGCTTGGTAGGGTTACAGCTCGCTCGTTGGTGAATAATCGTTCCTAAGGTGATCAAGTGCCAGTTTACAAGCGCCTTCACACCACTTTCAAGATTGACTACGGCAAAACTGTGCTGGATAGCAAAACAAGTGGCGTTGAAATTCCAGTCTTTGCTGCCGGGGTTGGCGCTTTGCATGCAATGGGGTCGCTGCGGCTCTGCCGTCGACGCAGTAAGCGCCAGGCTGAGCGTCGGAAGCTGGCCCGCATTCAGTGAGCGGTCGTGTGCCGGATCTGTGGCTGGCCTGCGCGTCGCAAGCACGCTCTCTACAGGATTAAAAGCCACATTTGCTGAAAGGTATAATTCGCCGATCGCCCACTGGCTCGCGACGAAGGAGACGCTCCGTGAATGTAGAACGACTGTCTAGCCTGGCCAAGTTATTCGGTACATGGCTCAAGCGCCCTCTGGCGTAAGGGATCATCGCCTATGGCGATCGCGAGGTCATCCGTACGCTACTCACGCACAGACCTGAAACAATTCTTGATCTGCTGGCATTTGTGGCCGCACGCAAGAAGTTTAAGTTCGTCGTCGACGCTTTCGATATTTTCTTGTGCGCATTGGCTTTCGTGGCGCTTCTGCCAGCCCGCCATTTTTTCGCGCTAGGGTCAGGGCTCTCTGTTTCAGAGCGTACCTTTGAAGTGATCCGTTTACATCCTGTGTCGACCGGCACCTTGCTTGCACTGGGGCAGATATAATGGACTTCAAGGAGAAACTAAATTGAATGCACTGATCTTCGTCCTAGGCCTAATTACACTGGTCTGTGGCGCTCAACTCCTGATTCGCGGCGCCTCAAAGCTCGCCTTGTCCTTTGGTATTTCACCGCTAGTACTCGGCCTGACGATCGTGGCGTTTGGCACCAGTGCGCCGGAACTGGCCGTCTCGGTGCGCTCGGCGTGGGGTGGTCAAGTCGACATCGCGCTGGGTAACGTCATCGGCAGCAACATCTTTAACGTGCTGTTCGTTCTTGGTGCCTCGGCAATCATCGCACCGCTGGTGGTCGCCCCCCAATTGATCCGCCAGGAAGTGCCCATCATGGTCGGCGCCTCGGTGCTTCTATTTGTTCTGGCACTGGACGGCGGCATCAGCCGCCTGGATGGGGCGCTGTTGTTCGGCTTGCTCGTTACTTACACCGTGTTCCTGATTCGCCAGAGCCGTAAGGAATCCCAGAGAACGAAGGACGAGTATGCGGGGGAGTTTGCCGCGCCAGAGGGTGCGGCCTGGGACCGCCACTGGAGCATGCAACTCCTGCTGATCGCCAGCGGCCTTGGCTTACTCGTGCTCGGCGCGCACTGGCTGGTTGATGCCGCAGTAAGCTTTGCCCGGGCGCTCGGCTTGAGCGAAATGGTGATCGGCCTGACTATCGTCGCCGCCGGCACATCGCTGCCCGAGGTGGCGACGTCGGTCGTGGCCACGCTACGCGGCGAGCGCGACATCGCGGTCGGCAACGTCATTGGCAGTAATACCTTCAACATCCTCGGCGTGCTCGGCGTGTCAAGCTTGGTCGCACCGGGCGCTTTGCCCGTGCCACCGGCCATACTCAGTTTCGACCTGCTCGTCATGATTGCCGTCGCCCTCGCCTGTTTGCCGATCTTTTTCTCTGGCCACTCGATTGAGCGCTGGGAAGGCGCCTTATTTCTGTTCTATTACGCCGCGTACATGGCCTTCCTGCTCCTCGCGGCTCAACAGCACGATGCACTCGCGACCTATGGTGTGGTCATGAAGACGGTTGTGTTGCCGCTGACCGCCATCACGCTGGCCGTGATCACCCTACGGCAGTGGCGGGTCCACCGGCACCATCCGCGTCAAAGTCGGCACTAACAGGAAGGCATGATGATTCAGTCAATTTTCTGGCGCGGGCTGATGTTCGTCGCCCTGTGGTGGATCTTGGCCGAAGGCCGCACCGACGGCTGGCTGCTCGGCGGCATCGCCGTCGTTGCGGCAAGCTGGACGAGCATCGAACTGCTACCCCCAGGCAAGCAGCCCATCCGCCTTACCGGCTTGATCGGCTTTCTCCACTTTTTTCTCTGGAATTCGCTACGCGGTGGCATGCAAGTAGCCGGGATGGCTCTGCGCGGACGCGCAGCCTTGCAACCGGGGCTCATCGAACTGCCGGTGACGCTGCCTCCGGGTGGCGCACGCATCCTGCTGGTCAATGCGCTAAGTTTGATGCCGGGCACGCTCAGCGTCGATCTGGATGACACAAGCTTGCGCCTTCATGTGCTGGATGAGCGCCTGCCGGTCACTGCCGAAACTCGGGCGCTGGAAGCGGCTATCGCCGGCTTGTTCGGGAGCGTGTCATGAACACTCTGGTGCTGGTGATCGCGCTGTTCCTGCTCGCCAATCTGGTGGTCGCGCTGATTGCCGCGGCGCGCGGCCCGACACCAGCCGACCGCATGCTGATGGCGCTGCTGATCGGCACCACTGGCACGACCATCCTCGCCCTTTTGGCGCACGCTATGCACCTGCCAGCACTGGTCGATGTCGCCTTGGTGCTGGCGCTTCTGGCCGCCATTGGTGGTATCGCCTTCGCCAAGCGTGCCTGGCAGGGCAAGGAGGGTGAGCATGATTGAATGGTTAAGCATGGCCCTGCTGATCGTCGGTGCCTTCTTCTTCTTTTCCGGAACGGTTGGGCTACTGCGTTTTCCGGATGTGTATAGCCGCCTGCACGCGCTCGCCAAGGCAGACAATCTGGGTTTAGGCTGTGTGCTATTGGCGCTTGCATTGCAGACCGAGAGCATCGCGGCGGCGTTGAAATTGCTGCTGATCTGGCCGCTGGTGATGGCGGCGAGTGCCGGCGTGGGCTTCGCCATCGCCCGCCGCGCGCACACGCTCGGCATCGCTCCTTGGCGCAAGGAGGGTCCATGACGCTCGCCTTCGATCTCTTGCTCGCGCTATCGCTGCTGTGGTGCGGCTGGCGCACGCTGGCGACGCCCCGGCTCGACCGCGCCATCGTGCTGTTCATCACATTCGGGCTGCTGATGACCTTAGCTTGGGCGCGACTGTCGGCGCCCGACATCGGGCTGGCCGAGGCAGCGATTGGTACCGGACTCACCGGCGCCTTGCTGCTTGACGCCTACGGCGTGTTGCGGCGGCGGAGGGTCGAGCCATGAAGCGCATAGTGGTCGTCGCCCTTGTCGTCACTCTGGCCTTGGCATTCGCATTCCTCCTGTCCGGCGCGATGCTGGAACTGGAACCGGCCGCTATCGACCTGCGCGCACCGGTGTCGGCGCATCTGGCGGACAGCGGCGTGAGCCATCCGGTCACCGCCGTGCTGCTCAACTATCGCGGCTACGACACCCTGCTCGAAATCGCCGTGCTGTTGCTGGCCCTGCTGGCGATCCTGGCGGTGGTCGGCGATGCGCCTGCGTCGCCTTCCCGCGCGGCGCATCCGGTGCTGCAAACGCTGGGGCGGCTGGCGACACCGCTGATGGTCGTCGTCGCCGT
>JBBSCQ010000003.1:0-103614 GCA_038250105.1 Burkholderiales bacterium | reverse complement strand
TACTCTGACCCCTTTGATTTTTGGTTAGAAGATGGCTCAATTCGTGCCACAGGTAACTCCATATTTAGCACCCCCCGTGAGTCACCACCCAAAACACGAATGGTATTGGCTTGATTTGCCAATTCATCGAAGCGCTTTGCTATTTGTTCGGGAATGGAAGCCATGAGCGTGTCCTAAGAGGGCTTATGTATAGTGGACGACAACTGTCCAATAAGCCAGAATGCCGGACACTGCAAGTTGCTTGCGGCAGCGGGGTTGAGCCCAGCTTCAGGTTTATTCATCAAGGAATCTAGTCAAGAAGCAAGACAGTTCCGCCATCATATTGCATCGGTTGTGTGAATACCCATTTTTCATTGCGTGCTCATCCAAGGCGCCCATTGCTACGGTCGACGGGGAAAATCAAGAAAAAACGTTATCTGGCAACTGTAGCTTTTCGCGCAGTCTGAAAAAATAGTTCCGAGGGGGGCGAGCCATGCCGATTGCCTCGAATTTCGGCTTTCAATGCCCTACAGAAGTTGGCAAAGCTAAGCGGTTGCGGATGGAAAGGCTGGGTGCCTGGCTATACCTATGGCGGTCTGAGAACTATTCTTGCTGCTGAATGACCAACCTCTGGCACTGCGACTTACTCCCTTGAGCGCTAGCGTATATTCAATTCAGACTTGGAGGATGCTCAATGAACCACCCGATGACTCAGCAAGAAAAGCAGGTGGCGTACGATGCCTGGTTTGTCGCGGAAGTCGATAAGGGATTGGCAGACATCGACGCGGACAATGTCGTGACCGATGGTGAGGCTACTGCTGAAATGGAGAGTTTCTTTGCAGAGCTTGCAAAAGAGATCAACAAGGCAGCTTGAATGGTAAAACGGTCTATTGCGGACCGTAAGAAGATCGCTCGTTTTTACAGCGAAGAAACTTCTCTATTTATTGCCAAGGAAGCTGAGCACAAGATTACTGAGGCAGCCCAGCGTGTTTTTCGTCGGCCTTTCTCATATCGGGATGGTAAGCGCTTGGGAACTCGGGAATATGTAATGCGCCAGTTTCCCTACATTCTCGTGTACCAGGTGCAGTCGGCGAAAATTTCAATCGTTCGCGTCCTGCACCAAGCCATGCGTTACTTCAACTAGGGAAACGCTGATTTATTCGTCATTCCCGCCTAGGCGGGAATCCAGTACCTTGATTCTCCTGGGTTCCCGCCTACGCGGGAACGACAAAGTTGATTTGATCAGCAGCTCCCTAGCCCCGCGCCGCCTCCGGAAAATCCGGATACCTGTAAAAAAACCAGCCCTTTTAAAGCGCCCGGACGTTGACCGATTTGCCTTTGATTTTGCCGGCGGCGAGTTTGCGTACGGCCTCGCGGTAAATGTCGCGGGCGACGGCGACGTAGGTGGCTTGATCGGTCACGGTGATTTTACCGACCTGCTGGCTGCTGAAACCGGCTTCGCCGGTGAGGGCGCCGAGGACGTCGCCGGGGCGGATTTTGTCCTTGCGGCCGCCGAGGATGAGCAGGGTGGTCATCGGCGGCGTGAGCGGTGCTTCGTCGGCTTTGGGCAGTTCGCTGAGTTGATGCATATCCAGCTTACTGCCCATCATTTCGGCGATGGTGGCTAGTCGGCGGCGGTCGGCGGCGCTGTAGAGGCTGAGTGCCCAACCTTGCTGATCGGCACGGCCGGTGCGGCCGATGCGGTGGATGTGGATTTCCGGATCGGGTGTCACGTCGACGTTGATGACGGCTTCCAGTTGCGCAATGTCGAGGCCACGGGCGGCCACGTCAGTCGCCACCAGCACGGAGCAGCTGTTGTTGGCGAACTGGATCAAGACTTGATCGCGCTCGCGCTGCTCGAGATCGCCGTTCAGCGTCAAAGCCTGAATACCGTTCTCGCGCAGCACATTGAGCAGGTCGCGGCATTGCTGCTTGGTATTGCAGAAGGCCAGCGTGCTGACTGGGCGGTAGTGTTTGAGCAGCGTGGCGACGGCGGCCAGGCGGTTTTCGTTGGTGACTTCATAGAAGCGCTGGCGAATTTTGCTTTCGGCGTGCTGTTCGAGCAGTTTCACTTCCTGCGGATTTTTCAGGAATTGCTTGGCGAGCTGGGCAATGCCTTCCGGGTAGGTGGCCGAGAAGAGCAGGGTCTGGCGCTTGGCCGGGCAGCGTTTGGCGATGTAGGCGATGTCGTCGTGAAAACCCATGTCGAGCATGCGGTCGGCTTCGTCGAGGACCAGCGTGTTCAACTCGTCGAGCTTGAGGTTTTCGCGCTGCATGTGGTCCATCAGGCGGCCTGGTGTGCCGACGACGATATGGGCGCCGTGTTCGAGACTGCTCGCCTGGTTGCGCAGCGTTGAGCCGCCGACCAGCGTAAGAATCTTGATGTTGTCTTCAAAGCGGGCCAGGCGGCGGATTTCCTGCGTTACTTGGTCAGCCAGTTCGCGCGTCGGACAAAGCACCATGGCTTGCACGGCAAAGCTGCGCGGGTTGAGGTTTTTGAGCAGGGTGAGCGCGAAGGCAGCCGTCTTGCCGCTGCCGGTTTTGGCCTGGGCGATCAGGTCATGGCCGGCTAGTGAGATGGGCAGGCTGGCCGCCTGAATCGGCGTCATCGTTAGGTATTCAAGCTGCGTCAGGTTGGCCAGCATGGCGGCCGACAAGGGCAGTTCGCTGAACGGGAGTCCGGCGGTCTCGGTGGCGGCGGGTAACTCCGGTTGGACTTCTGGCGAAGCGTTCGGCGGCAATTCGGTCTGGGTAATTTCAGTCATTGGCACGGCGCGGCTCAATCCTTGCGGCGGCGAGCTGCGAACGGCTTGCGCTGACGCTGGCCGGGGCGCTGCGTTTGCTCTTCCGGCTTCGGCTTGGGCACCAGCAGATTCTTGATCTTGCTTTCGCCGGCCAGTTTGTGGGCGGCGACGGCTGCCTTGATCTGTTCTTCAGTGACCAGAATCGCCGCGTGTACGGCCTTGGCGTTGTATTCGGAAAGTTTGTCGCGAACGATGAAGGTGCGCTCGGCGACGTCGGCTTTTTTGGGCAGGCGTTCGACCAGTTTCTGCGCGTCGGGCGTCAGGGAGTAAGCACCTTCGGTCTCGACGATCAAGCCATTGGTGGCCAGGCGGGAGAAGGCTTCGACCATTTTCGCTTCGGTCGGCAGGGTTTGTTGCAGAAGATCGGCGGCGGCGATGATCTCGACCAGTTCGGCTGGCCGTCTTTTGGAAGAGATCGCCGTGGTCAATAAAAGGAGAACGTCAAAATCATGGATCGGGTGCATCGAATTACCTTTGAATGCTTGCAAAATGAGAGCCAATCGACCTGGAGCGTGAATGGCTCAGTGGTATGGCAGGTGAAAAACGCCAGGCAGACAGTTTGTCGCCGCGCAAAGGCGAGAGTTTAATGCTTTTTGGTATTAAATCAAGTATTTAACGATTTTTTGGCGATCTGATGGTGTCGGTGAGTGCGGCGACCATGGAAGCAACTGCTGGCCATAGAGTCGACTACCAAAAATGGCCAAAATGAGCGTTAATTTTTATGTTAAATGCTTGCTTTTGGCCTGTTTTCTATTTTCGTGGCGCAGCTAAACGCTTGTTGGGCTGGCCAGCGCACCGTTACGCTGAGCCCGGGCGCCGGGTTCGCCTCGGCCAGTTCGAGATGGGCCCCATGTAGTTCGGCAATCCGGCTAACAATGGCCAACCCAAGGCCGCTGCCTGGTTGGGCGTCCTGATTAAGGCGATGGAAACGGCGCAACACGGCATCGCGTTCGTCGGCTGGAATGCCCGGGCCGCTATCCGTCACGTTGATGCGGCATTCGTTCTGGTTGCCGGCAATCTCGACGCGAATCTGCCCATCCTCCAGCGTGTAGCGGACGGCGTTATCGACCAGATTACGGATCAGGACGCGTAGCCATTCGGCTTGGCCGATGACGCTGCAGTTCTTAGCGGCATTCAATTCGAAGTCGAGATTTTTGGCCAGGATTTGTGGACCGAGATCGGCGCAGACTGACTCGGCCAGGCGGGCCAGATCGACCACTTGTGGATCTGGCAGACCCAGCTCAGGGTCGAGCCTGGCCAATTGCAACATTTGGTCGACCAAGTGTGAGGCGCGGCTCAGTCCGCTTTGCAACTGAGCAAGCGAACGGTCGCGCTCGGCGTCGTCACGGGCGCGCAGGGCGACTTGCAACTGAGCTTGCAGGGCGGCGAGCGGCGTGCGCAGTTCGTGGGCGGCATCGGCCGTAAAGCGGCGCTCGGCTTCGAGTGCAGTTTCGACTCGCAGAAATAGCCCATTGAGTGCTTCGAGCATAGTGCGGATTTCTTCCGGCGCGGTGGCCGGGCTGACCGGTTGCAATTGCTGCGGCGCCCGGCTGGCAATCTGTTTGGCGATGCCATCGAGTGACGATAAACCCTGGCGAGTGGCGAGCCAGACCCAGAGGCCGATCAACGGCAAGCCGAAGAGGGCGGGTAGGAGCAGGCGCCAGGCGATATGGCCGATCAGGTCGTCGCGGATATGGTGGTTTTCGCTGACCTGCACCTGCAGGCTGTGGGCTTCGTTCCATTGACTGAAGTAGCGCCAATGGCCGTCATCGCTGTGCGTTTCAGAAAAGCCGATGGCTACGGTCAACGCCGTTTCCGGGGCATTATTCGAGCGCATCAGCAGCTTGCCGTCGGCGCGCCAGATCTGGAAACGCAGGCGGCGCTGGTATTTGTGGGCGACATCGCCGAGGTCTTCGATGTATTCCCCTTCGTCGTGACTGGCCAGGGCGAGCAGGGTTTGCGCCGCTTGGGCGAGCTGGGCGTCGAACAGTTCATCGACTTCATGATGGGCGTCGATGTAGCTGAAGGCCATGGTCACCAGCCAGGCCGCTGCAACGCCGCCGAGCAGCAGGCCGAGCAGGCGGCGGCGCAGGGAAAACCAGGTGGTGGTCAAGAAGCGGCCTTCATTTGGCGATGGTGTAACCGACGCCGCGCAAGGTGCGGATCAGGTCGCTGCCCAGCTTTTTGCGCAAATGATGGATGTGCACTTCGAGGGCATTGCTGTCCGGCTCATCGCGCCAGCCGTAAATGGATTGCTCGATCTGGGTGCGGGTCAATACGCGCCCGGCGTTTTCAAGCAGCATTTGCAGCAGTGAAAATTCGCGGCTGGAAAGTTCAACCGTTACGCCGGCCAAGCTCACGCTATGGGCTGCCGGGTCGAGGGCAAGTTCACCGTGAATTAGCAAGGGTGCGGCCCGGCCAGCGCTGCGCCGGGTCAGGGCGCGAATGCGGGCGGTCAGTTCGTCAAGGTCAATCGGCTTGACGAGGAAGTCATCCGCCCCGGTGTCGAGGCCGGACACCTTGTCGCCGGTGGCGTCACGCGCCGTCAGGATCAAAATGGGCATGGTCTGACCCCGGTGGCGGGCCCGGCTTAAAACTTCCATGCCGGAAAGGCGAGGCAGGCCGAGATCAAGCACGACGAGATCGAATGTCTCCGACTGCAACGCTTGGTCGGCAGAAATGCCGTCTTTTAGCCAGTCGACCGCAAAACCGGCCTGGCGCAGGCCGATGGTCAGGCCGTCGCCGAGTTGGGGGTCGTCTTCAACAAGCAGGATGCGCATAGCCGGATTCTATCAGCTAGCAATCCACCAGCCGGCGGCGGCAACCCAGACCAGCAGGATGAGGGCAGCGAGCGGACGGGCTGATGGAATGGCTTCTTCCGGAGAACCTTGCTTACGACCAGTGATCATCGCCCGCACCAGATTTTCGCCATGCAGCAGGCTGCCGGAAAAGACGCCGATCAAATGGACGATTACCACGGCGAGCATGGCCGAGGCCAAACCTTCATGCAGTTCTTCCAGCAGATGACCGCCGATGTCGTTGTAAATCGCCCAGCCCGAAACGCCGGTCAGAATGCCTAGCGCCAGCAGTAGAACAATGGCCCAGCCACCGGCTGGATTGTGGCCAACATGGTGCGCCGGTTCCAGTTTGAGCAGGCTGGCAGCGTAATCCTTGATAGCGACTGGCCCGCGCACGAAATCGACAAAGCGGGCATAGCGACTGCCAATCAAACCCCAGGGTAGGCGAAAGAGGGCGACGGCGAGGACGATGCCACCGGAAACCGCATGCACCAGACGAAAAGTTTCACTCTCCGCAGTCAGCCAGGCGATGCTGAAGCCGCCAACCATCAGCCAGTGGCCGAGGCGAACCGGCCAGTCCCAGACGAGAATTTTTTGCATGATCTACTCCCTTAGTTCGCGAATGGCGATGTCGTGTTCGCTGAAATTGCCAGTGGCGGCGCCGCGATGGCAGGCTTCGCAATTGGCCGCAGATTTCACCCGTGGGTCTTTCCAGTATTTCGCCGGGATTTCCCGGTGTTTGCGAATGAAGCGCGTCGTCTGCGTAATACGCGGCGGGTCGCCGGCGCTACCCAGCTTGCTGGCATCACCGGCATTGCGTTCGAGGAAAGTGGTGATTTCTTGCTGGATTTTTCCGTCAGTCGCAGCATCGGTACCAAAGTGGTCTTTCAGGCCGGCCATCGTTTTCCGCCAGTCGTTGGCGGAAAGCAGGGCGGGTTGGTAGGCCATGTGGCAGCTTGTACATTCCGCCTTGTAGCTGGCCGGCGTATTGGTTGGCATGGGCAGGCGGTCGGCAAAAGCCGGCAGGGCGATGCCGAGCAACAGAGTCAGGGCGAGGCGTTTCATCTCAGCGCACCTCGGTCATGTAAGCGACGAAATCGGCTTTCTCTGCCGGTGTACAGGCACGGCCGATGACTTCCTTGCAGTTACGGCCAAACCATTTTTCCACCTTGGCCGGGTCGCTAAAGCGCTCGGCATTGGCGGCCACGGCGAGCGGACGAATGCTCTTGCCAGTGACTGCGTGCTGGCCGACATTCAAGGAGTTTTCGGTATGGCAACTGGTGCAGGCCGGCATCTTCTCGTTGTTGGTAAAGCGCTGGCGGAAGAGAGCGTCGCCGCGCTTGGCGGTCGGCGCAAAGCCGGATTGTTGGGCGGCCGCTTCAGCCGCGTAGGCTTGGCGAATCAGTTGCGGGGTTTCGGCCTGGCCGGCCAGGCTGGCGAGCAGCAGGCACAAGGCCAGGGGCAGGGCGGGGAGGGCTCTCATCGTTGTTCTCCTTTTGTTATCATGGAGAAGAAGTGTAGAGAGCCAGCCTTAAGGGCGTCTTAGGCCAAACTTAAGGCCGGGTTAACCAGGGCAATAAATTACTTTTCCGTCAGCGTCATCAAAATGTCGGCATACCAGGCGCAGTTCAGCCCGAGTGCTTCGTCGAGCTTCAGGTCACGCGAGCCGACATCTAGCCTTGAGGAATGCACACCGAGCAGCATCCACGGCAGTTCATCCATGGCCATCTCACCCTCGGTGACGCGCATGACGACCGGGGCGCCGCTACTGCCGCGATGGGTACGGGCATCGGTTAGAAAGTAACCCTGGCCCTGGAAGCGCATACCGAATGACGAGGCAATCACCGCGTGTCGGACCACCGGCATGTGGTGCATGGTGTCGTGGAAGCCTAGCGGGAAGCCGACGACCAGTAATGAGGAGCCGATTTCCACCTGATCGAGTTTGCCGATCAGGTGTTTTGGCGTAAAAGCGCGGTAGACCGCAGTCTTTGGTAGCGCTGAGCGTTCGATTTCAATCACCGCAACGTCAATCTCTCCCGCTGTATCACTACCGACGCGCCAAATGCTTTTGCCATCCCGATAGAGCGGAATCGAGAAGCCGGTCGAGTTGGCCATCAACTGCGCATCGGTATGCAGCTCAACCTCAATGCGGTCGGGGAAGTGCTTGCTCGGCTTGTCGAACATGACGTGCCTACTGGTGACCAGAAACAAGCGTTCGTCGCGCTGGAAGAAGAAAGCGCTGGCATTGGTCAGCAGGCGCTTGCGCTCAAAGGTGCAGACTCGGGCGGCAGCCAAGAGCAGTGATTCGATTTTTTGCGGGCCGGGTTTGATGGGTGTTGTCATGGCGGCCTCAGACCGTGGGTTTCAGGCAGTGAGCGGCTTTGGCGGCCTGATAGGTTTGATCGATCAACTTTTCATCCGTTAACGGCGGCGTCAGTTTCTCGCCAAAGACCTTGCAGTCGGCCCGCTCGGAAATCAATTCAAACGTATAGCGGGCTTTTTCTGCCATCGTCAGCAGGGGCTTTTCCGTGCAGGCAGCCAGTGCCAAGGGGATAAGAAAAATAAGGCAAAAATGGCGCAAAAGGAACTCCGAGAATGGGTAAGCGTTTCCACCATAACAGGTTTGCTTTTTATTGACCAAAGATCACTAAGTTGATGCGAAATTCCCTTCGATATCAATCGGATCACTATTGGCAGTTCCTTGAGCCATCTACAGCTATTTGTCCGGTATATCGATGAAATGGGCGCGCAACCAGTCGCGATCAATTTCCCAGCGCACTTCCTTGACGCCAGTTTGAGCCTTGACTATGGCGCCGGCTTCGGACTGCACTTCGCCAAGCAGTTTTTCGGCAGCGATGAAGGCGGGGTCGTTCGGGTTTTTCGTGTTCACGTCGGGATAAAGCACCGCCAAAGCTTTGAAAGCTGGCACCTCGAAGCTGCGGGGCGTACTGACGTAGGCCGTGCCATTTTTAACCTTAATTACCCAGAACTTGTAAGGGTAGTTTTTAAGTTTCTCGCTGGCTTGCGTTTCGATGGCGCTACTTAGATGGCGCGAGGTCGAGTCGGGTGCCCGGATGTACCAGTCGAGGCCGACCAGAAAAACCAAAACGGCAATAACCCAATATTTCTTTTTCATCACTATCTTTCTGTTTCAAGGCTTTGATCGGCAGTGATTGACGCTCGTGCATTCTTGCGCGCCGAGCAGACTGGCCAAGAAATAATGAGGCAAGCAAAGGCGACGAATTTAATCGTTCAGTCGTTGGCAAAATATAAATTTCTCTGCTGAGATGCTATTTCACAAAATAAGTGTATTCTAATATATAAAAAATAGTCCAAAGGGCAAACAGCGCTATTCATTACATTTGAGGAGGAGACAAACATGCTGAAAATTATTGGCGGGATTCTTTTGGGGGTTGGGCTTACGGTTCTCGTAGCCTGGAAAAGTATAGGCGGCATGATGTTCTCGGAACAGCTTAGCCCCTATTCAGTCGAGGAAACAACGGCCAGAATTCAGCAAAACATTCAGGCGGCGGGCAATGGCTGGTCCATCTCGGGCCTGCGCAATCCGGCCAAACCGGTCGAACAGGAAGGCGGTAATGTGCTACCGGTACTTCTGATCGAGGCTTGCAGTACCAATTATTCCGGTCCTATCCTCAAGGAAGACTCGGTGCGTTTCCTCTCCTTATTGATGCCTTGCAAGATTGCGGTCTACAAGAAAAATGACGGCAAAGTCTATATCGGCATTCTCAACGCCGGCCTGATTGGTCGACTTTTTGGGCCTTTGGTCGGCGACATCATGGAGAAAGTTGTGGTCGACCAACAGAAATTTCTTGTCATGGACCCGACCAAGCCAGCGCCTCCATTGATCGTCCCCAAAATGGGCGGTGAAGGTGGTAGTGGGGCTGGTGCGGCAGCCGGTTGCTGATCGCCATGGTCACCAAGGAGTTCATCATGAATGGAAAAAAAGCGCTGTTAGCGGCTGGTTTGCTCGGTGCAATGTTGAGTTGGGGCGTGGCTTGGGGGAATTCCCCAGCGCCAGCTGCCGTACCAACGGCAACGCTGCCGGTTGCCGTTGTGGCCAACCCCGCAACCCCAGCAACTGCTGCCAAGATCAATCACAGTACGGCTGACCATAGCAAGTTCAAGGAATTGCAAAAGACTTTTGTCTCCGGCCCGGAGGTCACCAAGGTCTGCCTGAGTTGCCATACCGAGGCGGCCAAACAGGTCCAACACACCAAGCACTGGACTTGGGAATACACCGATCCCAAGTCGGGCCAGAAGCTGGGCAAGAAAAATATCATTAACAACTACTGCACGACCACTATTTCCAACGAGAAGGACTGCATGGCCTGCCATGCCGGTTATGGCTGGAAGGATGCGAATTTTGACTTCAAGGCGGAAGAAAATGTTGACTGTCTGATTTGCCACGACAGTACGGCGACCTATCGCAAACTACCGGGTGACGCCGGCCATCCGGTTTATCAACGCAAGGAATTTCCGCATGGCTCCGGTAAGTTTGTCGAAGCCGTCGATTTGGCCAAGGTGGCGCAGAGTGTGGCGATGCCCAATCGCAGCAATTGCGGCTCCTGCCATTTTTATGGTGCGGGCGGTGACGGTACCAAGCACGGCGACCTCGATAGCGCACTGAAAAATCCAGGTAAATACCTTGATGTGCACATGGATGCGAAGGGCTTGAACTTTACTTGTTCAACCTGCCACGTTACTGCCGGGCACCAGGTGGCTGGCAGTCGTTATGAAATGGCCGCCGCGCTGAAGGGTCCGGCGCATGTCCGGGGCAAGGCCGATGCCGCACCGGCGTCCTGCCAATCCTGCCATGGCGACAAGGCGCACAAGGAGAATGTGCTTCACGCTGAGCGCCTGAATAACCACAGTAATAAACTGGCCTGCCAGACTTGTCATATTCCCGAATTTGCCCGTGACAGCGTTGGTACGGAAACAGTATGGGATTGGTCAACGGCGACCAAGATGGGGCCGGATGGCAAGCCGCTCTTTACCAAGGACAGCGCCGGTCGACGTTCTTTTGACTCGAAAAAAGGAAATTTTTCCTGGGACTCGTATTTGATTCCTGAGTACCGCTGGTTCAACGGGCATTTCAGCTACATCGCCAAGGGAGACAAGATTGACCCAAGCAAGTTGGTTGAAATTAACCGCGCCGAAGGCACACCGGGTGACCCTGATTCGCGCATCTGGCCCCTGAAAATTCACCGTGGCAAGCAGGCTTACGATAGCGAAAATAACATGCTACTGGTCGTCCATACCGCTGGTGAAGATGATACTGCGCTTTGGCGCAATTACGACTGGCAAAAGGCGATCGAGACCGGCATGAAGACGGCTGGCTTGCCGTACAGCGGCAAGTACGGCTTTGTCAGCACCGAAATGAGTTGGCCAATTACCCATATGGTGGCGCCGAAGACGGATGCATTGGGCTGCGCTCAATGCCATGCCGACAAAGGGCGTCTTGCGGGCGTGACAGGGGTCTATCTGCCGGGGCGCGACCGTAACCGTCTGCTTGACATGATCGGTTGGGCCGTTGTCCTGCTCAGCCTGCTCGGCGTCCTGATTCATGGTGGTCTCCGTGTTTACCTTAACTACAAGCGCAAGGGATAAGATCATGAACGCACCCTCCCGCATCTATCTTTACAAACGTTATGAGCGTTTCTGGCATTGGTCACAGGCAGTGCTGGTTATTTTCATGCTGCTCACCGGTTTCGAAATTCACGGTATGTACAGCAACTTTGGCTTTCAGCACGCCGTTGAATATCACACGCTAGCCGCCTGGATTTTGCTGACGCTGTGGGCCTTCACTATTTTCTGGCAATTTACGACCGGTGAGTGGCGGCAATATATTCCGACGCTAAACAAAGTGATTGCCATGGTCCGCTACTACGCTTTTGGTATCTTTGTCGGCGCTAATCCGCCTTTTCACAAGACAGCAGGGAAGAAACACAATCCTTTGCAGCGTCTGGCCTACGTCACTTTGCTGGCGATGGTTTCACCACTCATTTGGGGCTCGGGGTTTCTCTATCTTTTCTACGCTTATTGGAAAGATCTTGGCCTTGACAGTTTTCTCGGCCTTGAGGGCGTTGCCCTGGTGCATACCGCCGGTGCTTTCATGATGCTGACCTTCTTCATCGTTCATGTCTATTTGACGACGACCGGGCATACCCCCTTTGCCCACATCAAGACCATGATTACCGGCTGGGAAGATGCTGAGGATGAGGCGCCGACTGCCGGCAAGCACTGATCGGTGTTAGTAATTACCCCCGACCACCCAACCAGGTGGTCGGGTTATTTCCCAGAGTGTTTTGCTGCATCCCGGAGAAACGCTTCATATTGAGGCCAGTCATGGACCGGGCCAACATGGGAAAAAACGACCAGACCCTGTTTATCCAGCACATAGCTGGTCGGAAAACTACGCGCAATTGCCCGGTCCGGCAGTAGCGTGTTGTTGGTTAGATGCAGGTTGGCGTCGGTCTCACCACGACTGCCTGAGTCTGATAACGGTAATGCCAGTTGCTGACTTTGTGCCCAGTGTTGGGCGATGGCGAAAGGTTCGCGTATTTGTAACAGGACGAAAACAATATCCCGTCGGTCGCTCAAGGTCTTGTAGAGCTTGGCCAATTCCGGCATTTCCTTGCGGCAGGGCGGGCACCAACTGCCCCAGAGGTGAAGGATGACCACCTTACCTTTTAGCCCACTCAGCTTGGCCGCTTTGCCCTGTGCGTCGAGAAAGGCGAGATCAGCCATGCGTTGTCCGGGTTCAATCCCGGTTCCGGCTTTGGCCGTCTCTGCGGCTGGCAGGTACGGCCCCCACAGATGGGGCCAGGCCTTTGCATTAAAAACTACCTGATTATTACGGGCGAAAAGCACACACTTTTGCCGCGTATTGGCTTTGCAGGCGCTAATTGCCTTATCTTCAGCCAAATCCGGTGAATCTGCCCCGGCATACCAGCCCCAAGCCCCACCGGGGGCGATGGCAAAGGCGCGCTGTTCCTCGGATTTTTCATAGGCCTGAAAGGCTTCCAGACCGGCTGCAGAGAGGTTTGGCCTGTTCTCGGCCAGCGTTGGTGTGGCCGCTAAAGATATTAGGAAGGCTGAGAGGACATGCTTTTTCATCATCCAGTCGATTTTGTTGATTTGTCTGTGGACCGCGAATCGGGTCTGGCTTGCAAGTTTGTGCATTAGAAAATACTAACATTAACTTGAGTGGGAAATTTCACTGCGTATTTCACTCATCGGTGCCGAGTGCAGCAACCTAAGCCAGCTTTCATTGAACTGCGGTCGACCGGGAAAAATGGTGGTTTCTAGATAAACCCATCACAAGATCTACATTTACGCAGGTTGTCGAATTAAGGCTCATCTAAGTTCTTCGACCCGAAACGGCAGGTGACTTGCTGCTTCGTCGGCATAGGCCGCGATGCCGTCTTGTTGCCGCGCCAGATACTGGCCAATCAGGTGTCGCATGCGCTCATCGGCAACCCAGTGGCAGGAGCGGACAATGGTCGGTTCGAAGCCGCGTGCGACTTTGTGCTCGCCGCCGGCCCCCGGTTCGAAAGTAGTGAGGCCTTCCTGCAGGCAGTAGGCAATCCCTTGGTAGAAGCAGAGTTCAAAATGTAGGCTGTGGTATTGCGCAGTCGTTCCCCAGTAACGGCCGTACAAAGTATCGGCGCTGCGAAAGCAGATCGAGATGGCGACTGGCTGGCCATTTTCCCGGGCAATGAAAACCACCATCCGCCGGCCCAACGTGGCGCCGAGTTCGGCAAAACAGGCGGGGGAGAACGCGGCGTAGTTGCCGAACTTGTCGAAAGTGGCGGCGTACAGTTGGTGCAGGGCCGGCCATTCTTCCGGCTCGATTTCGTCACCGTGGCGAACTTCGATACTAAGGCCACTTTCCTGCACCTTGCGCCGTTCGGCCTTGACCTTGCGCCGCCGCGCCGAGGCGAATGCGCCGAGGAAACCATCGAAATCCCCGTAGCCGTGATCCCGCCACTGGAATTGCACATCGTGACTGACCAAAAGGCCATTGGCACGACACAGGGCGACTTCTTTATCCTTCGGCAGAGCGATGTGCCAAGAGGAGAGCTGATTGGTCGCGACCAGTGCTTTACCGGCCGCGATCAGACTTTGCTGGATGTGCTGTGCCGCTTCGCCTGACTCTGCCGCCTCGCCCAGTTCAACCAGTAGTCTTGGCCCCTGGGCCGGCGTGTGGGGCAGGGCGGTCAGCAGCTTCGGATAGTAGATTTTGCCCAGTTGCTCATAGGCCGCCGCCCACGACCAGTCACGAACGAAATCGCCATGCGAATTGGTCTTGATGTAGCTTGGTGCAATGCCGAGAACGTCGCCACGCTCATTCTTGGCGAGCAGATGTTGCGCTTGCCAGCCACCGGCCAGGCCGGCGGTTTGATGTCGTTCGAGGATGGCAAAAAAATCGGCATTGAGGAAGGGGTGCTGGCTCGGCGTCAGGCGTGCCCAGTCAGCTAAAGGAATTTCCTGGGCGGCAGTAACGGTAGTAACGGAGATTGGCTGCATCAAGTTGGGTGTGGGTAGGTCGACCGGAGTCAGAGTCGCCTGACGGGTATCAGTTCCATTCACGCAAGGGGATTGCCTTGACGTTGCTGTTTTGTGTTTTGTCCGGCATCACCGTTTGGGTCAATGTTTGAGCCATCTGGCGTTTTTCTGGCGCAGTCAACTGCTTGATTCTATGTTCGGCTTTCGAGGCGGCCGAGCGATCCAGATGCGTTTCGACCCCGAGCAGTCTGGCTGGCGGGTGCGAGCGGGTGTAGCGGGCGCCGCTGCCATTCCGGTGGGCTTCATAGCGGGCAATCACATCGACGGTGATGCCGGTGTAAATGCTGCCATCGGTGCATTCAATCAGATAGAGATACCAAGTCTTGCCCTGGCTCATGCGGCGCTGATCGAGCGAGTTGCCATCGCGCTGATTTGATGTTCAGTCAGATTCAAAGCGATTCCGGCCGGCTTCCTTGGCGCGGTAGAGCAAGGTATCGGCCTGGCGGAAAAGCAAACCGACTGCCCCACTGGCGGGGTCGGCACAGACAGCACCGATTGAAACGGTAACGATGCCCCAGTTCGCATTGTTTTCATGCCGCAGGCGCAAGGCGGCGAGGTTTTCGACGATGCTTGTGGCCAAGCCGACATGGACGCCGGGGGAAGCTTCCGGAATGACGACACAGAACTCTTCACCGCCATAGCGCGCGACAAAGGCACCGGAGGCGACCTTGTCGTCGCTTGCCTGCTGCACGGTGGTGGACAGACTATTGGCAACGGCGCGTAAGCAATCATCGCCGTCCAGGTGGCCATAGTGATCGTTGTATTTCTTGAAGTTATCGACATCGATCATCAGCAGGCTGAAGGGTTTTTTGTTGCGTAGGGCTTCGTCCCACAGCCGGTCGATCTGCATGTCGAGGGCGCGCCGGTTGAGCAGGCCGGTCAAGCCATCCCGGTTCGCCTGATCCTGCAGCTTCCGGTTGGCTTGCGCCAGACGGGCGCGCATGGTGGCAATCCGCGACATGGCTTTCATCTTCGCCTGCAAGACGCTTTCCGGTGCCATCTTGGAAATAAAGTCATCTCCCCCGGCTTCGATTGCGGTCACGACATTGGTCGCCGTATCGGTCGCTGTCACAAAGATAATTGGCGTCCACGCCCAGGGTTCGTGGCCCTCCAGGGCGCGGATGCGGGTGGTGGTCTCGAAACCGTTCATGCCCGGCATTTCGATGTCCATCAGGATCAGGTCAAAAATACCCCGTTCAAAATGGGTAATACCGGTTGGACCATCGGCGGCGTGAGTGACCTCGTGGCCGAAAGATTCCAGTCGCGCCGTTGTCATCAAGGCGATCGCTTTTGAGTCATCAACGAGCAAAATTTTCACGGTGAAATCCAGTAATTGGCACGGGCAATTTAGGCGCGTATGTTAAACCGAATTGCCCTGCTATGACAAAGGCCATAGTGACTATTCCAGATGTTCGACCATCAATTGGGTGGTTTCCACACCCATATATTCGTTAATCGATAGCCGGTAAGCAACGCGAGCCGTGTGGCCGGGTTGGGTGGCGAAATTGAACTGAATGGCATCAATCCGGGTGCCGCCTTTGCGCAGGCGCAGCTTAAGGTGTTTTTCCTTGAGGACGCGCTGTTGCTCGACCTCGAACTCATCCAAGAACAGCGGTGCCGGGAAGCCCTGGCCCCAGATTTCATTTTCCAGCAGACGAGCAGTTTCCAGCGAGAAATAGGCGCCTTCGAGATTGCCATCGGTTTCCAGCGTCCGGGTCAGGTCGGCCGGGGCGAGTAGTTCAGCGGCAACTAAAGCAAATTGTTCGCGGAATTTTTCGAAGTTTTCAGCGTTGACCGTAGCACCCGCCGCCATGGCGTGGCCACCAAAACGGATGAGTAGGCCGGGACTGCGTTTGGCGACGAGGTCGAGTGCATCGCGTAGATGCAGGCCGGGAATCGAGCGGCCGGAACCTTTGATAATGCCGCCCTCGCCGGGGGCAAAAGCGAAGACCGGGCGATGCAATTTGTCCTTGATGCGTGAGGCGAGAATGCCGACGACGCCTTCGTGCCAGCTAGCGTCGAAGAGGGCGATGCCGGGAGCGGCATCTTCGGTATTCAGTGATTCCAGCAAAACCAGCGCCTGTTCCTGCATGCCGGATTCGATTTCCCGCCGTTCGCGGTTGAGCGCGTCGAGTTGCTGGGCGATCGTCAGGGCGCGGCTAGCATCTTCGGTGAGCAGGCATTCGACGCCGAGGCGCATATCGGCCAGGCGGCCGGCGGCATTGAGGCGCGGGCCGAGGATGAAGCCGAGGTCCATCGCCGTGGCTTTTTTCGGGTCGCGGCCGGCGGCTTTGAACAGTGCAGCGAGGCCAGGTTGCAACTGGCCGGCGCGCATGCGCTTCAAACCCTGGCTGACCAGAATGCGGTTATTGCGGTCGAGCTTGACGACGTCGGCAACGGTGCCGAGGGCGACCAGATCGAGCAGGCTGGCGAAATTCGGTTCCGGGCGTTCGGCAAAAAAGCCACGCTCACGCAGTTCGGCGCGCAGGGCGAGCATGACGTAGAACATGACGCCACAACCAGCGATGCATTTTGACGGAAAGTCGCAACCGGGCTGATTGGGATTAACGATACAGTCGGCTTCGGGCAAGGTTTCGCCCGGCAGGTGGTGGTCGGTAATTAGGGTGGCGATGCCGAGCTGGCGGGCGCGGTCGACGCCTTCAATACTGGCAATTCCGTTGTCGACCGTAATGATCAGGTCGGGCGATTGGCGGGCGGCCACATCGACGATTTCCGGCGACAACCCATAGCCGAGCTTAAAGCGGTCGGGGAGCAGGAAATCGACATCGGCGCCGAGCATTTTCAGAGCGCGCATGCCGACTGCGGTGGCGGTGGCGCCATCGCAGTCGTAGTCGCCGATGATCAGCAGCTTGGCTTCGGCCTCAATGGCATCGGCCAGAATCTGGGCAGCATCCGTGGCGTGGGTCAGGGTGGCCGGGGGGAGCAGCGATTTCAGTTCGTAATCGAGTTCCGACTTGTCCTTTACGCCGCGCGCCGCGTAAAGGCGCGCGAGCAGCGGGTGCATGCCTTGCTGTTCCAGTTGCCAGACGGTGCGCTGCGGGGAATTACGGGTAACGATATTGGTCATTTTTTGCTTTGCTCAGCCAGCTGCTGGGCGGTGGCTGCCATCGGCTGGCCGCTCTTCCAGAATTTCCAGCTGGCGCTGGCGGTCAGCGTGTAATGCAACTGGCCGTAGATGGTCGGGGCGATCAGATCGATACGGTCGAACTTGCTGCCGAGCGCGGTTTTGAGAGGGGCGAACCAGTCGGTTTCGAGTTTCTCGAAAGCCTGACGCCAGCCATAGCCGTCTTCATAGAGGACGCGGGGCAGCAGGTGGTCGAGGATGACGAGAGGCGATTCGCCGACTTGCGGCAGCAGGGCGTTGAGGTTTTCGCTCGGTGCGTGCACCGGGATTTCGAGGCTGTGGGCGAGGCCGATGGCGAGCGGGTTGTCGGTCCAGACGCCGGAAAATTTGGGCGCCGGGGCCGGTGTCGCCGGGCCGATGGCGCCGCCACCCCACAGCCACATGCTGTTAACCGCCGGCTTTCCTTCGGCCTGACGGCGTTCATTGATTGGATGGCCGTGCAGGAACATCTGCACTTCATTGAGCCAGCGAGTCAGCGTTGAATCGCCTTTGGGCAGATTGCTATCGACGCGGCGGCCAGCAACGGCGGAAATTGGAGCGGAAACGTGGTCGACCGCAGTATTTAGCTGTAAATACCAGCGTCGCGCGGTGGCGGCGTGAAACTGGCCGATGTCGGAAAATTCGACATTCAGTGATTCGATAATTGCCAAGGCTTCATCAATCTCCAGCTCAAAAGCGCCGGCATCGGCGAGGATGATGCGTTCCTGATGAAAGCGCAGATGCACCGGGTCAGCGCAAAACCAATGGCCGCTGCGGGCGGCTGCGTTGCCCTCGCCAAGCAGGCGCAGGGCGCCGAGCGGGGCGGCGGCTAGGCCGAAGCATTGGGCTAGCCCAGTTTCGAAAGGCTGGCGCGGCTGCATGGCGCAATCGGCGCGGGCCAACAGCCATTCAAAACCGGGGGCGGCGAGTTTGCCCAAGGTGAATTGGTCGGCCGGTTCGGGCCAAATAAGTTCGGGGACGAGCAGAGTCAGGCGCACGGGGGCTGGGTCTAGCTGGGGAGGGGAAGGCGGAAGAGTGTACCATAGCGTTTTTCTCGGATATTCCTCTCTGCATGGCTCTGCCTTACGAACTGCTGATCGGCCTGCGCTACACGCGCGCCAAGCGCCGAAATCATTTTATTTCCTTCATCTCGTTGATCTCCATGCTCGGCATCGGTTTGGGGGTTGCGGCGCTAATTGTTGTGCTCTCGGTGATGAATGGTTTTCAAAAAGAGTTGCGTACCCGCATTCTCGGGGTGGCTTCGCATATTCAAATTACCGGCATTAATGGCGAACTAGGCGACTGGCAGACCCTGGCAGCGCAGGCGATGCTGCACCCGGAAGTGAAAGCCAGCGCGCCGTTTGTTCAATCGCAGGCGATGTTTGCGGTTGATGGCGGCGTCAAGGGTTCGTTGGTGCGCGGTATCTTGCCCGAGCAGGAGGATCGCGTTGCCGATTTTCGTAGCACGATCAAAAGCGGCAGCCTCGATGATCTGCGGCCCGGTGAATTCGGCGTGGTACTAGGGGCTGATCTGGCTCGTTCGCTGCGTGTTTTTACTGGCGACAAGGTGACGCTGATTGCGCCGCAGGGCACGGTTACGCCGGCTGGTGTGGTGCCGCGTTTGAAATCCTTCAAGGTGGTCGGCATCTTCGAAGTCGGTATGTATGAATACGATAGCGGACTGGCGCTGATCAATCTGCAGGACGCGCAGAAGCTGTATCAGATGGAAGACCGGGTGACCGGCGTGCGGCTGAAAGTCGATGATCTCTTCCAGGCGCCGCGCATTGCTCGCGAACTGGCGCGTTACGTCAATGCTGACGCTTATCTCAATGACTGGACAAAAAGCCACGCTAATTTCTTCCGTGCTGTACAAATTGAGAAAAATATGATGTTTATCATTTTGTCTCTCATTGTTGCCGTGGCAGCATTCAATCTGGTTTCAACATTGGTGATGGCAGTGACCGACAAGCAGGCCGATATCGCCATTCTGCGCACACTCGGGGCTCGGCCTTTGTCGATCATGGCGATATTTGTCGTGCAGGGGGCGCTGGTTGGCTTTATTGGTTTGGGCCTAGGCATTGTCGGTGGCGTCTTGCTGGCCTTGAATATTGACGTTGTGGTGCCGTTTATAGAAAGAATGCTCGGTGTGCATTTCCTGTCGAAAGAGGTTTATTACATTTCCGATCTGCCTTCCGACCTGCAATGGAGCGATGTCTGGGGCGTTACGTTGATCGCTTTCGTGCTGGCGTTACTGGCGACGATTTACCCGAGCTGGCGCGCTTCGCGGGTCAATCCGGCGGAGGCCTTGCGCTATGAGTGAGCCAATTCTGATTGCTCGCGACCTGAGCAAGGTTTTTCGGGGCGATGGCCTGGAGGTGCCGGTTTTGTCCGGCGTCAATCTGAGCATTCAACCGGGCGAAACTGTCGCCATTGTTGGCGCTTCCGGTTCCGGTAAAAGTACGCTGTTACATCTGCTCGGTGGTTTGGATACGCCATCGGCGGGCAGTGTGGCGCTGATGGGGCGCGATTTTTCCGCTTTGGGCGAGGTCGACCGTGGCGATTGGCGTAATCGGCATCTTGGCTTTGTTTATCAGTTTCACCATTTGCTCGCTGAGTTTTCAGCTTTGGAAAATGTCGCGATGCCCTTGCTGATTCGCCGCATGGAACGCAACGCGGCTCTGGCCAAGGCAACGGAAATGCTCAATGCGGTTGGTCTGGGTCATCGCCTGGAGCATCGCCCCGGCGAACTCTCGGGCGGGGAGCGTCAACGAGCGGCGATTGCCCGGGCGATGGTTAGCGATCCTTCCTGCTTGCTGGCTGATGAACCGACCGGCAATCTCGACCGCCAGACAGCCAATACAGTGTTTGATTTGCTTCTTGAACGGGTGCGTTCGCAGCAGGCCAGTCTGATCATGGTGACGCACGATATTCAGTTGGCTGGACGTGCTAATCGCATATTAATGTTGGACGACGGTCGACTTTCCGATTAAAGTGCAAGTTAATTCAAAAATTAACAATAAATAACAGGATGTAATCATGCAAACCTTATTTGCTCCTGCCGTCGCATTGATGAATCGTCTGCGCTATCCCAGCAAGTTTTTACTGCTTGGCTTGGCCGTAACCATGGTCATGTGGGCTCTGCTGTTTTCGGTGTTCAAGGGATTAAACAGCAATATTGAAGTTGCGCAACATGAACTTGACGGTGTGCAGATGCTGAAGCCGCTGAACCGTGCGGTGCAGAATTTTCAGGTGCATCGAGGCTTGTCAGCTGGCGTACTGGGCGGCAACGAGGGCATGAAAGACAAACGCGCTGCCAAGGAAAAAGAAGCCACGGATGTGCTTCAGGCCAGCGATGCCGGACTAACACCGGCCCTGCGCGACTCTGCTGCCTGGAAGAAAATCCGCGCCGATTGGGAAGCCTTGCGTAGCCAAGGGCTGACCTGGAGTGGTGCGGACAATATCAAGGCGCACACGGCGCTGATCGACCAAATGTTGATGTTCATGATCACTATTGCTGATGCAACGGAAATGACGCTTGATCCGGTTATGTATACTTATTACATGATGGATACGGTGGTCCTGAAAATGCCGGCGATGCTCGAGCGCCTGGGGCAGACCCGAGCCCGTGGTACCGGTGTGTTGGCCAAGAAGGAAATTTCGCCGCAGATGAAGATCGATATGACATTGACTCTGGCTGAAATGTCCAACACCTTGCGGGCGCAAAATATCAATTTGGAAAAAGTCGTGCGCTTTGCGCCGAATCTGCAGGGGGCGCTCACTGGCCCTGGCAAGGAGTTTTCCGATAACGTCGAAAAAGTGTTTGCCTTGGTGCGCGAAGATATTCTTGCTGAGCGCTTCCAGACGCCGGCGCAGGATTATTTCAACCTGACGACGACGATTATTGATTCTGGTTACAAAACGATGTTTGACGTATTGATCGTCGAGTTCGAGCGGCAACTTAATGCTCGTAAGCTAGCCGCTCAGCAGAGCTTGATTTTTAACTTTGCGGTGTCACTTGCGGTGCTGGCAATAGTTACCTACCTGTCGATCGGCATGTACTACTCGGTGATCAACAGCGTGGGTGTTTTCTCGCAAGGTGCTCGCCGTATGGCTGATGGTGACCTGACCGTGCAATTTTCGACGGCTGGCCATGACGAATTACACGCTGCCGGGAACGATTTCAACGAGATGGCGAAATCTTTCCGCAACTTGCTTAGCCGCATTCAGCAAGAGTCGCATCAGCTGCGCAGTGCGGCGGAACAACTGGCGTCGACCAGTCAGCAGATTTCCAGCAGTACCAGTGCGCAGAGTGATTCCGCCTCAAGCATGGCGGCCTCGGTTGAGGAAATGACGGTTGGGGTAGATCACATTGCCAAGAATGCCGAGAGTGCCCAGAGCTTCTCGCGTGAATCGGATGCAGTTGCAGCCCAAGGCGGTCGTATTGTTGAGGGCGTTGTCAAAGAGATTCAAGCGATTGCCGATACGGTTAATCACTCGGCGGCGGCTGTCGAGGCACTCGGCCAGCAATCGGATCAAATTTCGGCCATTGTTGGCACGATCAAGGAAATCGCCGATCAAACCAACCTGCTTGCCTTGAACGCTGCTATTGAAGCCGCCCGGGCAGGTGAATCGGGGCGTGGCTTTGCGGTGGTGGCTGATGAAGTGCGCAAACTGGCTGAGCGAACCGCCAAGTCGACACAGGAAATCGCGGCGATGATTGGCGGTATTCAGGCCGGCACAACGACTGCGGTCAATAGCATGAAACTGGGTGTTAGCCGTGTTGCTGTTGGTGTCGAGCAGGCGCAATTGGCGGGTAACGCGATTGTTCAGGTGCAGCAACAGTCGCGGCAGGTGGCCGATGCTGTGGCGGAGATTTCAATTGCCCTGCGTGAGCAGGCCGCCGCCAGCACAGAGATTGCGCAGAACGTCGAACGGATTGCCCAGATGGCAGAAGAAAATGATTCGGCGGCGCGGAGTAACGCCGATACGGCAGGCAATCTGCGTCAATTGGCCGAAACAATGAGTAGTGAAGTTGGCCGCTTCCGGACCTGATCCGATCAGGTCAGGCGGCCCTTTTTGCGCCGCTTCCAGGCGGTAATCAGGTAAAACCGCCACGCCGCCTTGGTGACGAAGTAGCCGAGTAAAGCCAGCCCTGCGGCGAGGACAACCAGTCCACTGCCAAGGGGTTTGGCGACACCAAGCATCCACCCCTGCATCGCTTCGGTCCAGCCGACAAAGCTGGCGATGCTGAATTCCGGTGGCGCAACGAATCCCGAATTTTCCCCAATGAGTAATCGGCCCAACTGGTAGGCAATCAGATAGAGCGGCACGATGGTGATCGGGTTGGTATACAGCGTGACCAATATGGCCAACGGCAGGTTGACCCGAAAGAGCAGGGCGCAGACTGCTGCGCCGATCATTTGCAGTGGCCCGGGAATCAAGCCGCAGAACATGCCGGCGGCGACGGCACCGGCCGCCGAATGACGGTTCAGGTGCCACAGGCGGGGGTGCAGCAATGAGGACGCAAAGGGCCGCAACCAGGGGTTTCGGCGAATTGTCTCGTGATCGGGCAGGTATTTTTTCAGGGTCCGGCGCATAACCGTATTATTGCAGCATGCGCCTGAATATTCTTGCCTTTGCCCTCGGGGTTCTATTGCTGCAGATGCAGCCAGAGTTGCCTGTCTGGTGGCAATGGGGGCTAGGCGGTGGGCTGCTGCTTTTGCCCCGGCTGTTCGGCACGGGTTGGCCGGCGAAGCTGCTGGCCATTGTCGCCTGTTGTGTCCTTGGCGTTGCTTGGGCAGGCTGGCGGGCTGATCTTCGTTTGGCTGATGCCTTGGCGGCAGAATGGGAAGGGCGGGATGTTGAGGTGGTCGGCATCATTGCGACCTTGCCACAGGATTTCAGCCAGGGCACCCGTTTTGAATTTGCCCTGGAAACGACGTTGACCGCAGCAGTCGATTTGCCGCCGCGCTTCATGCTTTCCTGGTACCAGGGGCGACGCGATGGTGACTCGGCCGAGCGCCTGGTTGTACGGCCGGGTGAGCGCTGGCGCTTTACCGTGCGCTTGAAGCGACCACATGGCAATGCCAACCCCGGTGGTTTTGACTATGAGGCCTGGCTGCTCGAACACAATATTCGGGCGACTGGCTATATCCGGGCCAACCCGCCGGTGCGGCTGAGCGAGATGGTCTGGCGGCCAGACTACATGATCGAACGGCTGCGCCACGGGGTGCGTGCTTCGTTTGCCGATATCCTGCCGGCCGAGCGTTACCCTTGGGCCGGTATTCTCGTGGCGCTGACAATTGGTGACCAGAAAGCGATTCAAGGTGATTTGTGGACGACCTTCAATCGCACAGGAACCACGCATTTGATGAGTATTTCCGGGCTCCACGTCACGATGGTGGCGGCAATTTTCGGCTGGCTGGTTAACTTTGTCTGGCGGCGGGTGCCACGTCTGGCCCTGCGTTTGCCGGCGCAAAAGGCCGGTTTGCTCGCCGCCTGTGTCGCTGCTTTACTTTATGCCTTGATCGCCGGCTTTGCCGTACCGGCGCAGCGTACGCTTTATATGTTGCTGGTTGCGGCGCTGGCGATGCTCTCCGGCCGAGTTATTGCGCCCAGCCGAACCTTGACGCTGGCTTTGCTGGTGGTGCTACTTTTTGATCCCTGGTCAGTGCTGGCGGCTGGTTTCTGGTTGTCATTTGGCGCGGTTGGCGCCTTGCTTTATGTCGGTTCGGCCCAGGTTGGTCAGGGACGCAATTGGCGCCAGCGCATCCGCACCTGGGGCGTCATTCAATGGGCCGCAACCCTCGCTTCCTTGCCGGTGTTGCTCCTGGTTTTTCAGCAGTTTTCACTGGTTTCGCCGCTGGCCAATGCGCTGGCCATTCCGGTGGTCAGTTTCATCGTCACGCCCTTGGCGCTGCTTGGGGCGATTATTCCCTGGTGGCCTATTCTGGCGCTGGCCCATTGGGTGATGGACTGGCTGATGCTATTCCTCAACTGGTCGGCCGCCTGGCCGGTTTGGCTGGCCCCGGCACCGCCGCTATGGGCGGCGCTGGCTGCTGCGCTCGGTGTCGCTGTTTGTCTATTGCCGCGCGCCATGCCGGGGCGCTGGTTGGGTGTGGCTTTGCTGCTACCGGCTTTGTTCTGGCCAGTTGAGAAACCGGACGAAGGGGAGGCGTGGATCAATGTGCTCGATGTTGGCCAAGGTCTGGCAACGGTTGTCCGCACCCGCCAGCACACGCTGATTTACGATCCTGGACCGCTTTATAGTGCGGAGTCTGATGCCGGCCAGCGCGTCGTCGTGCCCTACCTGCGCAACCTGGGGATCAACCGCATCGACATGCTGATGGTGACGCACCGCGATACCGATCATTCGGGTGGCACGGCCTCCGTTCGCGCCGCCCTGGATGTCGCTGAGCTGCGCTCTTCGGTTAAAGAGTTGGGTGGTGAGTCTTGCATTGCCGGCCAGAGCTGGGTTTGGGATGGCGTCCTTTTTGAGGTTTTGCACCCGGCCGCCGAGGCTTATACGGTCAACACCAAAAGTAATCATTTTTCCTGTGTTTTGCGGGTGACAGCCGGCGGTCGCCGCATGCTGCTAACCTCGGATATTGAAGCGCCTGATGAAGAAGCGTTGCTGGCCCGCTACCCAACTGATTTGGCGGCTGATGTTCTGCTCGTGCCACATCATGGCTCAAAAACATCGTCGACCGCAGCATTTCTCAGCGCCGTCGCCCCGCCGACGGCGATCATTCCCGTCGGCTATCGAAGTCGATTTGGCCATCCGAAAGCCGAGGTGGTGGCACGCTATGAAGGCTTGAAAACGGCGCTTTGGCGGACTGATCGGGATGGTGCCGTGATGGTTAAATTGTCGGTACAAGATGTAACTGTAAATGGCTGGCGGCAAGAGCATCGTCGCTATTGGCATGGCCAGTGATACATTGGCATTCTTAGGAGGCGATATGAAATATAAACAACAACATGTTCAGTGCATCAGTCCGTCCGGTTTACATCGAATGGCTTACACCGAGTGGGGCGATCGTCACAATCCGCGCGTGCTGGTTTGCGTCCATGGGCTGACGCGCAACGGGCGCGATTTCGATGCGCTGGCCGAATCCATGTCGGCGCATTACCGCGTTATTTGTCCGGATATTGTTGGGCGCGGCCGTAGTAGCCGCCTGCGTGACCCGGCAGGCTATGGCATTCCACAATACGTTGCCGACATGGTGACGTTGATTGCCCGGCTGGGGGTGGAACACGTTGATTGGGTTGGCACCTCGATGGGCGGCTTGATCGGCATGGGGCTGGCAGCACAGGAAGGCACGCCGATCCGCAGGATGCTGCTGAATGACGTGGGGCCGTTGATTACCGTCGATTCGCTGAAGCGCATCGCCACCTACGTTGGCACCGACCCGACCTGGCCAACTTTCGAGGAGGCCCTGGCATACGTCAAACTGATCAGCGCCCCGTTTGGCCCGCTCACCGAGGCGCAATGGTGGCATCTGACCGAAACAAGCGTTGCGCAGCGAAGTGATGGTCGTTGGAGTTTTCTCTACGATCCGCAAATTGCCACGCCCTTCAAGGCCACTTTTGCCGATCAGGACATCAATCTCTGGCCGGTTTATGGGCAGATCAAATGCCCGACGATGGTTGTTCGCGGCGCTGAATCCGACCTGTTGCCGCGTGAAACCTGGCAACAAATGGGTGACTACGGTCCACGGGCAAAACTAGCCGAAATCCCCGGCGTCGGCCATGCGCCGATGTTTCTCAGCGAAGACCAGATTTCCATCGTGCGAGATTTTCTGCTGCACTCATGAAGCATATCGTCGTCAATGAGCTGCGGCTCGAATATCGCGATTTTTCGGCGACTATCGAAGGGCAACCGACCCTGCTATTGCTCCACGAGGGCCTCGGTTGCGTCGCTATGTGGCGGGATTTTCCGGCCAAGCTGGCAGCGGCAAGCGGCTGTCGCGTCATCGTCTGGTCACGTCCCGGTTATGGCGCTTCGCAGGCCTATCCGGAACCCCGCAGCCTGCGCTACATGCATCGCGAGGCGGAAGAATCCTTACCGGCTTTGCTTGCAGCATTGCAGATTGAACGGCCGATACTGATCGGCCACAGTGACGGCGGCAGCATCGCCCTGATCTTCGCTGGCGCTTTCCCGAAAGTGCCGCTCGGCATTGCTGTCATGGCGCCGCACGAGTTCGTCGAGGATATTACGCTGGCCGGTATTCGCAGTGCTCGTTCGGTTTGGGAAACCACCGATTGGCCAAAAAAACTGGGCCGCTACCATCACGATGCACCGCGTGTATTTAGTGACTGGAACGACACCTGGTTATCGCCGCCATTTCGTGACTGGAACATCGAAGAATATCTGCCAAAAATTCGTTGCCCGGTGCTGGCGATTCAAGGCGAGGACGACGAATACGCGACGATGCGCCAGATTGATGTGATTGCCGAGCAGGTGTCGGGGACGCAGGTTTTTAAGCTGCCTAACTGCGGCCACACGCCGCAGCGTGATCAGGAGGCGGCGGTGCTGGAAGCACTGCTGGCCTTTGTCAAGCGGTGAGTCTTGAAATCACTTACTGCGTTATAGTAAATAATGACAATGAGCTGGTAATCCCACTGACTATCGATACACTTCATCATGGCTTCCTATATCAAGCAGGGTAATTTCCTCTTCAGAAACCATCAAAGTCAGGGTTATCCGATAGCTATAGGTGAGACTGATAGCATAACAACCAGCGAGCTTGCCACTTAATGGATGCAACTCCAAAAATGGCTGAAACGGGTCTTTTTGCAGATCGTCGAGCGTCTTGGTAAAGCGGGGGCGCAGATCAGGGTGCTTTTTGAAAAACTTTCGTGCCTGGCGAAGAAATTGCAACGGCGTAACTATCGAATACATTACAGCGCCTCGTCAGCATCCAATGCTGCCAGCAGATCGGCCGCAGTCTTGAATTTTTTGACCTTGCCCTCTTTGACGTCTTCCAGTGCTGCGCGAACGCGCGCGTAATGCGCCTCCTGTTCAGCCACGATCAAATCCTGATAGCGCTCCTCGGAAAGCACCACATACTGAGGCTGGTTGTTCCTGATGACATGCAGATCGCCTTTGAGAATCAACTCATCAACAGCGGCAATGCCACGCCGTTTGATTTCCTGTGCAGGAATCGCATTCATATAAAAACCTCATTCGGTACTGATTAAAGTACTTAAAATGTACTGTCTTAGGTGTGAAATTGCAATTTGTCTTTTTCTCATGCGGCGCCTAACCGTGATCAGATAATGGTCATGCGGGTCTTGTCAGATGGCGCTACGGGCCAACGGGTCCTGACGGTAGTAGCGTTTGAGCAGGGCGAAAAATGCCGGATATTCGCGGTCGACCGTAGCAGGCTGCTCGAAAAAATGTTCTGACAATACGGCGAAGAATTCGGCGGGGTCTTCGCTGGCGTAAGGGTCGATGACCGTTTCTTCGCCAGCATCAACGCGTTGGCAAAAATCGTCGTAGGCGGCGAAAAAGGTTTCGGCCCATTCCGCTTCGCTGAGGTCGGAATGCAGCGCTGGCATGCCGTCCGCTGCGCCATTCAGCATGTCCAGTTTGTGGGCGAATTCGTGGATCACCACGTTGTAGCCATCCCCGGCCATTTGCACATCGCGCCAGGAAACGACCAGCGGGCCACCTTCCCAGGCTTCGCCGGAGAGGATGTCGTCAAATTCATGGACGACACCATTTTCATCTTCGATCAGCCTTGGTACGACGAACTCGTTGGGATAAACGACGATGCCGACCCATTCGCGGTAAGCCGCCAAGCCGAGTTTCAGGATCGGCAAGCAACCCTGAACAGCTATCGAAACACAAATTTCGTCGCTTAGTTGCAGGCCGCCGCCGGTGCTGAATTCCTTTTCAGCGAGGAACTGTTCGGCGAGCAATTTCAGGCTTTTTTTCTCGTCGGCCGCAAGACTCTCGATAAATGGCAACGCCGCCAAGGTTCGCGCCCACAGATCATCGGGAATTGTCGTTGGCCGTGAACGGCTCAACCAGTCGAACAGACCCATTATTTTTTCATCGTCAGCCAGATGCCGCTGAAGATCAGGCCGATGCCAAGATAGTGGTACCAGAGCGGAATTTCACCAAGAAAAATGGCCGAGAGCAGGGTGCCAAAAACCGGCATCAGGTGAATGAACAGGCTGGCTTTGCTTGCACCGACTTCGGCAACGCCCCGGTTGTAAAAAATATAGCCGAGAAAGCTGGGAAAGATGCCGACATAAGCTAGTGAGGCCAGCGAGCCAAAATAGACATTGATTTGCCGACCTTGGGCAATTTCCCAAAGGTAAGCCGGGAGTAGGGCGCAGAGGCCGACGGCGGTCATGGCGGCGAGCATCAACATGGGGTGCACGCCGGTTGGCCGCCAGGCCAGGCCGACGGTGTAAATAGCCCAGATTAGTACGGCGAGCAGCATCCAGGCATCGCCAAGATTCAGGTTGAGGTGGGCAAGTACGTTGAGGTCACCCCGGGCCACAATGGTCATCACGCCACAGAGAGAAATGATGACGCCAAGACCTTCTAGCCGGCGCAGATGCTTGCCGAGGAAGGCCCAGGAAATGGCAATGGTGGCGACCGGGATGAAAGAATTGAGCAGCACCGCATTCGTCGCCGAGGTGTATTGCAGGGCGAGATAGGCAAACGTGTTGTAACCGCCGACGCCAATTAAACCCAGGATGAACACGGGCTTCCAGCCTTTCTTCAGTAACGGCAACTGACTTTTCAGGTGCGGCAGGGCGAGTGGCAGAACGAGGGCGAAGGCAATTGCCCAGCGCCAGAAGGCCAGCGCCATCGGCGGCACCTCGGCGCGAATGCCGCGACCAATCACCATATTCCCGGACCAGAAGAGGGCCGTTAGCGTGAGGAGTAAATAGGGGTTGGTGAGAAAGCGAGGCAGTTTGGTGTCCATGCGGTGAATTATGCCTCAGCCGTCAAGCCCGGCTCACCCGGTATAATCCCTACATGGTCTCCGTCTCTCATTCTGTTGCCGCACAAAGCGATTTCGAGCAGTTTCTGACTGTTCTCTCCGGTGGTTTGACTGCGCCCGAAACGGCGCGGCTGAAAAGGGCAGTCGAATACGCCTGGGAAGCCTACGATAACAAAGTGCTCGGTAGCGGTGAGCGCATCTGGTCGCACGCGCTCGGGATGTCAGTGATTATCGCCGGCCTGAAAATGGATGCCGAGTCGCGTATCGCGGCTTTGCTCTTTGCCATTCCAGCGCAGGAAGAACATGGCATTGCCCGTATTGAAGAGCATTTCGGCAAGGCAGCGGCGCATCTGGTCAGTGGTATTTCCCGCTTGAACAAGCTGCGGCCAATCACTGAGGGTTTTGTCGCGGCCAATATCGAGGCCGGCGAGGTGAATCCGGTGGAGGTTAAGGCGCAGGTTGAAGTGCTGCGCAAGATGCTGCTGGCGATGGTCGAGGATATTCGCGTCGTCATGTTGCGGCTGGCCAGCCGGACGCAGACGCTGCGTTTCTATGCGGCCAACCCGGGTGATTTACGCGTCCAGGTGGCGCGCGAAACGCTCGAGCTTTACTCGCCACTAGCCAATCGTTTGGGTGTCTGGGAATTGAAGTGGGAGCTGGAGGATTTGTCCTTCCGTTTCATCCACCCGGAGATCTACAAAAAAATCGCCAGCATGCTCGACGAGAAACGCAGCGAGCGCGAGAGCTTCATCAGCGATGCGGTCACCAAGGTGCGCGAAGAGCTGGCGTCGTCGGGGGTGGAAAAGGCTGAAATTTACGGTCGACCGAAGCATATCTACAGCATCTGGAACAAGATGCGGAATAAGAGCGTCGAGTTCTCCGAGGTGTACGACATTCGCGCTTTGCGCATCGTTGTTGATGACCTGAAGGACTGCTACACCGCGCTGGGCATTGTGCATAACATCTGGTCGCCGATTTCCAAGGAATTCGACGATTACATTTCGAATCCCAAAGGTAATCATTACCGCTCGCTGCATACCGCCGTGCGTTGCCCGGACGGGCGTAGCCTGGAAATCCAGATTCGTACCGTCGAAATGCATAAACATGCCGAACTCGGCGTGGCCGCCCATTGGCGCTACAAGGAAGGCAGCAAGCGGACGAACGAAGATGATTACGACGAAAAGATTGCCTGGCTACGCCAACTGCTCACTTGGAAGGACGAGGTCGTCGACAGTTCCGACTGGATCAGCCATTACAAGCAGGCGGCGCTCAACGAAACGCTCTACGTCATCACGCCACAAGGCAAGGTGGTTGATTTGCCGCAGGGTTCGACGCCGATCGATTTCGCCTACCGGGTGCATACCGATCTCGGTCACCGCTGTCGTGGCGCTAAGGTCAATGGCCATCTGGTGCCGCTCAATACGGCGCTGGAAACCGGGCAGCAGGTGGAGATTACCACCGCCAAAATCGGTGGCCCGTCGCGTGACTGGCTGAATCCGACGCAAGGCTATATTCATACCAAGAGCGCCCGGGTCAAGGTGCGCTCTTGGTTCTCCAACCTGGCGCTGGAAGAAACGCTGTCGGAAGGGCGCGCTCTGATCGGCAAGGAGTTGCAGCGCGCCGGGCAGACCAGTGCCAACATTGAAGAGTTGTCACACAAACTGGGTTTCTCGCGGGCCAATGACCTTTACATCGCGGCGGCGCGCGGAGAGCTGAATCAGCGCCAGTTCCAGGCTGTCGCCCGGGGTGGTGACTTACTGGCCGAAACCCTGCTACCGGATGAAGTGCAGACCCGGCCGAGCAAGCCGGTCGAGGGTAATCAGGGTATCCTGATTGTTGGTATCGACAACCTGCTGACGCAACTTGCCCGCTGCTGCAAACCGGCACCGCCGGACGAAATTCAAGGCTTCATCACGCGCGGCAAGGGGATTTCGATTCACCGCATGGATTGCTCCAATTTTGCCAACCTGATTGCGCTGCATCCAGAGCGGGTGATTGAAACGGATTGGGGTGTGCAGACGACTGGTGTGTTTGCCACCGACGTCGTCGTAGATGCACATGATCGGCAAGGCTTGTTACGCGATATTTCCGAAATTTTTACCCGGGAAAAACTCAACGTGATTGGCGTCAATACCCAGTCGAAACAGGGTAAGGCGCACATGAGTTTCACCGTTGAAATCACCAATCTGCAGCACCTGCAACGTACGCTGACGCTGATCCATGATGTTGAAGGCGTGGTTGGCGTGCGCCGCGCTTGATCTCTGAGGGGAGCTTATGAAAGGGCACTTTGCCGCAATTTCACTGACCGTTATTGGCGCTTTGGCGCTGGCGGTCAATCTTGATCTGATCGAAATTGACCTTGTTACGCTCATGCGCAAATGGTGGCCACTTGCCTTGATTGCCTTGGGCGTTGCCTTATATTTCACGCCAGACGACAAAGGCGAACGGAAGCCAAAATAGCGACAGGCATTTGATTTCTGTAACGCTGTTATTGCGTGCTTATGTACGAAGCCCAGGAATCCAGTCATAACGGTGGATTCCTGGGCTCATCACAGCGGCAAATGAATGCCGCAGTATTTCCCTAGTTTTTACCCAGTATCACCATGAGTTCGCCCTGCGCATTGTGCGGTTTTGCTCGTGCGGAGCGGCGGCGCTGGTAGGCCCCGACCGGATTCATTTCCCAACCTTGCTGGTTATCGGCCAGGTAAAACTTCAGGCCCTCGGTAATGACGCGTTTTTTCAGCTTGGGGTCGAGAATGGGGAATGCCAGTTCAATGCGTTTAAAGAAATTACGCTCCATCCAGTCAGCGCTCGACAGATAGACGTTTTCCTTGCCGTCGGCATAGAAATACATGACCCGATGGTGTTCGAGAAAACGACCAATGATCGAGCGGACACGAATGTTGTCCGAGAGACCGGCGACCCCGGGGCGGAGGATGCAAACACCGCGCACAATCAGGTCGATGCTAACGCCGGCCTGCGAGGCTTCGTAAAGCGCATTGATAACTTCCGGCTCAACCAGCGAATTCATCTTGGCGACAATGCGCCCCTTACCGCCGGCGCGCGCTGCATCCGCTTCGGCTTGAATTGCCGCGACGACATTCGGTTGCAGGGTAAACGGGGCCTGCCAGAGGTGCTTCAATGTCCTTGCTTTGCCCAATCCGGTGAGTTGCTTGAATACTTCACTGACGTCGTGAGTGATTTCCTCATTGGCCGTCATTAGGCCGAAATCGGAGTAGAGGCGGGCGGTACGCGGGTGGTAATTGCCGGTGCCAAGGTGAGCGTAGCGCTTCAGGCCGCCTTCTTCACGGCGGACGATAAGTAGCGCCTTGAGGTGTGACTTGTAGCCGACCACACCATAAACCACATGGGCGCCGACTTCTTCGAGTTTGGTGGCCCAACCGATATTCGCTTCTTCATCAAAGCGCGCCATCAGTTCGACGACCACCGTGATTTCCTTGCCATTTTGAGCGGCGCGGATCAACGACTGCATCAGCACTGAGTCAGTGCCGGTGCGATAGACTGTCATCTTGATGGCAACGACCTGTGGATCCTTGACGGCCTGATTGAGCAATTCAATCACCGGCGCAAAAGATTGGTAAGGGTGGTGGAGCAGGATGTCGTTCTTGCGGATGCTGTCGAAAATATTGGCACCCTTGCCGACAGCCTTGGGAATCCCCGGAGTGAAAAAAGAAAACTTCATGTCCGGGCGGTCGACCGAGTCGGGAATCTGCATCAGGCGAACCAGATTCACCGGCCCCTGAACGCGATAAAGGTCGGCTGGCTTGAGGTCGAACTGGGCTAGCAGATATTCGGTCATCGCCGGCGAGCAGTTGTCGGCAACTTCCAGGCGGACAGCGTTGCCGAAATTACGCTGCGGCAATTCACCCTGCAACTTGGTACGCAAGTTGGTGACTTCTTCTTCATCGACAAAGAGATCGGAATTGCGCGTGGCGCGGAACTGGTAACAGCCGAGCACGTCCATGCCGGTAAATAGCTCACCAACAAACTCGTGCAGGATGGAGGAGAGGAAAACAAAGCCGTAAGCACAGCCGGCGAGTTCTTCCGGCAAACGGATAACCCGTGGCAGAACGCGGGGCGCCTGCACGATAGCGGCGTTGGAACTGCGTCCAAAGGCGTCCTTGCCTTCGAGTTCAATGGCGAAATTCAAGCTTTTATTGAGGACGCGTGGAAAGGGGTGTGAAGGGTCGAGTCCGATCGGTGTCAGGACCGGCACCATTTCCTGGATGAAGTAATTTCGGATCCACTCGCGCTGCGCCTCATTCCAACTTGAACGGCGCAGGAAGCGGATGCCTTCTTCGGCGAGCTTGGGCAGGATAACGTCGTTCAGGTGTTGGTACTGTTCGGTGACGATGGCGTGGGCTTCGGCCGAGACGAGACGAAAGGCTTCCTGAGCCGTTTTGCCATCATTGGTCACAGCCAAAGAGTGAGCCTGAATCTGTTCCTTGAGGCCGGCCATGCGGACCTCAAAAAACTCGTCGAGGTTGCTCGACACAATACACAGGAAGCGCAGACGTTCGAGCAGTGGTACTTGGTTGTCCTGCGCCTGGGCAAGAACGCGCCGATTGAAGGCAAGCAGGCCAAGTTCACGGTTGAGGTAATTTTCGGTCGGAAAGCGGGGGGTAAGGAAAGGGTGGGTCATCGCACGCGCTCCATGTAATCTCTAAAGTATATTCCTCAAGTCCATCATTTTGTTGCATAAATGTTGCAAGAAAATGACAAGAGCGGTGGGTTATTTGAGGCGGACCGGTTTGCTGCGGTCGACGGTCAAAAAAGGCCAATTTTCACAACTCTGTTTTATAGTCGTGGATTGACGTTTGCCCACGGAGAAACCGCATGTTCAAGGGAATACTGATTAACAAGGATGACGCTGGTTATCGTGTTGCCGTCCAGGATATTGAGGAAGCACAGTTGCCGGATGGTGACGTGACCGTCAAGGTTGGATGGTCAACACTGAATTACAAGGATGGCTTGGCGATTACCGGCAAGTCGCCGGTGGTGCGCCGTTTTCCCATGGTGCCGGGGATCGATTTTGCCGGCACGGTGACGGCAAGCAGTCACCCGGATTGGAGAACGGGCGATCAGGTTGTATTGAACGGCTGGGGCGTCGGTGAAACCCATTGGGGTGGCTTGGCACAAATGGCACGAGTCAAGGGGGACTGGCTCGTGCCGCTGCCCAAGGCGTTCAGTGCTCGACAGGCGATGTCGATTGGTACGGCGGGCTACACTGCCATGCTCTGCGTGCTGGCGCTGGAACGTCATGGCATCAAGCCGGCGGATGGTGAAATTCTGGTGACTGGCGCCAATGGCGGTGTGGGCAGTGTCGCCATCGCACTGCTTTCCAAGCTCGGTTATACGGTTGTAGCTTCGACCGGGCGGGCTGCTGAAGAAGCGCATTTGAAAAAGCTCGGTGCCAGCGCGATTATCGAGCGCAATGAGCTTTCCGCACCCGGCAAGCCGATTGGCAAGGAGCGCTGGGCGGGCGTGGTTGATGCGGTCGGTAGCCATACGCTGGCCAATGCTTGTGCTACCACCAAGTACCGTGGTGCCGTTGCCGCCTGTGGTTTAGCTCAGGGTATGGATTTTCCGGCGACGGTCGCGCCCTTCATCCTGCGTGGTGTGACGCTCTACGGCATCGACAGTGTAATGGCGCCGCAAGCGGTTCGCCTGGCAGCGTGGGAGCGCTTGGCACGTGATCTTGAGATTGCCAAACTGGATGAAATCACTCACGAAATTAGTCTGGCCGAAGCGATTGAAACTGCTGCGGCATTGCTTGACGGCAAAGTCCGTGGTCGAGTGGTTGTGGATGTCAATCGGTAGGCGGTCACCATTGCAATTGGCCGCAAATCTTAATTAACGCCTTGCCAATTTTTGGGCGCTGTGGTTTTCCGAGCTAATTGCCGGACCCAGCGCGGCGAGCATTGTTTCCAGTTTGGCTTCAGTTTCGGCCAGTTCCTGTTCCGGATCGGAGCCCGCAACGATGCCTGCACCGGCTTGTAATTCGGCCGTGTTGCCGTCGAGCAAGGCGGAGCGGAGAGCGACCGAAAATTCGCCGCTGCCATCCAAGGAGAGTAGGCCAAACCCGCCGCTGTACCAGCCGGGACGCTGTTCGTGATGTGCGTTTAGCCAATCCAGCGCAGTTGGTACAGGAAAGCCGCCAACCGCTGGCGTCGGGTGCAAGGCGCCGACAAGATCAAAGAGCGTTGTGCCGGGATAAACCTTGGCCGCTATCTGGCTGCGTAAATGCATCAGATGGCCGGCCGGGTGTTCCTGTGCCAAGCTGATTCTTGGGCTGGTCATGCAATAGGGGGCCAGCGCCGCGCAAACAGCACGCACGACGAGTGATTGCTCATGCTGGTTTTTCTGCCCGGCGAGTGCTGCCGAGCCGGGCCATGCGGTGCCGGCGAGCGCGTCGGCGCTGAGTTGCTGGCCACTGAGTTCAACGAGTTGTTCCGGTGTGGCACCGAGGAAAGTTTGCTGCCCGTTTCCATAGGCGTAGATCAGGCTGGTGGCTTGCTGTTGGACTAAATTGCCGAGCACCTGTGCGGGTGAGAAATCCTGTTTCCCTTCAACTTTCTTGCATCGGCTAAGCACCAGCTTATCAACGTGGCCGGCGTTGATATCACGCAAGGCGGCAGTCACGCGGGCAATCCAGGCACGCTTGGGTAGTGCCTCGAGGCGGCTGGCGAGCAGTTCAACTGGCTCGGCCTTGGCTTGACTGCGTAGGAGTTGCTGCCATTCATCCGGCGCTTGGCTGATACGTCCGGCAGGTATGGTGAGTGTTGCTGAACACACGCCATTGAGGTTTTCCAGCAGGATGGCGGGAATGGCCAGCAGGGCATTGGGGAGCGGGGCGTCGTTTCTTGGGTCAAAGGCAAAACCGGCAAATAGTAGTGGCGGGCCTTCACTCCGCCAATGCTGGCCGAGCCCGGCGAAGGCGTTGTCCAAGGCGGCAAAGCGGTGTGGGCCGGTGCTGGTTACCTGTAGCGCATGGCCAATGCCGAGACGAAAGACCTGTTGCGATGGCTGGGCGTAATACCAAAATGGGCTGCTGGCTGGCAGCAGGTACAGCCAGTCAGTGTCAAGTTTTCCCAGCTCAAGTCGCAGGCTGAGCGGGGCGGCGGCGGGCGCATTACCGGCTAGTTTGGTGAGACGGCTGTGAAGTTCAGGCGCAGCCAGTTGGTGGCGGAGCAGGGTAAGCATTAATTTGCTTCCGCCGCAATTTGCCTTAGCGCAGCGCGATCAATTTTGCCATTGGGGTTGCGTGGTAACTGCTCGATGAAGCAGATTTTTCGCGGCAAGGCAGCAGTCGGCAAATGCTGGCAGGCGTGGTCGAGCAGTGCTTTTGGTTCAACCGTGCCAACGATAAGTGCCACCACCAGATCTCCCCATACTGGATCCGCTTTGCCGGTAACGGCAACGTCACGCACGCCAGGGTAGGCGGCCAGGCAGGATTCAACTTCAAAGGGATGGACATTGCGGCCGCCACTGATCAGCATATCGTCGGCGCGGCCCATGACTGTCAGGCAACCTGCGGCATCAATACTGCCGAGATCACCCGTCGTCAGCCAGCCCTCGGCATCGACGCCGCCACCGGTCAGATAACCGAGCATGATTTGCGGGCCGCGGATGGCAATACGATTATCGGCACCGATTTTTATTTCGTGGGCAGGCATCGGCTTGCCGACCAGTCCTTCGTGCCAAACGCCATTCGTCGGGTCAAAAGTGGCGATTTGCGCCGCACTTTCGCTCATGCCATAGCTCGGGTAAAGCGGCCAGCCAGCAGCAATCGCCTTGTCGTAGAGCGGGCGCGATAAAGCGGCACCGCCAATCAGGGTGACCCGCAGGCTCGCAGGGGGCGTGATCTTTTTTTCAAGGAGCTGGGCGAGCATGGTCGGGACCAGCGAAATGTGTGTGACTGGATGACGCTGCAGATCGTTGGTAACGGCATCTACAGAAAAGCCGTCCTGCAGCAGAACGCCGGCTGCCGCGCGAGCGCAACGCCAGAGGATGGCTTGCCCGCCGATATGGTAGAGCGGCAGGCAGTTTAACCAGAGATCGCCAGGCCGAAGTGGTAGGCATTGGTTTGATCCGGCTGCAGCAACATCGAGTTGGCTATTTCCAAGTAATACGGCCCGTGGTTTGCCCTCGCTACCGCTCGTCGAAATGATTAAAGCCGCATCACGAAGTAATTTGGTGTTTTCCGGTAATGGATTGTTCTGCGCCAATAGCGTTGTCTGTTTGCTACGGTCGACCGGCCAAAAAGTGAGATTTTCAAAACTGCAGGCGTAGGCGTATTGGCTTAGGTGGAGGCTATCTCCCGCCTGGATACAAGGCGATCGAGCTGAATTCAACTGCGCAGCCTGGGTGCGGGTATTGACAAGTAATTCGGCAAAAGACCAGCGCTGCTTGCCGTAAAGCAGGGCGACGGCGGCCGGATGTTCGGTTGCCGCGTTGAGCAGATGTTGAGCCAGAGAGGAATGAGTCGCCATAAGCGTTCGATTATACGAATTCAGTGACGGGTAAAAGACAACGCAGATCAAGAATCAGCTGGCAAGTTGAATTCGATACTGTTTGCGCCGGTGGTAATTTAGTGATTGGCTCAATAATCCGAACAATAAAAAAACGCCACTTGGGCGCTTTTTTCTTTGGGCTAGGTGTATCTCAGCCGCGAAACGATTCTGGCAGTTTGTCCTGAATCAGGTTGAGCAAGGGCGCGAAAACTTTGGGTGTGCCGGCGATCATGTTGCCGGTTTCAAGGTAACTCGCTTCACCGCGCATATCGCTGACCAAACCACCAGCTTCCGAGATCAGCAGGGCACCGGCTGCCATATCCCAAGGGGACAGTCCAAATTCCCAAAAGCCGTCAAATCGGCCGCTGGCAACGTAGGCGAGATCAAGCGAGGCAGCACCCGGCCGACGCATGCCCGCAGTTTTCTGCGCCAGCTCCTTGAAAATGGCCAGATAGGTGTCGAGATGATCAAACATCCGGTAAGGGAAACCAGTGCCAATCAGCGAATCCTGCAACTTATTGCGGCGGGAAACGCGGATACGACGCTCATTCAGGAAGGCGCCGCCACCCTTGCTGGCGGTAAATAGCTCATTCCGATTCGGGTCGAATACTACGGCTTGTTCGATAACGCCTGCCTTGGCTAGAGCGATCGAAATCGCGTACTGCGGCATGCCGTGAATGAAGTTGGTGGTGCCGTCGAGCGGATCGATGATCCACTGATAATCGGATTCACTTGAGCCCTTGCCGGCAGACGCGCCCGACTCCTCTGCTAAAATGCTGTACCCGGGATAGGCGTCGCGTAGGGTCTCGATGATGACCTCTTCCGCCTTTTTATCGACTTCGGTGACAAAGTCGTTCGGCTGCTTGGTTGTCACCTGAATCAAATCAAGGTCATTTGAAGCACGGTTGATAATCTGGCCGGCGCGACGCGCGGCCTTTACGGCGATATTCAGGGCTGGATGCATGGCTTAAAGAGCTATCAGGTCGCCGAAGCTGCCCGAATAATATTTTAAAGATCGAATTTTACACTATGAACCCCGAAGTCCTGCTTTCACGCATCAGAGTTGTCCTTTGTCGGCCAAGTCATCCCGGCAATATTGGTGCCGTTGCACGCGCCATGAAGACGATGGGGCTAACCAATCTCTACCTGGTTTCACCCAAGCAGTTTCCCGATCCAGAGGCAGATACGCGAGCAACTGGTGCGGTCGACCTGTTACAAAAGGCAAAAATCACTTCATCTTTGGCGGAGGCTTTGGCTGGTAGCAGTTTTGCCGTGGCACTCTCGGCACGGCAGCGAGATTTGGGGCCGGTTATCGGACAACCACGCGAAACAGTGGCTCGCTTGCTGGCCGAAGCCGAACATGGCGAGGTGGCACTGGTTTTTGGCAATGAAACTGTTGGCCTGACCAATGAAGAAATCCTGCATTGCCAAGCTGCGGTGACGATTCCTACCAATCCTGAATTCAGCTCACTGAACCTTGGCTCGGCCGTTCAGGTACTTTGTCATGAATGTCGTATGGCCGCTTTTTCCGAAAAGCCTCCGGCTGCCGAGCAGGGTGTTACACCGTTCACTTCGCCAGCGGCTACTGCCGATGAAATTGAGGGCTTGATGGAGCATCTGGAGACTGTGATGACTGATACTGGTTTTTACAATCCAGTTCAGCCGGGACGCCTGATGCCAAAACTGCGCCGATTGTTTGGCCGGGCGCGGCTGGAAAAGGATGAAATCAATATTCTGCGGGGCATTCTGGCTTCAACTCAGGTCAAAACAAGTCACGGCCGGAAACGCTGAGTATAGGGCAGTGTTTCAGTTGAAGCAGGCGCGCATTTCAACGACCAGCGCATCAATTTCCGGCATCAGGTGACAGTATTTTTCGTGCAGCAGCTTTATCTCCGCCGGCGTGTCGGGTTGATCCTGCATCAACCATTCAACATGTCCGCCAACGAGCATATTGGCGACATAAACGACATCCGAAAAACTGCGAATCGGTGATGGGGTAGGGCGGAGATGATCATGATCCGCCGTGGCCTCAATGATTTCCTCAGGAATACCCAGCGCACTGAGTAGCGAAACGCCAATGCTTTCATGCCATTGCATGATCAGATATTTGACTGTATCCGGGCGATGACGCAGTTCCTCATATTGCGTTGCCCGGTAAAGCATGTAGAACGCGCCCAAGTCGTGAATCAGACCAGCCAGCATGGCCTCTTCAGGGTTCAGTCGGGTCATCGTCTTGGCGATGATGCGCGCAGCCGCAGCGGACTTGATCGAGTGATCCCAAAGTGAATGCGTCAGCTCGGCAAAGTCGGCCATCCCTTTGGCACGCATCAGCTGGCTCATGACAATTGACATGGCAGCAGTACGCACCGCGTTAACACCTAGACGGGAGATTGCCGACTTCAGATCTACCACCTCGCGGCCTTCCGGATTAAAAGCGACTGAGTTTGCCAGGCGCAGTAATTTGGCGCTGATCAGAGGTTCGATAAAAACAGTTGCAGCAATTGCGCCAATGCTTTGATTGGGGTCTTGCAGGACTTTGCGCAAGCGCAGCACGACATCGAAATAAGTCGGGAAAATAACCTCGCCGGAGAGTTCCTTGGCGATGTCCTCCAGCATCTGGAAGCGTTGCGCTTTTAACGCGTCACCTTTCTTGTCCTGATCGTTGCTATTTTGATCCGTCGTCATCGGTAGGTTACTTTCAGCAAAAACCCCGCTGCTAGAGCGGGGTTTTTGTGTTTCAACTAAGTCGTGTACGCAAGTCGGTTAAATTCCAAGCGCCACGTTGGTAAGGCCAGGGCGCTATCTGATGAGACAAGCACCCGAAAAGCCCTTTTAGTTGAGTGCGTCTTTCAGGCCCTTGCCCGGACGGAATTTCGGGGACTTGGCGGCCTTGATTTCAAGGGTCTTGCCGGTACGTGGATTGCGGCCGGTACGTGCTGCGCGCTCACCAACATAAAAAGTGCCGAAACCGATCAGGCTAACGGTGTCGCCAGCCTTCAGTGCTTCTTTCACTGCTTCAACGGTTGCATCCAGCGCGCGACCTGCGGCAGCCTTGGAAATGTCAGCAGAAGCAGCGATTTGGTCGATCAGTTCAGTCTTGTTCATAGGGGTCCCCTAATTGATGGATTTAAGAAGCAAAATTTCGTCAGGGCAGATTTATATCTCTCCCGAAATCCTTGTGTCAAGCGGATTTTCACTGGATTGCCAGCGATATTACTGCAGGAAAGAATGCTGGCACTAAGACGCCAGCATTCTTTCCTTGAAAATCAATGAGTAAGCACGATTGGCGTGGCTGTCGCTTCCGCTGAAGTTGCTGCCGCAGTATTGTCAGTTGTTGGCTCTGGCAAAGGCTCTGGCATACGTTCCAAAGCTCGGGCCAACACCTGATCAATCCATTTGACTGGCACAATTTCGATCTTGTTTTTGATGTTGTCTGGCATTTCGGTGATGTCCTTGATGTTTTCTTCAGGGATCAACGCTGTCTTCAGGCCGCCACGTACTGCGGCCAGCAGCTTTTCTTTCAAGCCACCAATAGCCAGTACTTCACCACGTAAAGTAATTTCACCCGTCATGCAGACATCGCAACGAACCGGTATGCCGGTATAGGAAGAAACGAGAGCTGTAGCCATCGCAACACCGGCCGAAGGACCATCTTTGGGCGTTGCGCCTTCCGGAACGTGAATGTGAATATCTGTCTTCTCGAAGGCTTCATCCTTGATACCGAGGCGACGGGCGCGGGCGCGAACGACCGAGCGGGCTGCTTCCACGGATTCCTTCATAACGTCACCCAGTGAACCAGTGCGCAGGATATTGCCCTTGCCCGGCATGTTAGCGCATTCGATGGTCAGGAGTTCGCCACCCACTTCCGTCCAGGCCAGGCCAGTCACTTGACCAATCTGGTTTTCCTTTTCCGCCATACCAAAAGTGTAACGACGCACACCAAGGAACTTGTCCAAATTTTTGGCATTAACCAACATTTTGCCGTCACGCTTTTTGAGCAGGAGGGTCTTCACTACCTTGCGGCAAATCTTGGAGATTTCACGTTCCAGCGCACGCACACCCGCTTCACGCGTGTAATAGCGGACGATGTCACGAATGGCGCTCTCTGCAACAGTAAGTTCACTTGTTTTGACGCCATTGTTCTTCATCTGCTTGTTCAGCAGATAGCGCATCGCGATGTTGATCTTTTCATCTTCCGTGTAGCCAGACAAACGAATGACTTCCATCCGATCAAGCAATGGCGCCGGAATGTTCATGGTGTTCGCAGTGGCTACGAACATCACATCCGACAGGTCGAAATCAACCTCGACGTAATGATCCTGGAAGGTGTTGTTCTGCTCCGGGTCAAGCACTTCCAGCAGCGCCGACGAAGGGTCACCGCGGAAGTCCTGTCCGAGTTTATCCACCTCATCAAGCAGGAAAAGTGGGTTGCGCACTCCGCACTTGGTCAGGCTTTGCAGAATTTTTCCTGGCATTGAGCCGATATAGGTGCGACGGTGGCCACGAATCTCGGCTTCATCACGCACGCCACCCAGCGCCATGCGGACAAATTTGCGATTAGTAGCTTTGGCGATTGATTGCCCAAGGGAAGTCTTGCCGACGCCCGGAGGACCGACCAGGCAAAGAATCGGCGCTTTAACCTTCTCCACACGCTGTTGCACTGCGAGATATTCAAGAATGCGTTCTTTAACTTTATCAAGACCAAAGTGATCCGCATCGAGAATTTTTCCGGCCTCGCGGAGATCCTTGCTGATCCGCGTTTTCTTGCGCCACGGCAGACCAACCAGCGTCTCGATGAAGTTACGGACAACGGTTGCTTCGGCCGACATTGGAGACATTAATCGGAGTTTTTTCAACTCGCCCTGCGCCTTGGCCAAGCCTTCCTTGCTCATCCCGGCGGCCTTGATTTTTTTGTCCAACTCATCAAGGTCGGCGCCTTCTTCACCTTCGCCGAGTTCTTTTTGAATCGCCTTGACCTGCTCGTTCAGGTAGTACTCGCGCTGGCTTTTCTCCATCTGGCGCTTAACGCGACCACGGATGCGCTTTTCAACCTGGAGAATATCAATTTCCGACTCAAGCTGTGAGAGCAGTCGGTCAATGCGATCGCGAATGCTTTCCATCTCCAGCACTTCCTGCTTCTGCTCAAGTTTGAGTGGCAGGTGAGCGGCGATGGTGTCGGCTAGACGACCGGCATCCTCGATGCCTGCGATCGAAGAAAGAACTTCCGGTGGAATTTTTTTGTTCAGTTTGACAAACTGGTCAAACTGGGCAACGACGGCGCGCCGCATTGCCTCGATTTCATGGTCCTCTACACCCGGTTGTGGCAGTAGGGTGGCAGTTGCCATGAATACGGAGGATTGCACTTCAATCGATTCAACACGGGCACGTTGAGTCCCTTCGACGAGCACTTTAACCGTGCCATCCGGTAACTTGAGCATCTGCAGGATATTGGCCATGCAGCCAATGCGATAGAGATCCTCTGGTTCCGGTTCGTCCTTGGCGGCCGACTTTTGGGCGACAAGCAAAATATTCTTGCCGCCTTCCATGGCCATTTCAAGTGCTTTAATGGACTTCGGGCGACCGACAAACAGCGGAATAACCATGTGCGGAAAAACGACGACATCACGCAACGGTAGCAGCGGCAGTTCAACGGTTTCCGGGAGCGAGTTGGGGTTCGACATTACGATGCCTTTGAAATAGGTATATGGCCCCTAAGTGGGGGCAGGAAACCGCAATTCAAGTCTCCGCTCAGTTAGAGCCGGAAACCTTTGGCTGATCGGCGTAGATGAGCAGCGGCGGGGTGTCGCCATTGATCATGTTTTCATCGATGACCACTTTTTCGACATTCTCCATGCCGGGAAGTTCGTACATCGTATCGAGCAGTGCGTGTTCCAGTATTGAACGCAGGCCGCGCGCGCCGGTCTTGCGTGCCAGTGCCTTTTTGGCGATGGCGGACAGTGCACCGGAGCGAATTTCCAGTTCAACATCTTCCATACTGAACAGCTTCTGATATTGCTTGATCAAGGCGTTTTTGGGTTCAGTCAAAATCTGGATCAGGGCTGGCTCTTCCAATTCCTGAAGTGTGGCAACAACTGGCAGGCGACCAATCAACTCGGGAATTAGGCCGAACTTGATCAGATCTTCCGGTTCGGCATCAAGCAGGATTTGGCCAATTGCTTTCTTGTCTTCCTTGCTCCTGACTTCGGCGCCGAAGCCGATACCGCCTTTTTCAGAGCGGTTTTGAATAATTTTTTCCAGGCCAGCAAAAGCGCCGCCACAGATGAAAAGGATGTTGGTGGTATCAACTTGCAGGAAATCCTGGTTCGGGTGCTTACGCCCACCTTGCGGCGGTATTGAAGCAACCGTACCTTCGATCAGCTTGAGCAAAGCTTGTTGGACACCTTCGCCCGAAACATCACGGGTGATCGACGGATTGTCGGACTTGCGAGAAATTTTGTCGATTTCATCGATATAAACAATGCCCTGCTGTGCTTTTTCAATATCGTAATCGCATTTCTGCAGCAACTTTTGAATAATGTTTTCGACGTCTTCACCGACGTAGCCCGCCTCAGTCAATGTTGTGGCATCAGCCATGACGAATGGAACGTTGAGTAGCCGTGCCAGTGTTTGAGCGAGCAGGGTCTTGCCTGAGCCGGTTGGGCCAACAAGTAGGATGTTGCTTTTTGAAAGTTCCACATCCCCAGCATTCTTGGCGGTATGACGCAGGCGCTTGTAATGGTTGTAAACAGCTACCGCCAAAATGCGTTTGGCGACTACTTGACCAATCACGTACTGATCGAGAATCGAACAGATTTCACGCGGCGTCGGCAAATCAGAGCGTCCAGCCTTGGCTGCCTCTTCCGGTAACTCATCATGAATGATGTCGTTGCAGAGTGCGATGCACTCGTCGCAAATAAACACTGACGGTCCGGCAATGAGTTTTTTGACTTCGTGCTGGCTTTTACCGCAGAAAGAGCAGTAGAGCAGTTTTTCCTGGCCGCCTTTAGACATTTGTAGCTCTCCGGTTAAGCCGCATCGCGGCGAGTCAATACCTTGTCGATCAAACCATATTCTGCGGCTTCGGCGGCAGAAAGGAAGTTGTCACGATCGGTATCCTTTTCAATCCGTTCCAGCGGTTGACCGCTGTGTTCAGCCATGATCCGGTTAAGTCGGTCACGAATCGACAGGATTTCCTTGGCGTGAATGGCAATATCAGAAGCTTGGCCCTGGAAGCCGCCGAGTGGTTGGTGAATCATCACGCGGGAATTGGGCAGGGCAAAGCGTTTGCCCTTGGCGCCAGCGTTGAGCAGGAAAGCGCCCATCGAGGCGGCCTGGCCAATACACAGCGTCGACACGTCGGGTTTGATGAACTGCATGGTGTCGTAGATCGACATGCCGGCAGTGACTGAGCCGCCCGGCGAGTTGATGTAGAAATAGATATCCTTGTCCGGGTTATCCGCTTCAAGGAAAAGCAACTGCGCGACGACCAAGTTGGCCGTCACGTCGTTGACCGGGCCGACAAGAAAGATCACACGCTCTTTCAACAGGCGTGAATAGATGTCGAACGCGCGTTCGCCACGTCCGCTCTGTTCGATCACCATTGGAACCATGCCCAAAGCCTGTGGATCCATGTTGCTTGCGTTGTAGATATTCATGTCAGCCCTTATGTGATGCCTGATTTGTAACAATCAAGACGATTGTTACCTTTATGACGATGCGCAGATTACTGCTTCTGGCCCATCAGTTCATCAAAAACTGCAGCCTTGTCGGTTACCTTAGCTTTGCCAAGCACCCACTCGACTACGTTGTTCTCAATCGCAACCCCTTCCACTTCGCCGAGGCGTTGCGGTTGGGCGTAGTACCAGCGAATGATCTCTTCCGGTTGCTCGTAGCTCTGGGCTGTTTCCTCAACCATGGTGCGAACTTGTTCCGGCGTTGCTTGGAGCTTTTCCGTCTTGACTAGTTCAGCAAGAATCAGGCCCAGAGTGACACGGCGTTTAGCCTGGTCGGCAAACCACTCCGGTTGTATCGGGAAGTCATTGTTTTTCATGCCGCGCTGTTCCATATCCTGGCGAGCAGCTTGCATTAGACGCTGAATCTCCATATCGACGAGGGAGCTTGGAACGGTAGTTGGATTCGCCTTGATCAGCGCTTCCATCACTTGGTCTTTCAGCTTGGCCTCGATGCGACGCTTAACTTCACGCTTCAAATTGGCTTCAATCTCGGTGCGCATCTTGGTAACGTCACCATCTGCAATACCCATGCCGACTGCAAACTCGGCATCAATATCTGGAAGCTTTGGCGCCTGAACTTGTTTGACGGTAATTTCAAACTGAACCGTTTGGCCGGCCAAATCCTTGGCGTGATAATCCTCCGGGAAGGCGAGGTCAAAAGTCTTAGTCTCGCCAGCCTTGGCACCTTCAACGGCTTTTTCAAAATCTGGCAGCATCATCCCTTGGCCGAGGACAAAGGGGTAGTCAGCAGCTTGGCCGCCCTGGAAAGGTACGCCATCCTTCTTGCCGATGAAGTCGATAACAACGCGATCTTCAATGGCGGCGGCGCGGTCGGTATCTTCATAAGAAACGCGCTGCTTGCGCAGGATGTCAAGGGTCTTGTCAATTTCAGCATCGCTGACTTCAAGCACCGGGCGTTCAATTTCTGCGGTCGACGTATCACCAAGGGCAATTTCCGGATAAACCTCGAAGATTGCCGAGAACTCGAGGTGGGTTGTGCTCTCGGTAACCTTTGGCTCAATGCGCGGGTAACCGGCAACGCGCATCTTTTGTGCGGTTACGGTTTCACCAAAGACGCGATCAAGTTCTTCTGAAAGAACTTCGTGACGTGCCTGGTCGCCGTGTTGTTGCTTGACCATGCTGAAAGGCACCTTGCCTGGGCGAAAGCCGGGCACTTTCATGTTTTTGCCCATACGCTTCAGGCGCTGATCCATTTCCTTCTCAACATCGCCGATGGCAATAGAGAGATCAACGCGGCGTTCGAGTTCGTTAGCTTGTGCAGTAGTTGCTTCCATGAGAATTCCTTGTGACTACAGAGCCGAAAAATAAAGCGGGAAATTCTATCACGGCAGACGGAATGCGGATTAATCCTATTAATGGAGAAAGTGTTGCAAAATTCTTTGAGGGCCTATTGACAGGGTTTTTGAGCTGTCTATAATGCGGCCTTCCTTAGGCGGTTAGCTCAGTTGGTTAGAGCGCCACGTTGACATCGTGGAGGTCGTTGGTTCGATTCCAATACCGCCTACCAAAATTCCTGACGGAGTTGATTTAATGATTTTCCGAACTTGCTTTGTGGTTCAGAAACGCTAAAAGAGTCAGCTTTCGTTCAATCAAAAAGTGCGGCTCACCCCCGCACTTTTTTTTTGCCTAGAGATCCGCCATGCCTGATATCAAACTGCCTGATGGTTCCATTCGTTCATTTGAGCAAGCCATTACGATTGCCGAAGTGGCTGCCAGCATTGGAGCTGGTCTGGCCCGTGCCGCATTGGCTGGTAAGGTTAATGGCAGATTGGTCGATACCTCGTTTTGCATTGAGGAAGACGCTGACCTCGCCATTGTTACCGACAAGGATACGGAGGGGCTGGAGGTAATCCGTCACTCGACAGCTCATTTGTTGGCTCATGCCGTCAAGGAGTTGTTCCCGGATGCGCAGGTGACAATCGGACCAGTGATTGAAAATGGTTTCTTTTATGACTTTGCCTACAAGCGCCCGTTTACGCTGGAAGATTTGGCCGCTATTGAAAAGCGCATGGCGGAGTTGGCCAAGAAGGATATTCCTGTTTGTCGCGAAGTTTTGGAGCGCGATGAGGCAGTCGAGTTCTTTCTTGCCAAGGGCGAAAAGTACAAGGCTGAGTTGATTGGCGCTATTCCTGCCGGTGAGCAAGTGTCTTTATATCGCGAAGGTGATTTCGTGGATCTTTGCCGTGGTCCTCACGTTCCGACGACCGCCAAATTAAAAGTCTTCAAACTAATGAAATTGGCTGGCGCCTACTGGCGTGGCGATCATCGCAACGAGCAGTTGCAGCGCATCTACGGTACGGCCTGGGCCAAGAAAGAAGATCTCGAGGCTTACTTGCATATGCTGGAAGAGGCCGAGAAGCGCGATCACCGCCGTCTCGGCAAGCAATTTGATCTCTTTCATATGCAGGAAGAGGCGCCGGGTCTGGTTTTCTGGCATCCCAAGGGCTGGGCTATTTGGCAAGAAATTGAGCAGTACATGCGTGCTGTTTACCGTAATAACGGTTATCAGGAAGTGCGTTGCCCGCAGATTCTTGACAAGTCTTTGTGGGAAAAGTCGGGTCATTGGGAACATTACAAAGACGCCATGTTCACGACCTCATCGGAAAACCGCGATTACGCGGTCAAGCCAATGAATTGTCCTGGGCATGTTCAGGTTTTTAATGCGGATCTGCGTTCTTATCGCGAACTGCCGCTACGTTACGGGGAGTTCGGCTCCTGTCACCGCAATGAACCGGCTGGTGCATTACACGGCTTGATGCGGGTGCGTGGCTTTGTTCAGGATGATGGCCATATTTTCTGTACCGAAGATCAGATTGAGACAGAAGTCACGGCTTTCAATTCTTTGGTGCAAAAAGTCTACGCTGATTTCGGCTTCAACGACGTCGCTGTCAAACTTGCCTTGCGTCCAGAAGGCCGAGTTGGTTCCGATGAGGTTTGGGATAAGGCAGAAGAGGCGTTGCGCGGTGGTTTGCGCGCTTCCGGCTTGGAATGGACGGAGTTGCCAGGCGAAGGTGCTTTCTACGGCCCGAAAATTGAATTCCATATTAAAGATGCAATTGGCCGTTCTTGGCAATGTGGCACGATGCAGGTTGATTTCTCCATGCCAGGGCGTCTTGGTGCAGAGTATGTGGCGGCCAACGATGAGCGCAAGGTGCCGGTTATGTTGCATCGCGCCATCCTGGGTTCTTTGGAGCGCTTCATTGGTATCTTGATTGAGAACTTCTCGGGTGCATTACCTTTGTGGTTGGCACCAGTGCAGGTGGTTGTTCTCAATATCTCGGAAAAACAGGCTGATTACGCTGCTGAACTGGCGAAAAAGCTACACCAGGCGGGCTTCAGAGCCGAAGCCGATTTGCGTAACGAGAAAATTACCTATAAAATCCGCGAACATAGCTTGAATCGACTGCCTTATCAGCTCGTTGTGGGTGATAAAGAAAAAGCAGAAGGACTGGTGGCCGTGCGTACTCGCGGTGGTCAGGATCTCGGACAGATGTCTGTAGATGATCTGATCAAGCGACTTCAAAATGAAGTCGCAGCGCGAAGTGGCACGGCTTAATTTTTGATGTTTTCGGGGGTTTCACCATAGCTCAGAACAAGGCGCATCGCCTCAACGAAGAAATTACCGTGCCGGAGATTCGTCTCCAGGGTGTCGAAGGTGAACAGCTGGGTGTGATGAGCATCCGCGCTGCACTACAGTTGGCAGAAGAAGCAGGAGTTGATCTCGTCGAGATTGCGCCGCTAGCCAAGCCACCCGTGTGTCGTGTCATGGATTATGGCAAGTTCAAGTACCAGGAACAAAAGCGCGCGCACGAAGCTAAGTTGAAGCAGAAGCAGGTGCAGGTCAAGGAAATCAAACTGCGCCCGGGTACCGACGAAAACGATTACCAGATCAAGCTCAGGAATATGACGCGTTTCCTGGAAGAAGAAGATAAGGTCAAAGTGACTTTGCGCTTCCGGGGTCGCGAAATGTCGCACCAGGAATTTGGTATGCGCCAGCTGGAACGGATCAAGGCTGATCTTGAACTTGTCGGCCAGGTTGAGCAAATGCCGAAGATGGAAGGTCGTCAGATGATCATGATCATCGCGCCGGCCAAGAAGAAACCGTAACACGTAGTACCCATAAGTGCTTTCGGGTAATGGAAGTGTTCCCGCCGGGGACCACCTGACGGCATGTCATTAAGGAGCAGAAAATGCCCAAAATGAAGACCAAAAGCAGCGCCAAAAAGCGCTTCAAAATCCGCGCCGGTGGCAGCATCAAGCGCGGTCAGGCTTTCAAGCGTCACATCCTGACCAAAAAATCTACCAAGGTGAAGCGCCATTTGCGCGGTTCAGCTGCCGTTAACGAGCGCGACGCAGCATCCGTCCGCGCCATGATGCCCTACGCATAAGGAGATAGAAGATGCCTAGAGTTAAACGTGGTGTAACGGCGCGCGCGCGTCACAAGAAGATTCTCGTTCAGGCCAAGGGTTACCGTGGTCGTCGCAAGAACGTCTATCGTGTCGCCAAACAGGCGGTAATGAAGGCTGGTCAATATCAGTACCGTGACCGTCGTCAACGTAAGCGTCAGTTTCGCGCTTTGTGGATTGCTCGTATCAATGCCGCAGCGCGTCAGCTGGGCATGAAGTACAGCACCTTCATGAATGGTCTGAAGAAGGCCAATATCGAAGTTGACCGCAAGGTTCTGGCCGATCTGGCCGTCTTCGATCAGCCGGCGTTTGCCGCTCTGGCCAATCAGGCCAAGGCACAGCTCAGCGCCTGAGCGAAAGCGTAATTAAAAAAAGGAGGCGCAAGCCTCCTTTTTTGTTGGTGGTTTAGTTGGTGAAAGTCTATGGATAATCTCGATCAAATGGTTAGTGAAGCGCAAATTGCGTTCGCTGAAATTTCTGACCCGGATGCGTTGGAACAGGTTAAAGCCCGTTTCCTTGGCAAGAGCGGTCAAATTACCGAACTTCTCAAGGGCTTGGGCAAATTGCCGCCGGAAGAGAAGAAAACCGCCGGTGCGGCGATTAATCGCGTTAAGGAAGCTGTCGAGGCGGCGCTGAATGCGCGTCGCGAAGCAATCCGCAAGGCGGCGCTGCAAGCACGCCTGGCTGAAGAGGCGCTGGATGTGACGCTGCCCGGACGCGCTGAAGCGCGCGGTGGCCTGCATCCGGTCACGCGTACGCTGGAGCGCATCGAGTCCTTGTTCCGTTCTATTGGTTTCGAAGTCGCCGATGGCCCGGAAATCGAAGAAGATTTTTTCAATTTCACGGCATTGAATACACCGGAAGATCATCCGGCGCGTTCGATGCACGATACATTTTATCTGCAGAACCCGGATGGTACGGTGGCTGACAAGGTGCTGTTGCGCACCCACACGAGTCCAATCCAGGCGCGCTATATGAAGGCGCACGTCGAACGCTACGGTCAACAGGAAAAAATGCCCGAAATTCGCATCATTGCGCCGGGCCGCGTTTATCGGGTTGATTCGGATGCGACGCATTCGCCGATGTTTCATCAAGTCGAAGGCCTGTGGGTGGGCGAGGGCGTTTCTTTTGCTGACCTGAAGGGCGTCATTGCTGACTTTTTGCGTAGTTTCTTCGAGAGCGACGACCTCAAGGTTCGTTTCCGTCCCTCGTTTTTCCCGTTTACAGAGCCTTCCGCCGAAATTGACGTCGCTTTCATCAGCGGCCCGCTCGAAGGTCGTTGGCTGGAAATCGCCGGTTGCGGCATGGTGCATCCGGATGTGCTGCGCATTGCCGGCATTGATCCGGAAAAATATACTGGTTTCGCTTTCGGCTTCGGCCCGGACCGCCTGACGATGCTACGTTATGGCGTCAATGACCTGCGCCTCTTCTTTGAAGGCGACCTCCGTTTTCTGAGGCAATTCGCATGAAATTTTCTGAATCCTGGCTGAGAACTCTCGTCGATCCAAAATTGTCGAGTGAGGAACTTTCCCATCTGCTGACCATGGCTGGCCTTGAGGTTGAAGAACTTGATCCGGTTGCGGCCCAATTCAATGATGTGGTCGTCGCTCACGTGCTGGAAGTGATCAAGCACCCCGATGCCGATCGTCTGAATATCTGCAAGGTCGATACCGGCCGTGGCGAGCCGACAATCATCGTTTGTGGTGCGCCGAATGTGGCGGTTGGTCTGCGCGTACCGTGTGCCTTGCCGGGCGCCAAGTTGCCCGGTGATTTCATCATCAAGATTGCCAAGGTGCGCGGTATCGAGTCATCTGGAATGCTCTGCTCGGCCAAGGAGTTGGGCATTGCCGAAGAAGCTTCCGGGCTGTTGATTCTGCCGAATGATGCGCCGATTGGACAGTCGATTCGTCAATATCTCGACCTTGACGACCATGTTTTCGAATTGAAACTGACGCCCAATCGCGCTGATTGTCTTTCTCTGGCGGGTATTGCCCGTGAAGTGGGTGCCATTACCGGCGCCAAAGCAAATCTGCCTGAGGTGTTGGCGGTTATGCCGAGCATCGCAGCTCAGCGTAACGTAGTGCTCGATGCCCCGACAGCTTGTCCGCTTTATTTCGGGCGTGTGCTCAGTGGCGTCAATGCCAATGCTGCAACACCGGAGTGGATGATGCGCCGGCTTGAGCGTAGCGGTATCCGCGCCATTTCAGCGCTGGTTGATGTGACGAACTACGTCATGCTTGAACTGGGTCAACCTCTGCATGCTTTTGATAACACCAAGTTGAACGGTGCAGTGCATGCGCGCATGGCTCAGCCCGGTGAAAAGTTGTTGCTGCTTAATGAGCAAACCATCGCCATCGACGCCGATATTCTGGTAATTGCTGATGACACCAAGGCGTTGGCCCTGGCCGGCATCATGGGAGGGGAAGAGAGCGGCATTACGCTGGAAACAAGTGAACTATTTCTCGAGTCAGCTTTCTTTGCGCCGAAGGCGATTGCTGGTCGCGCCCGTCGCTATGGTTTTGGCTCCGATGCTTCACATCGTTTTGAACGTGGTGTCGATTTTGGCGGAACGCGCCGTGCCATTGAGCGCGCGACACAGTTGATTCTTGAAATTTGTGGTGGCGGTGCCGGCCCGGTCGTTGAGGCCAAGGCTGAAATGCCGGCCCGGAAGCCGGTTCGTCTTCGTACCCGCCGCGCGATCAAAGTGCTTGGCATGGCCATGAGTGCCGAGCAAATCGCCAAGCTGTTCTCCGGCCTGGGCCTGCCCTTCACCCAGGAAGGTGACGACTTCCTGGTGACACCGCCGACCTGGCGTTTTGATATCGAGATCGAGGAAGACTTGATCGAGGAAATCGCTCGTCTGCACGGTTACGACAATATTCCTGCGCCGGCGCCGCGTGGCCCGCTCTCAATGCTGGTGCAGGTGGAGGAGCAGCGTCCGGAAGCCCATGTGCGTCAATTTTTAGTTGATCGCGGTTATCAGGAAGTGGTCAATTTTGCATTCGTTGAAGAGGCTTGGGAATTTGATTTTGCAGCCAATAACAATCTGATCCGTTTGGCCAACCCAATTGCCAGTCAAATGGCAGTGCTGCGGTCGACCCTGTTTGGCGGCTTAATTTCAAATTTACAGACCAACCTCAAGCGTAAACAAAACCGTGTACGGATATTTGAAACGGGTCGGGTATTCTTCAGGGATGCCAACAGCACCCCTGTTGCTGGCTTCAAGCAACCTTGGAAACTTGCTGGTCTTGCTTATGGCACGGCTTTGCCAGAAGGTTGGGGCGGTACGGCACGCAAAGTTGATTTTTACGACATCAAGGGGGACGTTGAAGCGCTTTTCGCCCCAGCCCAGTTGCATTTTGCAAAGCTGGTTCATCCCGGCTTGCATCCTGGTCGCGCAGCGATGGTGTTGCTTGATGGTCATGAGGTTGGTTGCATCGGTGAAATCCACCCTGAATGGGTGCAGAAATACGATCTACCCTTGGCGCCAGTGGTGTTTGAACTTGATCTTTCTAAGGTTAAAGCGGCCAAGGTTCCTGCTTTCCAGGACGTTTCAAAGTTCCCGCCGGTTATTCGAGATATTGCTGTCGTAGTTGATCAAAGTCTTGAATTGCAGACACTGCTTGATGGCTTGAAAGGCCAGTTGCCGGTCTTGATCAAAGACATCCAATTGTTCGATGTTTACGCCGGAAAAGGCGTACCTGAAAACAAGAAAAGCCTTGCGCTACGGATAGTTATGCAAGATACTCAACGCACTTTGCTAGATTCTGAAGTTGATGCTGCTGTGCAGCAACTGGTGTCTTGTCTCGAACGGGCATTCGGTGCTCAACTGCGTGCCTGATGGATAAAACAACGATGACGCTCACCAAAGCCGAACTCGCCGACCTATTGTTTGAAAAAGTTGGCCTCAACAAGCGTGAGGCCAAAGACATGGTTGAGGCGTTTTTCGAAGAGATTCGAAATTCACTTGAAACCAGTGATGGCGTAAAACTTTCTGGTTTCGGTAATTTCCAGCTCCGCGATAAGCCGCAGCGCCCTGGGCGTAATCCAAAAACGGGTCAGGAAATTCCTATTACTGCTCGTCGCGTGGTTACTTTTCACGCTAGCCAAAAACTGAAGTCTGATGTTGAGCTCGCCTTCGATGGAACAACGGCTTAAGACCTCCGCCGGCGACGAGTTGCCGCCCATTCCTGCAAAACGCTACTTCACCATCGGTGAAGTGAGTGAGTTGTGTGGGGTAAAACCGCACGTTTTGCGCTATTGGGAGCAAGAGTTCAATCAGCTCAAGCCGGTCAAACGTCGTGGAAACCGTCGTTACTACCAGCATCATGAAGTTTTATTGGTTCGGCGCATTCGAGAGCTTTTATATAGCCAAGGCTTTACGATTAGCGGTGCACGCAATCGTTTGGATGAAGGTGGCGCTCTTGGGGTTGCTGCGAGTAACAAGCAAGACGTACCCAACATACCCGGCAGCTTACGTGATGAATTTCAGTCTATTATTGACATGTTGCGCCTATGATTAAGCTTTTTTTGACGTATAATTGCCAGCTTGTCGGGGCGTAGCGCAGCCTGGTAGCGCACTTGCATGGGGTGCAAGGGGTCGTGAGTTCGAATCCCACCGCCCCGACCAATATACATAGAATCAAGCATTTAGGCCAATCTTCGGATTGGCCTTTTTGCTTTTTATGGTTTGCTTTAAGTATCAGCGTTTCAATGTCTTTGACTTGTATTTCTCACCATGAGAAGGTGATGTGTCATTGGCATGTTTCTGTCAATGTAAATCCCTCGGTTATTTTGAAGGAGTCTGCTGTGATGTGGAAATTTTACTTCGTCATACCTCTTCGAAGCCTGCTTGGTGGGTTCCTGATTTTGTGCAATGGCGCTCTGCTCGCCCAGGCACAGGAAAATCTGCCGCAAGCGCCAAATTACCTTGGGGAAATCCGTCGTGGGGCTGATGGTCAGTTGATTTCTGTACCTGAGGCGGCGTTGGTAGCAAATAAACCGACGCTATCCAAGGCGACTATGGTCGTTGGTCCCAAGGAGAAGGTCACATCTATGAGTGACGCGGCTCGTTTGGCCAAGGATGGCGAGGTGATTGAGGTTCGTACGGGTAATTACCGCGGTCAACCGGTAATTTGGACACAAAACAATCTGATTATTCGCGGCGCTGGCGACCGTCCCGTAATGCTGGCTGACGGTCGAAGTGCCGAAGGGAAGGCGATCTGGGTGGTCCGTGGGGGTAATGTCCGAATCGAGAATATCGAATTTCGTGGCGCCCGGGTTGCCGATGGTAACGGGGCGGGTATTCGGTTTGAAAAGGGGCTTTTGACGATTGATGGCTGCCGCTTTTCGGATAACGAGATGGGTATTCTTACGGCAAATTCGGCCGAATTGTCATTGTCTGTATTGAATAGCGAATTTGTTGATGCGCCGCGACATAATGGTCCGTTGCATCATTTGCTCTATGTCGGTGCGATCGGGAAATTTGTATTAAAGGGCAGCCGTTTTCAGAATGGCTTTCTCGGTCACTTGGTCAAATCGAGAGCGCGCGAAAACCATGTGCTTTACAACATGCTGGCTGATGGTATTGAAGGCCGGGCATCTTACGAGTTGGAGTTTCCCAATGGCGGGCTTGCCTACGTGATTGGCAATGTCATCGGCCAGAACGCCGGTACGGATAATCCGAGAATGATTGCTTATGGTGCCGAGGGCCCGCGCTGGCCGGAAAATGGCTTGTATTTGTCGCATAACACGCTGGTCAATGACAAACATGACGGCAGCTTTCTAAGTGTATGGCTGGAAAAGTTTCCGGCGGGGATTGATGTCTGGGCGATTAATAATCTGACGGTAGGTAACGGTAATTTTTTCCAGTCAGCACAAGGCCGGTTTGAAGGAAACCGTAACGCTTCGCGAGGCGAATTGATTGAATACGCCGGCCTGCCATTGCGTTTGACCAATCTATCACCCCTCCGTGGTTTGGTGCGACCACCGGGTAGTGTGGGTGGGGTTGATTTGCTGCCAAGTGAAGAGTTTAGCTATCCCGTCGGTAGCCGGCCGATTCGGATGAGCAGCACCTTATCACCTGGTGCATTTCAGTGACTGGTAGTTAATCCGCTGCCTTTACCTGGCAATATTTTCATTGCGGCAAGAATTAAACGTCCGCCTCGACCAAGCCACCATCCTTCTCCATCCACGCCCGTCGACCTGCTGCTTCCCCTTTGCCCATCAGCAAAGTAAAGGTAGTGGCCATCTCGATAATTACTTCGCGTGATGCAGTGAACGGGACGAGTCGGCGGGTGTCAGGGCAGAGCGTGGTTTCCCAAAGCTGGTCGGGGTTCATTTCGCCGAGTCCCTTGAAGCGGGATACGGTGATCTTGTTTTCTGAAATACCTTCGTCGGCAAGTTTGGTCAGTGTTTGCTTTTTTTCGGCTTCGTCGAGGCAATAGATTTTGCGGGTGTGGCCACGCGCTTCGACATCAACCCGGAAGAGTGGCGGTTGGGCGACGTGGATGTGACCGCGCTGAATCAGTGCCGGAAAGTGCTTGAGGAAGAGCGTAAAGAGTAGCACCTGAATGTGGCTGCCATCCACGTCGGCGTCAGACATTACGATGATCCGGCCGTAGCGCAGGCCCGAAACGTCGACTGTGTCGATTTGCTCAATGCCGTGCGGGTCGACGCCCACCGCCACTGAAATGTCATGGACTTCATTGTTCTTGAACAACTGGTCGCGGTCGACTTCCCATGTGTTCAAAACTTTGCCACGCAGCGGTAGCACGGCTTGGGTTTCCTTGTCGCGACCTTGTTTGGCCGAGCCGCCGGCCGAGTCACCTTCGACGAGGAAAATTTCGTTGCGGCTGAGGTCTTCTGATTCGCAATCAGTTAGTTTGCCGGGCAGGGTGGCGATACCAGAAGATTTCTTTTTTTCCACTTTCTGGGTGGATTTCATCCGGTTCTGCGCCGCCTTGACGGCGAGCTCGGCGATTTTCTTGCCGAAATCGGCGTGGCTGTTCAGCCACAACTCAAACGGGTCGCGCACCATTTGTGAAACCAGCTTGTAGGTGTCGCGACTGGTCAGTTTTTCCTTGGTCTGGCCCTGAAATTGTGGGTCGAGCACCTTGGCCGAGAGCAGATAAGTCATTCGGCCGCAGACATCTTCCTGCGCCAGTTTGACTTTGGCCGGCAGAATGGCGTGGTGGTCGGCGAAGGCTTTGATTGCTTCAAAGACGCCGGCTTTCAGACCCGCTTCGTGCGTGCCGCCGTCCAGTGTCGGGATAAGGTTGACGTAGGACTCCGGCTTGCCACCACCTTCCTCAAACCAAGCTAAAGCCCAAGTGGCGCCTTCGCCGACGGCAAAACCATTGGCCGTTTCAACAAATTTCTCGGCAACAAAAATAGGCACGATCGGCTCGCCAACCATCATCTCGGCCAGGTAATCGGCCATGCCGTTCTGGTAGCACCAGGTTTTTTTGGGATTCCCTTCGATTTCCAGGTCGACCGTAACATTCGGCATCAGCACGGCTTTTGAGCGCAGCAAATGCTCCAGTTGCGCCAGATTGACTTTCGGTGAATCGAAATACTTGGGGTTGGGCTGAATGCGCACGGTGGTGCCGGTATTGCGTTGGCCGCAATCGCCGATGCGGCTCAGTGCTTCGGTGACGAAGCCATCGCCGAAAGCGATGCGGTAAATCCCGCCGCCGCGCTTGATTTCCACTTCCAGTCGCGTCGACAGCGCATTAGTGACGGAGACGCCAACGCCGTGCAAGCCACCGGAAAAGCGGTAGGCGTTGCCGGCGTCCTTCTTGTTGAACTTGCCGCCGGCGTGTAGCTTGCAGAAGACCAGTTCAACTGCCGGCCGACCTTCTTCCGGGTGGATTTCAACCGGAATGCCGCGGCCGTTATCAGTTACCTCAATCACGCCGTCGGCCCGGACTAGAACACCAATTTTCTTGGTATAGCCGGCCAGCGCTTCGTCAGCGGCATTGTCGATGACCTCCTGCACGATGTGAGTCGGGCAGGTGGTTCGCGTGTACATGCCCGGACGTTCCTTGACGGGCTCAAGGTCTTTCAGGACGCGGATAGAGGAGGCGGAGTATTCAGTCATACGCTTTGAAATTGGGAGAAAAAATCGGTCGACCGCAGTAATTGTTGCGGCTTGGATTCTAACGGTTTCCGGATGATACAGAGTGCAAAGGCTTATGACATAATTAACCCTTGGCTTGTTGTTGAACGAGGAAATCGTCATGTTCGAGGGTAAATTGAAGGAACGTTCGGCCGGGTTATCGAGTGTTTCCCGCAAGGTGGATCGCCGCTATTGCACCCAGCTTGCACCGCCGCCTTATAGCACCCGCGAAGGGGTCATCCTTGATGATCGGCGTTGTTATCTTGATCGTCGCGCTGCATGGCTTAAGGAGTTTTTCATGAAGATTGGCGACAATAATCACGGTTGAGCCGCCACAATAAGTCGCCATAAAGTAAGGGATTAAGGCCGAAACGGGCGTTCTTCGATAAAATCGACTTTTTTCGACGTATGGAATTCCCCGATGGCCGGAGCCAGCCTGCTTACCTTGATTGACGACATAGCGTCAGTCCTTGATGACGTTGCCCTGATGACCAAAGTGGCGGCGAAAAAAACAGCTGGCGTGTTGGGCGATGATCTGGCTCTAAATGCCGAGCAGGTTTCCGGTGTGCGTGCTGAGCGTGAATTGCCGGTGGTCTGGGCAGTGGCCGTTGGTTCGCTAAAAAACAAATTGATTCTTGTCCCAGCAGCACTGGCGATCAGCGCTTTTATTCCCTGGGCGGTAACGCCGCTGTTGATGATTGGCGGCTTTTATTTGTGCTTGGAAGGCGTCGAAAAACTGGCGCACAAATGGTTGCATACGACGGAAGAGGATGCGGCGCACCACGCCGAAAAAGTGGCGGCGCTCGTTGATGACAATGTTGATTTGCTGGCTTTTGAAGCGGACAAGATCAAGGGTGCGATTCGCACGGACTTTGTTTTATCGGCCGAAATCATTGTAATTGCACTCGGTACCGTTGCTGGCCAGCCTTTTACCTCTCAACTGGCGGTGCTTGCCAGCATTGGCCTGATCATGACGGTTGGGGTTTATGGCATCGTTGCCGGCATTGTCAAGATGGATGACGTCGGCTTCTATTTACTCAAAAAGTCCAGTGCCACGGCCCGCTTCGTCGGCCAGGGTCTGGTGCTGGCCGCGCCGAAGCTGATGAAGGCGCTGACGATTATTGGTACAGCAGCCATGTTCATGGTCGGTGGCGGCATTCTCAGCCACGGCTTGCCGCCGGTGCATCATGCCATCGCTGATTTTTCCGGGATGGCTGGCGTAATGAGTGGTGTGGTGGCCTTGGCGCTGGATGTGGTGGTTGGTCTGCTCGGTGGCGCGCTGGCGTTACTGGTCGTCAAGGGTTTTGCCCGATTTGCCGTGGCGTTTAAGGGAAAAACAGCATGAGCAAAGCGTTGCGGCTTTCCGAAAAATGGTTTCGCTTTGGCCTGTGGATCGTAGCCTTTGTGTTCGCCAGCTTCCTGATTGGCTTGGGCGGAACGGTTGTCCAGAATCTGCCGCAGGTTGAGCATCTTTATACGCTGGAAGATTTTATCGATAAGCCTGCCGCCCATCAGACGCGGGCTGAAATCAATCTGACGCAGCAGACCCGGCAGCAGGCTCAGGAGCAACTCGATCAGACTCGCCTCAAACTCAATGCGGCGCGTGCCAACGCCGCAAGCGCGCGTGAAACCTTCAACAACTGGCTGGCCACCCGGCATGCAACGAAGCGGGCCGAGCAAGATCCGGAATTGATCAACCGGACACAGGAACTGGATGAGCTCAAGGCTGCCGAACGCGCGGCGCTAGGAAAAGTTGAGGCACAGCAGCAGATACTGCTTGATGCGCAACAGGCCGAGACGCATGCCCAAAGCCGTTTGCAAGAACTTGAGCAAGCTGCCTCAAGCGAACTCTACAAAGCCCAGCGTAGCCAGGAACTACGCGTCTTTGGCTATCGACTATTGTTGACGCTACCCTTGCTTGGCGTAGCCGGCTGGCTCTTTGCCAAGAAGCGCCAGAGCACTTACTGGCCATTTGTCTGGGGCTTCATCTACTTTGCGCTGTTCGCCTTTTTTGTCGAACTGGTGCCTTATTTGCCGAGCTATGGCGGTTACGTGCGTTACGTTGTCGGTATTGTGATTACCGTTCTGATCGGGCGGCAGGCGATCATTTCGCTCAATCGCTATCTGGAAAAACAGAAACTGGCGGAGGCATTACCGGATGTTGAACGCCGCAAGGAACTGAGCTATGACACGGCGCTCGTCCGGCTAGGCAAAAAAGTTTGTCCGGGCTGCGAACGGTCGGTGGATCTGACCAATACTGCGATTAATTTCTGCCCGCACTGTGGCATCTGCCTGTTCGATCATTGCAGCCAATGCAAAGAGCGGAAGAGTGCCTTTGCCCGCTTCTGTCATGCCTGCGGTGCTGTGGCGCGGGAAAAGCTTACCGGCTGAGTTCAGCCGGAGCGCCTTGTCACAAGTTCAGGGCTTGTCCTTGAGCAAACCTTGCAGGGCGGCAAAGGGATTGTGCGTCGCGCCACCGCCTCGGGCCGAGCTGATATCGGTGTAGCCGCGATCAGCCTCAATCTGCTTCTGGTGCTCGTTATCGTGGCAGTAGATGCAGAGCAGTTCCCAGTTGCTACCATCGTTCGGGTTGTTGTCGTGGTTGTGGTCACGATGGTGCACAGTGAGTTCGCGCAGATTGACCTGGGTGAATTCGCGGGTGCAGCGGCCGCAGATCCATGGATAAAGCTTGAGTGCCCGTTCGCGATAGCCATCAGCGCGCGTATCAGCGGCTTTGCGCGCATCGCTAACGACTTTGTCGAGACGGTTGTGGTTGATGACTTTCATGCCGGACTCCTGAGTTTTTCCCGGATTTTACGCCGTAGCCGATAAAATGCACTTCTCCCTATTTCGATTATTCCCCCATGCCGCGTATCAAGATCGATCTGCCTGAGCGGTTCAGTTTTACGACTGAAATTCCCATCTACATTAATCACATCAACTACGGTAATCACCTCGATAATTCGGCGTTGCTCTCGCTGGTTTCAGAGGCGCGAGTGCGTTTTTTCAAGGCGTTTGCTTACACCGAGCTAGATGTTGAAGGTTGCGGCATCATCGTCGCCGACGTGGCCGTTCAATACAAATCGGAAGCCTTCCACGGCGAAGTGCTGGTCTTTGAAATGGCCGCTAATGATTTCAATAAATATGGTTGCGATCTCGTCTGGCGGATCAGCGATCAGGCGAGCGGGCGTGAAGTGGCGCGCGGCAAGACCGGCATCATGTTCTTTGACTACACCGCCCGCAAAGCTGCCCTGGTGCCACCCGCTTTTGTAACCAAAATGGGCGCCTGAGCGATGATTCCGATCCGTTACGTCGAACCCGTTTTCCGTCCGCCGAGCGAATCGGAGTCGCTGATTTTGCCAGTGACGGATGGCTGCTCCTGGAACGAATGTACTTTTTGCGAGATGTATACTGCAGAACAAAAAAAATTCCGGGCGCGAGAAGAGGCAGAGATTATCGAGAGCATTCGCCTGGTCGGCGAGAAATACAGCGATCAAGTACGGCGGGTTTTTCTCGCCGATGGCGATGCGCTGGTTTTGCCAACGCGGCGTCTGTTAAGTATCTTGACTGCAATCAAAACGCATTTGCCAGCGGTGCGGCGCATTTCGAGTTACTGCCTGCCGCGTAATTTACGCAAGAAGTCGCAAGCGGAAGTTAACGAACTGGCGGCTGCAGGGCTGAGCATGGTTTATGTCGGCGCCGAATCGGGTGACGATCAGGTACTTGCTGCGGTCAGCAAGGGTGAAAGCTTCGAAACCACCTGCGCGGCGCTCGACAAGTTTGGTATCGCCGGCATCACGCGGTCAGTGATGATTCTCAATGGGCTGGGCGGCAAGGTCTATTCCCGCCAGCATGCAGAAAACTCGGCCCGTTTGGCCAACGCCACGCAGCCGGAATACCTGGCGACGCTGGTGGTGAGTTTCCCCAAGGGCGAGCAGCGCTTTCGCGCCGGTTTCCCGGCTTGGGAGCCGCTCAGTCAGCATGAGCTGTTTGTCGAAATGGAACAGTTTCTCGCGCTGCTGGATTTGAAACGCACGGTGTTCCGCAGCGATCATGCTTCCAACTGGCTGGTCCTCAAAGGGACGCTTGGCGCCGACAAGGAACGCTTGCTGGCGCAAGTCCGGCAGGCAGTTATAGCGCCCGACGCGGCAAATTTGCGTCCGACTTGGGCGCGGGGGCTGTAGCGTCCCTGGCGTGTTTTAGGCGTCCGTTTTAAACATCTTCTTCCAGCTTCAACGAAGCGGAATTGATGCAGTAACGCTGCCCGGTCGGGGCGGGGCCATCCGGGAAAACATGGCCAAGGTGGGCGCCGCATTCGTGGCAGGTGACTTCGGTTCGGCTCATGCCAAAGCTGCGGTCGACGTGCTCGTCAATCAGATTTTCATTCTTCGGCGTATGAAAGCTCGGCCAACCGCAGCCGGAATCAAACTTTGTTTCGGAGCGGAAAAGCGGCGCTTCACAGCAAATGCAACGATAGGTTCCAACTGCGTGGCTATCCCAATAAACACCGGTAAAGGCCGGTTCGGTGCCCTTTTGACGGGTGACGCGGTATTCGGTTGGGCTCAGTTGGGCCTGCCATTCGGCGTCGGTTTTTTCGATTTTCGGCATGATATGTCTTCCTTACAGTTGGCGGTGCCGGTTCGGACACCTATACTTGGCGATGATTCAAGAAGTCTGACAAGGATAAACCGACATGAACCCGAACCCACTCAGCGATATCGAACTCGACCGGCTCGAGCAACTCCTCGAAGTTGAAGCATTTCAGGGCGACGCCATGCGCCTCGACGAAATTCAGGCCATGCTCTGCGCCGTGGTCAGCAGCCCGGTGCCGGTGTCGCCGTCTGTCTGGCTGCCGGAAGCGCTTGGCAAGGGTCTGGAAAATATCAGCGACCCGCAAGTTTCAGAAGTGGTGGAATTGCTGATGCGTCTGAACAATGATCTGGCGACCGCTCTGCTCGAAAACGAAACCATCTCGCCGATTATTTATCCGCTCGACGAAAGCTGCGAGGAATACGATTACGCCGCTTGGGCCGATACCTACGTTTTTGGTGCCGGGCTGGCGGATGACTGGTTTGAGCTGGCGGGCAAGCATTCTGATGAACTTTCCGAATTGCTCGAGCCGATGTTCCTGCTCAATGGCATGTTGAAGGAAGATGTCGAAAAGAGCGGCGAACGCTGGTTCCTGCCGGCCGAAGAAGCCCGTCTGGTGGCGGATATTCATGAAAACCTGCCGGTGATCGTGCAAGCGCTTTACAACTTCTGGCGCAACAAACGTGCTGGTGGCGGAGGCAGGGTTAAAAATACCGAGCCGAAATCCGGGCGCAATGATCCATGCCCTTGTGGTAGCGGTCGAAAATACAAGCAATGCTGCGGTCGACCGGAGAAATTGAACTAATTTCAGGTTCGTCCGATGCTGGTTTATCTGGCCGGCCCCGATGTGTTTCGCCCTGACGCTTTGCACTGGGCAGAAGAGGGGCGTCGGCTTTGCGCCGCCTTAGGTTATACGGCGCTGATTCCACTAGACGGCGTTGAAACGACAGCCATTGGTATTTGTCAGGCCAATATCGCGCTGATTAATTCAGCCGACGTGGTGCTGGCCAACCTCAATCCATTTCGCGGTTGTGAGCCGGATTCCGGTACGTGTGTTGAAGTGGGTATGGCGCTGGCGCTCGGCAAGCGGGTGATTGGCTATCTGGCCAGCAAGGACACAACGACCCAGCGAGTGGCGCGGGCGGCAGGGAAAGCCCTGGAAATTCGTCAAGGTCGCCCGGTTGATTCAGACGGGATGTATGTCGAGGATTTTGGCTTGCCGCTCAATTTGATGTTGGCGGTGCCCCTCGACATCGTTGTTGGCAGCCTGCCGGAGGCTTTGGCTGCTTTACAAGGCAAGGCCAACTAGCCTGCTGCTAAGCAGCGGGTAACAACTCAGTATCGGCGTGCGAATAGGCCGGGGCACAGCAGCACAAAATATGGAGTGCTGCCTTGCCCGTGTTTTCAATGCAATGCGGGGTACCGGGCAGGATGGCAATGCTGTCGCCTGCCTTGACGGCGAATTTTTCGCCGCCCAGCGTCATCAGGCCGTGGCCTTGGGTGATGTGATAAATCTCTTCGGTGATGGCGTGCCGATGCAGTAGCGTGGTGACACCCGCTGGAACAAAAGCTTCGGCCAGACTCTGCTTGTGCACGGCATGCAGCGCGGGATGAAGCAGCTCGCGGATTTCCGAACCGTCCTTGGTGATGTAGGGCATCACATCTGGCAACGCTGATTTAAAACTCATTTGCCACCCCAGGGTTGAATCGGCACGGTTGAAATGGCGTTCGCCGGGGCGCCTTCGATGATTTTTCGGCTGATCGCCAGATAAACCAGTACTTTGCGCTTTTCATCGAAGAAGCGATGGATATTGGTTTCCTTGAAGAGTAGCGAGGTGTTTTCACTGAACACGACTTCATCGTCCGGCAACTTGGCGGGCAGGGTGATTGGCCCAACCTGACGGCAGGCAAGGGAGAATTGCGACGGGTCTTCGGCCAGACCGAAACTGCCCTTGACGCCACCGGTGCGGGCCTGGCTGATATGGCAGGTGATGCCGGGAATCTTTGGGTCGTCGTAGGCATATACGCAGACGCGGTGGTTGGCCCCGATTAATTTCCAGGTTGTAGTGGCGCAGCCCACTTCTTCGGCTGACGCGGAAAGGCTGGCGGGCAAGCTAAGGACGGCGAGCAGGATGTAGGGCAAAAGGCGCATGGGCGTTCCTTGATGTTCGGGTCGAGAGGAGCTGACTATGGAGTAACGTCAGGCCAAGCTGAAGCGGCGCAGGTGTTCGGCCCCGGAGCGGCGGCCTTCGGCCAGCAAGTTGTTGATGAAGGCCGGGCTGCGATCGAGTTTCGACGGGTAGTCAAGTTCGAGACTGAACGGAATGTGGCGAACTTCAACATGCTTGAAATGCTCGGCCACCAGCCAGCCCTTGGCTAGCCAGTCGTTGGTTTGCTTGACGAAGAAAAGCTCCTGGTTGAGCGAAAGATTACCCGCCAGCTCGTTGCGGCGATCAGTGATGTCGCTGTTCAGTTTGGGTTCTGTCTTGCGCTTTTCCGGATTGATCTGGATGACCCAGATTTCGTCTGGCTTGGCATCTGCGCGCTGCTGGCCAGCGAGAAATCCACGCACTGGCGGGTTTTCCGAGAACAATCCATCCCAATAAATGCCCTTGCCGACGTGCACGGCGCGGAAAAGCTCGGGGATTGCCGCTGAGGCGAGCAAGGCTTCCGGCGTGATGCGCTTTTCCTGATCGCCGTGATGCGAGTTGAAAACGGTGAATTTCCCCGAAAGTACTTCGACGGTTCCGATCATCAAATGCGGCGAGCTGGGGGTGAGCAGGGCCGGGATCTGGGCAAAGTCGATGTGCTGCTTGATGATTTTGGCGAGGTAATCCTGGCCGGTGGTAGGCAACTGATAGGGGCTGATCTCGGGCCGGGCGAGGTAGCTGGCGCTACGTTGGAGCCAGACTAAAAAATGGTTGGAAAGCGAGTCGGGCAGATCACGCGACGACATTTCGTGCCAAAACGATTCAAGCAGTTGCGCGCCGCGTTCGGGGTCGCCCTGAAGCATGCCGTACCAAGCGATGGCGGCGCAAAGCGCGCCACCGGAAGTGCCAGAAAGCGCGGTGATACGTTGCTGCGTCGGGTCGATATTGCGCAGTAGTGCCTGCAAAACACCGCCAGTAAAGGCAGTATGGCTGCCGCCACCTTGGCAGGCGATGGCAATGTTTTTCGGTTGCGGGTTTGTTTTTGCAGCGGTGGATTTTTTTACGGGGGTGGCGTTCATTTGGGGCCTTCTGGAAGATGGATGCTGCCAGTTTGCCATAACTCCCTGATCATAATGACGATGTCACGCGCTGGGTCGGGCTAGCGGCAGCATTTTGCCAAGATGCTTGGCGAGGATTTTGTAAATTTCCCGGGCAAATGCTGGTCGGCCGGCTTCAAGCAAGGCGTGGACGTCCTCATCGGATTTGGCTGTGCCCAAATAGCGCCAGCCGTCAAGCAGATGGGCTTCGTCACCTTCGCGGATCATCATCGGGCCGTTTATTGGCCAAGTGGCTAGTTTGAACCGGCTGAGTCCACCGACCAGGCGCATGCTGTGTTTGGCGTGGGGCTCGTGGCCAAGGCAGGCGCCCTTGCAGCGTTTGATCTGGTGGCCGAGGCAGGGTGTGCCGAGGGTGGCTTGATCGAGGCCGAGCAGAGTGTCGCAAAGATTGTATTCAGTGGCCAGGGCGCGCAGGACGTCGGTTGCTTCCTTGCTGGTTTTGAACAGGCCATAGCTGGCGGTTTGTACGTTAAAAATCAGCTCGTGTGCCGAGCTGAGTTGTGGCCGCAGCCAGCCTTCGCCTTGGTCAATCAGCGTCCACGTGCAGACTTCATCCTTCTTGCGTAACTGGCGGTTTTGCGATGGCTGCAGTTGTTGGATCAGCGCCGTTTCCTTAAGCTGAGCACCGATTTCGCCCGCCGTTTCGATCCAGTCGATACGACGGGTTTGCCGGGCGAGTTCGCTTTCCTTGACGGACTTTTGCCCAGCCGAGAAGTGGGAGAGCACCCGATTGCGGATATCCTTCGCTTTGCTGACGAAAAGGGGCTGCTCGTTTTCGCCATAAAACAGATAAACCCCGTGCGTATCGGGTAGTTCATCGACGATGGTGGCATCGAGATGGGCAGGCAGGCGAGGATTGGCATTCTGGACCGAGAGGGCCGCATCGATATCAGCAATGCTGCGGTCGACGTGAATTTTTTGCCAAAATTGGTGGATCAGCTGGGCGTCCGCCAAGGCGCGGTGGCGAGCTTCCGCCTGCAAGCCGTGACGCTCGATTAGCGAATCCAGATTGTGCCGTTTGTGTTCGGGGAATAGCGTGCGCGACAGCTTGACCGTGCACAACACCGAACTGCGGAAAGTGATGCCAAGGCGATTGAATTCGCTCTTCAGAAAACCATAATCGAAGCGGGCGTTGTGGGCGATAAACAGGCGGCCTTGCAGTCGCTGCAGCACTTCTGCGGCGACCGCTCCAAAGGGCGGCGCATTGGCCACCATTCGATTGCTGATGCCGGTCAGTTGCTCGATGAAAGGCGGGATACGGATGCCGGGGTTAACCAGTTGCTGCCATTCGCGCACCGTGCCGTCGGCATCGACTTCAACGATGCCGATTTCGGTAATGCGGTCAGAGGTGGCGGTGGAGCCGGTGGTTTCGAGGTCGACGAAGGCTAGTGGGCGCATAGAACCGATTTTCTCATGAGTGGTCAGCATTCAGATGCTCAACTGGGAATGCCCGACGCCGCCGCCCTTGCTGACGCGGATCTGCGCCGGGATGCGTTCTTTCAGACCTTCAACGTGGCTGATCACGCCGATCATCTTGCCGCTGGCGTTCAGACTATCGAGGGCGTTGAGGGCAACGTCCAGGGTGTCACCGTCGAGCGTGCCGAAACCTTCATCGAGGAAAAGTGAGTCGATTGAAGTCTTGTGGCTGACCAGATCGGAGAGGGCGAGGGCCAGCGCCAGGCTGACCAGAAAGCTCTCGCCGCCGGACAGCGTGCGGGTGTCGCGAGCTGCATCGCCTTGCCAGCTATCAACAATATCCAGTTCCAGTTCGCCGGTCGATTTACGGCGCAGCAGGTAGCGGCCATGCAGTCGGGAGAGATGGCGGTTGGCGAGGTGGAGCAGGTGATCGAGGGTTAGTCCTTGGGCAAACTTGCGGAATTTGTCGCCGCGCGCCGAGCCGATCAGGCTATCAAGGCGTTGCCAGATGTCGGCTTCGGCCATTTGCGCAGCTATCTCTGAGAACAGGGCTTGCTGGCTGGTGCGGCGTTGCTCGTCGCTGCTCAGTAAGGCGCGCTGGGCACCGACCTGCTCGCTGAGCGCGCGGCGCTGCGTTTCCAGGGTGGCGAGTTGGCTCTCCAGTTCAGCCAGCGTCTCTATTGCTCCCTCCCCATTATGGCCGACAGGGCCGGTACCCTTTAGGGCAAAGGGAAGGCTGGGGTGGGGATGGGTTTCTTCCAGGCGAGTCTGTTTCTCGCGTGCCGTTTTAAGCACGGCTTCGGCCTGCTGTTTGGCTTGCTGGCGTTGTTCTTTCAATTGCGTCAGGCGCTGGCGCTCCTCGGCCGGCAACAGTGCGGCGAGGAAGGCGGCCAGATCAGCAAACGGGCTGGCGGTCAGCGTGGTTTGCCAGAGCTTGGCCGCTTCAGCCAGTAATTTCTGCTGCTGGGCAAGATTGCTTTCTAACTGGGCCTGACGGCCTTGCAGCGCGGCGAGGGTTTGCGTCAAGCGGGTGATTTCATCGGTGCAATGGGCGAGGGTGGCAGCATTTTCGGCTGGGGCAAGCGCTGGTTCTTCAAGCCATTTTTGCTCATTTTCGGTGGTCGACCGCAGCATTTTCCAGCGCTCTGCCCACAAGGTCGCCTGTGTCTGTGCCGCTTCGCACAGCCCTTGCTGCCGGGTCAAAGCTTCGGCCAGTTGTTGCCGGCGGCGCTGGGTGTGCTGCCAGTGTTGCCATTCGCCATCTCTTTCCCGCAGCCAGGCGGCTGGATCGGCAGGTAGTGGCGCGCTTGCGTTAAATCCGGCTTCACCCAGCGTTGTTTGCAGGCGGCTGTCCAGCTCGGTCAATTCCTGCTGGCGCGTGAGTACGGTTTTGGCCAATTCGGCCTGCCGCGTTTGTCCGGTTTGCGCTGCCTGGTGCAACAGGGCGATCTGGTTGCTGGCGGCTTGCAGTGCCTGGGTGCAGTCGTGGCTGGCCTTGAGGGTACGGTTCAGCGTCTGCTCGCCCAACTCGGCCTGCTTGAGCAATTGTTCGCGGCGACTGGTGGTTTGCTGCGCGGCTAAATGCGCTGCCTGCAATCGTTCGGGCTGTTGCCAGTCCTCGCTAGCCAGTGGCTGAGCGGCGGGTAGTTGGGCAATCAGTGTCGCCCACGCCGTCTTGCCTTCGGCGATTTCGCGCCATGTTTTCTCGTGCTGGGCCAGCCATTCTTTCTGGGTTGCCTGACTCGCCGCCTGGTCGGCCTTGGCTTGCAGGCCCTTTTGGGTCAGGGCGTCGAGCGCCGCCTGCTTTTCCTTCAAGGCGGCGGCACTGGTGGAGATGTCAAGCGCCTGATAGGCGGCAATCGCCGGGTGGTCGGCCGAGCCACAGAGCGGGCAAGCGTCACCGGGCTGGAGTTGCTGGCGATGCGCTTCCAGACTCTGAATACGCTGTTCCTGTTCGAGTAACTTCTGCTTGTCGGCAACTTGCGCCTGCAAATCCTTGTGTTGATTGCGCAGCTCGATCAACGCTTTTTCCTGCACTTCAATCTTGAGTTGGCCGTGTTGTAGCTGTGTTGCTTGCGTTGTTTTCTGGGTGGCGATTTCGCGTTGGCGCTGGGCGAGGGTTTGCAGTTGTTGCCAACGGTGCAGGCCGCTTTGTTCGGTTTGCCATTGCTGGCGCAAGTCCGCCAGATTTTGCCCGGCCAGGCGCTGGCTCTGCTCCGCCTGCGCTGTTTGCAGTGCGGCATCAGCGGCGGTTTTTGCCTGTTTTTTACGGTCGACCGCAGCAGTCTGTTTGACCAGCTCAAGGCCGCGCTCGGTTTGTTCCTTGTCGAGTCGCTGCCCGGAATTTTGCTGGACGACGATGTCTGCTTGCAAGTGCTGGCGTTGCTCGAACTGCTGGCGCCAGACGCCGAGGCGTTCGCCCAAGGCGGCCCGCTGCGGTTGGGCGGTGCACAAGTCGTCGAGTTGCTTGTCTTCATTTTTCAACTGCTGCCATTGCTGCTGCGCCTGCTTGGCAATCTGGCCGGCCAGGCTGTGGGCGGTCTGGTGCTGCTGGTGCTGCTCGGTTTGGCGGGCGTCTCGCTCAACATGCAATGCCTTCAACTCGGCGCTAATTTGCTGGCCGGCGACTTCGCTATTTTGCCAATTCACATGCAAGGGTTTCAGCGCCTCGGCGGGTTCGCTGTCAGCGAGCCGGCGCAACTCGGGGGCGGCATTTTCCAGCGCCGTGTGGGCGGCGTTAAGCCGGGTTTCGGCGGCCTTGGTTTCTACTTCTGACTGAGCCAGATCGAGCCGCCACTGGCGCTGGGTTTGCGTGCTTTGGTGCTGGCGTTGCACATCGGTCAGTAAGCTATCCAGGCGAGCAGCTTCTTCCTGCATGGCGGCGCGCTGCTCGGCGGTGAGCAGTTCCATGCCATTGGCGCGAGCCTTGAGTTGATCCAGTTGCGCTTTGGCAGCGCGCGCTTGCTCGAAAACCTGGCGCGAAATCTCGCCATAAATCTCCGAGCCGGTCAGTTCTTCCAGCAATTCCGCCCGCTCGTTGGCGCTGGCATTGAGAAAGGCGGCAAAGCCGCCTTGAGCGAGCAGCATGGACTTGGTGAAACGGGGAAAATCGAGGCCAGTAATCTCGGCGATGCGCCTCAACTTGTCATTGCTCTGCGTGCTGATGATCGTGCCGCCGCCATTGCTGGCAACTACAGCGAGTTCAACCTTGGGCGCCTGCAGCGCGCCATCATTCTTGTCGCGGGAGCGGCGCTGGCTCCAGAAGGCGCGGTAAACCGCACCCTTGACCTCAAATTCAACCTCGGCCAGACAGTCGGCGGTGTGGCGGGTCATGATGTCGTTATCCGACGCCGAAATCGTCTTTAAACGCGGCGTCTGGTGGTAGAGCGCCAGACAGACGGCGTCGAGCAGCGTCGATTTGCCGGCACCGGTCGGGCCGGTGATGGCGAACAGGCAGTTGTCGGTAAAAGGTGGCTGGGTGAAATCGATGCGCCACTCGCCTTTCAGCGAATTGAGGTTTTTCAGACGCAAGCTGAGGATTTTCATGCTTCGCTTTCCGTCAGGCGGGTGACGATGGCGCGGTAGCGTTCGTTCAAGGCCAGTTGCAAATCTTCGGTCAACTCTTCCTGCGCCAGGCGGCGGGCAAAAACCTCGTGTGGGCTGAGTTCATCCAGTGTTTCCGTGGCTTCGGCCGCCAGTTGAGCCGCTGCGTTGCCGCGCTGGCGGCGGATGCGCAGCACCTCGACCGGCCAGCCTTCAGTTAGTGCCTCAATACGGGCCGGTAAATCGGCCAGATAATCGTCTTCCGCCACCGTCACCTCCAGCCAGGTCGGGTACTGACGATTGCCCTGAGCCGCCGCCGTGCCAATCGCCCCGGCCAACGTGCTCAGGTTGCCACTGACGGCGACCAGCGCCTGAAAGCGTGGCACCAACAGTGGGGTGACCATTTGCAAACCACTCGCGTCGAGATCGACCAGCAATACTTCCTTCTGTTGCTTGGCCTCATCAAAACTCAGCGGAATCGGCGAGCCACTGTAACGCATGTGCTCCAGCCCGCCGACCTTCTGCGGCTGGTGAATATGGCCGAGGGCAATGTAATCAACCGGCGGAAAAGCTGTGGTTGGAAAAGCCTCCAGCGAGCCGACGTAAATTTCCCGCACCGACTCGCTGCGGCTGGCCCCGACCGTGGTTAGATGGCCGGTGGCGATCATTGGCAAGGCGTGGCCAAGTTGCGTCGCCAGTTCTGCCTGACGCAAGCTGGCTGCCTCGAAAACGCTACGGTAATGTCCCTGAATGGCCGCCTGCAAGGACTGCTGCTTGTCTTCGGCACTTTGCCCAGCCTGGCTTTGCAGCACATCACGCGGCCGGATGAAGGGAATGGCGCAAACGATGCAACCGGGCGATCCATCACGCCGGGGCAAGACCTGCACCTGCGCCGCCGCATCATCCGCTGCCGCGACCACGGTCGAACTCAAGCAGGCGAGCAGCGCCCGGCTTTCGCCCAGTGTCGCCACTGAATCGTGGTTGCCACCGAGCAGGAGCAGCGCCACGCCCGCCGCATGCAGCCGCACCACTAGCTGGCTGTACAACTCGCGGGCATAACTTGGTGGTGTACCGGTATCGAAAATATCACCGGCGACCAGCACCGCATCCACCTTGTGTTCATCGACCTGGGTGAGCAGCCAGTCAATCAGCGCTTGATGCTCGGCCTGCCGGCTTTTGCCCATGAAATGCTGGCCGAGATGCCAGTCGGAGGTGTGGAGGAGGCGCATGGGGGCAGAGAAATGGGAAAGGGGTGATTTTAAGCGGCAAAGGCGATTGCACTGGCTGATGACTGCTCAAAGGCTGACAAACCTTTTTTTTCTTCTGCGCCTTTGCGCTTCAAACAAAGGACTATGAGCTGATCGGCAGCACCAGCCGGGCCAGCAGTCCGCCGCCGGGGTTGGGCAATAGCTCAAGCCGGCCATTGTGCAGGCGGGCGATTCGATCGACGATGGCCAAACCAAGGCCGGTGCCGCTGGCGTTGGTGCGGGCGGTTTCCAGCCGGGTGAAGGGGCGCTTCAGGCGATCCGTTTCGCTGGCCGGAATGCCGGGGCCGTGGTCACTGATTTCTAGCCAAATTTCGCTGTCGACCGTAGCACTCTTGATGCTGACCGGTTCGTCGCCGTATTTCCAGGCGTTATCGATCAGATTGGTTACGGCTCGGGTGATAGCTTTAGGGCGCAGCATTGTTGCGGGCAGATCGGCCAGATCAATCTGGCAACTGCGGCCAACGCAGGCCTGCCGATCGACGATATTGCCGAGCAGTGAAGTCAGATCATAGCGCACGGCAGCCTCGCCGGATTCGGCGCGGGCGTAGTCCATAAACTGGGAAATGACCGCTTCCATTTGTTCCAGGTCGGCAATCACGGCTTGTTGCACGCCGCTGTCGGCAATGCTCATTTCAGCTTCCAGGCGCAGGCGGGTGAGCGGGGTGCGCAGATCGTGCGAGATGCCGGCGAGAACTTCCGAGCGGTCCTTTTCGTGGCGCTGCAGGTCGCTTGCCATGACATTGAAGGCTTTCGCCAGGCGGCTCAATTCTTCGGCACCATCTTCCGGCAAGGGGGTAGGGATCACGCCACGACCCACCATTTCGGCTGACTTGGCCATGGCCTTGAGCGGTCGACTGATCCGCGAGGCGATCAGCCAGGCGATCGAGAGCGCCAGCGCAATAGCGAGCAAACCCCAAGTCAGCCAATGGCTGGCAAAGCTGCGGGTGGCTCGCTCGCGCGGTAGCACCAGCCAGTATTCTTCCTCATCCTGCTCGTCCAGACGGAAGCTGACCCAGAAGCCGGGGACGTCATCAACACTGGCAGCAATCCGGGTATGGTCGCCCAGGCGGCTGGCTAGTTCGCGCTGCAACAGGTTAAGAAAGCGGGTGTCGGGCATCGCCTCGATCTTGTCTTCCGCCTCGGCCGGCAGCAGGCGGATACCTTCGCGGCTGGAAAACTCAGCGAACAGCGCCAGACGCTTTTCCGGTGCCGCAGCAAAAAGTGAGGCGCGAATCAGGTTGACCGCAGAAGCGGCCAATTGCGCCGTTTCACGCGCCCGGGGTTCGGCTTCGATATAACGGAAAAGGCTGAGCCAGGCGGCTGTGGTGAGCAGCACCAGCAGCGCCAGCAGCAAGAAGGTGCGCGCGAGCAGGGTGCGCGGCATCATGCCTCGCGGTTGGTGCCATCTGGAATGAAGACGTAGCCGAAGCCCCAGACCGTTTGCAGATAGCGCGGCTGCGCCGGGTCATTCTCGATCAGTTTGCGCAAGCGGGAAACCTGCACGTCAATGGCGCGATCGAACGGGCCTTGCTCCCGGCCACGGGCCAAAGTCATCAGCTTGTCACGCGATAGCGGCTGCCGGGGGTGGTGGAGCAGCACCTTGAGGACGGCAAACTCACCGGTAGTGAGCGGCAGTAGCTCGTCACCACGTTTTAGCGTGCGGGCGGCGAGATCGACCTCAATATTGCCGAAGCGAATATTTTCCGCTTCTTCGTCCGGCGCGCCCGGCGGTTTGTGGCCTTGGCGGCGCAGTACCGCCTGAATGCGGGCGAGCAATTCGCGCGGGTTGAAAGGCTTGGGCAAGTAATCGTCAGCCCCCATTTCAAGGCCGACGATGCGATCCACTTCGTCCCCCTTGGCGGTGAGCATGATGATCGGTGTCAGGTCGTTGGCGCCGCGCAATCGGCGGCAAATCGTCAAGCCATCTTCACCCGGCATCATCAGGTCAAGGACAAGCAGATGAAAATGCTCGCGGCTGCGGATTTTGTCCATTTGCTTGCCGTCGGCCACAGCCTTGACTTCAAAACCCTGTTCGCTCAGATAACGGGTGAGCAGGTCGCGCAAGCGGGCGTCGTCGTCTACAACAAGAAGGTGATGGTTATGTTCGTTCATGGGGCGAAGGATAATTCCTCTGACTCAATCAATCGTGGCAAATGGTAACAAGTAATTTCCCGGTGCCTGCAGGAAACATTTTCTTACATTTACAGCCATGCGCCATCGGCTTCGGGATAGACAATGATTCCTGTCGAAACTGATCATTGATCCAAACCCCATGAAACGTCGCCTTGTGCCTGCCCTGATATTGCTGCTCTGCCTTTTTGGCGCAGCAGGAAATACTTGGGCGCAGACCTCATGGCGCGAATTGCCGCCGGATGAACGTCGCCAAATGCGCCAGCAGATGCGCGAACACTGGCAGCAGGATCGTGACGTTCGCCGTGATGATGGTGGGCGACGCTGGCAGGAGGTGCCGCCCGAAGATCGCCGCCGTTTGCGTGAAGAGATGCGCGAACAACGCGGCTGGCAGGGCGGTGGCGAAGGGCGGGGTGGGCGCGAAGGTCGTCGTGACTGAAGCGGGCCGGCGGCGCCTCCGGTAAAATGCCGGAATATGTTGATCCTTGCTCTCGAAACATCTACCGAACTCGGCTCCTGTGCGCTCTGGCGTCATGGTGAAGTCGTCGAGCGCGTCTGCCCGGTTGGTCGGTCGCATTCTGAAACACTCTTGCCCCTGGTTCGCGAGCTGCTGGCTGACGCTGGTTTGAAGGTCGGCCAACTAGATGCAATTGCCTTCGGCGTTGGCCCGGGTGCCTTTACTGGCCTGCGAGTTGCCTGTGGCATTGCCCAGGGCCTGGCGGTGGCGAGCAATGTGCCACTCGTGCCGGTGACCAGTCTCGAAGCCATCGCCGAAATGAGTGGGGCTGATCAGGTATTGGCGCTGCTTGATGCGCGAATGGGCGAGGTTTATTCGGCGCGCTATCGACGTTCGGCCGATGGATACGTTTTGCAGGGTGATATTCGTGTTTCGTCGCCGGGCGATCTGCTATTGCCAACAGAGACAGGCTGGCTGGCCTGCGGCAATGCGCCTGCCGCTTATCCCGAATTGCAGCAGCGTTTGGCGATGGCAGAAATTCCGGTGTTGCCGGGCATCCTGCCGCTGGCCTCCGCCGTGCTCCGCATTGCCGCACCGCGTGCCGCGCGTGGCGAAGGGATTGATGCCGCGCTGGCAGTCCCGCTCTATATTCGCGACAAGGTGGCGAAAACAATCACTGAGCGTCTCAACGAAGGCGGCCGGGTGTGAGTAAATTGCGCCTCGCCGCCGAGTTTTTTCCGATGAATGAGCGCGATCTCGACGCAGTGAGCGCACTTGAAGCTTCCCTGCAGCCCTTTCCCTGGTCACGCGGCAATTTTGCCGATTCGCTGGCTGTCGGCCACAGCGCCTGGGTTTTGCGGCTGGGGGGCGATCTCATCGGTTTTTCGGTGGTTATGTCAGTGATTGATGAGGCGCATCTGCTTAACATAGGCGTTTGTCAGCGTTATCAGGGGCAAGGTTATGGGGCGCGGATGTTGCGTCATGCCATGGAAAATGCCCGCTTGAACCATGCCGCCAAATTATTTCTTGAAGTTCGCCCATCGAATGATCGGGCGGTCGAGTTGTATCGCCATTTCGGTTTCCGCCAGATAGGTCAGCGCAAGGGCTACTACCCGGCGGCGATCGGGCGCGAAGATGCACTGATTTTTGACAAGGAACTGGCATGAGCCTGAGTCGCGAGCAAATGCTGGTCGAGATGGGGATTTCGCCGCTCTGGGTAGAGCGTGAGGCGGGAACGCAGCTCAGACCCGTTGTTGAAACACCATCGCTGGTTGCTGTGAAACCGGCAGAAAAACTGCCCACCTCATCCAATATGTCGCAAGCTATTGCCTTTGCCAGAGAAACTGGGCCGGCAATGGCTCAAACCCATGCTCAAAAACCGGCTGCACCCCAAGCAAACGCTGTGAGCGCAGAAAAAATGTCGGTTGCTGCGGTCGACGCCTTGAATTGGTCAGAATTGGCGAAGCAAGTTACAGGCTGCAAAGCCTGCCCGCTCTGCGAGCAACGCAAACAGGCCGTATTCGGTGTCGGCGATCTCAATCCCGACTGGTTGTTTATTGGCGAAGGGCCTGGCGCCGAGGAGGACACGCAAGGTGAGCCCTTCGTTGGCCAGGCCGGCAAGTTGCTCGACAACATGCTGGCGGCGCTCGACATCGGGCGGAATAACAAGGTGTATATCGGCAATGCGGTGAAATGTCGGCCACCCGGCAATCGCACGCCAGAAGCGGTCGAGATAGCCGCCTGTCGGCCTTATCTGGAGCGCCAGATTGCCTTGCTCAAGCCGAAAATTATTGTTTTGCTCGGCAAAGTTGCAGTACATAGCTTGCTGCACGAGGATAAAACCCTGGCCTCAATGCGCGGTACTCGTTTTGAATTCGCCGGGATTCCGGTGGTTGTAAGCTATCACCCGGCTTATTTGTTACGCAATCTGCCGGATAAGGCGAAAGCCTGGGAAGACCTGGTTTTCGCCCGCCGTTTATTGCGCCAACAGGCCTCGCCAGAGTTGCCGCTTTAATGGCTGGATGAGTCGTCCAAGTGCTGGACATCATCCTGCGCCAGCTGGTTGGCAATGTGGCGCTGGCGGATCATGTACATCAAGGCGCTGACGAAAAGCCCAAACAGGGTGACGACCCAGTGAATTGATATATCCATCTTGATCATCATGTAGTACAAGCCGGTCATGATCAGGATGGAAATGTTTTCGTTGAAATTCTGCACAGCAATTGAGTGCCCGGCGCCCATCAGGATATGACCGCGATGCTGCAGCAGGGCATTCATCGGGACAACGAAGTAGCCCGAGAGGCCGCCAATGATGATCAACAAGGGAGCGGCCAGCCAGATGTTGGTGACGAAATTCATCACCAGGACAATCAGGCCCATCGCAATCCCAAGCGGAATGACCCGCACTGATTTGCGTAGCGTAATGAATTTTGCGGCCATGATTGCACCAACGGCCACCCCGATGGCGACAACTCCTTGCAGCATTGAGGCTTTCGAAAGATCAAGGCCAAGTGCGACTTCCGACCACTTGATGACGATGAATTGCAGCGTCGCTCCCGCTCCCCAGAACAGGGTAGTTACAGCTAGGGAAATTTGCCCGAGTTTGTCCCGCCAGAGTAGCGCCAGGCAGTGATTGAACTCGTGAATCAGGTAGAAGGGGTTTTTCTTCAGTTGTTTGTGATCAACCCCGGTGTCCGGCACGTAAAGATTGAAGATGGCGGCCAAAATGTAAAAAATGGCGACGATCGAGAGTGCCATCTCACTAACCGTATCAACGCCGGTATCGATAATCGGAAAATCGAAAGCGAGTAGTGAGTTCGCCACATCCGGGCGGATCAGTGTGCCGCCGATGACTACGCCGAGAATGATGGCACCGACAGTCAGGCCTTCAATCCAGCCATTGGCTACAACCAGCAGACGACTCGGCAGGTATTCGGTGAGGATGCCGTACTTGGCCGGTGAATAGGCAGCGGCGCCGAGGCCAACCACGGCATAGGCAACAAGTGGGTGCGCGCCAAAGAACATCATGCTGCAGCCGATGATTTTGATCGCATTACTGATGAACATGACCCGCCATTTCGGCATTGAGTCGGCAAAGGCACCGACAAAGGCAGCCAGCACTACATAAGACACCGTGAAAAATGTCTTGAGTAGCGGCTCATACTCGGATGGCGCATGCATCTCGCGCAAGGCGGCGATGGCGGCAATCAGTAGGGCGTTGTCAGCAAGCGCAGAGAAAAACTGCGCCGCCATGATTATGTAGAAGCCGAATGGCACTTGGGCTCTTGTCTCGTTATAACTTTGGTCGAGGTTTATACCACGGTTAGCCCCGGGCGCAAGGCTTGCGGAACTCTTTCAGTTGTGCATTAAGACAGCGCTTGAGCGAGGGCTAGCCTTGCCTTTGGCGAATTCGTCCGGTAACTTTTTCCAGGGTGTTGAGGACGCGGGCCGCGTTAAACGGCTTAATGATGAAGCCACTGGCGCCATTCTGGATAGATTCCTGAACGGTTTCCGGGTCGGCGTTGCTGGTGATCATCACGACTTCGGTTTCCGGCCGGGCAACCTTGATTTCGCAAAGTGCCTCCAGACCGTTTTTTTCCGGCATGACTACGTCAAGACAAACAATGTCCGGTTTCAGGCGCTCAGCCATGTCGACCGCAATGATGCCATTGCGGGCCTCGCCGATGACTTCATATTCATCACCACGCAACATGCCGCGCAGGATGGCGCGCATCATGTCGTTATCGTCGACGATTACAATTGAAATCCGTTTCATGGTCATGATTCAGGAACCCGGGTTTTTTTCAGTCTGCCGTAATTTAGCGGCAGTATGAATTAAAGAAAATCAGTGCTGCGATAGCTAAACTAACGGTAAAAGTCGCCAAGCCAATCCCCCAGATCAAAGACTTTCTTGCTTGAAAATGCGCGCCGTGCTGCTTGAACTGGAAATGTTGCTGAAACTCACCCAGCGTCAGTAACCCAGAGAAAAGGAAGAAAATCATGCCGCAGAACAAAAAGATAATTACGCTATTCGTCATTTCACGACAGCTGCTGGCGGTGTGGCGGAATGAAGCCAGTACAGAGTCTGTTCTGAAAGCAAAGGTACCGATCATGTAGGCCAGCAGGGCGAATAAACCAATCAAGCCAATGACAACCCAGGTTTGCCAGCGCCCAAGTTGAGCTAAGACAATTTTTATGTCGTTGATAATCCACTTCATGAGTTTTGCTGCATTTTGAGCGGGTCCGGTGTGATAAATTTGGTAAAAGCAAAATTTTAGGGTTAGATTACCATGGCAGAGCAATCGATCAGCGGTTTGGCAGTGAAATCCTCTCGCTGCAAGCGAATTGGTCTTTGGGTATTTGGACTTTTTCTCGCCTTTGGCCTGCTCGGCTATTTTGCCGCGCCACTGCTGATCAAATCGATTTTACTCAAGCAACTTTCGCAGGAATTGAACCGCGAAGTCAATATTGAAAAAATTGACATTAATCCTTATGCGCTTTCAGCGCGAATTAAAGGGTTGTCGATCAAGGCCGAGGGCGGCAAGGAGGTCGCCGGATTCGATGAGTTGTTTGTTAATCTGTCGTCCGCTTCGATCTTTAAATTGGCCGCCGTTGTAGATGAAGCTCGCCTGCAGGGTTTGCGCGTGGCAGTAGCGCGCGTTGCCGATGGGCGTTACGACATCTCCGACTTGCTTGACAAGTGGATGCAGCCCAAAGATGAGCCACCGAGCGAAACACCGCATTTTTCAGTCAATAACATTCAGCTGATCGGCGCCAAAATTGAGTTTGATGACCAGCCGAAGGGCAAGGTGCATACGATCAATGACATCAATCTGGCCTTGCCTTTTATTTCCAATTTCCCTTATCAGGTTGAGGTCTTCGTTGAACCGAACTTTGCGGCCAGTATTAACGGTTCTCCGCTGGTTTTGAAGGGACGTAGCAAGCCCTTTGCCGGTAGCCATGAAAGCGAACTGGATCTGGATCTGGATCGCTTCGATCTCGTCGGATTGCAGCCCTATTTGCCCGACTCTTTGCCTTTTCGTATCGGTGCGGGGACGCTCGATTCCGAGCTGAAGGTTATTTTCAAGGAATTGTCCGATAAGGTATTTTCGCTATCAGTGGTCGGTAGTGCGCATATCTCTGGCATGATCCTGGCCGAAAGCAATGGTCTTCCGCTGCTTGGCTGGAAACGGCTTGATGTTGATCTCGATAATGCGGATCTGATCAACCAGAAAATTGCCGTCAAGCGTGTTGCCCTGGATGGAGTGGATGCCAGTTTGGCGGTGAATCGCCAGGGCGAGTTCAATATTCTCCAGTTGGCTGATAAGTTGGCCAAGCCGGCTACCAAAGAATTTTCCACAGTGGTTGAAGCGAAACCTGCCGCCAAGCCGCTAAGTTGGTCGCTCGGTGAGTTTGTGCTGACGAATGGGCTGATTCGTTGGAAAGATGACTCCAAGCTGACGCCAACCTCTGGTGAGGTGCGCAACTTGCAGGCGACGGTTGGAAAACTCGATAGCAAGCTGGCTGATCCGATCGAGATTACGGAGGTCGGTTATCAGGTCGATCTTGGCGAGCGCTTCCGGGTGGCCAAAATGACGATCAAGGGCGTGCTGGTTGATCTGCCGGCGCACCGGATCGATATTGCCGAAGTAACCAATACGCAGACGCGTGCCCGTATTCTGCGCAACAAGGAGGGGAAAATTGAGTGGGTTAGTTCGCCACTGCTGAAGACCATTCGGGCAACTGATGCCAAGGTTCAGGATGATCGTCCCTGGATCGGCAAGATTGCCAAGTTAAATGTTGAGGATCTCGGGCTGCGCTTTGAAGATCAGGCAACAAAGCCCGCCGCCATGCAGGAAGTTGATGGCTTCAATCTGCGTGGCGAGAATCTGACCAACGAACCGGGCAAGAAAGGGACGATTTCATTAAAGAGCAAAATCAACAAGAAAGGGAGCCTGAGTGTTGATGGCAGCGTGCAAATTTTCCCTCTCGACCTTGCTTTGAAGGTAGAAACACTGGCGATTCCCCTGCTGCCTTTGCAACCCTACTTTTCCGAACACGTGAATATTGCCCTGACCCGAGGACAGTTGTCGAACAAGGGAGAGGCGGTGGCGCTAATCGACAAGGTCGGCTTGAAGGCTGGTTACAAGGGTTCTGTGATGGTGGGCGACCTGATTGCGGTCGACCGGGAAAATAGTTCAGATTTCCTCAAGTGGAAATCCCTGTTTCTTGGCGGCATAGATTTTCGTCTTGAACCGATGGCGATCAACGTCGGTGAAATTGCCCTGACCGATTTTTATTCGAAGTTGATTCTGAGCCCGGCGGGGCGCCTGAATGTGCAGGATATTGTGCGTAAGTCGGGGGCAGAGCCGGTACCTGTTGCGCCGGCTACTCCGGCTAAAGCCAGTGAGGAAAAAGCGGCGGTCGCTGCTGCAGATAAAGTGGCCGAAATGCTGCCTGAGAAAAAGTCTATTCCCATCAAGATTGCAAAAATTACACTACAAAATGGCACGATCAATTTCTCCGATTTCTTCGTCAAGCCCAATTACAGCGCCAATTTAACCAAACTTGGTGGGCGGATTACCGGACTTTCTTCGACCGCTGACAGCGTTGCCGATATGGATTTGCGCGGAAGTTATGCCAACTCGGCGCCAGTGCAAATTGTGGGCAAGTTGAATCCCTTGGCCGCCAAACCTTTTCTGGATATGAAGGTCGATGTGACGGGCATTGATCTGGTTGGATTCTCGCCCTATTCGGGAAAATATGCTGGCTACAACATCGAGAAAGGCAAGCTCTCACTCAACCTGGCTTACAAGCTTGAGAATAATCAGCTCAGTGCCGAGAACCGTTTGTTCATTGACCAATTTACTTTTGGCGAGAAGGTTGAGAGTCCGAGTGCAACTTCGCTACCGGTCAATCTGGCTATTTCTCTGCTGAAGAACAATCGCGGCGAAATTGACCTCAACCTGCCGATTTCTGGTTCCTTTGATGATCCCCAGTTTTCGATTGGTGGTTTGATCCTCAAAGTCATTGGCAATTTGTTTATTAAAGCGGTGACCTCACCTTTTGCACTTCTCGGCTCCATGTTTGGTGGTGGCGAAGAGCTGTCGAATGTCGAGTTTGCGCCAGGGCGGGCCAACATCAACGCGGTGGCGAGCAAGAAGCTGGAGTCACTGGCCAAGGCGCTCACCGAGCGCTCCGCACTGAAGCTTGAAATTACCGGACGGGCTGATCCGGAAGTTGATAAGGATGGGGTCAAGCGGGTTGCTGTCGAGCGCGCCATGAAAGCGGAAAAGCTTAAGGACATGCTGAAAAAGGGTGGTGATGGCGAATCGCTCGAGAGTATAGAAATCGCCCCTGATGAATACAAAGCCTATTTGACCCGTGCCTATAAGGAAGGCAAGTTTCCGAAGCCACGCAACATGGTCGGCATGCAGAAGGAACTGCCGGTGGAGGAGATGGAGAAACTGATGCTGACAAATGTGTCTGTGAGCGAGGAGGACGTTCGCCAATTGGCCAAACAGCGGGCAGAGAACGTCCAGGCATGGCTGACTGATCAGGGCAAGGTGCCTTCAGAAAGAATCTTCTTGCTGCCGCCAAAATCCGAGGTTGATGAAAAGGCCAAGGGGATGCGCGCTGATTTCTCGTTACGCTAAGTGCCTATGAACGACATGATGAGCCTGCTGATGCTGGCAGCGATTGTAATTGTCATCATCCTGCAGGTGATCATGTTGCTGCGCGGCCGGAACCAGCATGCCGATGAAATGCGTTTCCGATCACTACAGGAGGTGCAGGAAAAAGGCATGGCACGGCTGGAGCGGGAGCTGCGTGAGGAATTGTCGCGCGGCCGGCGGGAAGATGCCGAAGAGGCATTTCGTGACCGGGATGAAAGGGCGCATTCCTCAAACCTGCTGAGCCAGACGGTGACCACGCAAGTTGGCCAGTTTGGTACCTTGCAGGCCGAGCGACTGGAAGGCTTTTCACGTGAGTTGAATCGTTTTTCATTGGGCCTTGATGAACGTTTTGAGCGTTTGAAATTAAGCGTCGAAAGCCGGTTGACCGCAATCCAGGTGGATAACTCGGCCAAGTTGGAAGAAATGCGCCGCACTGTTGATGAAAAACTGCATGCCACGCTGGAGCAGCGCCTTGGCCAATCCTTTCAACTGGTCAGCGAGCGTTTGGAACAGGTGCATCGTGGGTTGGGTGAAATGCAGACGCTGGCGGCTGGGGTCGGTGACCTCAAGCGGGTGTTGACCAATGTAAAAACGCGCGGCACTTGGGGGGAGGTTCAGTTGTCCGCTTTGCTGGAACAATTGCTCACCGTCGAGCAGTTTTCAGCCAATGTGGCAACGCGTCCGGATAGCAACGAACGGGTTGATTTCGCCATTCGCTTACCGGGCAAGGGCGACGGTGCAGTCGTTTGGTTACCGATTGATGCGAAATTCCCGATTGAGGATTACCAGCGCTTGCTCGATGCTCAGGATCGTTGCGACCCTGCGGCGGTTGAAGAGGCAGCGAAAGCGATCGAAATGCGCTTGAAGAGTGAAGCGAAGAGCATCCGCGAAAAATACATTTCGCCGCCGCATACAACAGACTTCGCCATGCTTTATCTGCCGATTGAAGGTTTGTACGCTGAAGCGTTGCGCCGACCTGGGTTGGCCGAAACCTTGCAACGTGACTTTCGGATCAGTCTGGCTGGGCCGACGACGCTGGCGGCGCTGCTCAATAGTTTGCAAATGGGTTTCCGCACATTAGCCATTGAGCAGCGTTCGGCCGAAGTGTGGGCCGTGCTCGGTGCGGTAAAAACGGAGTTTGGCAAATTTGGCGAGGCACTGGCTCATACCAAAAAGAAACTGGATGAAGCGAGTAATAGCATTAGCAAGGCAGAAACCCGAACGCGTCAGCTTTCGCGCCGGTTGAAGGAAGTCGAAGCATTACCCGTAGGTGAAACGGAAAACTTGATCGGAGTAGCGGATTTTGACGGCGAAGAAGAGTGAGCTTGATGTGGTCTACCGCGCTACAACGTACCGGGTTTTTCTTCCGGGAGGTTTTGCTGACTTGCGGATTGGCCAAGTTAATCAAACGCTGAGTTGTTGGCTGGAAACTGCCGGGTGTGCCAATTTCGCCATTATTTCGGCGTATAACCCCGGTTCGCAAGCACTCGACTTGGCGAAAAATGCTGAGCGCCAGTCGCGGCTTGAGTGTGATCTGCTCGAGGGAAACTACGAACCGTATGCCGGTGAGAACGTGCCAGATGATGATATTGGTTTAATTGAGGAAAGTTGCTTCGTCGCTGATATTGCGCTCGAAGATGCCTGTGCGCTGGCTGATGATTTTGGCCAGATAGCAATTGTTTATGGTGTTGCCGACGGGATACCCGGTCTGGTCTGGATTGAGCCAACAGAAGAAAAATAATGAACAAAAGAATCGGCCGTTTTGATGTGCGTGGGGAATTGGGACGAGGTGCCCAGAGTACGGTTTATCTCGGTTTCGATCCGCAATTGCAACGTGAAGTCGCCATCAAGACGGTGCATTTTAGCCAGCCTGATTTGGCCCAGAACAAGGTGCTGCTTGCTGAGGCGCGAACCGTCAGTAAATTGCGTCATCCGAATATCGTGCCAATCTTTGAGGCGGGCGAGGAGGGGGCCGAGCTTTATCTGGTGTTCGAATATGTTCCAGGTAAAAATCTGGCAGAGTTTTTACAGCAGAGTGGCGCGCTCTCGCCGGTCAAGGCGGCCAACCTGCTGCGGCCGATTCTCGATGCCGTGGCGCACGCCCACACATTGGGCATCATCCATCGCGACCTCAAACCATCAAATGTCCTGCTCGACGAAAACAGCACGCCACGGGTCATGGATTTTGGCATTGCCGCTTACGTTGATCATCCAACTGAAAGTGCCGACAAATACACTGGAACGCCTGCTTACATGGCGCCTGAGTATATCGACCGGCACGAAATCAGTGAGCGAACCGATGTTTTTGCGGCGGGTCTTATTTTGTTTGAAATGTTGTCTGGTCGGCGCGCGATTGCAGGCGACAATATTTTTCAGATTATGCATCGCATTGCCAATGAGGATCTCAAGTTGCCGGAGAGTGCTGCGGTCGACCAGCGTTTGAGCCGTGTTTTGTACAAGGCCTTGGCACGTGATACTGCCCTCCGATACCAGACAGCCGCGCAATTCGCCGAGGCGATCGACGATTATCTTGATCCAGAGGATGAGGCTAAAGCGAGTGGTGAAGGCAAACAGTCCACGCTGGATTTTCTGTTGCGGCGGATGCGCCATAAGAGTGATTTTCCAGCCTTGTCGGAGTCGGTTAGTGCCATCAACAAGATCGCCAACAGTGAAACAGAGAGCATCTCTCGGCTCTCGAATACTATTCTCAAAGATTTTGCGCTGACCAACAAAATTCTCCGTTTGGTCAATTCCGCTTATTTCCGGACGGCAGGTGGCGGCAGTATCAGTACCGTTTCGCGAGCCGTCATCGTTCTCGGTTTTGAAGCGGTGCGCAATATCGCCATTACGGTTCTGCTCTTTGAGCATTTGCAAAATAAGGGAAATGCCAATCAGCTCAAAGAGGATTTTCTGCGTGCCAACCTGGCCGGCATCCTCGCCAAGGGCATCTCTGCTGCGGCAAAAATGAGCGATCTGGAGCAAACCTTTATTTGCTCACTTTTCCATAGTTTGGGCCGCCTGCTCTCGCAATTCTACTTTCCCGAAGAGTCAGACGAAATTCGTCGGGTTGTCGCCCAGAAAAACTGTAGCGAGGACAATGCCGCTACCCAAGTGCTCGGTATTTCCTTTGAAGAAATGGGTATTGCTATCGCTCGTCAATGGGGCTTCCCGCCGCTGATTGTTAATACGATGCGAAAGTTGCCACCGGGCCATGTCAAAAAAGTCGCCTCGCAAGAGGAGCGTTTGCGCATTCTTGCCAGCTATTCGAATGAGTTGTGTGACGTTATCGCACAGGCAACCCCCGAGGCGCGTGAGCGGGAGTTAAAAAAAGCCATGCTGCGCTTTGCCGAGGTCATCACCTTGGACACCAAAGAAGTGCAGCAAACGGTGCAGCGAGCTGTCGAAGAAGTGGCGGAGTTTGCCCGCATTATTCACCTCAATATGCAGCAAACAACTTTTGGTAAACAGATGCGGCAGTTTGCCCACGGCACATCCGGGCAGGATGCTGCGGTCGACGCCGAAAATACTGGTAATTCCTATTATGGCGAGTTGCTTGGTGAAAAAGGCCCGCACGATGCCGCTGGTGCTGATGCAAGCGGATCTGATCACGTCGTTGATGCCCAGGCCGTATTGACCGCTGGTATTCAAGACATCAGCAATACGCTGGTTGATGGTTTCAAGCTCAACGATATCTTGCGGATTATTCTCGAAACGATGTACCGGGCAATGGGTTTCAAGCGTGTTGTGCTGTGTATTCGTGATGCCAAGGCCGGTTGCATGCAGGGCCGCTTTGGCTTCGGGCCGAATGCCAACGAAGCGGCCAAAGCATTCCGTTTTCCCTTAAGTTTTACGCCGGACGTGTTTCATGCGGCAACCTCGAAGGGCGTGGATATCCTGATTAGCGACATCAATGACCCCAAGATCGCCGACCGTGTGCCTGATTGGTATCGCAAGGCCGTTCCAGCGCACTCGTTCGTGCTGTTTCCGCTGAACATCAAGGGCAACCCGGTGGCGCTGATTTACGCTGACCGGGATGAGCCGGGTGGGATTTCGATCCCGGAAAATGAGTTGTCGCTACTACGAACGCTGCGGAATCAAGCGATTCTTGCCATTAAGCAAGGCAGTTGATTACCAGAGCTTCCACCACGCCGTTTTGCGACCCAGACCATCCTTGTAGTAACGGCTTTCCGGGTAGTTTTTCCGCATGATGCGCTCCGAGTCATCACGCAGATCGTTCATCTCAAGCTTGTCGTAAGCGCTGACCACAACAAACATGGCCTCTTCAACCGCTGGGGTCTGCGGGTAGGTCTTGATCGCAAACTGGGCGCGATTAAGGGCAGCAATATAAGCGCCACGTTTGTAATAGTAATTGGCGACATTGACTTCCTGCGAGGCCATTGCGTTAACCAGGTAATTCAAGCGGAGGCGTGCGTCCGGGGCGTACTTGCTGTTGGGGAAGCGGGTGACCAGTTCCTTGAGCGAGTCGAAAGATTCGCGCGCGGCCTTGGGGTCACGCTCGGTTGGATCTTGCGAACTGATGTAGCCCAGCAAGCCTAAATCTTCGTTGAAGTTGATCAAACCCTTCAGATAATAGACATAGTCGACCGCCGGGTGATTGGGGTGCAGTTTAATAAACCGGTCACAAGCGGCCAGGGCCGAACCCGGTTCATTACCTTTCCAGTAGACGTAGCCCAGTTCAAGCTGGGCTTGCAGGGCATAACGACCATAGGGGAAGCGTGATTCCAGCTTTTCAAGGTACTTTGCCGCTTTGTCGTAAGTGCCGTCGGACTGCGCATCCTTGGCTTCAGCGTAGAGCTTTGCTGCCGACCAGCCTGCAGTTTCGTCCTGCGTTTTGTTCAAAGAACTACAGCCGGAGATTAAAATGGCGGCAAAAACTGCTGTCAGCAAGCTGAAGAAGGCAGGGAAAGGCCGGAATGCGGCTAAACTTCGCATCATGAAAGATCCTATGGAAAACTCCGGCGATTATAGCCGAACTGAACCGCATAACTTGACGGTTCCCAATGCCAGTGCCGGTCGACGTATTGATCAGATACTTGGCGAACTACTCCCGCAGCATTCGCGCAATCGTATGCAAGCCTGGGTGCGTGACGGTCATGTCTTGGTAGATGGAAAAGTTGAAATCGAGCCCAAGCGCAAGTTGTATGGTGGCGAATTCCTGCGCGTCAATGAGCCACAGGATGCCCGTGACCTGCCCGAACAGCCGGAAGATATTCCCCTCAATATTGTTTATGAAGACGAAGTGCTGCTGATTATTAACAAGCCAGCGGGCTTGGTCGTTCATCCCGGTAGTGGTAACTGGAGCGGCACCTTGATGAATGCCTTGTTGCACCATCTGCCGAACTTGTCGAGCATTCCCCGGGCCGGTATCGTGCATCGACTGGACAAGGAAACCAGCGGCTTGATGGTGGTTGCCAAGACGCTGGAAGCGCAAACAGATCTGGTTCGCCAATTGCAGGCCCGTACCGTTCGCCGGCAATATCTGGCGCTCGCCTCGGGTGCAATGAAGCGTGATGGCGGGGTTGATTCGCCGATTGGTCGGCATCCAACGCAGCGAGTAAAAATGGCGGTTGTGCCGGAAAACCGGGGCGGCAAACCAGCGCTGACCTGGTTTCGCGTTCTGGAAAATTTTACCTATTGCACCTTGCTGGAGTGCTCGCTGGAAACCGGGCGGACGCATCAAATTCGCGTGCACATGATGTCGATTCGTCATCCGCTGGTCGGCGATCCGGTTTATGGCAAGCCCAGTCCGCGTTTGCCGGAATTTCATCGGCAGGCATTGCATGCCACCCGCCTTGGCTTGGTGCACCCGGTCACTGGCTTCAAAATGCAATGGGAAACACCGATGCCGGAAGATATGCGCGATCTGGTTGAAACCTTGCGCAATGGCTGATCTGCTGGTTCCGGCCTGGCCGGCACCAGCTAATGTCCGGGCTTTGCAAACATTGCGAACCAGGGGAGTCAGCCCGGCACCCTGGTATGACTGCAATCTCGGCGACCACGTTGGTGATGATTCGGCACGGGTTTCGGCCAACCGGAAAAAGCTGCGTTCATTTTTGCCAGCCGAACCGCTTTGGTTGCAGCAGGTTCACGGCATTGCTACGGTCAACGCCGATTTAGAGGCAAATTCGCTTGTCGCTGATGCCGCGTTTGCCCGAAAACCCGGCAAGGTGTGCGTCGTGATGACGGCAGATTGCCTGCCGGTCTTGTTCTGCGATAAAGCCGGAACGGTAGTCGCCGCCGCGCACGCCGGCTGGCGTGGTTTGGTCGCCGGCATTCTGGAAGCCACTGTGGCAAAAATGGGTGTGCCGGCCAGCGAACTGCTGGTCTGGCTTGGGCCGGCGATTGGCCCGAAATGTTTCGAAGTCGGCGACGAAGTTCGCGCCGCATTTCTTGACCACGACACTGCGGCAGAAAGTGCTTTTGTGCCGCAACTACCAGGCAAATGGCTAGCTGATATTTATACACTGGCACGCCAGCGTTTGCAGGCCGTCGGTATTGACGCAATCAGCGGCGGTGAATTCTGTACAGTCACTGATCCGGCCCGATTTTTCTCCTATCGACGTGATGGAGTGACCGGGCGAATGGCCAGCCTGATCTGGCTAGATCACCCGTCGGGCGTATAATCCGCGCCTTTCCAAAATAGCGAATTCGCGTGAGCACACTTTCCTGGATCATCCTTGTATCACTGGCCGGTGGCGCCCTGAGCGTTGTTGCCGCGGCAGCGATCAGCACGGCCTTTGGGCCGCAACGGGTGAATGTGCTGATTTCCTATGCGATAGGCGCCTTGCTCGGCGCGGCTTTTCTCGAAATTCTGCCGCATGCGCTGGAACATGGCGAGCCGCACCAGATGGCCGCGACGGTACTGTTCGGCATCATGGTTTTTTTCGTTCTCGAAAAACTTGTTTTGTGGCGGCATTGCCACCACGACCATTGCGAGGCGCATGAAGCGCAGGCCCCGACGCATGATCATGGTCGTTCAGGCCTGCTTATTCTGGTCGGCGACACCTTCCACAACTTCGTCGATGGCATTCTGATCGCCGCTGCCTTTCTTGAAAGCACCCAGTTGGGCATCGTCACAGCGCTGGCAATTATTGCCCACGAAATCCCGCAAGAAGTTGGCGATTACATGATTTTGCTGCACTCCGGCTACAGTCGGGCCAAGGCGTTGGCATTCAATCTACTTTCCAGTCTGGCAACGCTGGTTGGCGCTATGCTGGCGTATTTCGCGCTGGCCGATATGCAGGAATGGATCCCTTCACTGCTCGGTCTTGCTGCAGCGAGCATGATCTATGTTGCTGTAGCCGACCTTATTCCCGGCTTGCACAAGCGAACCGAATTGAAGGCTACGGTGCAGCAGGTATTACTGATTTGCCTAGGTATTGCCTCGATTGTCATCGTTCGCGCGCTGGTCGGCGAGTGATTCCCGATAGGCCTGGCGCTGGCGTCGTACCTTGCTGCCACTCATCCAGATAATGACGCCGCAGGGCAGTAAGCCGTAGAAAAGAAATGAGATTACGCCGGCAACGATAGTGCCTTCGGTCGCGGCAACGAGAAGGGTGACGTAAAGCCAGCCGATAGCAATGATATACATGCGACTAATTATGCATGTAAATCCATTGACAGCGCTGTAGTCGGTATGCAAAATCCACAAGCTCAAACCCCGACAACTACAGAGAAGAGTCTTCCCATGGCGCAGGGATCAAATAACAAAGACGCATTTTTGGGTTCTGCCATGCAGTTCATGCAGGTGGGTCAAAATATGACTCAGCAGTTCATGGATTTTCTTGGTCAGGCGGGAAATCAGGGGGCAGCCGCTCCCTTAGCATCGCCGCCGGTGGTTGATCCGCAAGCGCTGACTGCGCTGCAGAAAAGCTTCATGGATCAGCAGATGTCGCTCTGGCAATCAATGCTCGGTAAGCAGCAGGGGCAGGAAGAAAGTTTCAAAGTGGCGCCAGAATCTGGCGATCGCCGCTTTTCAGCGCCCGAATGGCGCGAAAGCCCAATTTACGATTACACGCATCAGTCCTATTTGCTCAACACCAAGTTCCTTAAGGAGATGGTTGAGCTGATGCCGTCGGCCGACGACAAGGAAAAAGAGCGCTTGCGCTTCATGGCCCGCCAGGTGGCGGATGCGATGGCTCCCTCCAATTTCGCTGCAACCAATCCGGAATTCATCAAACTGGCGGTTGAAACCAAGGGCCAGAGCATTACTGATGGCATCAATAATCTGGTCAAAGATTTCGAAAAAGGCCGTATTTCGATGACCGATGAGTCGGTATTCGAGGTGGGCAAGAATATTGCGACGACAGAGGGCGCGGTGGTCTTCGAAAATGACCAGATGCAACTCATTCAATACACGCCGCTGACCCCCAAGGTTGGTACGCGGCCACTGGTTGTTGTTCCACCCTGCATCAACAAATTTTATGTGATGGACCTGCAGCCGGAAAATTCGTTAATCCGTTTCATGGTCGAACAAGGGAATACGGTATTCCTCGTTTCCTGGCGTAACCCGAAAGAAGAGCATGGCAATCTGACTTGGGAAGATTATCTGGAGAATGGCCCGATTGCTGCGCTGCACGTGGCGCAGGAAATTTGCAAAGTCAAGCAGGTCAATGCGCTTGGCTTTTGTGTCGGCGGCACGATCCTGACTTCGGCGCTGGCTGTGCTCAAGGCGCGTGGGGAAGACATTGTTTCGTCGCTAACCTTATTAACGACGCTGCTAGATTTTTCCGACACCGGTGAAATTGGCTTGTTTATTGACGATAAGGGTCTGCGTGAACGCGAGGAGACGATTGGCAAAGGGGGATTGTTGCCAGCGCGCGATCTGCAAAATACTTTTTCCATGTTGCGGGCCAATGACCTCGTCTGGAATTACGTTATCGGAAATTACCTGAAAGGCCAGAAGCCACAGGCTTTCGATCTGCTTTACTGGAATTCGGATTCGACCAATCTGCCTGGGCCATTTGCCTGCTGGTATATGCGTAATCTATATCTCGACAACAGCTTGCGCGTCCCTGGCAAACTGCAGATGTGCGGCCAGCCGATTGATCTGGGTACGCTCAAGATGCCGGTCTATCTACTGGCAACCCGCGAAGACCATATCGTGCCATGGCAGTCGGCTTACGAAAGCACGCGCATTTTAGGTGGCGACGTGCGTTTCGTTCTAGGCGCTTCCGGGCATATCGCCGGTGTCATTAACCCGGCCAGCAAAAACAAGCGCAGCTATTGGGTGAATGAAGATGTGAAAATTGACTCCGCCGGGTGGTTGACCGCAGCAGAAGAGAAAAAAGGCAGCTGGTGGAATGATTGGTCGGCCTGGCTCAAGCCGCTGGCCGGAGATCTGCGGGCACCGCGCAAACTGGGTAATACAAAATACAAGCCAGTTGAACCGGCCCCGGGTCGCTATGTAAAAGAGCGTGCTGTATAAATCCCAAGAGGAGAGATAAATGGCACGAGTTGCACTGGTTACTGGCGGCATGGGCGGACTTGGCGAGGCTGTTTGCGTCAAGCTGGCGGCCTTGGGTTATAAAGTGGTGACGACTTATTCGCCTGGTAACGCCAAGGTTCAGGATTGGCTTAAATCAATGAACAACATGGGTTACGGCTTCAAGGCTTACCCATGCGATATCACTGACTTCGATTCGGCCCGCATCTGTGTCGAATCAGTAACGGCCGACGTCGGTCCGGTTGACGTCCTGGTTAATAACGCCGGCATTACCCGTGACATGACCTTCAAGAAAATGACCAAGGCTGATTGGGATGCCGTGATGCACACCAACCTCGACTCCGTATTCAACATGACCAAGCAGGTGATGGACGGAATGGTTGAGCGCAAATGGGGCCGCGTCATCAATGTGGGCTCGGTCAATGGACAAAAAGGTGCTTTTGGCCAGACCAACTATTCAGCGGCCAAAGCCGGTATTCACGGTTTTACCAAAGCGCTGGCGCTCGAAGTTGCCAAGCAGGGCGTGACGGTCAACACCATTTCGCCAGGTTACATTGGCACTAAAATGGTAACGGCTATCCCGCAGGAAATTCTGGATTCAAAAATTCTGCCGCAAATCCCGGTCAATCGATTGGGTAAGCCGGAAGAAATCGCTGGCCTGGTGGTCTACCTTGCTTCTGATGAAGCAGCGTTTGTTACTGGTGCCAATATCTCCATTAACGGTGGTCAGCACATGTACTGATCGGCGTTTTATTACCCCGCTGTATTTATATCAACAACAGGAAGGAAAGAACTATGACGCAACGTGTTGCTCTCGTTACCGGCGCTATGGGTGGTCTTGGAACCGCTATTTGTCAAGAACTGGCCAAGGCTGGTCACAAGGTGGTTGCTTCTTATCACCCGCAATTTGATAACAAAGATGCTTGGCTGGCTGAAATGGCTGAAGCTGGTTTTAAAGATTTCGTCTGTGTTGCTGGTGACGTTTCTGACTTGGCTTCATGCGAAGCCATGGTTAATGAAGCTGAAGCCGCTGCTGGTCCGGTCGATATCCTAGTTAACAACGCCGGTATCACTCGCGACAAAATGTTTGCCAAGATGGAAAAAGATGGCTGGGATGCAGTTATCTCGACCAACCTGACCTCCTTGTTCAACATGACCAAGCAAGTTTCCGCCAAGATGGCCGGGCGTGGCTGGGGCCGTATCATCAACATCTCCTCAGTCAACGGCGTTAAGGGTCAAGCTGGTCAGACCAACTACTCCGCTGCCAAGGCTGGTGTGATCGGCTTCTCCAAGGCACTGGCGGCTGAACTGGCGGCCAAGGGCGTGACTGTTAACGTCATTTGCCCGGGCTATGTCGCGACCAAGATGGTCATGGCAATCAAGCCGGAAGTGCTGCAATCAATCGTCGACACCGTGCCGATGAAGCGTCTGGCCAAGCCGGAAGAAATCGGTGGCGCCTGCGCTTACCTGGCTTCTGATATCGCTGGCTTCATGACCGGTGCTACGATGAACATTAATGGTGGCTTGTACTACCAGTAATGCATATTTGCAGAAGTCAGCATGAAATATTGCTGAATTTTTGCATCGCAACAGAAACAGGCGCTCACGGGCGCCTGTTTTTTTGGCTATAATGTTGCACTGCACACAAAACTGTTTAAGGATCAAAGCATGTCGGAACCGGTACGCCTGATCAAGAAATATCCCAATCGTCGTCTATACGATACCAAGACGAGCGCCTACATCACCTTGGGTGATGTCAAGGAGTTGGTACTTCAATGTGAAGTTTTTAAAGTAATTGACGCCAAGAGTGGTGAAGACCTGACGCGCAGCATTCTGCTCCAGATTATTCTTGAGGAAGAATCAGGTGGTATGCCGATGTTCTCAAGCGAGTTGCTTTCTGGCTTTGTGCGTTTCTATGGCAGTGCCATGCAAGGCATGCTGGGCAAGTACTTGGAAAACAACATGAAGACTTTTGTTGAGTTTCAGAGCAAGTTTCAGGATCAGTCGCGCTCGCGCTATGGCAATGCGGATAACAGCCACATGCAGGCCGATTTCTGGGCTCAGTTTTTGAATTTTCAGCAACCGGCGATGCAAAGCATGATGACTGCCTACATGGATCAGTCCAACAAAATGTTTCAGTCGATGCAGGATCAGCTACAGATCAAGACGCGGACCATGTTCCCGTTTAATCCGGGCGATACTGTCGAAAAGTGATGCTTGGCCGGGCAGCTGTGTTGGCTTGCTCGGCAACTTTTCTCTTTCTGCGCTGAGTGCTCTCGGAGAGTGGCCTGATTCAGCGATTGACCGGTGGGGAAAAAATCCCAGCCCCGGTGTCGATGGCAACATGATTCGACCGGCACACAGTGCCATTGTCTCTCCCATATTCTCAAGAAACCAGTCAGCCGTGGCCAGGCCGTGAACCGCTTGCGGTGCGATGGCTGCAGCCAAATGTGCACAGGCGAGCAGGCCGCAATTGCTTTCCAGGCTTGAGGTCACAATACATTCGATTCCGGAAGCTTGAGCTCGCAAGGCGATTTCCATTGTCGGTAGCAGACCACCGTGACGGGCAGGTTTGAGAATCAAGCGCCTGACTGGCGGGTGATGAAAGAAATTTTCGTCAATCAGATGGCAGGATTCATCGACGGCAATTGGGAAGGGAACAAGGCCTTGCAGCCTGGCTAACGTGCTTTGGCTGGCGGCTTGCAGGGGTTCTTCAAGTCCTTCGATTGGCAACTTGATGCTGGCCAGAAAAAATTCCTCGGCTTGTTCCAGTGTCCAGGCTGCATTGGCGTCAAGGCGAAATTTTGCGCCCGTTGGCAAGGCGCTACATAGGTGTTGCAGATGGCCAATTTCATCTTGCCAATGGCCAATGCCAACCTTGATTTTGAGGATGGAAAAGCCTTGGCCAAGTGCACGCGCAATATCATCAATTTGGACCGTGAAAATGCTGCCCAAATTCGCGTTGACCGCAGCACTCGTGACCGGCGCCTCGCCACTGAGCCAGCTATTCAACGGTAGCCTGGCTTTTTGTGCCGCCAGATCAAGGTAGGCAACTTCTTCGGCAAAGTGCGTCGCGTTGGCCTTGCTGATGCCAAATTCCGGGAGTGGCGCACTATCACCCCAACCAATCCGCCCATCGTCAGTGTGCAGTCGCAATAGTTGGCCGTGACGCTCGCTAAAAACTCCCTGGCTGGTTTGCCAAGGGTGTTTTAGTGGCAGGCAATAGGGCAGCCAGTCTGCGGTAACAACGCTCATGGACGTTTGCGGTATTTCCCGAAGTCTGGCGGACGGCGTTCCAGCCAAGCGTTACGACCTTCCTGGCCTTCTGCGCTCATGTAGAAGAGGCCAGTGGCATTGCCCGCTAACTCCTGAATGCCGGCCAGGCCATCGGTATCGGCATTAAAGCCGGCTTTGATCATGCGCAATGCCATCGGTGATAGTTCGAGCATTTGACGGCACCAGCTGACGGTTTCTTCCTCTAATTGCTGAATTGGCACAACACTGTTTACCAGCCCCCAGTCGAGCGCTGTGGCGGCATCATACTGGCGGCAGAGTAACCAGATTTCCTTGGCGCGTTTCATGCCGATCGTTCGCGCCATCAGCCCGGCGCCCAAGCCAGCATCGAAACTGCCGACGCGTGGCCCGGTCTGGCCAAAACGGGCATTTTCAGCGGCAATGCTGAGGTCGCAGACGAGGTGCAGAACGTGGCCACCGCCAATGGCATAGCCGGCAATCATCGCGACAACTGGCTTTGGGCAACGGCGAATCTGCATCTGCAAATCCAGGACGTTGAGGTGCGGTGTCCCGCCTTGATCAAGATAACCCTCGGCGCCGCGCACTGTCTGGTCGCCGCCGGAACAGAAAGCCTCTTCCCCTGCGCCGGTCAGAATAATCGCGCCAATACTGTTGTCGTGATGGGCGCGATAAAAAGCATCAATTAACTGGCTCACCGTTTCCGGCCGGAAGGCATTGCGCCGTTCTGGCCGGTTGATGGTGATTTTGGCAATTCCCTCTGCCGTTTCAAAAAGAATATCGCTATAGGTTTGCGCGCTTTGCCAGCAGATTGCGTTTGTTGTCATGGTTTTTAAACAGGTTGTAATGGCGGCAAGTATAGCTGTCGGGTATCGCCCAATGATTTGAGTTGCGTTGGAAAGTCTGATTCATTTTTGCTGCGCACTCTGGAGCGTGGGAAAATGCAGCGTCATTTATCGACGAGACGACATTGTGAGAGAACGCCGCCGCTTCCATCGTTTTAATCTGCAGGGCAGGGTGCAATTGCACCTGGGTGGACAACACTTCGAGTTCCCGGCCGCCGATATTTCAGTCACCGGTGTTGGCGTCTTGCTCGATGTCGCCATGCTCGGCGCCAAGCCGGCGGGCGAGGTTGGTACTTGCATTATCGAATCACCGGATCTGGCCAATACCGTTGAAGCCTACGTGAGCGTCATGCGCATCCGCCGGGTCGGGCATCAACATCTCGTCGGCCTGCGTTTCGAGTCGATCAGCGACGAGCAACTGCGGGTTATCCAGGCCTATGAAACCTTGATTCAATCCATAAAGGCCAAGCGCCCTGCATTGGCCTAGAAAATAGGCCTTTTCCAGCCAAGCTGTCAGACTTTGATGAATGCTGCGGTCGACAGCAAAAAATGACCAAAATGCATGGCGAACCGGGGAAAATGGCGAGTATATGACTCAATGCCGTGCCCACACCTTACTGGAGAATGAACATGGCTGACCGGCGTTTGCAGGTCTTTCATGCCGTCGCAAAACATCTCAGCTTCACCAAAGCAGCCGATGCGCTGTTTATGACGCAGCCGGCTGTCACTTTCCAGATCAAGCAACTGGAGGAACAATTCAACACCCGGCTGTTTGAACGGCGGCATGGCAGCATATCGCTGACGCCAGCAGGCGAATTAGTGCTTTCCTACGCGGAAAAAATTCTCGCCCTCTCCGACGAAATGGAAACCCGCGTTGGCGAAATGACCGGCGAAATGCATGGCCCATTACTGGTAGGTGCCAGCACGACGATTGCTGAGTTCATGCTGCCGCGTATCCTGAGCGAATTTAATGCGCTATACCCCCAAGTTCGTGCCCGGCTATTTGTCGCCAATTCGGCGCGAATTGAAAGCGAGATTGCCGAACATGCGCTCGATGTTGGGTTGATTGATGTCCCCGCCAAAATAACCGGGTTGACCAGCCTGATCTGCTGTGAAGACGAACTGCTGGTCATCTGCGCCCCAGACTATCCATTAGCCGACATGCCTGCAGTGACGCCGAAAGTGCTGGCTGACTACGAATTCATTTCTCGCGAGCCAGGCTCCGCCACCCGAGAGGTGACCGACACCTATTTTCGCGCCCATAAAATTTCCCCGGAAAAACTTAAGACCCAGATGGAACTCGGCAGCCCTGCAGCGCTGAAGGGGGTCGTGTTAACCGGGCTGGGTTTTGCCATTGTTTCCCGCGTGGTGGTCGAAAAAGAGCTTGAACTCGGTACACTGGTGGCTATTCCACTCAAGCCACCGCTCAAACGCAGCCTTTATCTGGCCTATCCGCAGGATCGGTTTCAGTCGCGATTGACCAAGACCTTTATTGATTTTGCCAAGCGTAAGTTGAAAGAATCAGTTTTATGAAAACGACCCGCCCAATTCTCGCTCGTATTGAGCCGGCAGCCATTCGCCACAACTACCTTCTGGCCAAGCACCACGCGCCCAATGCCCAAGCCTGGGCGGTCATTAAAGCCAATGCTTATGGTCATGGGCAATGGCACGCCGTACAGGCGCTGCGCGACGTGGCGGATGGCTTTGCCTTACTGGAATGTGAAAATGCAGTGGCCCTGCGCGAAGCCGGCATCACCCAGCCGATTCTGCTGCTCGAGGGGGTTTTCAATCAGCGTGATGTGAGTGCCGTGCTGGAATATCGCTTGACCACGGTCGTTCATTGTCTGGAGCAACTCGAGTTGCTGGTTGCCGCCGGCCCATTTGTGGCGCCTGTTGAAATTTGCCTGAAGCTGAATACCGGCATGAATCGCCTCGGCTTCACCGCCTCGGCATTGGCTCAGGCTTGGGATACTTTGCAGCGTTTTCCAGAGATTAAGGTCACGCTGATGACTCACTTCGCCGAAGCGGATGGTGTGCGCGGTGTCGATTGGCAGCTTGAACGCTTTCGGGCAATGGCGGGGAATTGGCCGGGGCCAACCAGTCTGGCCAATTCGGCAGCCATCCTGCGTCATCCGCAGGCACATGGTGACTGGGTCCGGCCGGGCATCATGCTCTATGGGGCAAGCCCGTTCGCCGAGCAAAGCGCCGCTGAACTGGGACTGCAAGCCTCAATGACACTGGAGAGCAACATTATCGGTGTGCAAAATCTGATGCCAGGCGATCGGGTCGGCTATGGCGGCACATTTTCGGCGCAGCAAGTAATGCGGATTGGCGTTGTCGCCTGTGGTTATGCCGACGGTTACCCCCGTCATGCCCCGACCGGCACGCCGATTGCGGTGATGGGACAGCGGACGCGAACGCTCGGTCGGGTGTCGATGGATATGCTGATTTGCGATCTGACTGATATTCCTCAAGCCGGTATCGGCGCGCCGGTGACACTATGGGGGAAAGGTATTGCCGGTGAAGTGCCGGCCGATGAAGTGGCGACGGCAGCGGGAACAATTGCTTACGAACTGTTTTGTGCGCTGGCGCCTCGGGTGCCGGTGGAAGTTGGGGAAATTTAAGTGGCAAAAGCGAAGTCGATTTATAGCTGTACCGAGTGTGGGGCAACCAGCCCGAAATGGCAGGGCCAATGCCCGGGATGCGCCGAGTGGAACACCTTGGTCGAGAGCGTTGCCGAGAAATCGACGGGCCATCGTTTTGAATCGCTGGCGCCCACGGTCAAGTTGCAAACGCTATCGGAAATCAAGGCGCGTGACGTCGAGCGCATCACCACCGGCATTAGTGAGTTCGACCGGGCGCTGGGTGGCGGCTTGGTGGCGGGTGGCGTAGTGCTGATTGGCGGCGACCCCGGTATTGGTAAAAGCACGCTGCTGCTGCAGGCACTGTCGCACCTTTCCAGCGAGCACAAGGTGCTTTACGTCAGTGGCGAGGAATCCGGCGAGCAGGTCGCCTTACGCGCCCGCCGGCTCGGTCTGGAAACGCGCGGCCTGCAGTTGATGGCGGAGATCAACCTGGAGCGGATCGTGGCGACCTTGCAGGCTGAAATGCCGCAGGTGGCGGTGATTGATTCGATTCAGACGCTGTGGTCGGATCAGCTTTCCAGCGCGCCGGGTTCGGTGGCGCAGGTGCGCGAATGTGCGGCACAACTAACCCGACTGGCCAAGCAATCCGGCATCACGGTGATTTTGGTCGGCCATGTCACCAAGGAAGGCGCGCTGGCTGGGCCGCGCGTGCTGGAACATATTGTCGATACGGTGCTGTATTTCGAGGGCGATACACATTCCAGTTTCCGCCTGGTGCGGGCAGTCAAGAACCGCTTTGGCGCAGTCAATGAGTTGGGTGTGTTCGCCATGACTGACAAGGGTTTGAAGGGCGTTAACAACCCATCAGCCTTGTTTTTGTCGCAGCATGGGCAGGACGTGGCGGGTTCCTGTGTGATGGTGACGCAGGAGGGAACGCGGCCGCTGCTGGTGGAAATTCAGGCGCTGGTTGATAGCGCGCATGGCAATCCGCGCCGGTTGACCGTTGGGCTGGATGCCCAGCGTCTGGCCATGTTGCTGGCGGTGTTGCATCGCCATGCCGGCATTGTCTGTTTCGATCAGGATGTCTTCGTCAATGCGGTGGGCGGGGTCAAAATTATCGAACCAGCGGCTGATTTGGCGGTCTTGATGTCCATAACATCTTCGTTAAAAAACAAACCATTACCATCGAAACTTATTGTGTTTGGTGAGGTTGGTCTGGCCGGTGAAATTCGCCCGGCACCACGTGGGCAGGAACGTTTGAAGGAGGCAGCTAAGCTCGGATTCACCCGGGCATTGATTCCGGAAGCGAATCGTCCGAAGCAGCCCATTGAGGGGATGGAAGTCATTTCCGTCAAGCGCGTTGAAGAAGCTGTGACACGAATCCGCGACTTGGAATAAGCTGCAGGAACATTAAAATAAGCTGATATGTTCAACCTTTCCCGCTACTTTTCAACGGTTAGTTTTATCCTTATTGTGATGGCGGCCGGTGCGCTGGGGCCGCTTTACCGAGTGCTGTCCGTGCAGCAGATGACGGAACTGGCCGAACAGCGCAACAATGCCCTGGCCCAGGTCTTTGAGAATTCACTGGGTAATCCGTTGGAAAACCTGATCAATGCTTCGCTTGGCCGGGATGTTGAATTTCTAAAGAAGTCAGTCGAAGCCGGACAATTGCACGATAGCGTGGTCGCACTGATGCGCAACACTTCAGTCGTCAAGGTAAAGATGTACAGTCGTCTCGGGATGACCATTTATTCTTCAAATCCCACCCAAATCGGCGAAAGTAATCTGAATAATTCCGGTTTTCGCTCGGCAATCAGTGGCAAGGTGGCTAGCGAACTGACGCATCGCAACAATATCGATACCTTTGAGGGCACACGGGCTGACCTTGATGTGCTGTCGAGCTACATTCCGATTATTGGCAAGGATCGCTCGATTGAAGGCGTTTTTGAGTTGTATCAGGATGTCACGCCATTTATGACCCAGTTGCACCGTAGCCTGTGGTGGGTGACGGCCGGTGTGTTTGCTGTTTTTACGGCGCTTTTTTTGCTGCAGTTTCTTGTCGTTCGTCGGGCGCAGCGCATTCTTGAGGAGCAAGAGGGGCGGATCAAGGCGGCGCGCGATACCCTGGAAATCCAGGTTGATGCTCGAACTGAAGAATTGCGCCGGGCCAATAGTCTGCTCAAGGGTGAAATTTCCGAGCGGCGGCAGGCCGAGAGCCAGCTGAATTACCTCGCCTACCACGACCCATTAACCGGCTTGGCCAACCGCCGCTGTTTTATCGAGCGACTGGAAGAAAGCCTGCGTGAATCAGCGCAGCATGGGCTGCAATTGGCTGTGCTGTTTATTGATCTTGACCAGTTCAAGCAGGTGAATGATTCCTTGGGTCACGGCGTCGGTGACGAACTGCTCATTTCAGTAGCGGCGCGGCTTTCGGAACATGTGCGCTTGATCGACATGCTGTCCCGGCTGGGTGGGGACGAGTTTATTTGTCTGATGGAAGCTGTTCGCAGCGAAGAAGAGGTCAGCATTCTGGCGCGCGAAATTATCGCCGCTTTCGAATATCCCTTTGGACTTGGTGAACATGAGCTTTTCCTCTCGGCATCGATTGGAATCAGCCTGTTTCCCAGCGACGCTGAAAACATAATCGACCTGATGCGCAATGCGGATTCAGCGATGTACCGCGCCAAGACGATTGGCCGGGGCCAGTATCATTTTTATACCCCACAAATGACCCGTGATGCGCAAGCACGCATTCGTATGGAAAACCTGCTGCGTCGGGCGCTTAATAATGGCGAACTCTCAGTTAATCTGCAGCCGCAAGTCGATTCGCAGAGCGGCCATCTGGTCGGTGCGGAAGCGCTTTTACGCTGGGATAGTCCGGAGCTTGGGCAAGTGATGCCCTCCCGTTTTATTCCCTTGGCCGAGGATTCAGGGATCATTATTCCGCTGGGTAATTGGGTGTTGCGGGAAACCTGTCGGCAAGTCATGCAATGGCGCCGGAGTGGCTTTCATTTGCCCCAGGTATCGGTCAATCTTTCCGTTAAGCAACTCGAAAGACCGGAGTTTTTTGACACCCTGAGCGATATTCTTGATGAAACCGGGATGGATGTCAGCTGTCTTAAATTCGAATTGACCGAATCAGTCGTGATGGGGGTGGCCGACGCTTGCGGTCTGCTCCAGCGCTTGCGTGATTTTGGCATCAGTCTGGCGCTCGATGATTTTGGTACGGGTTATTCTTCCTTGAGTTATTTGAAACTGCTGCCAGTGCAACAATTAAAAATTGATCAATCGTTTGTGATGGGTATTGGCCAAAACAAGGGCGATGAAGCGATTATTCGCACGGTGATGGAACTGGCGACCAGCCTTAAATTTGAAGTGATTGCGGAGGGGGTTGAGACGACCGAGCAAGCAGATTTTCTCGCTGCACTGGGTTGCCAGCAGTTGCAAGGTTATCTGCATGGCAAGGCGGTTGCGCCGGCTGAGTTCCGCGCCCGCTGGTCATTCTCTTGATGATTTCAATGGCTTGGCGGCTACTTGGCCGGGAAATGCGTTCCGGCGAGCTTCGACTATTGTTTGCGGCGTTGGCCATTGCGGTGGCAGCGGTCAGCGCGGTTGGATTTTTTGCCGATCGTGTCCGCCTTGGGCTGGAACAGCAAGCGCAGCAATTGATTGGTGGTGATCTGGTATTGATTGGCGATCAGCCCTGGCCGGAAAGCTTTGTTGCCGAGGCGCGGCAACAGGGCTTGCTAGTAGCCAATACCTTGAGTTTCCCCAGCATGGTAATGGCGGAGGGGCGCTTTGAGTTGGCCGAGATCAAGGCGGTCAGTAGCGCCTATCCCTTGCGCGGGCGGCTTTCTACGACGCTGCAGGCCGGTGATGTTGGCTCGCCGACCGAGCATGGCCCCAAACCCGGCGAAGTCTGGCTGGACGAACGTCTGGCGAGTGGCCTGCTGTTGGCGCCGGGGGGTGCCGTGGCTGTTGGTCAGTTGCATCTGCCAGTGAGTGCCATTCTGACCATGGAGCCAGATCGCGGCATCAATTTCTTTAGTCTGGCGCCACGGCTAATGATGCATGTCGATGATATTCCGGCGAGTGGCTTGGTGCAGACTGGTTCGCGCGTTCGCTACCGCTTGTTGCTGGCCGGTGAGGCAAAAGCTCTGGCGGTTTTCCGGGCCTGGGCTGAGCCAAGGCTTTCCTACGGTCAACGGCTGGAAGATGCAAGAAATGCCCGTCCGGAGATTCGTAGCGCGCTTGATCGCTCGCAGCGTTTTCTTGGGCTGGCAACGCTGTTGACCGTGGTGCTCTCGGCTGTGGCTGTTGCCTTGGCCGCACGCCGCTACATGCAACGTCATCTCGATGCCTGCGCCATCATGCGCTGCCTGGGCATGACCCAACACCGTCTGGTGCGCCTGCATGCCGTGATGTTCCTGTGGCTGGCGCTACTTGCCACGCTGGCCGGATGTATTTTCGGCTTTGCGGCCCATTTCGTCTTGATCGCCTGGCTAAGCAAATTACTCGTCATCACTTTGCCTCTGCCGGGCTTGCAACCGATGTGGCTGAGCGCCGGCGTGGCCGGCGTGTTGCTCTTTGGCTTTGCCTTTCCGCCCTTGCTGCAACTGGCCAAAGTGCCGACCTTGCGCGTGCTGCGTCGGGAACTCGGGCCGCCACGCCCTTTCCTGATCGGTGGCTACCTGCTTGGCTTGTTGCTGTTGTCTGGCCTGATTGTTTTGGTTGCCGGCGATACGCGTCTTGGTGGGCTGGCGGTGGCCGGTTTTGTTGCCGCCTTGGGCGGCTTTTGGCTGATCGCCCGGTTGGCGCTCCTGGTGGTCGGGCAACTGCGCAGTTCCGCTGGCTTTGGTTGGCGGCAGGGGCTGGCTAATCTGGCCCGCCATCGTGCGTCGAGCGCCATCCAGATCGTTGCCCTGGCCATCGGGCTGATGGCGATGCTGCTCCTGACCGTCACCCGGAGCGAACTACTTGATGCTTGGCAAAGGTCTGTACCCGCCGATGCGCCCAACCGCTTCATGATCAATATTCAGCCCGATCAATGG
>JBBSCQ010000002.1:0-104822 GCA_038250105.1 Burkholderiales bacterium | reverse complement strand
GGGCGTTTTTTACCGGCCCCATTTGCCCAAAACCGGTTTTGGGGGGGTTCTGGGCGGGGTACAATAAAATTTTTGGGGGGGGCATTTGTCTTTTTTTTGTGGGGGGGTTTTGGGGTTTGGGTGTTGGGGTTTTGGGGTTTGGGGTTTGGGGTGCAGTGAAAAGAAAAACGAGTTCGTCCTATGTCATTAAGTAAGTTCAACAGAATCCATATATGCGTAGATAGTTTTACTTTACGAATCTTGTGATTTCAGCCCTGTTCCCGCACTGCGGTGCACAATAAGAGGTGCTTATGGTTGCTACTACGATCATTCAGCGACAACCCTCAGCCGCCTGATAACCTTTGGAATCGATCTATCCGGAAAGTGAATCCGAAGCCGCCAGTTCGAGGAATTATCCATTGGACAGTAGTTCGGCCTGTTAGGTAAGCTGTCCTTGGTGCCTTGGAGAGAATTCTATTTTTAACCACCGCTAATTTCCGGGGGGATTACTACTCGACCAAGGCGTGGCGCGGCGGTGATTGGCGAAAATACCTCATGCGCTTGTTTCTTGCCTTTTGTAGAGACACGCCAAGCCCATAGCCGAAAGATCAGCAGGTAGCTGGCAAGGGCAGCGAAAGTCGCCACAATGCCGAGGCCGACGAATAGTGGCAGGCCGATTGCACCGAGGTTTTCCCACAAACCGGCGGGATCGGCAAGCGAGATCGCAACGGGCGCGGATTTACCTGTCGCCCAGACACCTAGGTGGTAGGCTGCGTAGTAAATCGGCGGGAAGGTCAGAGGGTTGGTGATCAGCGTGCTCGCGACAGCGACCGGAAGGTTTACGCGTAAGAGGACTGCCACTGCGGCGGCGATCAGTATCTGGGCAACAGGAATCAGCAGGCCAATAAATAGGCCGACTGCTACGCCGGCAGCAACGCCCCGGCGCGACCAGTGCCACAGTTTCGGGTTGGCAAGATAGGGCGCCAGGGCACGCAGCGAACGATTCGCTTCAAGTTGCTCACGGCTGGGCGCCAGCGCCCGCAGGCGCTGAGTTAGAGAAATCATCGCTTCAGTCGTCCCCGTTTATGAACCCGAGCAATTGCAACAGGCTGGTAAAGAGATTGAAGATCGAGACGAATAGCGTCACTGTGGCCAGTACGTAGTTGGTTTCTCCGCCATGGATGATGTTGCTCGTCTCGTAAAGAATGAGACCAGACATCAGTATCACGAAGGCAGCCGAAACGATGAGTGACAAGGCGGGAATTTCCATGAAGATCGCGGCGAGACCAGCAAGGAAAGCCACCAGGATGCCTGCCATCAGAAAACCGCCCATAAAGCTGAAGTCCTTCTTCGTCGTCAACGCATAAGCCGAGAGGCTGACGAAGATCGCGGCGGTGGCCCCCATCGCCTGCATGACGATCTCGCCTCCGTTGGGCAGGTCCAAATAGCGATTGATGATGGGGCCCAGGGTGTAGCCCATGAAACCGGTCAGCGCGAAGACGGCGAAAATGCCCCATCCGCTGTTCTTAAACCGCTGCACAACAAATAACAGGCCGAAGAAGCCGCCGAGGGTCAGCAGGATTCCCGGATGCGGCAATTTGAGGGCCGCTGACACGCCGGCCATGCCGGCCGCGAAGGCCAGGGTCAGCGATAGCAGCAGATAGGTGTTGCGGATCACCTTATTGCTTGTGATGACTGACTCGGCACCACCGCGGGGCAAAGCAATCGCCTGAGGGATGGGATGGTTCAGGTTCATTTCAATCTCCTTTGGTAGTGAGAAAAATTAGTAGTCTCTGGCGGAACGTTATGCATTGTGGCCTCCTCTTTCATGGCGCCATCGGGAATCAGGCACGCATCAGTGCCATCACCTGCCCAGCGTCAAGCGTCGCTGCCTTCTGCTCAATCTGCGGCAGATACTGCTGCTGCATCTGTTTCGCCGATCCTAGCAGATCACGAAAGGCTTCCTGTAACATGCTCGTGCTCATGGTGCGTCCCCCGGCGTAGTAACGCTTCGCCACCTGCCCGAGCGCATAGGTTGTCGCGAAGGAGAAGGCCATTCCGGTGGCGGCGCGTCCTACCTTGCCAACCGTCTTTCCGGCCATCTTGCCAAGCAGGCCACCGAGCAACTTGCGGCCGAATTGCTCCAAGTACTGAGATGTGAGGCCGACGCCAGCGGCGGCAATGAACTCCTTGATATGCCCCTGGTCGAGTTCGATACCATGGGCCTTGCCGACGCCATACACCATGCGGATCTGGAGCGGGATGATCGCCATCGATGCCCATGATTGCGGCAACAGTTCTAGCGCGCCATTGAGCAGGGCGTAGTTGAGAATCGATTTATCCAGTTCGGCTGCCGACGGTTGGGCAATCGCCTTCGTGCCTGTTGCCTTCGTTGTGCCGCTGCTGCCGGTCGTAGGAGAAACTGGCACCGTGGCTTCAGCCTCATCCACCATCGAATCGATCTCACCCTCAATCAGATCCGAGTGCGCAGCATCGAGGCCGAGCGTTGCCTTGAGTTCGTCAAGGAAACGGCGCTCCGCATCGCTTCGGCGGCCATCGGCCTCGCAAACGCAGACCGCCATTTCGTAAGCATACTGGCGCTGCCCAGTCTCCGTCAGAACCGCCGTGGCCTGCCTCAGACCGAGGCGCCGGAGCAGCACATCCTGGTACAAGTGCTTGAGATCGATCGCCTCATCGATATCTGTCAATATCTCGGCAATGCGCCGAATTTCTTCGCGCTCACGCTCGTCCTTGGCGCCATCGGCGAATGCGGCCAAGATGGCTATGGTCAAAATGGCTTGCTGCTGTTCCAGTGTCATACGGGTTCTCCAGGGGTGGGATTCGGATTGGTTCGCGCCAACAGCAGTGCTTTTAATTCTCGGATCTCTTCGCGCATGCCGCGCATCTCGGCGTGCAGGTCGGTATCAAGCCGCACATGCATCTGCTCGATGGAGATGACCGTCTCTTCCTGCTCGTGCCTCGTGAAGTCCTGCATGGCATTGACAATAATGGCGATGAAGAGGTTCAGCATGGTGAACGTCGCCACCAGAATGAACGGAATGAAGAAGGCCCAAGCATAGGGAAAGTGCTCCATTACTGGCCGCGAGATACTCATCGACCAGCTTTCCAGCGTCATGATCTGGAACAGCGTGTAGAGAGAGCGGCCAAGATGGCCGAACCATTCGGGATAGGCCGCTCCGAAAAGATTGGTGGCGATCACCGCGAAAACGTAATAGATCACCAGCAACACGAGCAGGATCGAGACCAGCCCGGGAATAGCGCCCAGCAGTGCGCCAACCACGCGCCGCATCGACGACACCATGGTCAGCAGTCGCATCACACGCAGGACCCGCAGGGCACGCAGCACGGCCAACTGGCCGGTCGCCGGCAGCAGGGCGATCGCGACAACGGCAAAATCGAACAGGCTCCAGGGGTCACGGAAAAACGCGCTCCGATGCACATAAAGTCGCAGGGCAATTTCGATCACGAACACGCCCAGGATGGCCTGGTCGAGCATCCGGATTGCCGGACCGGCCGCAGCCATGGCGGCGGGCCAGGTCTCCAGCCCAAGCAATACGGCGTTGAGCAGAATTAACGTAATAATCGTGCCCTGGATGCGGGGATGCTCGATGAAATCACGCAGGCGCTCGCGTGCGCTCGCTGGCAAGGAAGGGGCTATTGCTTCAGTCATGTCCTGATGCTCAGTGCCGGGCGGGGTAAAAATCATTTTTGGCAGTGGGATGGCAATACTGACGGACCAAACTCACGCTGGCGGGAGAGGCGGCGTTCGAGGGTTCGCGCAGCGCGGTCGATGGCACTGTCGATTGCAAGGTACAGGTCAGCAGCCCTATCTTCGATAATCACATCGCGCATGCCCGGCAAGGGAATGCGCACTTGACAGCATTTGTCGTTGCCCCCACGCGGGCCGTTGATGTCGGAAAAGCGGAGAGTGATCGTGCGTACATCGTGAAGTGCCCAATCAAGGGTAAAGCGAATGCGCCGTTCAGCGTGCTCCTGCAGGCCGGCAGTCAACTGAAACCCCTGGGTACGGATATCGATTTTCATTGTTTTCCTTTTCGGCGTAGTGACGAATGGAAGATAGAGTGAAAAAATGATTTAATAAACACGATATATCCGCACATAAACATCGGCAAACACCGAGGTATTAAATGAAACTAAGACACTTGCGAAACTTCTGGACAGTGGCGCGCATGGGCAGCATTGCACGTGCTTCCGAGCGGCTTGAACTGACTCCCCAGACGATCAGCGGCCAGCTCAGACAACTTGAGGGTGATCTCGGTGTTACGCTGTTTCGCCCAGCCGGGCGCGGACTCGAGTTGACCGAGGCCGGACACTTGGCGCTGTCCTACACTGACGAAATTCTGCAACTCAGCGACGAAATGAAATCCGTCCTTGGTGCCCGGCGGCATCAACCCCTGCCGGTTCTGAGGGTCGGTATTTCCGATGTAGTGCCCAAGTCCTTTGCATATCGCTTGCTGGCGCCGGTCGGCAAGTTGCCGGAGCCGGTTCGGCTGATCTGCCGTGAAGGGCACATCGACATGCTTTTGGCCGAATTGGCATTACATCGCCTCGACATGGTGGTGGCCGACCGGCCGATGCCATCGGGCCTGGCGATCAAGGGGCACAACCACAAACTGGGTGAAAGTGCGCTGGCGTTTTTTGCCGGGAAAGGTGTTCTCAAAGGCAAGCCAGACTTCCCCGTCTGCCTCAATGATGCTCCTTTGTTACTGCCCGGATCAGGGGCTATCGTACGCGCTCAGATCGATCACTGGCTGAATGAGCAGCGACTGACACCGCGCCTCATGGGGGAATTCGACGACGGCGCGTTGATGAAGGCGTTTGGCCAGGCCGGGGCAGGAATCTTCCCGGGACCATCGCTGCTGACGGACGAAATTTGCCAACGCTATGAGGTGCGTCGCATCGGCGAGGTTATCGAAATACGTGAAGTGTTCTGGCTGATTACTGCAGAACGACGTATCAGCCACCCCGCTATCAGGACCGTGCTCGAATCTGCGCGCGCCATTCTGGCGCCTGACCGACTCGTCTGAGCGATACGGGGCAGATACTCCTACAGCTTCGGCAAACAACGCATTAAGAAAAAAGCGAGCATTCTCCTTGCCATGTCCAGAAACTGAAGCGCCCCCCCGGCACCAGACAGGGTAGTAATACCCTGAGCAACGAAGATGGCAGTGGCGATGCAACTGAAAAGACAGATGGAAGCCTGCTCGCCAAACAGTAGTCAACGGATATCTGACTATTTGCCTGATTATCTTTCGTGGCCTACGACAAGTTCCGAGTCAGTAAGCTGTCGTTGAGTTATTCTTATTTATACCATATGACTGTCTGATTTTGGCCGAAACCTGCCAGAAACTTCCAATATCTATTTGCTGAGCAACTCATCCAGAAGGAGGCGCAACTCGCCAACTTCCGACTCCAGCACATCTACCCGCGCTCGCAAATGGACAATTTCCTGACTTGAGCTTGATGTCGCCGCGCTGCGTCCGCCAGTTGCAAGGTCAATATCGACTGGACCACTGAGCATATGCATCCAACGGTTTTCCCGAGCTCCCGGCAAACGGGGTAACTCGACCACCAGAGCGCCTTCTGGACGACAAGCCAACTCGTCAAGGAAGGCCTCAACCGATGAAATATCGGCAAACTTATGCAAGCGCTCGCAATTCAGGCGCAACTCACCGGCGGTTTGTGGGCCGCGCAACATCAATACCGTGAGCAGTGCCGACGCCTGTTTGGGGATGCCCAGCCCTTTTTCCAGTTCATGGCCGAAGCGAACGACCCGGCTGCCGCTCACTTCACTAACCAGCCCGAGTTCTTTTAAGGTATCAATGGCCAGCAATATCTCAGCCTCATCAGCCTCCATCACCGGGTTACGGCTGCTCTTCTGATTGCATCCCGCCGCCAGGGTGTTGAGCGACAAGGGATAGGTGTCGGGTACGGTGCGTTGTTTCTCAACCAGCGTGCCAAGAACACGGGTTTCAAGGGGCGACAGGATGGGCACGGAATCAGTCATGAAGCAGGTCTTTCTTGAACTAGATGAGGGAGAAACGGGATGATTCAGGCGGTCAGCGATTGCGTTCGTAGCCAGGCCCGGTAGAGCATCAGGGCGACATGCGCATCATTGGCGGCGTAGAGCAATTGGCGCTCATTCAGGCGGGCATTCGACCAGTTGCTGGTGCCGATTTTTTTCGATTTCTGCAGTTTTTGGCCGAAGAAATGCGCCACCGCAACTTTGGCCCCGACCGTACCGCGATGCCCCGGCCCGCGTAGGACTTCACCGAGATCGAGCACGTTATTGGCGGCGATGCCAAGGCGGGATTTCAGCACGCTATGGTCATTGCCCAGACCAAAACCGATTTTTTTGACCTGCGGTGACTCTAAAATTACTTTCAAGGCGCCGGTATCGTACAGCCGCGAAATTGGAAACAGGTAAGCCTGACTATCAGTGGCCAATTGCACCAGATGCGGCCCGGTCGACACCTCGCCCTTGAGAAAAGTCGGCTTCGATTCGGTATCAAAACCAATCGCGTCCGCCGCTAGCAAGGCGTTCAGCGCTGCTTCGGCCAGCGCATCGGAAACAATCAGACTAATGCGCTCGAGCCCGATGCCGGGGTAGATGGGTAGCTCCGTGCTACCCAACTCAGCCCGGCTCATGACGACATCGTTCACGCCAGCTTGTCCTTGAGCCACTGGCCAATCGCTTGGACTTCTTCAAGGCAAACGGTGTGCGGCATCGGGTATTCATGCCACTCCACTTGATATGCCTGTTGGTTCAGGAAATCACGCGCCCGCAGGCCGAGTTCCGGTGCAACGACATCATCTTCGGTGCCATGCCCGGCAAAAATTGGAATCGCTCGATTTGCTGCGGTCAGCTCTTGCGAAACCAGTTCAACCGATGGCAAATAAGTCGATAGCGCAATCAGCCCAGCCAGGGGTTCCGGGTGCGTCAGCGCGGTGGTGTAGGCAACTGCGCCGCCCTGCGAAAAGCCAGCGAGAAAAATCCTTTCGCACGGAATTCCACGCTGATTTTCGCGGCGAATCAGGCGGCGAATGGCCTCCCGGGAAAGCACAATGCCCGCCACATCTATCTGTCGACTGGTGCTATCCAGCGAAATGATGTCGTACCATGCCGGCATGACATAACCATTGTTGCAGGTGACGCGAATTTCCGGCGCATGCGGAAAGATGAAACGAACGCCGGGCGAATCATCCAACCCCAACTCGGGTACCACGGGCAAGAAATCCGAGCCATCAGCCCCCAGGCCATGCAACCAGATCACCGCGTATTGCGGATTTTGACCATGTTCAATCTCAATGGCAGGCAACATACTTTCCACTGCAGGCTCCTCTGTATCAGCTTGGGCTTTGTTCAAGTTCGGGAAAAGGACATCGGTAAAACCGAAGCGGGTGAAATCGCGAATGCGCATCGGATATAGTGTGCCAACCAAATGATCGCATTCATGCTGTACCACCCGCGCATGAAAACCTTCGACCGTGCGGTCAATCGGCTGGCCGAAAGGATCGAAGCCCTGATAGCGAATGCGCCTGAAGCGCGCTACTTCACCGCGCAAGCCGGGCACTGATAAGCAGCCTTCCCAATCCAATGCTTCCTCGTCACCCAGCGGCGTAATCAGTGGATTGATCAGAATTGTTTGCGGCACCGATTCGGCATCTGGATAACGCTCGCTTTGCTCGAAACCGAAGATGACAATTTGTAGTCCGACACCAATCTGCGGCGCCGCCAGACCGACACCACCAGCCTCGGCCATGGTATCGAACATATCAGCAATCAATTCCTGCAGCGCCGGCGTCGAGAAATCGGTCACCGCCCGCGCATGCTCAAGCAAACGCGGGTCACCCATGCGCAGAATGGTTCTGACGGCCATCGATGTATCCTTGTGATTTAGACAATGAGCAAGTTTATGGGATACCGCAAGCGCCAAGGAACTTTTAGCTGGCTTAAAGCCTTGTTTACCCCGAAAAAACAGCCGCTATCCGACATTGAGCAAGCGCGCTGCCTGATTGCCGCCATTGACCGTGGCGGTATCCCGCTCAATCCCGCCAAGGTCAATGCCATCGCGCGCAATCTCGGGTTGGATGTGTCGAAAAAAGCGGCGGTGGAAGAAACGATTCAGCGGCTACGTGAGGCGGTTCGGCGCGCTATGTGAGGTAAATTATTCAATTGTTTAATTATCAATGCTTCGGTTTATTCGAACTGTTAGTGATACACACCTCGATTGTACGAAGCAGCTCTATTTCATAAAATGTTCTCCTCGGAATATTTCCACCAGGCCGCCCCCCATGCTCGAACTTTTGCTTTCTCCCGAAATCTGGATCGCTTTTTTTACATTGACGGCGCTTGAGCTGGTCCTCGGTATCGATAACATCATTTTCATCTCCATCCTGGTCGACAAGTTACCGAAGGAGAAACAGGAGCTGGCCCGCCGCATCGGCCTGTTTCTGGCGATGTTCATGCGTATTGCCCTGCTGCTACTGCTCTCGTGGATCGTTGGACTAACCGAACCGGCCCTGACGCTGTTCGGTTTCGGTATTTCCGGACGTGACCTGATCCTGATTTCCGGCGGCCTGTTCCTGATTTGGAAAAGTACCGGTGAAGTGCACCAGTTGCTTGAAGGTGAGGAGGGGGTGGAATCGCGCCACGTGGCGTCGAGCTTTGCCGCAGTGATCGCGCAGATTATCGTCATTGATTTGGTATTTTCGCTCGACTCGATCATTACCGCCGTCGGCATGGTCAGCGAGGTCAGCGTGATGATTGCTGCCGTTGTCGTCTCAGTCGGCCTGATGATGCTGTTCGCCAGTTCGATCGGCCGTTTCGTCTCGAATCACCCGACCATCAAGATGCTGGCCCTGTCCTTCCTGGTCGTTATCGGCGTCGTGCTGATCGCTGATGGCTTCGGCCACCATGTCCCGAAGGGTTATATCTACTTTGCGATGGCCTTCTCGGTCGGCGTCGAAATGCTCAATATCCGTATGCGCAAAAAGGTGGTCAAACCGGTCGACCTGCGCGAGCCCTATGTGCGGGAATCTGAGCCGGGTTAAACTGTCATCGATAGTTTCAACTAGCGGGAATAGTCGACGAATCAGCACTTGCGGCGGATCAGTTGATCAATGAAAAGCTTGCCCGGCCAGCGCAGAATCAAAGGTTAGCAAGACCGATCAGCAAAGCGAAGCTGTCATGCTTGCGTACCGAGAATGACCGCTTGCTGGCGTAAGGTTTCCAGCATGGCCTGGCCATGGCTGACCAAGACCTCTGGGGCCGGGTGTTGTAGTTCCTCGGCGATGCGCAGGCAGGCCGCACGGCCAGTGAGGGATTCGCTGGCCAGCAAGGCGAGCAGGCGGGCAGTCACCGGATTACTGGCGACAAATTGCACCGTGTCGGCCGCATCGCGATAAACCAATAAGTGGGTCGGCTGAGGCTTGCGCGGCCGATAGTCAGGGCCGATACGATGGACGGGCCACTGATAGGCCAGATTCATCAGCGTCGGATTCAGCAGCGGATTTCCGAGCAACAAATTTCCCGCTAGGTCGTGGGCGGGAATCGGGCAATCCATGATGTCCACCGCCAGCTCCACCCACTCGTAATGCGCCATTTCACTTAGCCAGGCGGGCCGCGCTTGTTTGATTTTGGCTTCACTGAGGTAGCGAACAAATTCGCGCGGAATCTCCCGAAACCACGGCGTATGGCTCGGCCAGTCGCGATAGAAAGAACGGTTCAGGCGGCGCCAGCGGGTTTCGCCCAGCAGTTTGCGGCACACCGGAAAACAGCTATCGAGAAAGCCGCAAATATTGTTGAAGAGCAGTTCGTTATAAACCGCCATGCGCCGGGCTGGCACACCAGCGGGTCGTGGGTTGTGCTGGGGGTCACGAACGTGACGCCCGAAGGCACGTTGAAAGGCCTGAAAATCGGGTGCGGTCATCAGGCCACCTTCTGGCGCGGAATTGCCGCTTGCAGGCGCGCAATGATCTCTACTTCTGCGGTCAACTGCCCCAGATCGGGAAAATTGAAATCGCGCTCCAGGCAGGTCGGCACGTTCCCCGTATGCCGGTAGGCCGTTTCGAGTAGCGACCAGACCGGGTCAATAACTTCGGCACCATGGGTATCAATCAGCAGGCCGTCGGGCTCGACGAAATGCCCGGCAACGTGGATATAACAGGTGCGCTCAAGCGGCAGCGCCGTCATGAAGGCGAACGGATCAAAGCTGAAGTTCTGGCTATTGACGTAAATGTTGTTCACATCGAGGTGCAGCAGACAATCCGCTTCGCGAATGATCGCGCTGATGAATTCAGCCTCGCTCATCTCGGCCCCGGGCGGGGCGACATAGTACGAGGCGTTTTCAATGCCGATGCGCCGACCAAGTATGTCCTGCGCTTGCTTGATGCGGTCGACCGTCCATTTGACCGCTTTTTCGCTCAGCGGAATCGGCAACAGTTCGTAGAGATGGCTGTCGTCGGCGCACCAGGAGAGATGTTCGGTATAAAGCGTCATGCCATGCTCGTCCATGAAAGCCTTGATCCGGCGTAACAGGGCTTGGTCAAGCGGGGCAATACCGCCGAGCGAGAGCGAGAGACCGTGGCAAATAAAAGGATAGCGTTCAGTGAATTGGCGCAGATCCTTGGCAGATTTGCCGCCCATGCCGGCCCAGTTTTCCGGGGCCAGTTCAAAAAAAGTGACTGTATCGGGAATGCCGGCTTTCAGCGTTTCGATCAGTTCGCGGCGAAAACCCAGACCGGCGCCACAAGCAGTACGTCCATTCATCAGTCAGCTCCGAGATAAAGGGACGGGCAGGGAAACCCCCTGCACCGCGACCCGTTAATGCCTGATTACTTCTTCTTGTCCGCACCGCATTTTGCTTCACCGCACTTGCCGTCCATCTTCTTCTCGGCAGCCTTCTTCTCGGCGCCGCATTTCGCTTCACCACACTTGCCGTCTGTTTTCTTTTCAGCCGCTTTCTTCTCAGCCCCGCACTTGGCTTCGCCGCACTTGCCGTCCTTGCCCTTGGTATCGGCTTGGGCCAGTTGGTAACCGGCTTCCAGCTTGGTAACACCGAACGGGTTATCGCTGGCGGCATGGGCGAGCGGCGTCAGCGCCACAGCAGCAAAAGTGGAACCGATGGCCAGTGAAAGAATTTTGGTGTTTTTCATGGTGTTTCTCCGTTGAGTGAGGTGATTGGCAAGCCAACAATTGGCTGCTAGGTGATTAGTCGGAGAGACTGCGAAATCGTTACAATTTTTTCACTGATTATTTTGACGATGAATATACGCCGGGAATTTACCCGGTGATCCCCTGTAAACCAACGCAAATCGCTGACGCATCAGTCGGTCGCACCAAACGCGCCACTTCCTGGCCTTGCTGGAGAAAAATCAGCGACGGCCAGAGTTTGACGGCGAAAGAGCGACCCAGGCGACGGCCGGGACCATCTTCGATCTTGATGTGTCGCACCTGCGGATAGCGCGCCAGCGCCTCAGCGATCAAGGCTTGTGCCGCCTGGCAGTGGCCGCACCAGGTCGCGCCAAACTCAAGCAGGGTCGGTTCGGTTAGGGCATCGATTTCAGCGCGTTGGAGTTCGCTGTCAGTGTTTATCGTCATGGTGTTCAGCCGCCTTTCTTGCCGATGATTCCGGCCTTAACTGGTCCGAAAAATAAGTTCCTTGATCCGTGCCAGTTTGGGTGCGACGACGGGTACGGTCAACATGGTGCTGGCAATCGCCATCAGCAGCAGGGCGGTAAAGGCTTCGCTGGTAATGATTTGTTTGTCGAGCAGGATGTTGACAAAAATAATCATGATCAGTGCCTTGGTTTGTAGCAGCCAGCCGATGATGCTGGCTTCGCCGGGGGCCCATTTCAGGATGCGCCCGGCAATCTGAACGCCGATCAGCTTGCCAGTGACCGAGGCGAAGAGGAGCACAGCAGCGGCGACAAAAACGGCTTCGCCACCCATCGTCCAGTTGGTGCGCAGGCCCGTGCTGAGGAAGAAGACTGGCATGATGACGAGCAAGACATGGTGACGCAGCAAGTCCATTTGCGTCTGGTCGAACCACTCGGATTCGATGATCGCCCCGGCCAGGAAAGCACCGACCATAAAATGCAGGCCGGCCCAGTCGGCACCGAAACTACAGACGGCGAGCCAGATCAACGCGACATACCAGCGGTCGCGCTCGCCCAACCAGAGCATCAGCCGGCGGAAGGCGTAGCCGAGAACGCCAAAAGCGAGCAGGAAGGCGACTTGTTTGCCGACCCGTTCCCAATCCATCAAGATCAGCGCCAACACGCCCCAAATGGCGATGTCGTCAAGGCTGGCGTAGCGCAAAATGCGCTGGCCGATCGGCTGGCGGAGGATTTCGAGCTTTTCCATGAGCAGGATCAGGATGGGCAGGGCAGTCACTGCGCAAGCCATGCCAACGCCGAGAACGAATTGCCAGGTCAGTGCTTTTGGCCCCATCCAGCCGTCGACCGTAAGCATGCCGGCCGCGGCAATGCAGCCGAAAACCAAGGGTGTGCCGAGGGCCAAACCGGCGGTGATGGTGCTTTCCCGTCGATGCGCCCAGGCTTTTCTCAAGTCGAGCTCAATACCGGCGATGCAGACGAAGAGCATCACCGCCCACCAGGCAATGCCGTTCAGCGATTGCACTACGGCCGGATTGAAAACGAAACTGTAGTAGTCGGGAAAGGCCCGGCCAAGAATGCCCGGCCCGAGCAGAATGCCGGTGATGATCTGGACGACGACCAGCGGCGCGTAATAATCCGTTCGGCCGACCCGCCAGATCAGGAAGGGCACGGTGAAGATGATCGTCATGGCGATCAAGAAAATTTCGGTGGTGTTCATCGCAAAATTTCAGGCCTGCGGTCGACGGTCAAAAATGGGCAAATATGTTCATGCCTTGCGCCCGAGGTACTCGCGGAAAACACCGAAGGTGACTGAACACTTGACCTCGACGAAGCCAGCCTGGCGCATGGCATTGAGTATGCGTTCAGGATCGATGGCCAGATCAATGGTGTCGCCGTAGTATTCCCAGAGCCGTTTGACGTCGGCCTGGCTACGCGTCAGACGGGCCAGAAAGGGGACGATGCCGCCGATGTAGCCGCGCAAGGCGAGCTGACCGAGACGACTGGCTGGCCGGCTGATTTCCATGATGCAGACGCGACCACCCGGGCGCAGCACACGGAGGTATTCACTGAAGGCCAGATCGAGATCGCCGACATGGCGCAAGGCGTAGCCCATGGAGACGAAATCGACGTAATTTTCCGGTAGCGGGATAGCTTCGGCATAGGCTTCAATGGTTTCCACATCGAGCTTTTTGCGCAGTTCGGCCAGCATGCCGGGTGACGGATCCAGCGCCAGCAGGCGACCGCTCGGGCCAATCAGCCGCTGCCCTTCGACGGCAACCAGGCCGGTCCCGGCAGCGACGTCGAGCATGGTCATCCCGGCTCGCAGACCGTTGCGCCGCAAAACATCGCGCCGATACCAGGCACCGCTGCCCAACGCTGTAATCCGTTCGGCCTGGTCATAGCCGCTCGCCGCCTGATCGAACATGGCCTGGGTCGCGGCGCGGCGTTCTGCCTCGCCGGCGAAATAGGTTTGCAGACGCGGGTCAGTTTTGAGTGCGGCGTTGCGGGCAGTCGAATCATTCATCTTGAGAGGCTTTCAGTTGTTAGCTTGCAGGCGGCGCCAGACAAGCATCGGTAAACGCATGAGGAAGCCAAGAAAGAGCCGGGTATGCATCCAACTGAGCAGGCTGTTGTCGCGTAGGTAACGGAAGTGCGAAACGCCGCCCTCGTCGGCCCGGAAGTAGCGCACCGGGGCATCGATATTGATCGGCTGGACGCCAGCCCAGCACAGGCGAACGACCGCCTCCGGATCGAAATCAAAGCGGCGCATCCAGCGGTTGGTCTGCATCACCTTTTTAAGCGGCATGATTGGATAGACCCGGAAGCCATAGAGCGAATCGCCAATACCCATCCACAGCGTTTCCAGACTTGCCCAGCCATTCGAGACTTTGCGGCCATTAACGCGCAGCGCCGGGGCGTCAGCATCAAAGACCGGTTTGCCGAGGACCATTGCTGCCGGCCGGGCTTGTGACGCGGCCATGAAAGCAGGGATCAGGTCAGCCGGGTGCTGCCCGTCAGAATCCATCGTCAGGGCATGGGTATAACCGGCAGCAGCAGCTTGGCTGATGCCTTCAAGCACGGCCGAACCTTTGCCGGAGTTTTCCGGCAGGACAATGACTTTCAAGCTGGCTTCCTGCGCCGCCAGCGCCTGCAGGGCGGTGGCGCTGCCGTCGGTGCTGCCATCAACCACTACCCAGACCGGCGACCACTGCGCAAGCGCCGCCTTGACCGTATCCAGCACTTTTGGACCGGGGTTATAGCTTGGGATGAGGACGAGGTGCGTCGAGGAGTTCAGCGGCATGGCATGGGATTCAGGAGGCGATTGCTACGGTCGACGGCAAATTTTTGCTTAATTCCGCCCGGAAATAGGCGTCGAGTTCGGCAGTAAAGGCACCGACATCTCGCCCTGGAACAAAACGCCGACCGAGACGAATGCGGCATTGCAGCGGCAAGGCGGGCGGGCGGTAGCGCGGCCAGGTCTTGCCAAAGAAGGGTGTCGAGTATTCGATCAGCAAAGTTTGGACAGGGATGCCGGTGCGGCTGGCAATCAGGCCCGTGCTCGCCGTGCAGGCATCGACTGGAAATTTTTCAGTACGCGTGCCTTCGGGGAAAATAACCAGTTGGGCGCCACCCTGCAATGCTTCGCGCGCATTGAGGATCATCGCCAGCGGCGGAAAGTTGCGGATGTATCCGGCCAGACGGGTGGCTGCACCAAAAAAAATGTTATCCATCAGCGTCGCCTTCATCACACAGACGGCATTCGGCAAGCGTGAAACGATCAGCACGGCGTCAAGCAGGGAAGGGTGGTTGGCGGCAATAATCAGCGGCCCTTCCTGCTGGAGCTGATCAAGTTCGGAAAGGTCGAAGCGGCAGCAAAAAAATAGCGACAGCACGTCGATATAGGTTTGAAAGCCGTCCCGGATCATGTAACGCCCCCAGCGCAGCCCAAGCCGGCGGGGCAGGATGATTGCCGAAAGCAGGGCAAAGGGCAGCCAGCCGAGGCAGATCACGAAAAATGTGCCAGGGATGCAGATTAAAGCGAGATATTGGTAGGCCACCCACAATGGATTGCCCTTGTGCTGCAGACTAGTCATTCACCATCACGCGGGTGGAGGATTCGCCGATGATCCAGGTAATCGTCACGCCAGCGGCGAAATAATCCTTCTGGCGGACTAGCGGGCTATCTTCAAAGACAGCGCCGTTCAGGTTGTCGTAACGGATAAAGCTGCCCACCCAGTATTTGGGAAAACGCTTCGACAGCGCAACCAAGTACTGCATGCCAGCGTAACCGGACTTGGACTCATAGGCTGGGCGAGCTGCCGTCGCATATTGCGGCGCTACGTCGTAGTAGTAAGCATGCTGCCGCTTGTCGCCAAAGAGCGGGCCGGCCAGCATGCCGAGATTCCAGCCGGGCAGGTTTGGCAGATCGGTAATATCCATGTTGAGTTTTGGATGAAAAACCAGACCAATGTCTTTCGGCGTGCCCTGCACCGTAACCGCAGCGCGAAGCGGCATCAGCAGTTTGACGAAACGGGCCCGATTTTCGGAGCGCCAGAAAGTTACATCCACCTGCGGGCCGATTTCAAAGGTCGCCTCGATATCCGCCATACCCTCGCGCACCTTGATGTCGCTACTGTTGGCTGGCGGCGACAAGGCCAGGCTAACCGTCAGGTCGAGCCAGTCGGAATCAAAAAAACTGCCCCGAATACCATGCCGGTCAGCCTTCAAAAATTCACCGTGATAGGTAAAAAGCGGCACCGGCATCAGGAAATTATTGGTCTGGTCAGATCCGCGATAGGCCGGGAAACTGAAGGCCGCTACCCCGGCGCCGAACTCCCATAGCGGTTTTTCTTCGCTTGCTTGCGCCAGAAAACTTGCTCCGGCCAGACAAAATGCAGCGAAATGAACTACTCCGAATTTTCTCGATGCCGCCATCAGGCACTCCCTAAGCAATGCGAGGCCATCGCCTCAATTTCAATCAACAGGTCATGCCGGCAAATATCCGCCTGGACATAAACAATTTCAGCCTTGGCACCAATCAGTGTCGCCAGCGTTTTCTGCACCGCCGGGAAATCAAGCGCTCGGCGGACATAGACCCGATAACTTAGTTGCGCCAGCGTATAAGCTTGCGAACGACCCAGCTGGTTAGCCTGTTCCATCACTGCCGCGACATTGGCCAGCGACTCACGGCACTGACCGACCGCATCGCCCGGATGCACGGTTTGATGACCAACAATACTCGCCGTGCCAGAAATAAATAAAGTTTCCTGCCCCGGCAGATAAACCAACGCCGCCCGCGAGAAGGTTGGACTGCGCGGGCCATAATCGGCCGGATAATCGTAGGCGCTGACCTGGCGCGGGTTTTCCACCGGCACAGCGGGCTGATTGCCAGCCATAAAGGCGATGGAGAGCGGCCCGCCGGCCAGACCAATGGCGCAAGCAGCTGGCACATTGCCGGTTGCGCCACGCTGGAATTCGAGAAAAGCATCCTGCCGGCCGATGTTGAACTGACGATAACGTTCCAGTCCGTCGACTTCCTGATTGATCGCTGCCAGATAATTCCAGACTCGCCAGAGATGCGGCAACTTCTGGGCTTCGAGCAAACGGAAAATCCGCCGATAGGCTTCGGCACTGGCTGCTTGCAGCGACGAACAGCTTACTGTCTCGGCAAAATCAGCCTCGTCGATTTCCAGCACGCCATAGAGAAGATTGCCCGCCCGGCACCAGACTATCCCTTCACTGTGGCCGGAAACTGAAACCAGACCGGCCAGCCAGGTTTCCTCGATGAATGCTGCGGTCGACCCGAGAATTGGGGCAAAAATGCGTTGCATCGGCCAGGCCGGCAGAGACATGGCGGCGCAATCGCCGAGCACGGCACCGCCGAGAACCTGAGCCGTTTCACGTGAAACCTCAGGTTCGCTGCGGGATTCAACGAAACGGGAAATCAGTTGCAAAGACACTATGCAATATTCATCGCCGGATCATCAACCCGGCGAATATTGAAGCGCCGACGTTTCCAACCCATGAAGGCGCGTTTCGGCTGGATTATGTTGGCAACATAATAGAGAAGCTTGAACATCAAGATCGAACGCCAGATCGGCGTCTTGCCAAAAATATCGCCGGCCAGCACCGAAAGCAGTGCTTCCTTGACGCGGAAAATATTCTTCGGATACATGAAGAAATCGCGCATGATCGGATTGGTCACCCGGTAGATGAACCAGGAAAACTCCTTCGGGCCATGCTTCATCAAAGCGTCAAATTTCTTCAAAGCTGCCGGCGCTTCGGCCGGGCGGCGCAGGCAGGTATCGATTGCCTCGGCACCAATCACACCACTATTCATCGCCAGCAACACACCGGAGGAAAACACCGGGTCGATAAAGGCGTAGGCATCACCGAGCAACAGGTAATTCTCACCGTGGTTACGCTCGGAAACATAGGAAAAGTTGCCAGTGGCCTCAACCTCATTGACAAGGGTGGCCATCTGCAAACGCTCGGTCAGCGCCGGGCACATCGCGATGCCGTCGCGCAGGAACTGTTCGACGCTGCGCTGACCCTTGGTCTTCATGTAATACGGCCAAGTCACCATGCCGACGCTGGTCACGTCATTCATCATTGGGATGAACCAGAACCAGCCATGCTCGAACCAGAAAATCGTGATGTTGCCTTCGGCCTGCCCTTCGTGGCGCTTGGCACAAGCAAAGTGACCATAAATCGCCGAGCTGTTGTGTTTCGGGTTTCGGTGCTTGATCTGGAAACGATTGGCCAAGAAAGTATCGCGACCGGAGGCATCGACGACAAACCGCGCCTTGCACTCGAACTCGCTGCCATCGTCGTGCTGAGCGCGAATTACCGCACCGCTGTTGTCGGGCAGAAAATCAATGGCTTTCGCCTTGCAGCACTCATGCACCTCAACGCCTTTTTTCTCGGCATTGCGGATCAAAACCTCGTCAAATTCGGCCCGCTTCACCTGATAGGCGTGCGGCATGGACTTGTCCCAGGCATCGGCAAAATGGAAAGTTTGCGCCATGTTGTGCTGCGGCGAAACGAATTCAGCGCCCCACTTTTCCATGCCAATGGCTTTGACTTGATCAGCAATTCCCATCCGTTCAAAGAGCGGCATATTGGCCGGAAGCAAGGATTCGCCGACATGAAAGCGCGGGTGACGGGCTTTTTCCAGCAGCACAACGCGATAGCCTTTTTCCACCAACAAAGGCGCAATCGTCGTCCCGGCCGGCCCACCGCCGATGACCAACACGTCGCATTCCTGACGTGGCAAAACTTTCTCTGCTTGTTCCATATGCTGTGGTGCCTATTGAATGATCTCTGCTGCCGTAAAATTATTTTGTTTTGTAGGTCATGCTTGCCACAGTTTCCGAGTGGCCATTAATCTTGCTGACTTTGTTGCCCGACCAATAGACGTAATACGGACCGTAACTAGACCACCAATAACGCCAATACGTCCCATCCAGCTTTGGCGTTTCATTGGTTTGCGGGTAACCAACGGCGATGATCACCTGTTCCTTGGTCATCCCCTTCATCAGCTTGCCAACCTCGATCGCCTTACGAATTGGCGGCGTGAATTTGGCAATTTTCAGCTTGGTATCTTCCAGAACCACCATCTTGTTCATCCATTGTTCGATGGTTTCCTGTTCCCGACCATTGTCTTGACCAAGGCGCATCGGTTTGCCATCAATCTCGACAAAAACCTGATAACCGTCAATTTTCTTGACGTTAATCGGCGTCCCGGCTGGAATGAAAGCCAACTGGGAAAAATTCGAATCACTGATCCAGTCGCCCTCGTAATGCAGGTTACAACAGGCGAAACCACTGCGCGCATAGGCGGTTTTTTTTACTTCGCCAGCATTGCTTTCGTCAGGCTTGCTCTCGTTACTATTGCAGGCCGTTAACGAAAATAGGGTGACTGCTGCGGTCAACAGCCAAAATTGGCCAAATTTGCGCTGGTCGTTCATCGTCACCCCCAGAAAGCAGGATTATACCGTTGCCGACAAGGCTGGCGTGGTGCAACAACTGCTCCCTTCATCAATAGCCGCAGTGACGATTTTTATTGCCTCACGTCGGGAAATCTTGATCGGTGACATTGAAACAATGTTATCTACCTGCAAATCGGCGCTAAGTCTCGGCTGCATCCCAATCGGCTGGCGCGGATGAAGTTTGAATTCGCGTTTTGATTTTTCCAGCTGCGCCTTGTTGGCGCTGAAATATCGCGCCGCCGCAATGGTTTCGGGCAAATGCTTGAGAACGTGCCACAAACTCCAGCGATGCGCCCACAGCCGTTTAGCAAAACGCCGGCGATAACCCTTGCTGTCATAGAATCGCTGGACATGCCAGTTGTACAAGGCGTCCATTTCCTCCCGCGAGCTGAAACCATCGGGCAGAAAAACGAAATTCAGACAGTTCATTAACCGCCAGTCTTCGATGAAATCTCCGGAAACTCCGCTGGCGCATTCCTCCCAAATCGGCGCGCCGTGTAGCGGGCTGAATTTGGTCATGTTCATTTCATCAAGTTCAAGCGAGAGAACGAAATCGCTGGTTGTCTTGACGGTTTCCGCTGTTTCGCCCGGCATGCCGAAGATGAACAGCCCCTTGGCGCGCATGCCGGCAGCGTGAATCTGCCGTACCGTATCGCGCACCGCCTCCAGCGTAACCCCTGCCTTGTGGCGCTCCATCATTTCCGGATCGGCTGATTCAATACCCATCGAAACCATCAGCACGCCAGCCAGCTTCAGTTTGGCCAGCATCTCGTCCGAGGTATGACCAGTTCGAATGGCGCAATTCCACTGAATACCGAGTGGGTTTTCGATCAACAACTCACACAAGTCCATGACGCGCTGCTTCTTGGCCGTGAATAAGTCGTCGTACATATTGATGTGATAGACCCCGAACTTGTCCCGCAGGTACTTCATGTGATCGTAGGTGTATTGCGCCGAATTGGTCTTGTACAAGCGCTCGAACACCGTGCGATCGCAGAAAGAGCAGGTGTAAGGACATCCGCGCGAGGTAATCATCGTCGCGCCATAACGCTTTTCATAGGCAAAAAGGGGCAGATGATAAGCATGCGGAAAACCTGCCAGCTTTTCATAGGCCGGAAAAGGCAGTTCATCAAGATCAAGAATACGGTCACGGCGCGGATTCACCACAATCTTGCCTTGCTCGTTGCGATAAATCAGGTTGCCAATTTCATTCAGTGGTTTGCCATCCGCTAGATTGAGCAGTGCTCCTTCACCTTCGCCGATGACCAGATAGTCAATCTCTTGAAACTGTTCGAGGATGGGCGCGCCTAGCGACGAGACATGAACGTTACCAAACACGATCTTGATCTCGGGGCGACGCTGACGGATGTAGGTGGCAATCTCGATGGCGTCCATGAAACCGGAGGTTGTTGCCGAAAAACCGACCATTTCAGGATCCGTCGCCAGCACAATTTCCGCATTCTCGGCAATCGTCGGCGGTGCGTAAGGGCCAAGACAGTCATGCAAGGCCGTCGTATGGCCGTGCTTATCCAGCCAACTGGCAAGTTGCATGATGCCAATCGGCGGCATGCGGTTGGCGAGAACAGAGAAATCCGGCTGACCCGGCACAAAGTTGAAGCCAGCGGGGTGAACAAGCGTGACGCGCATAGCGTTGTCCTTAAAGGAAGTCTCTGAATTTTAGTAGAAAATTGCCACAGTATCCCAGGCAAATTTGACGATCAACACGCCAACCAGCAGGAGAAAAACCTGCCGCACAAAGGCGCTGCCATGTTTCAAAGCCAGCCATGTGCCGGCAATTGAGCCGCTGACATTGGCCACCGCCATGAGCAAGGCCAACAACGGTAAAACGTAGCCATTTGGTAAAAAATAGCCGAGGGCGGCGAGATTGGTCGCCACATTGACTACTTTGGCGCTCGCTGAGGCATGCAAAAAGTCAAAACCAAAGTAGCGCACGAAAAGAAAGATCAGAAAACTGCCGGTGCCCGGCCCGAAGAATCCATCGTAAAAACCAATTACCGCACCAAGCAGCACTGCGTAAGCCAGTTCTTGACGACCAGAATGCACCGGGCGATGAATCTGGCCAAATTTTTTGCGTTTTAGGGTGTAGACCGCAGCAACCACCAGTAACAGCAAAATCAGCGGCCGAACGGCATCTTTCGGCAACCAGGCAACGGCCGCAGCCCCGAGGTAGGAAAAGGCAAAAGCCCCCACTGCCGCTGGCAGAATGGTCCGCCACGGCATTTTTACTTGCCGGGCGTAGCGCCAAGTGGCATTTGCAGTGCCGACAACGCTGGCGCATTTGTTGGTGCCAAACAGCGTTGCCGCTGATTCATTTGGATATACAGCAAACAAGGCCGGTATCTGGATCAGGCCTCCACCACCTACGAGAGCGTCAACCGCACCAGCCAGGAAGGCAGTTGCCATAAGTATCAACAAGCTGAGATCAAGAATTTCCATCTAATTTTTTACGCTTGTTGCTTGCTATAGGGTTTTATATAAGAACTATATATAAAACAACTGTTAACACTATCTCAGGAACAACCCTGTTGATAAGTAAATAAATTGTTTTATTTACATCAACTTATTGTTAAAAATAGCTTCTGTAGAAAGCTCTGAAACAGTTGTGGGTGAAAAGTGGACAGTTTTCGTACAGTGGACAATTTGCTGCCTTACCCACAAAGTGCTCAGAGATTATTAACAAACTTATCAACAGGCTTTTATGCGTGGGTAAAAAGTAGCTTAGATGCTTACTTGCCGATACAAAAACGGCTGAAAATGACGCCGAGCAGATCATCAGCGGTAAATTTGCCAGTGATTTCACCCAATGATTGCTGGGCTAGTCGGAGTTCCTCGGCAAAGAGTTCTAAGGCTGGCAGTGGACCTTCGACGACATTTCTTGCTGCGGCGATGTGTTCTTGTGCTGCGGCGAGGGCACGCAGGTGACGTTCGCGGGCAATAAAGACATCTTCGGCCTGATGCCAGCCAGCAATATGCAGCAATTCCTGGCGTAGGAGTTCAATGCCATCGCCCGAGAGGGCTGAGAGGGAAATAGCCGTGGTATCCGGTTCGTCGTGACGCTCTGGCGGCTTGCCGTTGAGATCAATTTTGTTATAAACGGTGATCCGCTTTAGCCGTTCGGGCAGGCGAGCCAGGATTTCCCGGTCGGCTGCAGCAATGCCGGAACGGGCATCAACCAACAACAAAACGACGTCAGATCGTTCGATTTCACGCCAACTGCGTTCAATACCAATCTTTTCAACTTCATCCTCAGTTTCGCGCAGTCCGGCGGTATCGATGATGTGAAGTGGAATTCCCTCAATTTGGATGGTCGACCGCAGCGCATCGCGGGTTGTCCCGGCAATCGGCGTGACGATCGCTAGGTCGTCGCCAGCCAGCCGGTTGAGGAGAGAGGACTTGCCGACGTTCGGTTGGCCAGCCAGCACGACGTGGAGGCCAGATTGGAGCAGTTTCCCTTGGCCGGCCCGGTCAAAAACCTCAGCAAGTTTGAGTTGCAAGGTTTCCAGCCGGCCAAAAGCGTTAGCTGCCTTGAGAAAATCAATGTCTTCTTCGGGAAAATCGAGCGTCGCTTCTACCAACATGCGCAGGTTGATCAGTTCATCCGTTAGGCTGTGAATCGCCTTGGAGAATTCTCCTTGCATAGAACGTACTGCGGAACGAGCGGCACTGGTCGTTGCCGCGTCGATCAGATCAGCGACGGCTTCCGCCTGGGCTAGATCAAGTTTGCCATTGAGAAAAGCCCGCCGGCTGAATTCACCGGGTTCGGCCAGGCGAGCACCAAGATCAAGGCAGCGCGCCAGCAGCATTTGCATGACGACCGGACCACCATGACCCTGTAATTCAAGGACATCTTCGCCGGTGAAGGAATTCGGATCGGGAAAGAAGAGCAGCAGGCCACTGTCGATCGTGCTGTCGTCACTGGCTTTAAAATCGGCCAGCGTTGCGTAGCGCGGTTTTGGTGTCTTACCGGTCAGCGCCAAAGAAAAGGGCAGCAAATTGCTGCCCGAGACCCGAATGACGCCAACTCCGCCACGACCGGGGGCCGTGGCGATAGCAGCGATAGTGTCGGCGGCTATTACACCACTCACACCTTAAGCCTTGGCGTCGTTGGCGGCTTTACCACCCGATTCAATCATCCGGGTAATCTGCCATTGCTGAGCGATCGACAAAATGTTGTTAACCACCCAGTAAAGTACTAGACCGGCCGGGAACCAGAGGAACATAACGCCAAAAATCAGCGGCATGGCCATCATCACCTTGGCCTGAATCGGGTCCGGCGGCGTTGGGTTGAGTTTGGTCTGAATAAACATGGAAATGATCATCAGCACCGGCAGAATATAGAACGGGTCAGCCGAGGCCAAATCCTTGATCCACAGTATCCACGGCGCATCGCGCATTTCAACAGCACCGAGTAACACCCAATAAAGCGCAATAAAGACCGGAATCTGCACCAGAATTGGTAGGCAACCGCCAAGCGGATTGACCTTTTCAGTCTGGTACATCTTCATCATTTCTTGATTCAGACGCTGTTTGTCGTCACCAAAACGCTCCTTCAACTGCGTCAGACGCGGTGTCAGTAGCTTCATTTTGGCCATCGACTTGTAGGAAGCGGCGGAAAGCGGGAAGAAGATGGCTTTCAGGATAATGGTCAGCACGACAATCGCCCAGCCCCAGTTGCCAACCAGGCTGTGAATTGCCTGCAGAGCCCAGAAAATTGGCGCAGCAACAACAGTCAGCCAGCCATAATCAACGACCAGATCAAGGCCAGGTGATAATGCTTTCAGCGCCGCCTGTTCTTGCGGGCCAGCATAAAGACTGACGGATGCCTCGCCTTTGGCACCTGGTGCAATCTCGGCAATTGGCACAATCAGCCCGGCCTGGAAGGCACTGCCGCCTTCTAGTTTGCGCATGTAAAACTCACGCGGCGTTTTGTCTTTCGGTACCCAGGCGGCAACAAAGTAATGCTGCACCATCGCCAACCAGCCATTGTCTGCCGTCTTGGCGAACTTGGCTTTTTCCTTGGCAATATCGCCGAAGTCGATCTTCTGATACTTCTCGGCTTCGGTATAAACAGCGGGCCCGGTAAAGGTCGAAACCATCTTGGTTTCACCTTCGGGTGCTAAATCGTCGCGTTGCAACTGGAAGTAGGCGTGCGGGGCAAAGGCTTTGTCGCTACCGTTGGCAATTTCCCAAGTAACTTCAACCAAATAGGAGCCGCGCTTGAAGGTCAAAATCTTGGCGACCTTGACGCCATTGGCCGCTTCCGCCTCCAGGCGAACTTTTAGCTCACTTGATCCTTCGGCCAAGGCAGTCGCACCTTCAACCCGCTTGAAATTCGAGCGGTGAGTCGGCAAGCCTTCACCAATCAGGCCGCTTTGCGCCAGATATTGATGCTTGGCATTGAACAGGAAAAAGTTCTTGTCCTTGTTGTCGTGTTCTTTGTACTTGAGCAGTTCAAGTTCAACCAGATCACCGCCTTGAGCGGAAATAGTTGCCTTCAGCAGGTCTGTGCTGACGGTAAAGGTTTCACCAACAGGTTTTGCATCGGCTGAAATAACCGGTGCGCCGGAACCAGAAGTGCTGGCCTGTAGCGCAACAGATGGCTTTGGCGCGGCACTACCAGGCGTAGTGGCGACTGCAGCATCGGCTGCCGGTTTTGGCTGGTTGAATTTCTGCCAACTTTCCCACAGCATGAAACTGGAGAAAGTGAAGATCAAAACCAGAATAAGGCGTCGAGTGTCCATGAACTGCCTATGTAAACATACGTTCTAAATCAGGGTACCGGATCGTACCCGCCGGGATGCCAGGGATGACAGTGGCTGATGCGTTTGACGCTCAGCCAGCCCCCCTTGATGGCACCGTATTTCTCTACTGCTTCCACCGCATAGGCCGAACAAGTCGGATGATGCCGGCAGCTTCGCCCAAGAAAAGGGCTGATCGCATACTGATAGACCCGAATCAGGGCAATCAACAACCATTTCATTCTTCATCCCGCTTTGGCTTTGGCCGCTGCAGTTTATTCAGAAGGGCAACAAAATCACCAGCTATTACCTTGCCATCCAAAGGCCCCGGCTTGACCGCCAGGCGAACGACAAAATCACATGCTGGCAGCGTTGCCCGCAAACAACGGAACTGCTCGCGGATGATACGTTTGACTCTGTTACGGTCAACCGATCTTTTGAGCTGTTTTTTGCCGACCACCAAACCCAGACGTGCCTCGGTAAAACCGGCCGCTCGTGGCTGATAGTGCAGCATTAATAATTTCCCGCGAATCGCCTTCCTGAAACCAAAAACGGATGAGAACTCATCCGTTTTTGTCAGGCGATAGCGTCTGGCGAAGGTTTGTTCCACCCCGCCGAACGTCCGGTTTAAACGGCCAGACGTGTGCGACCTTTAGCGCGGCGAGCAGCAATAACTGCACGACCACCCTTGGTTCGCATACGAACCAGGAAGCCATGGGTGCGCTTGCGGCGCACGACCGACGGTTGATACGTGCGTTTCATGTTGAAATCCCTTGATGTGCTGAGAAAAACGCGTAATTACACCCTGATAGAGGGTGTGTTGTCAAGATGAATTATTTGCTAAAGCTGTGGATAACCTTGTTGATGAGGCGTAGAATCCTGCCTTCTCTGGTGCGATCAAGCCGCCAGATATGTTACAAATTTACCTGTTAAATCAAATACTAAAACCGCCAGCAATGCTTCTGACTGCGCGGAGAGGAGTCAATTCGTCAATGGCCGGTTTCTGGGAATCATGTTTACTGCGTTTTGAGCAGGAATTGCCCGAACAGCAGTTCAATACCTGGATAAAGCCGCTCCGGCTGGAAGGTGAAAGTTCAGCACTGGAAGATGGATTGCGCCTAATTGCGCCGAATGGTTTTATCCTTAAATGGGTTCGTGACCGTTATCTCTCGCGTATTGAAGAATATAGCCACAGCTTTTTCTCTGCGCCGGTAGTGATTTCTTTGGTTATTGGCAGTGCCAAGTCGGTACCTATTCGTAGCGAAGCGGTTGCAGACAAATCTGCCGAAGGCCCAGCCAAGACTGTTTCAGTCGCGGAAAAGTCGCGGGGTAAAGGCGGCAATTATGAAAAATCGCGCCTTTTCCAATCTTTCACTTTCGATAATCTGATTGTCGGTAAAGCCAATGACTTGGCCAGAGCGGCAGCCATTCAGGTGGCTAACAATCCGGGTGGGGCTTATAACCCTTTGTTCATCTACGGTGGCGCTGGTCTAGGAAAGACTCACCTGATTCACGCTATCGGCAACACCATTCTGGCTGAGTCGCCGGAAAAGGTGGTCCGTTACGTTCATGCGGAAGACTATTATTCGGATGTCGTGCGCGCCTATCAACAAAAGTCCTTCGACAGCTTTAAGCGCACTTACCGTTCGCTCGATGTTCTATTGCTCGATGACGTGCAGTTCTTCAACGGCAAAAATCGCTCCCAGGAAGAATTTTTCTTCCTGTTTAACGCCTTGATTGAAGCCCGCAAGCAGATCATCATCACTTGCGACACCTATCCGAAGGATATCAACGGCCTGGATGACCGACTGGTTACCCGTTTTGATTGGGGTTTGACCGTACAAATTGAGCCGCCCGAGCTTGAAATGCGGGTAGCCATCCTTAAAAAGAAGGCTGAAGCCGAAGGCATGCATCTGGATGACGAAGTAGCCTTCTTTATCGCCAAACATTTGCGCTCGAATGTGCGCGAACTCGAAGGTGCGTTGAAAAAGGTTCTGGCCTATTCATCTTTCCATGGCCGCGTTATTGCGCTGGATTTGGCCAAGGAAGCATTGAAAGACATTATTGGTTCGGTGCGTAATGTCGGCATGGACAACATTCAGAAGACCGTCGCTGACTATTACAAAATCAAAGTAGCCGAACTTTTTTCCAAAAAACGAACACGTGCTATTGCGCGGCCCCGACAGTTGGCAATGTGGCTATGTCGCGAAGTGACCTCGCACAGCTACCCCGAAATTGGCGATGCCTTTGGTGGCCGTGACCATACAACGGTCATTCATGCGGTTAAGACGATCGACTCACTTCGCCTCAAGGAAAGTGAGCTCAATCACGATCTGCACGTTTTGTTACAGGTTTTGAAAGGATGAAAGCCTGTCGATAACTCTGTGAAAAAACTGTTAATCAATTGTGAGTCATCTGGTTATTTCAACTTTGTGCGAAAATTGTCCAGAATTCATGCACAGGCAATTAAGAGCTTTCTGCAGAGCCAATTATTTAAAATAACAGTTTGAAAATAAACAATAAGTCATTGTTATCCACAAATCTGTTCTCGATATAGTCTACTTAGGATTTTTATATATGGTTCTTATCAAAACCCATAGAGACACCCTTCTTGCCCCTTTGCAGTCGGTGTCTGGCATTGTTGAACGACGTCATACACTGCCCATTCTTTCCAATGTGCTTCTGGAAAAACATGGCGACAGACTGACGTTGTTGGCCACCGATATTGAAATTCAGATCACCACGTCAACCGCTGGTGCAGGTGGCGAGGGTGATGGCGCGGTAACCGTTGGGGCGCGCAAGTTGCAAGAAATTCTGCGTTCATTGCCGGATGCCAACGAAGTCAGCCTGGTACTTGAAGACAAGCGTTTGCAAGTTCGTTCCGGCAAAAGCCGCTTCAGTCTGCAAACTTTGCCGGCTGATGATTTCCCGCGTATGACCATTACGGAAGGTGAAACGCAACAGTTCACCATTACGCAAAAAGCCTTTCGTCATTTGCTTGGCAAGACGCAGTTCAGCATGGCCGCGCAGGATGTGCGTTATTACCTGAATGGTTTGTTGCTGCTTGTCGAGGGCAAAGAACTGCGCGCCGTGGCAACCGACGGCCACCGTCTGGCTTTTGCCAGTGTTGAAATTGAAGCCGATTTGCCGCGTCAGGAAATTATTTTGCCGCGCAAAACAGTGCTCGAATTGAACCGTTTGCTGGTCGATAACGATGATCCGTTGAACATCACGCTAACTGCAAATCAGGTGCGCTTTGCCTTCGGTTCAGTAGTTCTGGTTTCGAAGTTAATTGATGGCAAATTCCCCGATTACGAGCGAGTTGTACCGGCCACTTTGAAAAACCATGTCAAGGTCGGTCGGCAGGCGCTAATGCAGGCAATGAACCGTGCGGCAATCCTGACCAATGAAAAATTTCGCGGTGTACGCGTCGTTTTGGGCGAAAATAGCCTGAAATTGATCGCCGCCAACGCCGAGCAGGAAGAGGCGCAGGAAGAAATGGAGATTGAGTACAACGGTGATGCCATCGATGTTGGCTTCAATGTTGGCTATCTGCTCGACGTGCTGAACAACGTGCAAACCGATGAGATTCAGTGGAGTTTCAACGACGCCAACTCCAGTGCGCTGATTACCGTACCGGGCAACGAGCGCTTTAAGTACGTCATCATGCCGATGCGTATTTGATTATTGAATTAAAAGAATAAGTTTCACGTGGAACACAAGTAATGACTGAAGAAATTAGCCCGCAAATCGCCGATCAAGCTTATGGCGAATCCAGCATCCAGATTCTCGAAGGTCTGGAAGCAGTGCGCAAACGTCCGGGTATGTACATCGGCGATACGTCCGATGGTACAGGACTGCACCACCTCGTTTTTGAGGTGGTCGACAACTCGATCGACGAAGCTTTGGCGGGCCATTGTGATGACATCGTTGTCACCATTCACATTGATAATTCAATCAGCGTGACTGACAACGGCCGGGGCATTCCGACTGGCGTCAAAATGGACGACAAGCATGAACCAAAACGGACAGCGGCTGAAATTGCGCTGACCGAATTGCATGCGGGTGGCAAGTTCAACCAGAACTCATACAAGGTTTCCGGTGGTTTGCACGGGGTGGGTGTTTCCTGCGTCAATGCGCTCTCGAAGTGGTTGCGCCTGACCATCCGCCGCGATGGCAAAAAACGGCAAATGGAATTTTGTCGTGGCCACGCCGTTGACCGCATCATCGAGGTCGTTGACGGTGTTGAAATTTCGCCGCTAAAAATTGTCGGCGATACTGAGAAGCGCGGCACAGAAGTTCACTTTCTCGCTGATGAGCAGATTTTCGAGCACATTGAATTTCATTACGAAATTCTCGCCAAGCGTCTGCGTGAACTGTCCTTCCTTAACAATGGCGTACGTATTCGCCTGATCGATCAGCGTACCGGCAAGGAAGAAGATTTCGCTTTTGCCGGTGGCGTGACCAGCTTTGTCGAATACATCAACCGCAGCAAAACGGTGCTGCATCCGACGGTTTTTTACTCGTCTGGTGAAGCCAAGGTTGGTGATACCGGCGTCACGATTGGTGTCGAAGTGGCGATGCAGTGGAACGACTCCTATCAGGAACAGGTGCTCTGTTTCACCAATAACATCCCGCAATCTGATGGTGGTACCCACTTGACTGGGTTGCGCGCGGCGATGACCCGGGTTATCAACAAATATATCGAAGAACACGAGATAGCCAAGAAGGCCAAGGTTGAAATCGCCGGTGAAGACATGCGCGAAGGCCTGGTTTGTGTCTTGTCGGTCAAGATGCCTGACCCCAAGTTTGCCTCGCAAACCAAGATGAAACTGGTTTCTTCGGAAGCCCGTCCGGCTGTCGAAGAGGTGGTAGCGCAAAAACTGGCGGACTTCCTGCTCGAACGTCCAGTCGATGCCAAGATCATTACCGGCAAAATTGTTGAAGCTTCCCGGGCGCGTGAAGCGGCTCGCCGGGCGCGTGAATTGACCCGCCGTAAAGGTGTATTGGACGGTATTGGTCTGCCTGGTAAACTGGCGGATTGTCAGGAAAAAGACCCGGCACTTTGTGAGGTTTACATTGTCGAGGGTGACTCCGCCGGCGGTTCCGCCAAGCAGGGCCGTGATCGCAAGTTCCAGGCTATTCTGCCGCTACGCGGCAAGGTGCTAAACGTCGAGAAAGCCCGTTTCGACAAGCTGATTTCCAGCGAGCAGATCGTTACCCTGATCACGGCGCTCGGCACGGGCATCGGCAAAGACGAATTCAAGATTGAAAAACTGCGTTATCACCGCATCATCATCATGACTGACGCGGACGTGGACGGCGCGCACATCCGCACGCTGCTGCTGACGCTGCTCTATCGCCAGATGCCGGAGTTGGTTGAGCGTGGCCACATCTACATCGCCCAGCCGCCGCTCTACAAGGTCAAGCTCGGCAAGACGGAGCGTTACCTGAAAGATGACCAAGAATATAACCAGTTCCTGCTCCGCATGGCGATGGATGATTCCAGCCTGATGCCGCGTGCTGGTGGCGAGCCGGTTACTGGTCCGGCGCTTGAGGAATTAGCCCGTTCCTGGTTGTTGACCGAAGCAGTTATCGAACGCATTTCACATCTGGTTGATCCGGTTGTCCTCAAGTCGATGGTTCAACACAACCTGAAACTCGATTTGAGTTCAGAGGAAAGTTCCAAGGTGGGGGCCGAACTGCTTGCCAAGCACCTGATCAGCAGCATTCGTGTGGTGCCGAGATACGACGATATTCAGGAACGCTGGACCTTGCGTATCGAAAAAATGCACCACGGCAACCTGAAAGTTGGCCTGATTGATGACGATCTGCTGCTTTCCGGCGACTTCATGCAACTGCGTCGTACGGCAGAAACGCTAGCCGATCTTTTTGGCCCTGGCGCTTACATGATGCGCGGCGAGAAAAAGCAGGTGGTCACCAATTTCGGTGATGCCATGAAGTGGCTGCTCCATGAAGTCGAACGTGGCATCAGTAAGCAACGCTACAAAGGCTTGGGCGAAATGAACCCCTCGCAGCTTTGGGAAACAACAATGGACCCGAAAGTCCGCCGCCTGCTGCGTGTGCAGATTGACGATGCGATTGCCGCTGACGAGATTTTCACCACGCTGATGGGCGAGTTGGTCGAACCGCGTCGGGCGTTTATTGAAACCAATGCATTGAATGCGCGGATCGATATTTAATTCAAAATTTTTTGCTTGATCAGGAAAAGGCTCCTTAAAGGGGCCTTTTTCTTTTCAAAGAAGGGATTACGTGCGGGTCGTTGTTCAGCGGGTAAAAGAGGCTGCTGTTGCGGTTGACGGCAAAATCAGCGGAAAAATCGGGCCGGGTTTGCTCGTATTGGCCGGGTTTGAGGCGAGAGATGGTGAGGCTGATCTGGACTGGATGGCTGGAAAAATTGTCCGTATGCGGATTTTTTGCGACGAGAGCGGGGTGATGAATCGGAGTGCGCTGGACAGCGCAGGCGATATTCTTGCTGTCTCGCAATTCACGCTGTACGCCTCGGTGAAGAAGGGAAACCGGCCGTCATGGAGTCGGGCGGCGTCGAGCGATATTTCTCAGCCACTGTTTGTGCGCTTTGTTGAAAAGCTGTCGGTTGAGTTGGGCAAGCCGGTGCCAACCGGGGTGTTTGGTGCTGATATGCAAGTTAGCTTGATCAACGATGGCCCGGTGACGCTCAGTATTGATTCGCGTCAGAGTGAATAGCTGGGTTGCTGCGGTCAACCGGAAAAATTGGCGAAAATTGGCGAAAAATCAGGGAACGACGGTGAGTGCTGGCGCTTGACCAAGGAATTCAAGGCGTTGGCGCAGGGCTTCGGTGACGAAAATATGACCATCACGGTCGACGCGTAAAACGCGGCCAATTTGCATTTTTCGGGCAGCTTCGCGCCAAGCGTCGGGGCCGGCGATAAAGATCGGTTTGGAGGCGGCGTCGGAGAGTGTTCCGGCCTTGGGCCCAGCGGGAATCAGCACGGTTACCGCCTGGGTGTGATCAGCCGGGTAGCCGGTGCGCGGGTCGAGCAGGTGCGGGTAACGCTTGCCGTCCACTTCAAAGAAACGCTGATAGTCGCCGGAGGTGCCGATGGCTTCGCCGTCGGCCAGATCGACGGTGGCCAACGGGCCAGGCTGGCGTGGGTGCTGGATGCCAACTTTCCATTTTCGACCTTCTTTGCTACCGAGGGCCATGACGTTGCCACCGATGTTAATCAGCGCGTTGTTGATGCCCTGGCTGTGCAGGATGGCGGCGGCGCGGTCGAGGGCGACACCTTTCAGGTAGCCGCCGAAGTCGAGCGCGACCTGGCGGTTGCGGCTGCTGATCGTGTTGTCGGTAATGGTCAGGTCGGCGATCGATGGCTTGCTGGCGAGCCAGGCCTTGATATCGCTGGTGGCGGGTAATTCGGCCTTGAATTCGTCAGCCTGAAAACCCCAGAGTTTGATCAGCTGGCCGATGCCGGGGTCAAAGAGCCAGTCATCCTGTTCGCTGAGTGCCTGCGCCTCACGGACGAAGGCGGCCAGTTCCGGGCTGACTTGCTGCACCCCAAGGGTACTTCCTAAGGGGCGCGCTCGACCGGCAGAAATGGCCAAATTAAGATCGCTTAGTTCCGAGGGTTGCCAGGCGTGATAGGTGCGATGCAAACGGTCGAATTCGCGCAAGACGGCGGCAATGGCTTGGCGACCATGTTCAGGCTGGCTGCTAACGACAAGGACTTCAACGCGCGTGCCGAAGACGTAGGCTTGTTGTTCCTGAAGTGGCGTTCGGCTGCACGCTGCAAGGAGCAGCGCACAGATGACTATCAGGCAATGCCGCATGCGTGTTCAATAGCGGTGATGAATACACCGGCCGCATCAAAGCCGGTTTGCTGGCGAATTTCGACCATGCAGGTTGGGCTGGTGACGTTGATTTCGGTGAGATGGTTACCAATGACATCGAGGCCAACCAGCATCAGGCCACGCTTGATGAGAATCGGCCCGAGCGTTTCGGCGATTTCGCGGTCACGCGCGGAAAGATCCTGTGCTACGCCGGTACCGCCAACGGCCAAGTTGCCGCGCGTTTCGCCAGCTTTGGGGATGCGGGCCAGGCAATAAGGCACGGGTTGGCCAGCGATGAGCAGGATGCGTTTGTCGCCGGCACTGATCTCAGGCAGGTAGCGCTGCGCCATGACGGTGCGCGTGCCTTCGTGAGTCAGTGTTTCAAGGATGACATTACGGTTGGGATCATTGCGATGGATGCGGAAAATCTGGCTGCCGCCCATACCGTCGAGTGGCTTGAGGATGACATCACGTTGTTCGTCGATGAACTGTTGCAACTGCTGCATATCGCGGGCGACCAGCGTTGTTGGAGTGAACTGGTCGAACTCGCTGATCGCAATCTTTTCCGAATGATCACGCAAGGCGCGTGGTTTGTTAAAGACGCGCACACCAGCTGCCTCGGCGCGTTCCAGGAGCCAGGTGGCCGTCATGAATTCGAAATCGAAGGGTGGATCCTTGCGCATGATCACCGCGTCAAAGGCGGTGAGCGATTTCCATTCACGGCCGGTTTCGCGATACCAGTCGCGGTCGTCCGGACGCATGTGCATATGCACCGCTTCACCATAAACACCGCCGGAATGGCCGGGTTCTGGCCGACGCCAGCACAAGCTGGCGCACTCTACGGTGAACACGTCGTGACCATGCTTTTCGGCCGCCCGCATCATGGCGACTGTTGAGTCCTTCCAGGCCTTTAGTTCGGGCAGGGGATCAATGACGAAGGCGAGCTTGAGCGACTGGCTGCTGCCGCCAAGCAGGTGTTTTTCAAAGTGCAGTTGTTGGGTCACGATGTCGGGCTTAAGCCGTCTTCCGGCGCGGTGCGTTCCAGTTCGACCGCTGCCGCGAGGCAGGCCAGGCGGCCAACAACGCCGTAGGCATAAAAACGGTTGGGCGCAGCATCGGGGTTGTTACAGCCGTAGTCAGGCATATTGCACCCGGTTTCAAAGGCCAGCGGTTCGAAATGCATGCCCGGCGCATTTAGGTTTTCATCCTTGCCTCGGCCGGTATGAACGCGATAGAAGCCGCCAACGACGTAGCGGTCAATCATGTAGATCACCGGTTCGGCGACCGCATCGTTCAGCGTTTCAAAGGAATGGACCCCTTCCTGGATCAGCACCTCGGAAACTTCCAGGCCTTCCTTGACGACGCTCATCTTGTTGCGCTGTTTGCGGTTGAGGGCGATTACTTCGTCGACGTTACGCACCGTCATCACGCCCATGCCATAGGTGCCGGCGTCGGCCTTAACGACGACGTAGGGCGTCTCATCAATTTCGTATTCCTTGTATTTCTCGCGCACGATGTCGAGTACAGCGGCGACGTTGGCGGCCAGGCAGTCCTCACCCTGTCGATCATGGAAATTGACACTGCGACAAACGGAAAACGCCGGGTTAATACGCCAAGGGTCGATGCCGATAGCCCGGGCAAAGTCGTTGGCCACTTCGTCGTAAGCGGCGAAATGGTTTGATTTACGGCGAACGGCCCAGCCGGCATGGACCGGCGGCAGAACAACCTGTTCATGCAAACCTTGCAGGATGGCGGGAATGCCGGCGGATAAATCGTTATTGAGCAGAATGGCGCAAGGATCGAAACCATCCAGCCCGAGCCGGTTTTTAGTTCGGACCAAAGGTTCAAGGAGTAGGCTCTGGCCATTCGGCAGCTCGATTTTCGTCGGCTGGGTGACTTCTGGCAGCAACGAACCGAGGCGGACATTCAGCCCGGTTTGTTTGAGGATGGCGGCGATCTGCGCGACGTTTTGCAGGTAAAACTGGTTGCGCGTGTGGTTTTCCGGAATCAACAGCAGGCTGCGGGCATCCGGGCAGAACTTTTCAATGGCGCTCATCGCCGCCTGAACACACAGCGGCAGGAAAGCGGGGTTGAGGTTGTTGAAGCCGCCGGGGAAAAGATTGGTATCGACCGGCGCCAGTTTGAAACCGGAGTTGCGCAGATCGCAGGAGGAATAGAAGGGCGGGGTGTGCTCTTGCCACTGGCCACGCATCCAGTGTTCGATTTGCGTGCTGCTATCGAGGAAGCGGCGCTCGAGGTCGAGGATGGGGCCGGTCAAGGCGGTGGTCAGGTGGGGAACCATGGGCTGTCTCGTTGCCTTTAAGGCGAGTAATTGTTGGCCGGAATCTTACACCGCAGTGCACAAAAATGGGGCATCGAATCATGGCCTGCTACGGTCAACCCCTTGAAAACAGGTAAAATTCGCCCCTTGGTTTTACCGCTTGTTTTACATAAATTCGCAGATCGGAATCGCCGTGCTTGTCGCCGCCAATATCACTATGCAGTTCGGGGCAAAACCCCTGTTTGAGAACGTTAACGTCAAGTTTGGCGAGGGCTATCGCTATGGCCTGATCGGCGCCAACGGGGCCGGCAAATCGACCTTTATGAAGATTTTGTGTGGTGCGCTGGAGTCCTCCGCAGGCAACGTCTCGAAGGAAAAACACGAGCGCATGTCTTACCTGCGCCAGGACCAGTTTGGCTTCGAAGACATCCGCGTCCTTGACGTCGTGCTGATGGGCCATGAGGAAATGTGGGCCTGCATGAGCGAAAAGGATGCGATCTACGCCAATTCGGAAGCGACTGAAGACGACTACATGCACGCCGCCGAACTGGAATCGAGATTCGCCGAATACGATGGCTACACGGCGGAATCGCGAGCTGGCGAATTGCTCATGGGCGTTGGCATTCCGATCGAACAACACAATGGCCCAATGCGCGAAGTCGCTCCCGGCTGGAAGCTTCGCGTACTGCTCTGCCAGGCACTATTCGCCAACCCGGACATCCTGCTGCTCGACGAACCAACCAACAACCTCGATATCAATACCATTCGCTGGCTGGAAGATGTACTGAATAATCGTGATTCGACGATGATCATCATCTCGCACGATCGCCACTTTCTGAACCAGGTTTGCACCCACATGGCTGACCTCGACTACGGCAAGATCACCACTTACGCCGGCAACTACGACGATTTTATGGAAGCTTCGCAACAGGCTCGCGAGCGTTTGTCGAAAGCCAATGCCAAGGCCAAGGAACAGATTGCCGACTTGCAGACTTTCGTCCGTCGCTTCTCGGCCAACGCTTCGAAAGCCAAGCAGGCAACCAGCCGGGTCAAGCTGATCGAAAAGTTGAAGCCGGAAGATGTCAAACCGTCGTCGCGTCAGTATCCGTGGATCCGTTTTGATTACGACGAGAAGGCCAAGCTGCATCGTCAGGCGGTTGAAGTCGAAAACCTTTCCTTTGCCTACGAAGGCTCCGAGCGGAAGATTTTCAACAATCTGAGCTTCTCGATCAATGCTGGCGAGCGCCTGGCCATCATCGGCGAGAACGGTGTCGGTAAAACGACCTTGCTCAAGCTGCTGATGAACGAAGTTCAGCCGCAATTCGGTACGCTCAAATGGGCGGAAAAAGCCAAGCCAGGTTATTACTCGCAGGATCACTCTGCCTTGTTCCAGTCCGATACCAACCTGACGGACTGGATTGCCGGCTATGTTCGGGAAGGTGGCTACGAAGGCGGCGACGTTGAAACGCTGATTCGCGGCACGTTGGGCCGTCTGCTCTTCTCCGGCGACGACGTGAAGAAGGCGGTCAAGGTCATTTCCGGTGGCGAGCAAGGCCGCATGCTGTTCGGCAAGTTGATGCTCTTGCACTCAAACGTGCTGGTCATGGACGAGCCGACCAATCACCTGGACATGGAATCAATCGAATCCTTGAACTCCGGGCTGGAAAAATTCCCAGGTACGCTGATTTTCGTCTCGCATGACCGGGAGTTCGTCTCTTCGCTGGCGACCCGAGTCTTCGAGGTCAAGGCGAATGGTGTTGTTGTCGACTATCTCGGTGGCTACGAGGATTACCTGGCCAGCCAGGGCGTTTGATCAGGTCGGTGTGCCGCCGGCCGCTAGCGTGCGGATAATCCGCACGCAATCGACATCCGACTGGTGATAGGCGGATTTGACGTACTCGATGTAGGCTTTGTCTTCCGAATTGGGACTGTTGGCCAGGGTCGTTTCGTAGGTGAAACGGAGGAACAGGAAGCTGGCCTCCGGTTCCTCAATGGCGATGTGCAGGCTACCGCCGGGATGCACTTCGCAAGCTTCGATGACGAAGCGCACGCTGTGTGCTTCGTTGATCGTCACTCGGTCACGAATTACCGCCGGACCAAAATCCAATTCGCGCAGTAGTTCATTGGCTTGCCGTTCGAGAATGGCGCAGGACTCCAGGCCGGGTAAAAAAGGCACCGGGTTTTCAACGCGGTAGAGCAAACCTTGCCACAGTTGATCGCGGTTTAGGGCTTCGATCAGCGGATTTTCCGGATCGTTGATTTGGATGAGATGTTCGAAGTTCATGGGCGAATGTTAGCATTCTGCCCATGCAACTAGATCGAATCCTCCAAAAGCACGGTTTCGGCACCCGCAAGGCCTGCCGCTCACTTATCCGTCGCGCATCCGTCGCGGTCAATGGTCAGATTTGCGAAGACCCTTTCGCCGAAATCGACACCAATGGCCTTGTTTTTACTATCGATGGCGTCGATTGGCCTTATGCCGAGTTTGCTTGCGTCATGCTGCACAAGCCGGCCGGCTACGAATGCTCGCGCAAGCCTCGACATCACCCCAATGTCCTCAACCTGCTACCCATGCAGCTACGCGAACGCGATGTGCAACCGATCGGTCGCCTCGACGAAGACACCACCGGCCTGCTGCTCATCACCGACGATGGTCAGCTCAACCACGCACTGTCCTCGGCCAAACGCAAGGTGCCCAAGGTCTATCTCGCCACCACCAAGCACCCGATTGATCAAGAGCAGATCGACCAACTGCTGGCTGGCGTGCTGTTGAACGATGAACCGGAGCCGATTGTTGCTGCCGGCTGCGAGAAGGTCGGCGAGCATCTGCTGCGCCTGACCTTGACCGGTGGCAAATACCACCAGGTCAAACGGATGGTCGCGGCAGCCGGTAATCGTGTCGAAGCGCTGCACCGCGAGGCGGTTGGCGAGCTGCAATTGCCAGACGATCTTAAACCCGGCGAATGGCGCTGGCTTACTACGGTCGACCTGAAAAAACTGGGTTATTTGCCATGACCCTGACCGAGATGCGCTACATCGTGGCGCTTGCTCGCGAACGGCATTTCGGCAAGGCTGCGGAAGCCTGCCACGTCAGCCAGCCAACACTCTCGGTCGCCTTGAAGAAGGTCGAAGGTCAGCTGGGCGCCGCGCTGTTCGAACGCACCGCGGCTGATGTGCGGATAACGGCGCTCGGCGAACGCATCGTCGCCCAAGCTCGGCGCGTGCTGGAAGAGGCCGTCCGCCTGGAAGAAATCGCCGGGACCAGCGGTGACGCCTTGAGTGGTCCATTACGCGTTGGCGTTATTTATTCCATCGCCCCTTACTTGCTGCCGCAACTGATTCCGGCGCTGCACAATCACGCACCGGCGATGCCGCTTTATTTGAAGGAAGACTTCACGGCTAACCTGATTCCGGCCTTGAAGGCAGGTGAGCTGGACGTCATCGTCATTGCGCTACCCTTTGCCGAACCGGGTCTGGTGGCGCAAGCGGTGTATGCCGAGCCGTTCCGGGTCGTTGTGCCCGCCAAGCATCCGTGGGCCAGTCGCGCAGCCGTTGATGCCGATGAACTGGATGGCCAGAATTTGCTGCTGCTTGGTCAGGGCAACTGTTTCCGCGATCAGGTGCTGGAGTCCTGCCCGCGCCTGACGGCGCCGAATGCGCTAGATCATTCATTGGAAGGTGGCTCGCTGGAAACCATCCGCTATATGGTGGCGAGCGGGGCTGGGGTGGCGGTGATGCCGAGTACGGCGGCTGATCCGCTGGTCGACAAGGAGCTGATGGTCAAGGTGTTGCCGTTTCTTGGAGTTCAGCCATCTCGCACAGTCGGCTTGGTCTGGCGGGTGACTTTCCCGCGGCCGCAAGCGATTGACGCGGTACGGGCGGCACTGCTTTCCTGTCAAATGCCAGGCGCTAGCGCGGTACGCTGAGTTTCACGTGAAACTCAGGCGCGTCGTACTGACAACAATGTGCCGAAGTAAGTTTGGGTGGTGCATGTGGGGTCAGCTTCAGCCGACCCCACATGAATGCATTTCCTCGGCCGGTAAGGCTTAAGCCTTGGTGTCGCTTTCTTCTTCGGCTGCTGCCTTTTTCTTGGTCGGCGCCTTGGGTTTGGCGACCTTTTTCTCGAACTCGAAACTGACCTTGCCTTCCTTGGCGACCAGATACGCCGAGAATTTACGCCGGGTACGGTTTGAGACAAATTCTTTCAGCAGATCGGTCTTGCCTTCAGTCAGCAGCTTTTGCATCTGAGCGGGATCGATCGGCTGTTGCAGAATAATCTTGCCCGAGCGGAAGTCACAGGTTTTCTCGGGGCCGACTGACTTTTCGCAGACGTAAGTCGTGCCATGTTCGTAAACATTGGCAGCGCATTTCGGGCATTGCCCCAAACTCTTCTGGTCCGAGAAATCAACGGGTTCGGCGCTATCGCCTTCACCCGCCTTGTCCTGACCAAAATCGAATTCTGGCTCAAAGTTGTCGTTCAGTTTGATGGCAGCAGAAAAAGTGCGGCCCATCTTGCTGCGGAAGCCAGTGAGTGGGCCGATCTGCTTTTCATTTATCAGCGTATCGATTTCCGCCGGTTCAAATTGGCGGCTGGCGACAATTTTCCACAGCGAGTAATCGCAACCGCCACACTGGAATTTTTTATAAGTTTCGCGCATTACGCCACCGCAACGCGGGCATGCTGCGGTCAACACGCCAAAATCGCCTGGAATGGTGTCGCTGTCGAAAGTCTTGGCCCGTTCCACCATGTGGCGGGTCATTTCGGCGATTTCGCGCATAAATTCATCGCGGGTGAACTCACCCTTTTCGATGCGTCCGAGCTTCCATTCCCAGTCACCGGTCAGTTCCGGCTGGGTCAGTTCGGTGATGCCGAGACCGTTCAGCAAGGTCATTACCGAGAACGCCTTGGCGGTCGGGATCAGCTCCCGACCCTCGCGCAGCATATATTGCTCGCCGATCAGATTTTCGATGATCTGGGCGCGGGTAGCTGGTGTGCCGAGGCCACGGCCGGCCATCGCCGCCTTCAGCTCCTCGTCGTCGACCATCTTGCCGGCGCCTTCCATGGCGGAGAGCAGCGTCGCTTCAGAGTGGCGCGGTGGCGGCTTGGTTTCGTTGGCCTTGACGGTGATATCGTCGGTTTTGACTTTTTCGCCCGCCTCAACAGCAACCAAGTTGCCGTCCGTGCCTTCCTGGGCTTCCTTGCCATGTACAGCGAGCCATCCCGGATTAACCAGCACCTTGCCCTCGGTCTTGAAGGGATGACCTTCGACGCGGGTGATGCGGGTGGTGACCAGATATTCGGCAGCCGGGAAAAATACTGAGAGGAAGCGTTTGACGACGAAATCGTAGAGCTTCTGTTCCAGCTCATTAAGATTTTTCGGCGCTTGCGGCGTCGGAATGATCGCAAAGTGATCGCTGATCTTGGCGTTATTAAAAATACGCTTGTTTGGCAATACCCAGTTGCGCGCCAGAATTTGGTGGGCAAACGGCGAGTAACGGGCAAGCAACACTTCATCGTGCCCCTTGCCGGCGCCTTCGCCGGTCAGAATGGTCAGCGTTGCCTTGACGGTGGGAATGTAGTCTTCCGGCAGGCAGCGCGAGTCGGTCCGTGGGTAGGTCAGAACTTTGTGCTTTTCGTAAAGCGCTTGCGCTAGTGACAACGTCGTCTTGGCCGAGAAGCCGAAGCGGGCATTCGCTTCGCGCTGCAGGCTGGTCAAATCAAACAGTGAGGGCGAGAGGCGGTTCTCGGGTTTGGCTTCTTCGCTGACGATGCCGGGTTTGCCCAGGGTGGCGGCGCGGATGGCATCGGCCTTGGTTTGTTGCCATAGACGGTCGGCACGGGCGTGCTCGTCGTCGCCTTTACCCTTGTAGCCTTCATCAAACCATTTGCCGGTGTAATTGCCCGCCTTGGCCGCGAAGTCGCCTTCGACTTCCCAGTAGGAACGGGCCTTGAATTCGCGGATTTTCTTTTCGCGGTCGACGACGATGGCCAGGGTGGGCGTCTGGACGCGGCCAACGGTGGTCAGATGGAAACCACCGGTCTTCGAGTTAAAGGCAGTCATGGCGCGGGTGCCATTGATGCCGACTAGCCAGTCGGACTCGGAGCGGCAGACGGCGGCATCGCCGAGGCCTTGCATTTCCTTGCCTTCACGCAGACGTGCGAAACCGTCGCGGATGGCGCCTTGGGTCATCGATTGCAGCCACAGGCGTTGCACCGGTTTGCCGGACTTGGTGTATTGGGCAATGTAATTGAAGATCAATTCACCTTCGCGCCCCGCGTCACAAGCATTGATCAGACTGGTCACATCCTTGCGCTTGATCAGCTTGGTCAGCACCTTAAGTCGGGATTCGGTTTTTTCGATCGGCGACAGCGAAAAATGCGGCGGAATCACTGGCAGATGAGCAAACGACCATTTGCCGCGCTTGACCTCGAATTCTTCGGGACAGCGCAGTTCCAGCAGGTGACCGACCGCAGAAGAGAGCACGTGTGTGTCGCTTTCGAAGTAGTCGTCGTGCTTGGTGAAGCCCCCCAGTGCCTTGGCAATATCGGCGGCGACGGAAGGTTTTTCGGCAATGATCAGCTTTTTGCTCATGGGGTTTGGCCTGTTAGGTGCCGGGGCATGATAAGGGCCCGGCGAGCGGCTTGGCAAGCCATCTCTATATATGAGGGGGTCAGGCGAGGCGCTGGTAGCGATTGCCGGGGAGGGTGGCGAGCTGGCCGGTGAGTTCAAGCGTCAGCAGTTCGGCGAGCAACTGATCGGCGGCAAATCCGGTCCGTTCAACCAGGTCATCGAGGCTGCAGGGATCGTGGCCAATGGCAGTGAGTAGGGGGTTTTCGTCGATGACGGAATGGGCCTCGGCAGGACAGGGTGTTTCTTCAAAGTTACCAAGTTCTTCCAGCACATCCTGAGCGGTTTCAACCAGTTTGGCGCCTTGTTTGATCAGCTTGTGGCAGCCCCGGGCGACCGGCGAATGAATCGAGCCGGGAATGGCAAAAACTTCGCGTCCTTGCTCGCCGGCCAGCTGGGCGGTGATCAAGGAACCGCTTTCCGGGGCCGCTTCTACAACGAGAACGCCGCGCGACAGGCCGGAAATAATCCGGTTGCGGCGTGGAAAATTGGATGCGATGGCCGGCGTGCCGAGTGGAAATTCGGAAATGATGGCGCCGTGTTCGGCAATCGCCAACGCCAGTTCCTTATTGCGCGCCGGGTAGAGGCGGTCAGCGCCGGTGCCGATGACAGCGATGGTGTTGCCACCGGCGGCGAGCGCGCCACGATGGGCTGCGGCGTCGATGCCCAGCGCCAGGCCGCTGATGATGGTCAGGCCTTTGCTGGCCAGAGTTTTGGCGAAACTCTCGGCGGTTTGCAAGCCTTGCGGTGTGGCGTTGCGGCTGCCTACCATGCCAAGACCGCGTTTTTGTAGCAAAGCCGGGTTGCCACGCACATAGAGCACATTTGGTGGATCGGCGATTTCAAGCAGTGCTGCCGGGTATGCGGCATCGGCCAGGGTCAGGATGCACTGGCCGGGTTGGCTCGCCCAGGCAATGCTGCGGTCGACTGCCGCGCTGGCATCAAAATCAAAAAGCAGATCGGCGCGGCTGGCGATGACAGCGCGGACTTGCAGCCGCCCGGCGGCAAAAATAGCCTCGGGTAAACCGAAAGCGGCGAGAAGCTTGCGCTGCGTCTCGCCGCCAATACCGGGGATCAGGGTCAGTCGCAACCAGGCGGCCAGCCCTTCGGATTCAATCATGGATTCCTTGCTGAATCGCCGATGATGACCGATTTGGAGGAGTCGACGACGAGTGCGTAGGCCACTCGGTCAAATACCCGGAAGACGAAGACCAGGGCATAACGCTCTTCCGGGATGACCGTCTGGACCCGTCGGCCATCTTCATCCTGGCCAGTCGCAATACGGTCGCGGAAAAGGGCCAGGACATGGCCGATTTCAAGTCCATTGTTCTTGCCACGATTGAGTGAAACCACATAGCCGGGGCCACCTTCATTGACGCCGCCATAGATAGACATCACTTTGGCAGCAACCTCCTGGTCCGGGCGATGCGGCACGTAGGAAATGATCTCAGGTGGTGGAGCCGGCATCAGACGATCGCCACGACCCATTTCTTCTTTGGCCAGGGTGACGCGTAAAACCGCCGGTTCGCCAGGTTGAACCAGTCGCGCATTGCCGAGGAAAAAGGCTTCATGGGCGATGACTCCGCCCGTCTCAGGATCCTTCAGCGGCTTGCCACGACGGAAGACGTGCCATTTTTCAACGCTGGCATCGGGAATACCTGAGGCAAAGGCGGTGTCGCCATTACCGAGAAACAGCCGATCTTCCTGCGTCGCGACGATGCGGGCCAAACCGTCATGTTCGCCCGGCTCTATGATCAAGGGCTGCGAAATGTAGGGTTCGATCACATTTGGTGGAATGCTCGGAATCACTTGCTGCACAGCTTCGCTGTAGATCTTTGGCTGCAACCGGTTATTGACCGGTTTGGCGATTTTCAGGCGGGGGGTGCCACCAAAGTTTTCAAGCAGAATGATGTCGCCCGGGTAAATCAGGTGCGGGTTTTTGATGTCTGCCTTGTTCATTCGCCAGACTTCCGGCCAACGCCAGGGTTGCTTGAGAAATTTGCCGGAAATGCCCCAAAGGGTGTCGCCGGGAACGACAATGTGGCGGTCGGGCGGGTTGTCCACCAGCGCCAGAGGTTCAGCAGCGATTGCGCAAGTGGCCGTTACGGCCAGGATGAGCGCGGATATAATGCGGACCATAGTCGTAACCTCACGTGCCGGTGGAACGCGGCGAACTTGAAGCTGTCTCATTGGCTTCAGCAAAACCGCATTCATATCTCAAGAATTGCTTTAGATTCTGCACGTAATAACCTAAGCGAGCAAGCTTTTATTCCGGTTCATATATGGCCCTACTACCCATTTTGCGTTTCCCCGATGTCCGTCTGAAAAAAGTTGCGGCACCGGTTACAAGTATTGACGACAGTCTCCGTAAATTGGTCGCCGACATGGCTGAAACCATGTACGAGGCACCTGGCATTGGACTGGCGGCGACCCAGGTCGATGTCCACCAGCGGCTTGTGGTGATTGATACCTCGGAAGATAAGAACGACCTGCGCGTTTTTATCAATCCGCAGATTCAAAGCCTTGAGGGTTCACAGACGGGCGAGGAGGGTTGTCTGTCGGTGCCGGGGATTTACGACAAGGTTGAACGGGCCGAGCGCGTCACTGTGCATTTTCTTGATCTCGATGGCAAGAAACAGTCGATCACCACCGATGGCTTGTTGGCCGTCTGTATCCAGCATGAGGTTGATCATCTGGATGGCGTTGTTTTTGTTGATCATCTGTCGCAATTGAAGCAGGCGCGCATCAAGTCGCGGCTCGTCAAGCAATCCCGGGTGACTGCATGAAGCTGATTTTTGCCGGGACGCCGGATTTTGCTGCTCTGGCGCTGCAGGCGATCGTCGCTGCCGGTCACGAAGTGGCGTTGGTGCTGACGCAGCCGGATCGGCCAGCCGGCCGTGGCATGACGTTGCAGGCTTCACCGGTCAAAAAACTGGCGCTGGAAAAAGGTATCGAGGTTTTTCAGCCACTTAGCCTGAAGGATGTGGCGGCGCAGGAGAAAATTGCTGCCGTTGGCGCCGAGGTGATGGTGGTTGCAGCTTATGGCCTGATCTTGCCGCAAGTAGTGCTCGACATGCCGCGTTTTGGCTGCCTCAATATTCATGCATCCCTACTGCCGCGCTGGCGTGGCGCGGCGCCGATCCAGCGGGCTTTGCTGGCCGGCGATGCAGAAACCGGTGTCTGCATTATGCAGATGGAAGCTGGGCTCGATACCGGGCCGGTGCTGTTGCGGGGCGCTTTCCCGATTACCCCGGACGATACATCCACGACACTGCATGACCGCCTGGCGGGACTGGGCGCGAAATTAATCGTCGAAGCGCTGGGTCAATTGCCCTTACCCGCCGCGCCGCAACCGGTCGAAGGCGTGACTTATGCCCACAAGATTGAAAAGGCCGAGGCTGTGATCGACTGGTCGAAAAGTGCGGCTGAACTGGATCGCCATCTTCGCGCCTTCAATCCCTTTCCCGGAGCGCAGGCTTTGTTTGCCGGCCAGACGATCAAGCTATGGCGGGCAACACCGGTGGCGGGCAGTGGTGAAATTGGCCAGATTTTAGCGGTCGACCGCAGCACTATCGTGGTCGCCTGTGGCGCTGGCGCATTGGCCATTAGCGAACTGCAAAAAGCCGGTGGCAAGCGTTTGCCGGTGCAGCAATTTCTCGCCGGTCATCCGCTCAAGGTCGGCGCGCGCTTCGATTAGCCCTCTTGAAATGCCATTGTTCTGGCATTAACTGGCTTGCTGAGCAATCGTCTCAAGGAGATCAATAATGTTCAATTGGGTCAAGACAGCCATCTTGATGGCGGCCATCATGGCGCTTCGGCGTTATTGGCGGCATGATGGGTGGCCAGTCCGGCATGTTGCTGGCCCTCGTTTTTGGTGGGGCGATGAACCTGTTTTCCTACTGGTTCTCCGACACCATGGTATTGAAGATGTACAAGGCTCAGCAGGTGGACGAAACCAGCGCACCACAATTTTACGCGATGGTGAGCGAGTTGGCGCAACGCGCCGGTTTGCCGATGCCCAAGGTTTACCTGATCAACGAGGCGCAGCCGAACGCTTTGGCCACCGGCCGTAATCCCCAACATGCGGCGGTCGCAGCAACGACCGGTATTCTTCAGCTGCTCTCTGAGCGTGAGTTGCGCGGGGTGATGGCGCATGAGCTGACCCACGTCAAGCATCGCGACATTCTGATTTCAACCATTTCGGCGACGATGGCCGGGGCGATTTCGGCGCTGGCCAATTTCGCCATGTTCTTTGGCGGCCGGAGTTTGGTGGCCGTCCGGCTAACCCCTTGGCCGGTATTCTCGTATCTTTGTTGGCCCCGTTCGCCGCTAGTCTGATCCAAATGGCGATTTCCCGGGCGCGTGAATATGAAGCGGATCGTGGTGGCGCCGAAATCAGCGGCGATCCGCAGGCGCTGGCCGATGCCTTGGGCAAGATCCAGATGTACGCCGAGGGTCGTATTCCAATGGGGCCAGCCGAAGCGCATCCGGAAACGGCGCAGATGATGATACTGAATCCGCTCACTGCTGGCGGCTTGAAGAGCCTTTTTTCGACGCATCCTCCGACCGAGGAGCGTATCGCCCGACTGCGGGCGATGTGAGCTCTTCACGATTTAAACTTTAATCGCCGAGGTGGCCGCGTGCCACCTCTTTTTTTTCCAGTTTCACCGGAGAAAACGTCGCGATGACTTGTTCGAACAAGGCGTGGGCGCGGGCGCTGTTGTCACCACTGAAATTGCAAACGTAGATATCAAGCGTCACGCTGTTGATTTCCGGCCAGGTGTGTACGGCCAAGTGGGATTCAGCGAGAACAACCGCACCGGTGACGCCAGCCGGGTGGCCGCCAAGGTCATGGAAAGTGTGAAAAAGCCGGCCAACCACGGTCAAGCCATGCCGCGTGCAGGCTTCAATACAAAAATTTTCGAGCACCGGCGCGTCGAGCAGGAGGCTCGGTGGGCAGCGGCAGTCGTGCAGGTCAGCGATCAGGTGCAGGCCATTCATGGCTTGATTTTACGGAGTTTCACGTGAAACGCGAGGCGCCAAAATGCTTTCCAGTAGATGGCCGAGTCGGTAACCCGCATCGACGATGCGTCGGTTCGCCGTTTCGCGCGATTGTTGTTGGAATTCTTCAGTGATCATGGGCAGCAAACTGCCGTCTGTTCTTGGGTACACCTGTGGCAGCAAACGATGGCTCTCGTCGCGCCATAGGGCAACATTGCCCTGTTCCGGCGGCGGATAATTTTCGCGCAGACGAGCCGCGTTTTTCTCCAGCCGCTGGCCACGCAGCCAGGGCGGGCCAGGCAGGTCGTCCCAGTAGGTGTGCAGATTTGAGAACGGCAGCCGTTTGTTGAACGGGTTTTCGATTTCGAAGCGGTTACCGCCTTCATCGCCATGTCGGCCAACATGCAGCGGCTGATGAATGTCGGCAACGAGATGTAGTAGCCAAGGCAGGGCGTAGGTAATTTGCTCATTTTTTCGGGTTGACCGCAGTAATTGGCTAAGGCGCTCAATCTGGCGGTCAAGTTCGCCCTCCTGCGTTTTCCCGGCATTGTCGAGGTCGATGTAATGCCAGTTTTTGTGACGGGCGACATCGCTCAATCCCGGTAGCGCCGGTGTCGCAGGTTCGCGGCTCTCAGTGTAAAAGCGCGGGTCGTGGCGAATGTCGTCAGGCCAAGTCGAGGCTTCGGCAAAAATCGCTGCAGCGTCCGTGGAATGGGATTTTTCCGTCCAGCGCTCGTAATCGGGATGGCGGCTCAGTGCGGCCGCGATAAACCGCTGGCTCGAGGGTGACAGTTGCTGCCAGGCAATGGTCGCCGTCAGTCGGTGGCCAGCAGCGTTCCAGGCGTGCGCCAGCGCGGGGATGAGGGTAAAACAGAGGGCAATAAGGAATCGACGCATTACGCCATTATGCAGCGTGCGATAATCACCGCCTATGTTCAGCTTACCTACCGATTCACTGGCTTTTGCCTTGTTGCAAGCCGCCCGTATCAACGCTGCCGTATTTGCCGGGCAGAGCCTGGCCGATGGCATGTTGGCCCGCGTTGATTCAGCCGCCCGTCCGGCGGTGCAGGATCTCGTTTATGGCAGCCTGCGCTGCTATGGACGGGGTGACTTTTTCCTCGGCCGCCTGCTGGCCAAACCGCTAGCCGATAACGAGGTGCGGGCGCTCTTGCTGGTCACCATTTATCGCCTGGAAACCCGCCCGGAGGCGGCGCACACGGTGGTTGATCAAGCCGTTACCGCCGCAGCCGAACTGGCGGGCGGTAATTTCCGTGGGCTGGTCAATGGCGTTCTGCGCAATTTTCTCCGCCAGCAAGTTGAACTGACTGCCGCGCTGGCCAACGACCCGGTGGCGCTGAGTCAGCACCCGGATTGGTGGCTGGCCGAATTGCAGGCCGCCTGGCCGAACGATTGGCCGAGCATTGTGGCGGCTGGCAATGGGCCGCCGCCGATGGCCTTGCGGGTTAATCTGCGCCGTTCAACGCGCAAGGAGTATCTGGAGCGGCTGAATGCCGAAGGTATTGCCGCAACGCCGGTGGGCGACGCCGGCTTGATGCTGGAGAAACCGTTACCGGTTGAACGCCTGCCCGGTTTTGCCGCTGGTCTCGTTTCGGTGCAGGACCCCGGCGCACAGATGGCCGCCAAATTGCTCAGCCCGCTCTCGGGCAGCCGTGTTCTTGATGCCTGTGCCGCCCCGGGTGGCAAGACGGCGCATTTGCTCGAGCGCAACCGACTGGATATGTTGGCACTTGATCTCAAGCCGGCGCGTTGCCGCCGTGTTGAAGGTAATCTCAGCCGTCTTGGACTTGGTGCCGCGATCAAATCCGGCGACTGCACCCAGCTTAATAGCTGGTGGGATGGTCAGTTTTTTGACGCCGTACTGGCTGACGTGCCGTGCACGGCGAGCGGTGTCGTGCGACGTAATCCGGATAGCAAGTGGCTACGCCGTGTAGCCGACATCGCCAGCTTTGCCGCCGTTCAGTCGGGCATTCTCGATGCCTTGTGGCAGGTCGTTCGGCCTGGGGGTAAACTGCTTTACGTCACCTGTTCGGTTTTCCCGGCCGAAAATAGCTTGCAGATTGCCAGCTTTCTCGCCCGCCAGCCGCAAGCCCGCCGAAGTCATGAAGAACAGCTTCTACCCACTGCCGAACACGATGGCTTTTACTACTGCCTTCTCGAAAAGCATGCCTGAACAACTACGCCGGTGGCTGTTGCTACTGGTTTTTGTGCCTTTTTTGGCGTGGACCGCAGAAATTGATATCGTCAACCCGCAAATAGTGGCGACTGAGGATGGCTATGTCCTGTCGGCGGACTTCAATTTTGAACTGAATCAGCGTTTGGAAGAGACCGTCAGCAAGGGCTTGGTATTGTATTTTGTCGCCGACTTTGAGCTGACCAAAGGGCGCTGGTACTGGCTTGACGAAAAACTGGCCAGCCGCAGCCAGACCTACCGCCTCTCCTATCATGCGCTAACGCGGCAGTACCGCTTATCCACCGGGGGTGGGCTGCATCAATCTTTTTCGACGCTGACTGAGACCGTGGCAGTACTTTCCCACTTGCGTAACTGGCTGGTGATCGAAAAAGCGGACAAAGGCTTGCGCATTGGCGAACCTTATCAGGCCGCTTTGCGTTTACGCCTGGATGTTGCTCAGTTACCCAAGCCGTTCCAGATCACCTCACTGGGCAACAAGGACTGGAGCCTGTCGTCCGACTGGAAACTCTGGCAAGCCACCTTGCCGGCTTTGGCGGCGGAGAGTAAGTGAAGCGTTTCGTTGCTGCCGGGGGGGCTTTTGCCGCAGCGATCGGGGGCATTCTCTGGTTCCTGCTGCTCATGTCGACAGCCGCCGACACCGTTATTTTTTCCCGCAACTATCCGCTGCTGATCGGCTTGAATGTCATGCTCGCACTCGGCATGCTGGGGCTGGTTGGCTGGCAGTTACGGTCCCTGTGGCGCGACTATCAGGCGCAGGTCTTTGGCGCCCGGCTCAAACTCCGCCTGATGTTGATGTTTGGATTTATCGCCGTGCTGCCGGGGGCGCTGGTTTATGGCGTCTCGGTTCAGTTTGTAACGCGCTCGATTGAAAGCTGGTTCGATGTGCGCGTCGAAAAGGCGCTCGAATCCGGCCTGCATCTCGGCCGTTCGGCGCTCGATTCCTTGCTGGCCGATCTCAGTGACAAAGCCCGCAGCATGGGCGGCGAGCTTTCCGACATCAAGGAAGACTCGCGGCGCTCGGCCTTGCTGCGCTTGCGTGAGGAAAAAAATGTCCAGTCGGCGGCGATTTTCTCCGTCGGCGGTCAATTGTTGTCAAGTGCGACCGGCGAACTAAGCAACCTATTACCGGAGTTGCCCAGTCAGGCGCAACTCAAGCAGGCGCGAAATTCACGAGCGATCAGCACGGTTGAAGGTGAGGGCGGCAATCTCTATTTGCGGGTGCTGGTGCCAGTGGCGGCGCGCGATGTCTTTGAAGAACCGCGGATTCTGCAATTAACCAATCCGGTGCCACCCGGTTTGGCGCATGACGCTGACGCCGTGCAAGGGGTTTACCGCGACTATCAGGAGTTGCAGTTGGCGCGCGAAGGGCTGACCCGGATTTATGCCCTGACTTTGACGTTGACCGTACTGGTCGCCCTTTTTGGCGCCTTTGCACTGGCTTTTTTGATGGCCCGCCGGCTGGTGGCGCCGCTCTATATTCTGGCTGAAGGCACGCAGGCGGTGGCGCAGGGCGACTTCTCGCCACGCCAAGCAATCTATAGCGGTGATGAACTCGGCGTCCTGACCCAATCTTTCAATCAGATGACCCGTCAGCTCGATGATGCCCGCCGCGAAACCGAACGCCATCGGGCCGAGGTTGAATCGGCGCGCGGCTATCTCGAATCGATTCTCGCCAATCTTTCCGCCGGCGTGCTGGTTTTTGACCGGCGCTTTGTCCTGCGCACGGTTAACGAAGGGGCGCTGACGACGTTGAACGATGACTTCAACGGCCTGATCGGTGAAGCGGTTGATCAATGGCCGCGTCAGCATGTGCTAGGTGAATTCATTCATCAGCATTTTGCCGCGACTGAAGAGATCGAATGGCAGGCCCAGCTTGAACTAGAGCGCCCGAACGGCATGCCGCAGGTGCTGCTGCTACGCGGTTCGCGCCTGCCGGAAGCCAGCGGTGGCGGTGATGTCGTGGTCTTCGACGATGTCACCCGGATCACCGCCGCGCAGCGCAGCGCGGCCTGGGGCGAAGTGGCCCGGCGACTGGCGCACGAAATCAAGAACCCGCTGACGCCGATCCAGCTCTCAGCCGAACGCCTGCAATTCAAGTTGGCCGGCAAGCTGGCCAATGGCGACGCCGACATGCTGGCGCGCGGCACGCAGACCATCATCAATCAGGTGCAGGCGATGAAGCGGATGGTCGACGATTTTCGCGATTATTCACGTTTGCCGGCCCCGGAAGTGGCACCGCTTGATCTCAACGAACTGGTGCGCGAAGTGCTCGGCCTGTACGAAAGCTCATCGGCTGCCATCAAACCCCGGCTGGCCGACGATTTGCCATCGGTATTGGGCGATGCGACGCAACTGCGCCAGGTTATTCACAATCTGCTGCGTAATTCTGAAGATGCGCTGGAAGGTCTGGGCGATGCCCGGATCGAAATTGCGACGACGCTTGCCGGCCGCTGTGCCCGGTTGCGGATCAGTGATAACGGCCCGGGCTTTCCCGTTGAGTTGCTGTCACGAATTTTTGAACCTTATGTCACCACCAAGGCGCGCGGTACCGGCCTTGGCCTGCCCATCGTCAAGAAAATTGTCGAGGAGCACCTGGGTACCATCGAAATCAGTAATGCACCGGAGGGTGGCGCGCGAATCGACATTCGTCTGCCCCTGGTGAAGGAAGAGGAAGCAAAAAATGGCAATCATTCTGGTCGTTGACGACGAAGTAGGCATCCGTGAACTGCTCTCGGAAATTTTGATTGACGAAGGTTACGACGTTCGTCTGGCTGAAAATGCCGGGGCGGCGCGGCGTATCCGCAACGAATTACGCCCCGATCTGGTCCTGCTTGATATCTGGATGCCGGATATGGATGGCATTTCGCTGCTCAAGGAATGGCACGCTGCCGGCCATCTCAACATGCCGGTGGTCATGATGTCGGGTCACGGCACGATCGATACCGCCGTCGAGGCAACGCGTTTCGGCGCTTTTGATTTTCTTGAGAAGCCAATTGCCTTCCAAAAGCTGCTCTCGGCGGTGCAAAAGGCGCTCAAGCACGATACGCCGCCAGCCCGTCCGCCGCTGACGCTGGATGCCTTCGGGCGCTCGACTTTCATCAAAGAATTCAAGCGCCGTCTTGAGCAATCGGCCGCCAAAGCGCCGGTGTTGCTGCTCAAAGGAGCGACCGGCGGCGTGGCGGAAATTTGCGCCCGCACCTTGCAGCCGCCGCGCGCGCCCTGGCTTGATTTGTCCAGCGTGAGCAGCGCCCTGACTCAGGAAATGCTTGAGAAAATCACTGGCGGCATCCTCTTTGTGCCGGATTTGGCTGTGCTCGGCAAGATGCAGCAAATGAATCTGACTTATGCGGTCGACCGTCTGGAAAAGCTGAATTTGCAGCTCATCGCCGCCACCGTTGTGCCGCTGGCGACGCTCGGTGAAGCCGGCTGGGATAGTAAGCTGTTGGCCAAACTCGGCGAAGTCTGGGTGGCGATGCCTTCTCTGGCCGGCCATGCCGATGAACTGCCGGAGATTGCCAGCCTGCTGCTGACCAATTTTGTCGAACGTGGCGAAGTGCAACCGCGGCGATTTTCGACTGGTGCGCTTAATACCCTGCGCACGCTGCCCTGGAATAACTTGCCGGAAGCGAGCTGGACGGATCTCTACGCGTTGGTGCGCAATCTGGCGTTAACCGCGCTGGATGAAGAGATTTCAGCCGATGACGTGACGCGTGTCATGCCGGCGGAGGGCGTTGGTAGTCGGGAACTGGTTCCTTTGCTGCCCTTGTTCGACCAGCCATTGCGCGAAGCCCGTGATGCTTTCGAGAAACTCTATTTCGAGCATCATTTGCGGTTGGAAGGTGGGAATATGACGAGATTGGCCGAACGCTCGGGGCTGGAGCGGACGCATCTTTATCGCAAGCTGAAGCAGCTGGATGTCAAACTCGGCAAGCGGGGCGAAGAATAAGCAAGTTGTTGCAAGACGGTAAAAGTAAATCGGGGGATTTATGAAAGTCATTATTCTGGGGGCTGGCCAGGTTGGAGCCAGTGTTGCTGAAGGGCTGGTCTCGGAAGAAAACGACATCACCATTGTCGATTCTGATGGCGCGCGTCTGGCGCAGTTGCAGGATAGGCTGGATTTGCGCACGGTGGTTGGCGATGCGGCAACGCCTTCGGTGTTGCGACAGGCCGGGGCTGATGATGCCGATATGATTATTGCTGTGACACAGAGCGACCAATCAAATCTGGTGGCCTGCAAATTGGCCTACAGTGTTTTCAATGTGCCGACCCGGATTGCCCGACTGCGTTCGCGCGATTTTCTCGAGGACGCCAAACTGTTATCGACTGAGAACTTCGCGGTTGATTTCGCGCTGTGTCCGGAGCAGGTGATAACCGATTACATCCGGCGCCTGATTGAGTTTCCCGAAGCCTTGCAAGTCCTCAATTTCGCCCGTGGTCGCGTCAGTTTGGTCGCCGTGCGGGCTTATGAGGGCGGCTTGCTGGTCGGTAAGCCGATCAAGGAGATGCGTGCCTTGCTGCCGCCGGAGATGGATGCTCGAATTGCTGCCATTTTCCGCCGCGACCAGCCGGTGTTTCCCGAGGGCGATACCGTGATTGAAACGGGCGATGAAGTATTTCTCCTCGCCGCCGCCGAAAATATTCGCCCGGTGTTGCGCCAACTGCGTCGGATGGCGACGCCGGTGCAGCGCATCATGATCGCAGGAGGCGGCAACATTGGTTTTAGGGTCGCCAAAGCGCTGGAAAAACGCTATGAAATTAAAGTGATCGAAGGCCGTAAGGAGCGGGCTGAAATGCTGGCTGGTGAGCTTGATGATGCCCTGGTTTTGTTGGGCGACGCGACGGACGAGGACTTGCTGGAACAGGAAAACATCGCCGAGATGGATCTTTTCCTCGCCGTCACCAATGATGACGAAGACAACATCATGTCCGGTAGCCTGGCCAAGCGGCTCGGTTGCAAGCGGGTCGTGGCCTTGATCAACCGCCGTGCTTACGCCGAAATGATCGAAGGCGGGCCGATCGACATTGGTATTTCACCGGCTCAGGTTTCAATTGGCACCTTGCTCGCGCACGTCCGTCAGGGCGATGTTGCTGAAGTGCACTCGCTGCGCCGTGGTGCCGCCGAAGCGCTGGAAATTGTCGCCCACGGCGATAGTAAAAACTCCAAGGTGATCGGCAAGCGAATTGATCAAATCGATTGGCCGCACGGGGTAACCGTCGCGGCGCTGGTGCGTAACTTTGATCACGCTGTGGTAGTCGGCCAGACTGATGACTGGACAGCCATTACGCGCTTCGGCGAAGTGGTGATTGCCCACCACGACACGGTGATTGAAGCTGATGACCACGTGATTGTCTTTTGTACCCGGAAAAAGCTGGTCAAAAAGGTTGAAAAGCTCTTCCAGGTTGGCTTCCACTTCCTTTAAGGGGCGATCATGACGCGTTTTGCCCCAGTTTATCGCGCGCTGGGCATGATCATCATGCTTTTTGGCCTGACCATGCTGGCACCGCTGATTATGTCTTACGTCATGAATGATGGTGCCCAATCGGCTTACGACGAAGCCTTTGGTCTGACCATGCTTTGTGGCGCTTTTCTCTGGTATCGCTATCACAATTGCAAGCGCGACCTGAACATTCGTGATGGGTTTCTGATGGTCGTGCTGGTCTGGTCAGTGTTACCGGCCTTTGCTGCCATTCCGCTGATGCTGCAGCTCGGGATCAGCCATACTGACGCTTATTTTGAAGCGATGTCGGGGCTGACGACAACCGGTTCTACGGTGCTGTCCAACCTCGACACCCTGCCAATGTCGATCAATCTCTGGCGGCACCAACTGGTCTGGGTCGGTGGTATGGGCTTGATCGTGCTGGCCATCGCCATTCTGCCCTTGCTCGGTATCGGTGGCCGTCAGATGTTCAAGGCGGAAACGCCGGGTCCGATGAAGGATGCCAAGATGACGCCGCGCATTGCCGAAACGGCAAAGGGACTGTGGCTGGTCTATCTCGGTGTCTCGATTGCTTGTGTGCTGGGTTACCGCTGGGCAGGGATGACTTGGTTTGATGCCTTCTGTCATGCCTTTTCAACGATGGGACTGGGCGGCTTTTCGACGCACGATGCCAGTTTTGGCTTCTTCAATTCGCCAGCCATTGAGATGGTGGCTATTGTCTTCATGCTGATTGCCGGCATGAATTTCGGCACACTTTTTCTTGCCGTTAACGGTCGCTCGCTGCGCCCCTATCTGCATGATCCAGAGGCCCGCTGGTTTATTGGCGTCTGTTTGCTCAGTATTCTCGTGGTGGCGATTTATATCTGGAAAGATGGCGCCTACGCGGATCTTGATACGTCGCTTCGCCATGCTGCCTTCAATGTTGTTTCAATTGCGACGACGACGGGCTACGCGAGTGTTGATTACGCGCTATGGCCGATTTTTGCGCCACTCTGGATGCTTTTTCTCTCCAGTTTTGCTACTAGCGCCGGGTCGACCGGGGGTGGAATCAAGATGATGCGGGCCTTGTTGCTTTACAAGCAGGTATACCGCGAGTTGCTGCGCGCCATGCACCCGAACGCTGTCTATAACGTCCGGGTTGGTGGCCAGGTCGCGCCCCAACCGATCCTTTTTGCCGTGCTCGCCTTTGCCTTTATGTATATGGTCAGTATTGTCTCGCTGACCTTGGTGCTGGCCTTTACCGGGCTGGATATTGTTTCGGCTTTTTCCGCGATTGTGGCTAGCATCAACAACACCGGACCTGGCCTGGGTGTCGTTGGGCCATCGACGACTTACGAGGTGCTGGAAGACTTCCAGACCTGGGTCTGTACATTCGCCATGCTACTGGGCCGACTGGAAATTTTCACGCTTTTGGTCGTACTCACCCCTGCCTTCTGGCGTAAGTGACCTGAGCGCCGGAAAGGCGGATAATCACGCCTTTCCGAATTTCTGGCGGAGTACCCGATGAGCCGACCTAAGAACGACACTTTTCTGCGCGCCCTGCTCAAAGAGCCGACCGAATACACCCCGCTCTGGCTGATGCGCCAGGCCGGCCGTTATTTGCCGGAATACTGTGAAACGCGCAAACGCGCTGGCAATTTCCTGAATCTGTGCAAATCGCCGGCCATGGCTTGTGAAGTAACGCTACAGCCACTGGCGCGCTACGATCTTGATGCTGCAATCCTCTTCTCCGACATTCTGACCATACCCGATGCGATGGGTCTCGGCCTCTACTTCTCGGAAGGCGAGGGCCCGAAATTCGAGCGCCCGCTGCGCGAAGAATGGGCGATCAACGACCTGACCGCGCCGGATCCGAACGTCCATCTGCGTTACGTCATGGATGCCGTTTCCGAAATCCGCCGCGCCCTCGATAACTCGGTGCCGCTGATCGGCTTCTCTGGCAGTCCCTACACGCTGGCTTGCTACATGATCGAAGGTCAGGGTTCGTCCGACTTCCGTCACATCAAGGGCATGCTCTACAAGCGTCCGGACCTGCTGCACCGCATTCTGTCGGTGACCGCTGACTCGGTGATTTCCTACCTGAACGCCCAGATCGATGCGGGCGCGCAGGCGGTGATGATTTTTGATACCTGGGGTGGCTCGCTCTCGAACGCCGCTTATCAGGAATTCTCCCTGCAATACATGGAACGGATTGTTGCTGGTCTGAAAAAGGAAAAAGACGGCGAGCGCATTCCGAGCATCGTGTTTACCAAGAACGGTGGTCTGTGGCTGGAGAAAATTGCCGCCATCGGTTGCGATGCCGTTGGACTCGACTGGACGATCGACATTGGCGAAGCCCGCCGCCGGGTGGGCGACAAGGTGACGCTGCAAGGCAACATCGATCCCAATGTGCTGTTTGCGACGCCGGAAATCGTTGCCGCCGAAGCGAAGAAGGTGCTCGATAGCTTTGGTCTAGGCAACACCGGCCACGTTTTCAACTTGGGTCATGGCATTTCGCAATTCACCCCACCAGACAATGTGACGGCACTGGTTGATGCGGTCCATTCGCACAGCCGTTTACTGCGTAAGTAAGTACTATTTACGGGGTGCAATGCTTGACTTATACACAGAGTTTTGCATCCCAACGTAAATATTTACTGAAATATGCTTGACAGTTCGATTCTTTATTAAGTTATTGAAGTTAAACGAATTTGTCTTTTGCCTGATATTTCAGCAAAGTGACAAAATCCTTTATTACCCGCGACTTAGCTTCACTCCACCAAAGCAATCCACAAAGTTATCCACAGTTTTTGTGGGTAAGTGAAAAATCCGCTTTAGTTACAGGGGCTTTCACCAAACTTCGGAGAAACGACGGCACCCGCCGGCAAATTTATGCCTGTTTTACGCGTTGCCCTCGATCTGCCGCTGCACCGCCTTTTCGATTATGTCGTTGCTGAAGCGTCGACCGCAGATATTGGCTTGCGGGTGCGCGTCCCCTTCGGCCGGGGTGAAAAAATCGGTGTTATCGCCGAGGTGGTCGATGCCAGTGAATGGCCGCTGGCGCAATTGAAGCCGGCTGGTGAAATCCTCCGCGATCTGCCGCCCTTGCCAGCCGATTTCCTGCGTCTATGTCAATTTGCCAGCAACTACTATCAGGCGGCCTTTGGCGAAGTCGTCATGCAGGCGCTGCCGGTCGGTTTAAAGCGGCTTGATCCGCCGAATCGGAGAAATGCCCGTCCCGGCCCGTCGACCGCAGCAATCGCCCGGCCGGAACTAACCGCCGAGCAGGCGGTGGCGGTCGCAGCAGTTGATCCGGCGGCAGGATTTTCGGCCCATCTGCTGCATGGCGTGACCGGAAGTGGCAAAACCGAAGTCTATTTACGCCTGATTGAACGGGCATTGGCCGATGGCAAGCAAGTGCTGCTGCTGGTCCCGGAAATCAACTTGACGCCGCAACTGGAAGGCCGGGTTAGAACCCGCTTTCCCGAGACTGGTGTCGTCTCGTTGCACAGCGAACTAGCCGAAGCGGCGCGCGAGCGTAACTGGCGGGCGGCGTTTGCCGGCGAGGCGAGCATTGTGCTCGGCACCCGGCTGTCGATCTTCACGCCAATGCCCCGTCTGGGCTTGATTGTCGTTGATGAGGAACACGATTCCTCCTTCAAACAGCAGGACGGCATGCGCTACTCGGCGCGCGATGTTGCCGTTTTCCGCGCCCATCAGCTCGGCATTCCCATCCTGCTTGGCTCGGCAACCCCTTCGCTGGAATCTTGGGCGAATGCCCAAGGTAAGCGTTACGGCATGATCACCTTGAAGGAACGGGCCAATCCGGAAGCGACTTTGCCGACTATCAAATTGATCGACACCCGCCGTCTGGTGATCAAGGACGGGGTCAGCGCGCCTTTGATGGACGCCATCAAACTGCGCCTCGAACGCGGTGAGCAGAGCCTGATTTTCCTCAACCGGCGCGGTTATGCGCCGGTGCTGTCGTGTACCGCCTGCGGCTGGATTTCGCGCTGTACGCGTTGCGCGGCGAATCTCGTGCTGCATCTGGCCGACCGCCGTCTGCGTTGCCACCATTGCGGCTTTGAAGGCCACGTGCCGCGCGCCTGCCCGACCTGCGGCAATCAGGATATTTTGCCCTTCGGCCGGGGCACGCAGCGCCTGGAAGGCTGGTTGCAGGAGCAATTTCCGGACGCCAAGGTGGTCCGCGTCGACCGTGATTCGGTGAAAAGTCGCAAGCAATGGGAGGCCATGCTCGACCGCATTCACGGCGGCGAGGCGGATATTCTGGTCGGCACGCAGATGCTGGCCAAGGGCCATGATTTTCCGAAACTGACCTTGGTTGGCGCACTCGGCGCCGATTCTGCCTTGTTTGCCGCTGACTGGCGCTCACCGGAACGGCTGTTTTCGCAGCTGATGCAGGTGGCTGGCCGGGCTGGTCGGGCCGAACTGAAGGGCGAGGTGCTGATTCAGACCGAATACCCGACCCACCCGCTGTTTGCCGCGCTGGTCGCGCACGATTACCCCGGTTTCGCCGCCAGCATGCTCAAGGAACGCGAACAAGCCGGTTTCCCGCCCTATTCCTTTCAGGCCATGCTGCGCGCCGAAGCGCCGGAGATGGCTGATTCGATTGCCTTCCTGAAAGTGGCGGCGGCCTTGCCGATGCTGCAGGAACACGAAAATGTCCTGATTTACGACCCGGTGCCGATGAGGCTTTCCCGCCTGGCTAATCTCGAGCGTGGTCAGCTGCTGGTTGAGACCGGCTCACGGCCGCACTTGCAGGCTTTCCTGCCGCGCTGGCGGGAGGCGATCGAAGGGATCAAGTCGCCGTCGCGCTTACGTTGGCACATCGAGGTTGACCCGCTAGAATTTTAGTCGGCACGACCCTTGCAGAGAATTCAGTCCATTATCAGCAAGGAGCTCATCATGAAAATTCAGGATTCGTCGGTGCAACTCTCGGTCAGCCATGAGGCGAGTCGTAGCTATTCGCTTGAAGTCGAGACAAAGCTGGGCTTCCGAAAGATTTTTGAGCAAATGGCGCTCGATACCAAGGATGATCAGGTGACCGCGCAGCAGCGCATCCAGCAGCTTTTGCAGTCATTGATCGATGCCATTTTTGCGGCAATGGAGGGCAAAAAGTGCGAGGCAAACTTTGCCGCAGGTGCTGATATGCCGGCTGATGCGCCACAGGGAGGCAGAGGACCGGAAATCACTTGGGAACGCAGTAGCAAAGAGACGATTTGCGAATCCGAGAAAACCACGGTTTGTGGCAGCGGGAATGTGACAACCAGCGATGGTAAAAAGATCGAATTCAACTATTCGCTGGCCATGGAGCGCAATTTCTCCAGTGAAAAGACGGAAGAAGAAAGCGGCACGATAAAACTCAGCGACCCGCTGATGCTCAGTTTTAACGGCAAAGCCTGTGAGCTGACCAAGGACTGCATCAGCTTCGACCTCAACGCCGATGGTACGCCGGAGCAAATCCCCGGGCTGGGCGCGGGCAGTGCCTTTCTGGTTTTTGACCGGAATGGCAATGGCAAGGCGGACGATGGCAATGAATTATTCGGTGTCGCCAGCGGTAACGGTTTTGCTGATCTGGCCAAGCTGGATAGTGACCACAATGGCTGGATCGATGAGGGTGACGCGGCCTTCAATCAGCTTGCCGTGTGGTCTGGTGATGGCTTTAGTTCGCTGCAGGAGCGTGGCGTCGGGGCGCTTTACACTGCTACGGTCGACGCGCCTTTTTCGCTAAAAACCAATACCAATGAATTACTCGGACAGATTCGCGCGGCGGGTCTGTATTTGTCCGAAGCGGGCGAAGTCGGCCAGTTGCAGCAGGTCGACCTCGCCGTTTCAGCGTTGCCGAGCGGGAATAAACATCCAGCCGAGGGCGAGAAGCTGGCCGCCTAGCAACATGAAGAATGCGGCGCGGAATGCTTCGTCGCGCGCCCAGCCACTGGCTTGCAGGGCATCGACCAAACCACCGATGCCCCATTGCAAGCCAAAGGCACCAGCAAACACGAGCAGGTTGAGCGAGGTATTGGCGCGCCCGGAAAGGGCCGGCGGAAAGGCCTGGGCGACCAGCGAATAGGAAACATTGGAGAGCGAGAAGCAAATGCCGAGGATCGGCCAGAGCAGGTTGCCAGCGAAGCTTGGCAAGCTGCTGATCAGGGCCAGCAGAGAAATCGCCATGACCATAGCGCCGAGATAGACCTTTTCCAGCTTGACGCCACGGTGCACCAGCTTGGTGGCGAAGAAGCCCATGAACAGGAAACCGACCAGCATCGCACCGCTGATCCAGGTCAGGCGGGCGGCAATCGCCGGGCCGTCCATGCCTTCCAGTACGGTCATCCAGCGTGAGGCCCAGAGGCCTTGCACGGCCATGAAGCCGCCGGTGAACCAGAAGCCCATCGGGGCGTAACGCCAAAAGTAGCGGCTGGAAAAAATAGTTTTGACGCCAGCCAGTTGCGCCGCAAAGCCAGCGCCTTTTTCCGCATTCGCTTTTTCTGGCACCAAAAACCAGAGCAGCCCGGCGACGAGCAAGGTGGCGGCTGATAAGCCAAGGGCGATTTCGCGCCAGCTGGCGAAGCCCAGGGCCAATTCAAGGGGTTTTGAGGCGGCGAGCGCACCGAGGCCGCCGGAGGCCATGATCCAGCCGGTCAATGAAGCTTGGCGTTCGGGCGGGAACCATTGCGAAAAGGCTTTGAACGAGGCCATCAGGCAGGCGGAAACGCCGAGACCGATCAGGGCGCGCCCGGTCGCCAGGCCGCCCAGGGTGTCAGAGAGGGCAAAAATCGATGCGCCGGAAGCAGCCAGCAGTAGGAGGCCAGCTTCAACCCGGCGCGGGCCAAAGCGGTCGAGCAGCATGCCGAGCGGTAGTTGCGCCGCACCGAAAGCGAGGAAATAGGTGCTGGTGAGTAGGCCGAGGGCGTTGTCGCCGAGATTGAGTTCGCGGGCGAGGACCGGGCCGATGACGGCATTGGCTGTGCGGTAAAGGTAGGAAAGAAAATAGCCGGCGGCAAAGGGCAGGAAGAGTCTGACCCAAAGGCCACGGATGTCGGGTTGGGTCATGGCTGCTCCAGTTTGGCGCGGACTGCGGGTGGTGGCGGGGCGGCCTTGGCCTGACGTAACCAGACCAGGCGGTTTTCAATTTTCTGCTGCCATTGGCTGGCAATACCGGGCGTTGCGGCGAGCTTCTCCAGATCGGACAGGGCCGGGCGGTGGGCCTGCCAGAGTTGCATGGCAGCGGCCAGCGTCAGGGCATCCGGCGCTGCCTGATCCAGCGATAATTCATCCTCCGGGCCAACGGCGCCGAGCGTCACGACGCGCCAGTACCAGCCAGTCAGCCCCTGTTCGGCAATAAAGGCGGCCATGCCTTCGGTGGTGAAGCGCTCATCGATCTTCCAGCACGGATTGCGCGGCTGGCAGACTTGCAGACGAGCGCTGCCCAGACGGTAGATGTCACCGATCCGGACATCGTTTTCGTCGAGATCGGGCGTCGAAATGTTTTCCCCCAGGCTGCCGGGAATCAGGTGTGCTGCGGCGTCGGGAAAACGGGCGGCCAGCTTCGCATAGTGCCGGGCCGGGTAGAGGTGGATGGCTTTTTCCGGGCCGCCATGCACGCGCCGGTCGGCCTGTTGGTCGCCTACAAAGCCTTCCTGAGTTATTTCAATGCGGCCCGAAACGGGCTGCTTGTACATGCCGGTCGGCCGACCAGATTCCGGGAGCGGGCGGATTCCGCCGATGAAGAGTAAAGTTTTTGCCATGGTGGCTGGATTTTGCCATCAATCAGACCGATTCCCACAACCAAGCGGCGCCACGCACCCCTGAGGAATCCCCATGTTGTGGCGGGACGACTTTGGTGAAAAAAACATCGGAAAAAACGTGTCGACCGCAGCATTCAGGCAAATTTCGGTAAAGCCGTGTCATTTTCGACAGGCCGCCACCGAGGACAATAACCTGTGGGTCGAGAATGTTGATGACGCCAGCCAGGGCGCGGCCGAGCCGATTTTCATAGCGTTGTAGCGTGGCTTCGCAGCTGCTGTCGCCGGCTGAGGCGCGGGCGTCAATTTCGGCGGCGGGCAAAGTTTGGCCGTAGTGGCGGAAATGGTCGGCAACCAGCCCCGGGCCGGAAAGATAGGTTTCAATGCATCCAGCGCGGCCGCAATAGCAGGCTGGTAAAGGTAGATCGTCCGCTGTCGGCAGTGGCAGCGGGTTGTGGCCCCATTCGCCGGTAATGGCGTTCGCCCCGGTCAGGACGTGTTGATTGACGACAATGCCGCCGCCCACGCCGGTGCCTAGAATGACGCCGAAAACGATCTCAGCGTCGCGGCCGCTGCCATCGATGGCTTCGGACAAGGCAAAACAGTTGGCATCGTTGGCCAGCCGAACCCGCCTTTGTAACAGGCCTTGCAAGTCACGCCGCAGTGGCTGGCCGATCAGGCAGGTTGAGTTGGCATTCTTGATCAGGCCGCTGGCCAGAGACTCTGCGCCGGGAATGCCGATGCCGAGGGTGCCGCGCTGCCCTTGTTCGTTCTCTACCTGCTCGACCAGTCCGGCAACGGCGCCGATGGTTGCCCGGTAATCACCTTGCGGCGTGGCGATGCGCCGGCGCAGCAATTCGCTACCGCTGCGATCGAGTGCAATGATCTCGATTTTTGTACCACCGAGATCGACCCCGAGGCGCAAGCTCACACCCGGACGGCGACGGCCTTGACGTTGCCGTGGGTGGTGGTCAGGGTGCGCAGGACGCTGGCACCGGCATCTAGAAGCAGCATGAAGAGGTTGCGCTCGCTATATAGGCAGACTGGTTCCTGAATCTCATATTTTTTGGATAGCGCCGGGGAAAGCGGGGAAAAGCGCTGTTCGACCGGCTTATCGCCATCGGGATAGTTTTCCCCGAGTTCGGAATGCAGGCCGAGAATGGAAACGTAGAGTCGGCCGCCAATTTTTAGTTCGAGGAGCAGTTGCCGGAGAATCTGACGCGCCTGCTCGTAGGGCATGCCACATAGGCCACGACGAGCGACGATGATGTCGAAGGGTTCTCCCGGCGGATTGACCGGGAAGTTCTTCATTTCACCTTCAAGGTAAATGATGTCGTCGTGCAGGCCACTGGCCAGAATCTGGCCTTCGATCTCACGTTTCCGGTCAACGCTGTCGACCAGCATGACCTGTGCACCGAGGCGGGCGAACTTAATCGCCAGCGCGCAGTCACCGGCGGGAACGACCATTACTGAAACGCGCCGATCGAAGCGTTGGCGTTTGACGCATTCTTCAAGCGCCAAGCGCTCGTTTTCGTCATTTCCCGTCTCGAAGGGATTGGCGGTAGTATCTTTATTCATGTTTGTCTCCCTTCAGTCCATTCTGCATTAAGGCATGCCGGTCTGACAATCGGGAAAATGATAACTAAAGGAAAAATGATGCTGGTACGGTTTTATTCAAGTGAAACAGGTGAAATTCTGATGTTTGCCGAGGCGGCGAGAAGCCTGTTGCAGGCGATCGGCAAGGCAACGACAAAATTGGGTACTTTTACTCAGGCTGAAATGGCCGGCGCTGCCGAGGCCTTGCGTCAGGCCGTCAAGGCGGCTGAGCCAGCGCCGGTGGATGAGGAAGAATCAACGGATGACATCGGCGGGGCGAAAAATGCCCCCGTGGTGGTCATGAGCCAGCGCGCCTGGCCGCTAATCGATATGCTGGAGCGGACGAGTAAAGGTGGCTCGAAAGCCAATATCATCTGGGAAGCGGCCAGCGATTTTTGAATTGCCGGCTGATCGCGCTTAGAAAAGCTCGATATCGTCGGGCTTTTCTTTCATTGCTGCGATGAATTTATCGACAGCTTCCTGTACCGGCATGCCCTGCATCACCGCGTCGAACATGGCGATTTCTTCGCGGGTCGTGTATTTCACCTTGATCTTCTGTTGTAGATCGACCCACTCGTTCGGGTTGAACAGGCGTTGTCTATTGGCCACCAGATCGCTCAGATCACCCAAACTGATGCCGACGTGGGCCAGGCGCTGGACTAGTTTGTCGTAAAACTGGAAGGCGATGATGGCCTGATGCACCATGCCCGAGACGTTATCGGAAACGCCGCTCAGGCTTTGCTTGGCGAGGCCAATTTCGCCCTCATCGGGCAGGGTTTGCACGGTGGCAGAAATCATCTGCATGTAGCCGGCCATCGTGGTGAAGGAATTGGTCAGCACCTCGACCGAAGAATTGCTGTCCTTCATTGCCGCTTCAATCTGTACCGCCGCCAGTTCGAGCATCAAAACGGTTTCCCGCATCTGGCTCCAGTTGAGGTCCGGCTGATGGGCAGATGTGCCACGCGGCAGATTTGTCTCGTCGTTCATTCTTGTTATCCGTAGCGGTTTCAATATCCAAGAGAAAACTATAGCGTATTCGCCGCTGACAGAACAGGCGACGCCGATCTTCAATCGGCCTGATAATTGCCCAATGCCCTACCGACGCCTTTTGCTTTTTGCCCTTTTTTACCTGTCGACCGCAGCATTTGCCGCGCCGCCGTTGGTGGCTATCGATGTCGGGCATGGTCTGAAAGATAGTGGCGCAATTAGCGCTCGTGGGCGGAGCGAATTCGAGTTCAACCGGGTATTTGCCGGTGTGCTGGCCGGAGCCTTGCGCAAGCGCGACCTCGGCGTGCGGGAAATCAATTTTGCCGGCGATATGGGCAGTTTGGCCGAGCGCCCGGCGCAGGCCGTGGGGAGCGATTTTTTTATTGCCATCCATCACGATTCAATCAGTTTGCCCTATCTTAAATTATGGGATTGGGATGGTAGTGAGGCGAGCTACGCCGAGCAAAAGCGCGGCTTCGGCTTGTTCGTTTCAGCGCAGAGTCCCGATCTGGCAACCAGCCTGCGTTGCGGCTCAAGCATTGGCGCCATGCTGCGCCGGGTCGGTTTTGTGCCGACGCCCTGGCATGGTCGCAACCATCTGGCGGCCGATGCAGAAAACGGCGTCTGGTATTACGACAATCTGGTGGTTTTGTACCGGACGACGCTGCCTGCTGTGCTGTTCGAGGCTGGAGTGATCAAGCATCGTGAGGAAGAGCTGGAACTGCTCGACCCCGAACGTCAGGCCAGGATGGCCGATGCGCTGGCCACCGGCCTCGCCGCCTGTCTGTTTGTTACAGGAAAATCGGCTCGGGAGTAAGGGCGACGCCGAATTTTTCCTGCACGGCGGCCTGCACCGCCAGCATGGTCCGTTTGACGTCAGCCCCGTTCGCACCGCCCTGATTGACCAGAACCAAAGCCTGTTTTTCATACATGCCCACCGGGCCGAGGCTTTTACCTTTCCAGCCGGCTTGCTCGATCAACCAGCCGGCTGCCAGCTTGACCCGGCCATCCGGTTGCGGGTAGCGCGGCAGGGTCGGGTGTGCAGCGCCCAGTTGCTCGGCAAGGTTGCGGTCAACCAGCGGGTTATGGAAAAAACTACCGGCGTTCGGGATGGTCGCTGGATCAGGCAACTTGCGCTGGCGCACGGTGACGATCGCCTGAGCGATGTCCTGCGGCGTCGGCGTGCTGATGTTTTGGGTGGCCAGTTCCTGTGCCACATCGGCATAGCGGCTGTTGGCGAGCCATTTTTTCGCGAGCTTGAAAACCACCGAGGTAATCGCCATCCGGCCGCTCAAATGCCAGCCTTGTTGCTTGAACAGGCTGTCGCGGTAGGCAAAATTGCACGTGCTGCGGTCGACCGTCAAAAACTGTTGTTTTTCAAAATCCCAGGCGGTCAGGGCATGAAAACGTTCGGCCACTTCCAGCCCGTAAGCGCCGATATTCTGGATCGGCGCCGCACCGACCGTGCCGGGAATCAGGCTGAGATTTTCCAGGCCGGGCCAGCCATGCTGCAAGGTCCATTGCACGAAGTCATGCCAGTTTTCACCGGCGCCAGCTTCGATGTAGAAAGCTTCGGCGTCTTCTTTGATGAGTTTTTTGCCGGGGATCGCCATGTGGAGGATCAGGCCGGGGAAGTCTTGGGTCAGGACGAGATTGCTGCCACCGCCGAGGATGAAGCGTTTTTCCTTGTTCAAGCTGGCTTCAGTTAATTGCTCGGGGGCGGTGATTTTTTGATAGCGCGCTGCCTTGGCGGGGAGGGCCAGGGTGTTGAGCTTGGTCAGGTCGATGTTTTGTTGCATGGGGGGATTTTCGTTGGTTTTGGTTTTGAAGGGCAGGGTTTTCCGGGGAGTTGTCTGTAATGCGATGGTAGATAGGAGGGTGTTGCTTCTAATTGGCTTGGGTTTCCGCCTTGCTGGCGGGCGTACTTTCTTTTGCTTCGCCAAAAGAAAGTAGCCAAAGAAAAGGCGACCCCAGGGTTGGCGCCGGGCGTTGCCCGGTCCCTTGCGCTACTCGGTGCGCCGGGCGGCTTGCCTGAACTCGCCTGCGGCTCAAACAAGGCAAGCCAAAATCCCCCGGCCCACCTGCGTTGCTCAGCGCCGCTCAAGGGGCCCGGTAGGGCGTCCGGGTTTGAGGTGGTGATTCGATTTTCGGCTTTTTCGGGGTTGACCCTGGGGCCAGCCGTTGTTTCTATGGTCGCAGCAATTTGTTACGAAGTGCGCCGAAACAGTGAGCCGAAACAGTGAGCCGAAATAGTGAGCCGAAATAGTGAGCCCGAAACAGTGAGCCCGAAACAGTGAACCCGAAATAGTGAACCCGAAATAGTGAACCCGTCATTCCCGCCTGCGCGGGAATGACGGGAAAGGGGCAATGGGCGGAATGTTTCGCTTTTGACCTGTGGGCCCCGTGTGGAGCGCCGAGCAACGCAGAAGCCGGCGGAGAAAGGGCGAGGACTGTTTGAGGGCGTAGCCCGAGTTCCGCAGCCCCCGCCGGTTTCGAGTAGCGCCGGGAAGTCGGCAACGCCGACCGCGTAACCCGGGGTCGCCTTTTCTTTGGCTACTTTCTTTTGGCGAAGCAAAAGAAGTACGCTCGCCAACAAGGCGGAAACCCAAGCTAATTAGAAGCAACATCCTTAAAAACCCGCAAGCAAGAACTGGATTCCCGCCTGCGCGGGAATGACGGTTTTACGCTGGGTAAGGGATGCGACAAATCAAAGCAAGGGCGCCAGCCAATACTCCGCATCCTTGATCGCCATCTTCTTGCGATCAGCCCAATCCGCCAACTGATCCCGCCCAATCTTCGGGATAGCAAAATAGGAAGCTCCCGGATGTCCGATGAAGAAGCCGGAGACTGCCGCCGCCGGCATCATGGCGCAGGATTCGGTGAGCCGGATGCCGGCCTTGCCCGGGGCGTCAAGCAAGGCGAATAGTTCGCGCTTGGCGGTGTGATCCGGGCAAGCCGGGTAGCCGGGGGCAGGGCGGATGCCGGTGTATTTTTCGGCGATCAACGCATCGTTAGTGAGCGTTTCCTCGCTTGCATAGCCCCAGTATTTGGTGCGAACTTGCAGATGCAGCCACTCCGCCGCGGCTTCGGCGAAGCGGTCGGCCAAGGACTTGAGCATGATCGCCGAGTAGTCGTCATTGGCGGCTTCAAAGGCGGCGACGCGGCTTTCGATACCGTGGCCGGCAGTAACCGCGAAGGCGCCGACGTAATCGCGTTCACCGACGTAGTCAGCCAACGCCACATTGAAGCGGCCTTTCGGTTGCTTGTGTTGCTGGCGCAGGCCAACCCAGCGGGTGAGTTCGGTCGTTCGTGAGTCATCGGCGTAGATGATGATGTCTTCGTCTACGCCGCTGGCCGGGTAAAGGCCGAAGACGGCGCGGGCCGACAGCCAGTTTTCGCTGATGATGCTGGCGAGCATTTCCTTGGCATCGGCGAACAGTTGGCGGGCAGTTTCGCCGACCGTGTCGTTCTCCAGAATGGCCGGGTAACGGCCGGCCAGATCCCAGCTTTGGAAGAATGGCGTCCAGTCGATGAGCAAGGAAAGATCAGTCAAACTCAGGTGGAGGGTTTGCTCGCCGATCTGGTTCGGGATGGTCGGGGCAAATGGTTCGTTCCACGTGAAACGGTTGGCGCGAGCTTCGGCCAGCGTCACCATGGTGGCGCCTTTGCGGCCGGCATGTTCGGCCCGGACGACTTCGTATTCGGCGGCAATTTCGCTGATGTAGGCGTCACGGTTGGCGACCGAGAGCAGCTTGGTGGCGACGCCGACGGCGCGTGAGGCATCCGGTACATAGATGACCGGCCCTTGGTAATTGGGGGCGATCTTGATCGCGGTATGGGCGCGGCTGGTTGTCGCGCCGCCGATCAGTAGTGGCTGAACCATGCCTTGACGCTGCATTTCCGCTGCGACGTGTGACATTTCTTCGAGCGACGGGGTGATCAGGCCGGACAAGCCGATGATGTCTACGCGATGCTCGCGCGCCGCCTTCAAAATGTTGTCGCAGGAAACCATGACGCCGAGGTCGACGATGTCGTAGCCGTTACAGCCGAGGACGACGCCGACGATATTCTTGCCTATATCGTGCACATCGCCCTTGACCGTCGCCATCAGGATTTTGCCCTTGCTGCCCAGCCCGGTGCGGGTTTTTTCCGCTTCGATGTAGGGCAGCAGATGGGCGACTGCCTGCTTCATGACGCGGGCCGATTTGACCACTTGCGGCAGGAACATTTTGCCGGCACCGAAGAGGTCGCCAACGCGGTTCATGCCGTTCATCAGCGGCCCTTCGATAACTGAAAGTGGCGGTTTGCCTGCGGCTTCCAGTTGCGCCCGAACTTCTTCAGTATCGACCACAACGAATTCGGTAATACCCTTGATCAGCGCGTGTTCCAGCCGTTTTTCCACCGACTGTTCGCGCCAGGAAAGATCCGGCCCGGTGTCCTTGGCCTTGCCTTCCTTGACGGTGACGGCGAAATCGACCAGTGCCTCACCGGCACCCGGATGGCGATTGAGCACCACATCTTCAACTTTGCGGCGCAGTTCCGGCTCCAGATCGTCGTACACGCCGAGCATGCCGGCATTGACGATGCCCATGGTCATGCCGGCTTGAATGGCGTGGTAGAGGAAGACGGTGTGGATCGCCTCGCGCACGGCGTCGTTGCCGCGGAAGCTGAAGGAAACGTTGGAAACGCCGCCGGAAATGTGGGCGTGCGGCAGGTTCTGCTTGATCCAGCGCACCGAATTGATGAAATCGACGGCGTAGTTGTCGTGTTCGGGAATGCCGGTGGCGATGGCGAAAATGTTCGGGTCGAAGATGATGTCTTCAGCCGGGAAGCCAATGCTCAACAGCAGATCGTAGGCGCGCTGACAGATTTCGGTCTTGCGGGCGTAGGTGTCGGCCTGACCTTTTTCGTCGAAGGCCATGACAATGACCGCCGCGCCGTAGCGACGGGCGAGTTTAGCCTGCTCGATGAAATTGGCTTCGCCTTCCTTCATCGAGATCGAATTGACGATGCCCTTGCCCTGAATGCACTTGAGGCCGGCTTCGATGACTTCCCATTTTGACGAGTCGATCATGATCGGAACGCGCGAAATATCCGGTTCCGAGGCGATCAGTTTGAGGAAGCGATCCATCGCCGCCTTCGAGTCGAGCATCGCCTCGTCCATGTTGATGTCGATCACTTGCGCACCGTTTTCAACCTGCTGACGGGCGACGGCCAATGCGTCGTCGTAACGGCCTTCAAGCACCATGCGGGCGAAGGCTTTCGAGCCGGTGACGTTGGTTCGTTCACCGACGTTCACATAGAGCGAATCGGGGCCGACGTTGAACGGCTCAAGACCGGACAGGCGCAGCTTGGCTACGATTTTTGGCAATTTTCTCGGGTTGACCGTAGCAACCCGTTCGGCGATGGCGCGGATGTGATCCGGCGAGGTGCCGCAGCAACCGCCGACAATATTGACGATACCGCTCTTCGCCCAGCTCTCGATTTCATCGGCCAGCATCTCCGGCGTTTCGTCGTAGCCGCCAAAGGCATTGGGCAGGCCGGCGTTGGGGTGAGCGGAAATGTAGCAGTCGCAAAGACGCGATAGTTCTTCGACGTACTGGCGCAATTCATGAGCGCCGAGCGCGCAGTTGAGGCCGAAGGACAGCGGTTTGATGTGATTCAGCGAATTCCAGAACGCTTCGGCGGTCTGCCCGGACAAGGTGCGGCCGGAAGCATCGGTAATCGTCCCGGAAATCATCACCGGCCAACGGCGACCGGCGTGGTCAAAGAATTGCTCGATGGCAAAGAGCGCGGCCTTAGCGTTCAGCGTATCGAAAACGGTTTCAACCAAAAGAATATCGGCGCCGCCCTCGACTAGACCCTTGATTGCTTCGAGGTAGTCAGTCACCAGCGCTTCAAAAGTGACATTGCGGAAGCCGGGGTCGTTCACATCTGGCGAGATCGAGGCGGTGCGGCTGGTCGGGCCGAGGACGCCGGCGACAAAACGCGGCTTGGCTGGATTGGCGGCGGTGAACTCGTCGCACAATTGACGAGCCAAGTTAGCGCCTTGAAAGTTCAGCTCATAAACCAGCGGTTCGAGCTTGTAGTCCGCCTGCGAAACGGCGGTCGAGTTGAAAGTGCAGGTTTCGAGAATGTCGGCGCCGGCCTCAAGGTAGTCGCGATGGATGCCGGCGATGATGTCGGGCCGGGTCAGGACCAGCAGGTCATTATTACCCTTGAGGTCGTGCGGATGATCGGCGAAGCGCGCCCCGCGATAGTCAGCTTCCTGCAAGCCATGACGCTGGATCATCGTGCCCATCGCGCCGTCGAGGACGAGCAGGCGTTGGGCGAGTAAATTGGAGAGTTCTGTGGAACGGTCGGCTTGCATCTGGATCACCTCGGCAAAGCGAAATTACACCGGGCGCACCGCAAAATTAAACGGCGTCACAAACCGGGTAAGGAAAACGCGGGTTTGCGAGCGCCGTTGATCAATGCCGAGCCTGGCCCCATTGCAGGGTCGCAGCGCTCCTCGACAGAAGCGCTAGTTTACTGTTAGCCGGTCAAGCTGCCAAGTGCCTTGATTTATTTAGCCTTTCGCAACGACCCGCTTCGAGGTTTTCTTGACCCCGCCGCTGCTTAAATCGAAATGCACCATGAAGTAAGTTTCGTCCATCGGCGGCATGCCTTCAATGCGCCATTCCCAAATATCTTCACCGAGATTTTTGAACACCACCTTGGAGGCCGGGGCGCCTAATAAGCGGCGAATTTCCTCGCGGCTCATGCCGTCACGTACCTTGCCGTAGTTGGCATCGGTCAGGACCTGCTCCATCTTTTGCACAATCCGGTCACTACCGATGGTGATCATGTAACAGGCGACGCCTTGCGGCTGACGGGTGTATTCCCAAGTGACGCTGCCATCCTCATTCTGAAATTCAAATCCGGGATTGCCCATGCGCGACTGCACCTCGGTCGCCGTCGTGATGCCGGGTTTGATTTCCGGCAAATTGACCATGTCGCAAGCGGGTAGCAAGGCCGTGGCAATGGCCGCAGTTGCGGTGGTGATCCAGTTGGGGAGATGCATACTGACTCCTGAAGGTTCAAGCCGGTAGTTTACGTTTTCCTCGGCTTGCTTTCATAATATAGGTACGCCCTAATTTACGGATATGCCCATGCAGCAGCTCGACCCCCCTGCCGCCCACGCTTTTCTGCAGCACAAGGCAGAGGCCGTGCTCGTCGATTGCCGCTCGGAAATCGAGTTCATGTACGTCGGTCATCCGCTGGGTGCTGAGCACGTCGCTTGGCAAGAAGCGCCGGATTGGGCGATTGATCCCGACTTTGCTGATTTGGTCAAACGTCTGGTCAAAGGAGATCTGAGCCGTCCGGTTTTAATTATTTGCCGCAGCGGCCATCGCTCGCTACATGCGGGCAACGCGCTTGAGGCTGCGGGCTTTTCAGCCGTGATCAATATTCGGGAAGGATTTGAAGGGCCGCTCGACGATGATTTTCATCGCAGTACGCAGGGCGGTTGGCGCTTTCATGGTCTACCGTGGCAACAGTCCTGAGCGTGATTTCTGGTGAGCCAGCGCCGCGATGCCGCCGAGTGCCATCAGGCTAGCCATACCGAGGGACAGGCTAAGCGTTGAACCCCAGAGAGCTGGGGCGATCAATGCCGCCACGAGACTATTGAAGCCGGACTGAAAGAATGTCTGGCAAGAGGCTGCGAGGCCGCGCTGGGCTGGAAATGGGTCGAGCGCCATGATCGTCAGGCAAGGCATGGCGAGCGACATGCCGAAGGTGTAGACAAAGATCGGCATGACGCTCCATGGCAGGGCCGGTGGCAGCGCCAGGTTGAGGCTCAGATTAAAGATGGCGGCAACGATCATGATCAGGTAGCCGAGCGCAATCGTGCGATTCGGTGAAACTTTGCCGGCGAGTCGGCCAGAGAGCCACGACCCGATGAGCAATCCGACCATTCCCGGCCCGAAAAGCCAAAGAAAGCCGGTTTCTGGGACGCCAAGGTGCTGCATCAGGAAAACCGGGGCGGAGAGGATATAAACGAAAAAACCACTGAAGTTCAGTGATAGGGCAGCGCAGACGAACAGAAAGGTGGGCGAACTTAGTACATGCCAGTAGGTTCGTCCCAGGTAGGCCGGTTGCAGCGATTGGCGTTTTTCGGGGGGCAGGGTTTCCGGTAGCAGTTTCCAGCAGGCTAGCCAGAGTGCTGCGGTCGACAGCACTAAAAAGGCAAAAACCGAGCGCCAGCCGAAGAAGGTTTGCAGCCAGCCGCCGATGACCGGGGCGATGGCCGGGGCCAGGGCAAACATCATGGTGATTTGTGACATTAGGCGCTGCGCCTGCGCGCCGTCGTAGAGGTCGCGGACGATGGCGCGACTGATGACGATGCCGGCGCCGGCGGTGATGCCCTGCATCGCTCGCCAGAACCAGAGTTGTTCGATGCTGCCGGCAAAGGCGCAACCGGCAGAGGCCAGCCCGAACAGGGCGAGGGCAATGAGGATGACGCGGCGCCGGCCGAAACGGTCGGAAATTGCGCCGTGCCATAAGGTCATTACGGCGAAAGCGAGCAGGTAAACCGATAGCGTTTGCTGGACTTGTAGCTGGGTGGCGCCGAGTTTTGCCGAAATGTCGTGGAACGACGGTAGATAGGTATCAATCGAGAATGGCCCGAGGGCTGACATTGACGCGAGCAAAATGGCAATGCCTCGCTGGCTTTGCACTCTGCCGGATTTATCCACGGGCGAAACGTCGGTACTGGATGGCTTCAGCCACGTGCGCCGCGCGGATTTCGCTGCTGTCGGCGAGATCGGCGATGGTGCGGGCAACCTTGAGAATGCGGTGCCAGGCACGGGCCGATAGATCAAGCTGGGCGCTGGCCTGCTTTAGCAACTTGCTGCCGGCTTCGTCAGGAATGCAGCAGGTATCGACTTCGCCGGCGGTGAGACGGGAGTTTGGTTTGTTCTGGCGCTTGAGTTGTCGGGTCAGGGCTTGTTCGACCCGGCTGCGGACGGTGGCGGAACTTTCGCCGTCGGCTTTGCCGGCCAGCGCATCGGCGGGTAGGGCGGGGACTTCGATCAGGATGTCGATACGGTCGAGAAACGGCCCGGAAAGTTTGCCGCGATAGCGCGCCACCTGATCCGGCGTGCAGCGGCATTTGCCATTGCTATGGCCGAGAAAGCCACAACTGCACGGATTCATCGCCGCAATCAGTTGAAATTCAGCCGGAAACTCGGCCTGGTGGGCGGCGCGGGCAATATGGATGCGTCCGGTTTCCAGCGGTTCACGCAGGGTTTCGAGGACTTTTCGATCAAACTCCGGCAGTTCGTCCAAAAATAAAACGCCCTGATGCGCCCGGCTGATCTCGCCCGGCCGTGGCGGATTACCACCACCAACTAGGGCGACGGCAGAAGCCGTATGGTGCGGCTGACGAAATGGGCGCTGGCCAAATTCTTCCGGCTTGAACTTGCCCAAGAGCGAGAGGACGGCGGCCGAAGACTTGGCGGCTTCAATATCCAGGCCTGGCATCAAACCGGGCAAGCGCGCTGCCAGCATGGATTTTCCCGAACCCGGTGGCCCAACCATCAGTAGTGAATGGTTGCCAGCCGCCGCAATCTCCAGCGCTCGCTTGGCCTGGGCCTGACCGCGCACTTCGCTGAGATCAGCGAAAATTGGCTGATTTTCGACGTCGACCGCAGCAGCGGGTGGTAATTGGCTTTGGCCGCTCAGATGAGCGCAAACTTCGAGCAGCGAAGTGGCTGAGAGAATATTGCCGGCTCCGGTCAGGGCGGCTTCCCGGGCGCTCGCCTCAGGCAGGATGAAAGCCTTGCCGTTGCCAGCCGTTTGCAGCGCCATGGCCAGCGCGCCGCGAATCGGCCGGAGTTCGCCAGAGAGTGAGAGTTCACCGGCAAACTCGTAGTCAGCCAGTGTCTTGGTGGGGATTTGTCCGCTGGCAGCGAGAATGCCGAGAGCGATGGGCAGGTCGAAGCGGCCGGATTCCTTAGGCAGGTCGGCCGGGGCCAGATTGACCGTGATGCGTTTGCTCGGGAATTCGAAGCCGGAATTAAGAATGGCGGCCCGGACGCGGTCACGGGCTTCCTTGACTTCGGTATCCGGCAGGCCAACCAGGGTAAAGCTGGGCAGGCCGCCAGCGATATGGACTTCGACAATGACCGGCGGAGCGTTCAGGCCATCCAGCCCACGGCTGTTGGCGATGGCCAGCGCCACTATCGGCTACTCGCCCGAGCGGGCTTTTTCCAGCGCCGCAACGCGGGCTTCCAGATCCTTGAGTTTGGCGCGCGTCCGAGCCAGCACCTGCGCCTGAACATCAAACTCCTCGCGGGTGACCAGGTCGAGCTTGGCAAAGACACCGCTCATTGCAGCCTTGGCATTTTTTTCGAAGTCTTTGACCGGTGAATTGGCCAGCAGGGCGCTCATTTTGGCGCCGATATCTTCTAGTGTTTTGGGGTCGAGCATGGGGTTCCTCCGTGTGCCGGCAGTGTATCACAGGGGCAATATCCCCCTTTTGGAATACCCGCTCAGGTGTGGTGCGTAACAGTGTGTGACCGCACGGTATTGGTGCGTCAGTTTGGTGCATAAAGACTAATGCGAGTGGCAATCCTATGATTTAAATCAAAAAAACGACCTGGCACGTCTTCTGCTAATGCTGTACTGCACAAATCATTTTTCGCATCATTTCTTTTATTAGGAGAGAACCATGAATAAATCCCTGATCGCTCTAGCCCTGGTTAGCGCCTTTGCTGCTCCCTCTTTTGCTCAGACCGCTGCACCGGCCGCTGAAGCCCCGGCTGCAAGTGACCATACATTTACCGGCAACGCCGGCATCTTTAGCGAGTACCGTTTCCGTGGTATTGCGCAAACATTCGCCAAGCCGGCCTTTCAGGGTGGCGTTGATTATTCCCACGCGAGCGGTTTCTACGTTGGCAACTGGAACTCCAATGTGAGTTCCGGCGCCGGGTTCCCGGAAGGTAATTTGGAAATGGACTTCTACGGTGGCTACAAAATAGCCTTCGGTGATTTTGGTATCGACGTTGGCGGTATCTATTACTACTACCCGGGTTCCGACCTGAGCGGCAAGACCGTCAAGAACGGTGAGCTCTATATCGGCGGTAGCTGGAAGTTCCTTTCTGCCAAGTATTACTACGCAGTGACCGATTACTTCAATGCCAAAGGTCCGAATGGCGAGAGCACCGACGGCACGGGTTATTTCGACCTGTCGGCAAACTATGACTTGGGTAATGGCTGGGGTATCAACGGCCACGTTGGCTACCTGGACTTCAAGAAGGTTCAGAACGCCGACTATACCGACTGGAAACTTGGCGTAACCAAAGACATCAATGGCTGGGTGATTGGTCTGGCATACGTTGATACCAACGCCAAGGGTAATTGCGGCCAGGGCCAGTTCTATTGCTTCAGCAACAATGTCGATACTACCGGCGCGCAAACTGGTTCACACACCATGAACGCAGGTCGTGCCACTGGCGTCCTGTCGCTGACCAAGTCCTTCTAAATCGCTTTAAAACCCACCTCGCTGGTGTACCGGCCGGTACCAGCGGGTGGGGTAAAAAATTCAACTTTAATGGGGAATATCCATCATGAAATTCGTTACCGCCATTATCAAGCCGTTCAAGCTTGACGAAGTGCGTGAAGCGCTATCCGCCATTGGCGTACAGGGCATCACGGTCACTGAAGTGAAGGGTTTCGGCCGGCAAAAAGGGCATACCGAGCTGTATCGGGGCGCTGAATATGTCGTCGATTTCCTGCCCAAGGTAAAGATCGAAGCTGCTGTTCGGGCTGATCAAATCGACCAGATCATTGAAGCTATCGAAAAATCGGCCAGCACCGGCAAGATCGGTGACGGCAAGGTTTTTGTCTTCGACCTCGAACAAGTTGTTCGTATCCGGACCGGTGAAACCGGTACCGATGCCCTCTAAGGAGCGAACCATGAAACGCTTATTTGCATTGCTAGCGCTGGTCGGTGCCGTTGGTTTTGGCGCACCGGCCTGGGCTGAAGAAAAAGCTGCCGCGCCGGAAGCGGCGACGGTTGTCGCAGCGCCTGCTGCAGCGGCTGCCGCTGAAGCTCCGGTGGCGGCTCCGGTTGTTGCACCGACGCCGCCCAATAAAGGCGACAACGCTTGGGTCATGGTCAGTGCAGCGCTGGTTATTTTGATGTCGATCCCTGGCTTGGCATTGTTCTACGGCGGCCTGGTCCGCACCAAGAACATGTTGTCAGTGCTGATGCAGGTCTTTGTAACCTTCTCGCTGATTACGCTACTTTGGGTGATCTATGGTTACTCGGCGGCATTCACCGAGGGCAACGCTTTCTTCGGGACGCTGGATAAACTCTTCCTGAAAGGCGTAACCGTTGATTCTGTAGCGGCAACCTTCACCAAGGGCGTCAATATCTCCGAGTTCGCCTACATCATCTTCCAGGGCGCCTTCGCGGCCATTACCTGCGGCCTGATCGTCGGTGCTTTCGCTGAGCGTGCCAAGTTCGCTGCCGTGCTGGTCTTCATGGTCATCTGGTTCACGCTATCCTACATCCCGATGGCGCACATGGTCTGGTATTGGGCGGGTCCGGATGCCTATATCGATGCTGCGGCTGCTGAAGCAGCTGGCAAGACAGCTGGCTTCCTGTTCCAGAAAGGCGCCCTCGACTTCGCCGGCGGCACCGTTGTCCATATCAATGCTGCAGTTGCCGGGTTGGTCGGTGCCTTCATGATTGGTCGTCGTACCGGCCTGGGCAACGTCGCTATGGCGCCGCACAGCCTGACCTTCACGATGATCGGTGCATCACTGCTATGGTTCGGCTGGTTCGGCTTCAACGCCGGCTCCGCTCTTGAAGCTTCGGGTGGTGCTGCGCTGGCCATGGTTAACACTTGGGTGGCAACGGCTGCTGCTGCGCTCTCCTGGATGTTTGCTGAATGGATCCTCAAGGGTAAGCCTTCCATGCTGGGTGCGGCATCCGGTGCGGTTGCCGGTCTGGTGGCGATCACCCCGGCGGCCGGCTTCGTCGGTGTCATGGGTAGCATCATCATTGGCCTGTTGGCCGGTGTGGTCTGCTTGTGGGGGGTCAATGGCCTGAAGAAAATCCTCGGTGCCGATGACTCGCTCGACGTCTTCGGTATCCACGGCGTTGGCGGCATCCTTGGTGCCATCCTGACCGGTGTCTTCGTTGATCCGGCCCTAGGCGGTACAGGCGTTCTCGACTACGTCACCAACAAGGTCGGCGACTTCGACATGACGGCGCAAGTAATTAGCCAGTTGTGGGGTGTTGGTACCGTCATCGTCTGGTCTGGCGTGGTCTCGATCGTTGCCTTCAAGCTGGTCGATATCGTGATCGGTCTGCGTGTGCCGGAAGAAGAAGAGCGTGAAGGTCTTGACCTCACCTCGCACGGTGAAACCGCTTACCACCACTAAGCATTGGCAAGCAAAGGCTGGCCTGGTGCCAGCCTTTTAGCTGGTCGTAGCAAGTAAGGAATCTTTGTCTCTCTCCCTTCGGGCACCGTCAGGTGCCCTTTTTTTCGCCGTGAATTTCACTGATTGCCGATCTGTTTGCCAGGCAGGCAACCCGTGACTGTCTGAACTGCTTAAAATAAGCGCCAATGAAAGCCTCTTTCTCGTCCCGTTTCCGCCCTGGTCGTTTAAGCGTTATTGCTGTTATTTTCAGCCTGATGCTGAGTGGCTGCGCTGCCACGAAGGCGACGCGCCCCTACCAGACGGAAACCTTTACCAGCGAGACGCCGTTTCAGTATTACAGCAGCCGGGAGCCTGATCTGGCCTGTGAAATAGGCAAGCGGGCGTTACTCAGTCAGGGTTATCAGATTGACGACGACAAGCCGCGCAGCATTCGTGGGGAAAAATACTTTCGCCCCAAGCCGGATGAAGCGACCCGGCTGACCATCACGCTGGTTTGTTTGCCAAGCAGCCTGGGCGCCGTGATTTACGCCAATGGGCTGGAAACGCAATATGAAATGAAAGCCAAGGGGAGTAGCGCCGGGGTGAGTGTGGCGGCGCTTGGTTCGGTGTCGTTGCCTTGGTCGATCGACAAGGATACCTTGGTCAAAGTTGGCGAAGAAACCGTTACTTCACCAGATTTTTATCAGCGGCTATTTGAGCTGATCAAACTGCTCGACAGCTAAGACCGGGACTTTTCGGCGCTATTTGATCAGCGGTAGCAGGGCCCGGAACTCGTCGGTACCGGCTTTGACCAGCCACTCGAAAAGCACCATTTCCGTCGTCACGATCTGTCCACCACAGGCGCGCAGACGCTCAATCGCCGCCGTCTTGTTTTCCAGTGTTCGTGAGGATGTAGCATCAGCGACCAGGAAAACGTCAAAGCCCGCTGCAAGCAATCCCAGCCCGGTTTGCAAGACGCAAACGTGCGTTTCCATACCGGTCAGCATGACCTGCTGGCGGCCGGTAGCGCGCAGCATTTCGATGACGCCGCTTTCGGCCGCACAGGAAAAATGTATTTTCTCGAAAATATGGGCGTCGACCGCAGGACCAGCCTTTGTTTCAGTAGTCGCCGCATTGCGGATTTCGGCAACGCTGTGGCCAAGGCCGCGGACGTATTGTTCCGAGATGAAGCTGGGAATGCCCAATTGGCGTGCACCAGTCAGTAGCCGGACATTATTGCTAACCGCCGCCTCTGCCGCGAAGATAGCCGGCGCCAGTTTCTCCTGTACGTCGACCACTAACAAAAGAGATTTTTCGTGCTGGATCAACATGTTTCTGCCTTAGCGGAAAACGACCGTCTTGTTGCCATGCACCAGCACCCGGTCTTCCAGGTGATAGCGCAGGCCACGGGCAAGCACGGTTTTTTCGATGTCCTTGCCGTAGCGCACCATGTCATCGGGTGAATCGGCATGGTCGATGCGGATGACGTCCTGCTCGATGATCGGGCCGGCATCGAGTTCGCTGGTGACGTAATGGCAGGTTGCGCCGATCAGCTTAACGCCACGGACGTGGGCCTGATGGTAAGGCTTGGCACCGGCAAAGCTGGGCAGGAAGGAATGGTGAATGTTGATGATGCGGCCAGAAAGCGCGGCGCAGAGTTGTGGCGCGAGAATCTGCATGTAACGGGCGAGCACCATGCTGTCACCTCGCACATCCTCGAAAATTCGCTGGATTTCAGCGAAGGCCGCCTGCTTGTTGTCACTATTCACCGGCACGTGATGGAAGGGAATGCCGTGCCATTCGACGAAACCCTGGAAGGTGTCGTGATTGGATATAACACAAGGAATCTCAATGTCGAGTTCCTTCGCCTGCCAACGGGCCAGCAGGTCGTACAGGCAATGCTCCTGCTTGGAAACGAGGATGACAACCCGCTTTTTCACCGCGCTGTCGTTGATCTGCCAGGTCATTTGCAGCGGATCAGCAACTTCACTGCAAAAGCGTTCACGTAATTCGGCGAGCAGGAAAGGCAGTGAATTGGCCTTGATCTCAAGGCGCATGAAATAGCGACCGGTTACCGCGTCGGAGTGAAAACTCGATTCGAGAATCCAGCCGCCGTTGCCGGCGATGAAGGCGGAAACCTTGGCGATGATCCCGACCTGGTCGGGGCAGGACGCTGAGAGGGTATAAAAACGGTCGCTTGGCATAATTGTTGGCTTAAGCAGCCTTGGCAAAAGCCTTGTCGATTTCGCTGCGCAGATCGTCGTAATTCAGCACGACCGGGTACTGTGGGAATTCGCGGATGACGTTTTCCGGTGGGTGGAAAAGAATGCCGCCGTGTGCTTCGCCGAGCATGGCGGTGTCGTTGTAGCTATCACCGGCGGCGACCACCTTGAGCTTCAATTCCTTGAAGCGTTTGACTGCTTCACGCTTTTGGTCCGGCATGCGCAGATGGTAGGCGACCAGCATGCCGTCGGCGTCGGCTTCGAGCGAATGGCAGAACAGTGTCGGCCAGCCCAGTTGGCGCATCAGCGGGTGGGCGAATTCGTAGAAAGTGTCGGAGAGAATTACGACTTGATAATCCTCGCGCAGCTTGTCGAGGAAGGCGCGGGCGCCCTGCATCGGGCCCATTTCGGCGATCACCTTTTGAATGTCCGGCAGACCAAGCTTGTGCTGGCGCAGGATGTTCAGGCGATACGTCATCAGCTTGTCGTAATCCGGCTCATCGCGCGTCGTGCGCTTCAGTTCGGGAATTCCTGTGCGGGCGGCAAATTCAATCCAGATTTCAGGAACCAGGACACCTTCGAGATCAAGACAGACGATTTGCACGGTCAACTCCCTGCGGAATGCGAAAAACCGAGATTTTACCTGATCAAGCTGGCGATATTTCGGCGACTGGCCGGGAAAGATAGAAGCCCTGAGCATAATCAACGCCCATCGTCGCCAGTAGTTCAAAGGTTTCCGCGTCGCCGACAAACTCAGCTACCGTTTTCTTTCCCAAGCCGCGGGCAACTTCAATGATGGCGCGGACAAATACCTGATCTTCCCGACTGTTGATCAGGCCACGAATGAACAGGCCGTCGATCTTCAGGATGTCGGCTGAGAGGTGCTTGAGGTAGGCGAACGAGGAGAAGCCGACACCGAAATCATCGAGGCAGACGGTGCAGCCCAAGGAACGAATGTCGCTGATGAAGCGTTCGGAGTCCTGCATGTTGCCCAGGGCGGCGGTTTCGGTCAGTTCAACGAGCAAGCGCCGGGGTTCAACCTGAAACTCAGCGAGCAGTTTGCTGATTGAGGTCGCCAAGGCCGGGTCGTCGAAAGTTCGGGCTGAAACGTTGATCGCCAGACCAGCCAGCGTCGGCGTTTCGGCCAGTTTCTTAATGGCGGCGCGCATGACCCAGCGATCAATATCGACGATGCGCCCACTACGTTCGGCGGTCGGGATGAAATTACCGGGCAAAAGCAGGTTAGTTGGGTCGGCCGGGTCGATCATCCGCACCAGCGCTTCGTAATGGCTAACGGCACCGGTGGCGCATGCGTGCACGCCCTGGAAATGCAGGACAAAGCGATTTTCGTTGAGCGCGGCCTGAATTTTTTCATTCCAACCCAATTGGGCCAGCATTGTTTCCGATTGGTCGAGATCTTCTCGGTACAGGCGCCAGCAGTTTTTGCCGCCATGTTTGGCCTGGTACATCGCTGTATCGGCATGCGAAACGACGGCTTCGGCGGTCTGGCCATGCTCGGGGAAGAGCGCGACACCGAGGCTGATGGTCAAGCCCAGGCGGCGGCCTTCGAATTCAAAGGAGATTTTTGAGACTGCGTCGAGCAAGCGTTCGGCCAATGCTTGCGCGCTGGCGAGATCGGCCCCCGTTGCAATGATGGCAAACTCGTCACCACCCAGGCGGGCGAACAATTCGCCGCTGCGCACCAAGCCGCTGATTGCATCGGTGGTGCGAATCAGAACGCTATCGCCGGCCCGGTGGCCGTAGGTGTCGTTAATATATTTGAAGTCATCAAGGTCGAAATAGAGCAGGGCGCCGAATCCCAGCGGGTCGCGCCCGAGCAGTGGCATCAAGCGGGCGAGTTCACTGTCGAAACGGCTGCGGTTAGCCAAGCCGGTTAGCGGGTCGCGTTCAGCCATGAAGATCAGCCGTTCAGCCGTCTGCCGTTCGCTGGTGACATCCTCAAAAATCCACAGGCGGCCGCTTTCACCCGCTTTCTGGCTTTTCACCGGGACGCCATGCTGGGTGATCGTGCTGCCATCCGCACAGGCAAATTCCATCAGCGTGCCATCTCCAGCAAACAATTGTTCGATTTGAACGGCTTGCGGCAGGATGCCTTGGCTGGACAACAGGGCGCAGAGGTCGGATAGTTTCGGATCGGCCGGGATTTGTGCCGAATCAAGCGCCCAGAGCTGACGGAAGGATGGGTTGATGTAGGCAACCCGTTGATCCGCCGAGACAAAGACCAGGCCGATACGCATGGCGGCGAGCAAGGCATCGAGCCGGCTCCGTTCTGTATCAATGGCGACCGCCAGGCCTCGTTGTTCAGCTTCTGCCGTGCGCAAGTCTTCCATGCGCCGCTCAAGCGCTTTCCCCATGTCGTTGAAGGCCTGGACAACGCTGCCCAAGTCATCATTGCCCGCCCCTGGCAGGGTGGTGAAGGGCCGACCCGCCCCCAAATCGTCACTGGCGCTGGCCAGAAGCCCGAGGCGTCGGGTCAGGCGGTGGGCTAGCCCGCCGAGAACGAGGCCGGAGAGGAGAATGCCGAGACCGGCTAGGAGTACATTTTGAGTGAGCAAATCTTGACGGATTTCCTGCAGAAAACGCAGGTCAAGGCCAATCTGCAGTTCGCCATAGTTGCGGCCCTCGAGATAAACCGGAATCCGCGTGTTCATGTGGTTGAGGTTGGAAATTGCCGCATTTTTCGCGTTGACCGCAGGAACCGGTTCGCTGCTTTCCCAATTTACATTGGCCACGCGCTGACCTACCTCATCGAACATGACGAGGTAAGTCAGGCCTTGCAATTGTTGCGCTGAGACCAGCGTTTCGCGGACGGCGGCATAATCGCGCTGCGCCATTGCCGGGCCAATGGCGGCCTGAAGCAAAAGGGTGATTTCTGCACGACGCAAATCGAACTGGCGGGTCAGGTGTGCTTCAGCCAGTCGTTCGCTATTCCAGACCACGGCGCTCAGCGTGATCAACTCGACCATGACGGTGAGGATGATCAGCTTGCCACGCAATGAATGGAATACCTTGAAAATGCCCATTTCGCTCAGCGGAGGATGTTGCCGAGCAGGCGCCGGGTTTCCGGCAGCATCCGGTCGAGAAGTTCGGCGTCTTCATGGGTTGGCTCACGCAGGCCACCGTGCGAGGTTTTCTCAAAAAATGCCTGACCTTCGACGGTGGGTTCGAAATGCAATAGCGCCTTCTTGATCGCCGCTTGTTGTGCTGCTGGCAGACTACTGTGAGCGAGGTAATACATGCCGGGAATTTGTTTAAATTCGACAAAAACGACCGCGTCCCGTTGCAGTTCGGGCGGCGCCAGGCGCAGCGAGGCAATGGAAACAATGGCGGCACGGCTCTTGCCGGAAATGGCACTGTGCAGGGCGCTCGAATGGGTCACGGTTTCGACGAAACGATAATCGACGTCCTCCTTCAGGCCTTGGTCGGCTAGCCAGATGGCGCCGTTGATCGCTACCAGTGCGCTGCGCTCAACAATGGCAATCGACTGATTGCGTAAGCCGGCAGAGCTTTCCAGCGGGTTGTTACGGGCCGTGACGAGGACGCTGCGGATGGGCGATTTGTTCATCAAGAGCGCCTTGTAGCCATAATCCTTGATGGCGATTCGCGAATAATGCGGTGCAAGCACGACAAAATCATAATCGCCGATCAGTACGCGTTTGAAAAAGGTGTCAAAATCAGGCGCGGTAAGGAGTTGGACTGGTTGATTCAGTTCATTTTCCAGCGCATTGGCAAGCGGCTGGTAGGTGGCGAGCAGGGCGCGCGTACTCAGATAAGGCATCAACCCCAGCGTGAGCGGTTTTACTTTTGATTTTTCCTGACCGAATGCGGTTTTGGCTGCAAGCAAGCCGAAGATCGTACCAAACAAAAATCTGCGTTTTGTTAACACATCCATCCTTTCAAGGAAGGTATCTGTTGTCGTCCCTTTAATCCACAATGCTACACCCGGCGGGGTGAATTAGCACGATGGGATTAAACTGGCGGCAATGCTTCCAATTCATCCTGAGCCTCAAGCCAACGCTCTTCGGCTGCGCCGATGTCATCGGCCAACTTGGCTGATTGCCGGTGTAATTCATCGCTCAAGCTGCGATCGGTTGTCGCATAAAGGGCCGGATCGGCGAGTTTTTCATCCAACGCCGCTTTTTCCTCATGCCACTTGGCCAGGTTGTTTTCCAGCTGTTCGATTTCCTTGATCAGCGGCCGGCGTTGGGCCAGCACCGCCTGACGATTGGCCTTGGCGTCGGCGCGTTGTTGCAGCCGGCCAGTTTTCTCAGCGGCCATTTCCGGCTCCGGTGACTTCTCGGCATTGCGCTGGCTGGCTAGCCAGGCGGCGTAGTCGTCGAGGTCGCCGTCGAATTCAATCGCCTTGCCATCGGCCACCAGCAGCAGTTCGTCGGCGCAGGTGCGCAGCAGGTGGCGGTCGTGCGAGACGAATACCATGCCGCCTTCGTAGTCTTGCAGCGCGAAGGTCAGCGCTTCGCGCATTTCGAGATCAAGGTGGTTGGTTGGCTCGTCGAGCAGCAGAAGATTGGGCTTGGTGCGGATCAGCAGGGCCAGCGCCAGACGCGATTTTTCGCCGCCGGAGAAGGGTTCGATCGCCCGGCTGGCCATGTCGCCGCGGAAATCGAAGCCGCCGAGATAGTCGCGCATTTCCTGTTCCGGCGTCAGTGGTTCGAGGCGGGCCAGATGTTGCAGCGGCGATTCGTCGGGGCGCAGTTGTTCGAGCTGATGCTGGGCGAAATAGCCGATGTTGAGCGCCTTGGCTTCCTTGCGCAGGCCGCCTTGTTGTTCGATGGCGCCGGCCAGCAGCTTGATCAGGGTCGATTTGCCAGCGCCGTTGCGGCCAAGCAGGCCGATCCGGCAACCGGGGCGCAGCGTCATCGTGATGTTGTCGAGAATGCTGCGGTCAACGTAGCCAGCCGAGGCATTTTCGATACTGAGCAGCGGGTCGGGTAGGGCGCTCGGTTTGCGGAAAACGAAATGAAAGGGTGAATCGACATGGGCGGCGGCGACGGTTTCCATGCGTTCGAGCATCTTGATCCGGCTTTGCGCCTGGCGAGCTTTGGTGGCCTGGGCACGGAAACGGTTGATGAAGCTGTTGAGGTGGGCGACTTCGCGCTGCTGTGCTTCGTAGGCCGATTGCTGCGTGGCCAGCCGGGCGGCGCGGGCGCGTTCGTAGTCGGAATAGCCGCCGCTGGTCAGGCTCAGGCGTTGCAAGTCAATCGACAAGATCTGGCCAACCACGGCATCAAGAAAGTCGCGGTCATGCGAAATCAGTAGCAAGGTGGCCGGGGTGTTTTTTAGCCAGGTTTCGAGCCAGAAGACGGCGTCGAGGTCGAGGTGGTTGGTCGGCTCGTCAAGCAGCAGCAGGTCGGCCCGGCAGGAGAGGGCGCGGGCAAGGTTGAGACGCACTCGCCAGCCGCCGGAAAAATCAGAAACCGGGCGCGAGAAATCGGCATCGGTAAAACCCAGGCCGTGCAGCACTTCAGCAACCCGGGCCTTGGCCGAGTAACCGCCGATTTCGCCGTAGCGGTCGTGCAGGTGGCCGATGGCGACACCGTCGTTGCGCGCTTCGGCGTCGACCAGTTCGCGTTCGACCCGACGCAGTTCGACGTCGCCATCAAGGACAAAGTCGAGGGCGGCATCGGGCAGGGCCGGGGTTTCCTGGGCGACGCGGGCAATGTGCCAGCTGGCTGGCAGTTCGACATCGCCGGATTCGGCGTGCAATTCGCCGCCAAGCAGCGCAAACAAGCTGGATTTACCGCAGCCGTTGGCACCCACAACGCCGACTTTCCAGCCGGTGTGCAGTTGAACCGAGGCGTCGATAACCAGCGGGCGGCCGACGCGGGCGAAGGTGACTTGACGGAGGGCGATCATGAGGGGGCGAATTATAGCGAGGCCCTGCTAAAATCTTCGGCATCATCAAGCAGATTCGCCATTGGCGAGTGCAAAATGTTGAATTTTGCCGCCTAGGCTCCGCAGCATATTTTGAGTATCGAGAATTACGACAAATGCAAAATCGACCCCTGTTCAAGGTTGTTCGGCTAATCGCCCTGCTCGCGTTCAGCTTTTCTGCGCTGGCTGATGAAAGTGCAACCACACTTGAACAGCAGGCTGATTGGCAGGCGCGGCTGGATCGGGCGGCCGCATTGAAGGCGGATGCCAATGCGCGCCTGTTGGCAGCTGACCAGGCTCTTGAGGCGCAACACGTCGCCTGTTTCAAGAAATTTCTGGTTTATGGCTGCCAGCGCGATGCGCGCAAAGTGCACATGGCGGCCCAAAAAGAGGCTCGATTGATCGAAAACGAGGGTAAGACGCTGGAGCGCGCCGTGAAGAAGGAGCAGTTGAGCGACAAGGATCAACGGCGTAGTGAAGCGGCGCCACAACACGAGGCTGATCTCAAGCAGCGTGAGGCCGAGGCAAGTGCCGAGCGCGAGGCGGCTGCAGCGCAGGAAGCGGCAACCCAGGCCAGCAAGGCGCAAAAGGCGGAGGAGGGAAGCAAGCGGCAGGCGGCGGATGTGGAAAAGTATCGGCAGAAACAGGTCGATCACGATGCCCGTGTCGCGGCAAAAATCAAAGAGGCCGAGCGGCGTTCCGCCGAGGCCGCAGCTGCGTCAAAGTAAGACCGGATTTTCCGCGTGATTCGTCAGATCCCGATCAGCGAGCTGTTACCCGGCATGTTTGTCGTGGACCTGCACAAACCCTGGCTGGAACATTCGCTCTGGCGACCAAGATTTGAAGTCGAAGACGAGGCGCATGTGCGCAGGTTGGTGCTGGAAGGTATTGCCGAGGTCAGTATTGATACCAACCGGGGGATTGATCTACCACCCTCGCCCATCGCCCGGATCAATGAAGTCGAGCGCAAATTTGTTTCACTGGCCGAGCGGATCAAGACGGCGCCCCGCCAAGTATCGCTCGGTGAAGAGAGGCGCCGTGCCGGTCGGCTGCTTGGCGAAGCCAGCGGCACGGTGACCGATCTGATGTTGGCGGCACGGGCCGGGCGCACGGTGGATGCGGCGCGACTGGAGCCGGTGGTCAGCAAAATGATCGAATCGGTGCTGCGTAATCCGGATGCCTTGGCGCCGCTGGCCCGCCTCAAGCGGATGGATGCCTACGCGACGGAGCATGCTGTGGCAACTGCGGCGTTGATCATTGCGCTTGGCCAGCAACAGGATATGCCACAACCGGAGCTGGAAAAACTGGCGTTGGGCACCTTGCTCAAGGATATCGGCCAGTCGTCGATGGCGACCAAGCTGATTACCAAGCCGGGGATGCTCTCCAAATCAGAATATACGCTGGTGCAAAGTCATGTTGAAGAAGGTTTGGCCGTGCTGGAGGCAACCTCGCGCCTGTCCGAAACGGCGGTGGCCGTTGTCCTTGAGCACCATGAACGCTACAACGGTTGCGGTTACCCTTATCGGATGGCGGGTGATGAAATTTCACTGGCCGGGCGGATGGCGGCGATTGTCGATACCTACGATGCCATGACCTCGGATCGGCCCTATCGCCCGGCAATTTCACCTTCGCTGGCCCTGCGCCAGCTTTACGATCAAGGTGGCACACAGTTTGATCCGGCCTTGATCGCAGCTTTTGTCCGGACGGTGGGTATCTATCCGGTCGGTACCTTGGTCATGCTCGAGAGTGGCCATTTGGCCGTAGTCGAAGAGGTACATCACGATAATCTACTCAGCCCGGTGGTACGCGTGATCTATCACGCGGCACGTCGTCAGTACGTTGCCCCCGCCGCCGTTGATCTGGCGCGGAAAGTGGGTAATCACTATGGCCAGATCGTTGGTGCTGAAACGTTTGAGCGTTGGGGGCTTAGTCCTTTGCGTTGGCAACCTGCCTGATTAGTTTGCCGATTGGCGTTGGTACCCCGACATCTGCTGCCTTATCCAGATCCACCCAGCTAAACCCGGCTTCAGCACAACCAAAATGGGCTTCAACTTGGCACACTACCGGCTGAATGGTCAGACGAAAGTGTGTAAATGCATGCCTTATTTCTGGTAGTGAGTGCTGGCTTATAGCAATTAGTCCGAGCTTGCTTAGTACCTGATTGACCTCACCTTCCGGTGGCACGAGCAAACCGCCCCAGATGCCGCTGGGTGGCCGCCGTTCGAGCAAAAGTTGCTGCCGATGCAAGATCAGTACAAAAGTGGCAGCACGTTCTGGCACGGCAGATCGCGGGCGGCTCACGGGTAGCTCACCTTGGCGTCCATCGCGCCGGGCGACGCAGTCGGCGCGGACCGGGCATTCCTCACAGCGGGGCCGGCTGCGGCTGCACAAAGTGGCGCCAAGATCCATCAGGCCTTGGGTATAGGATTCGATATCGCTCGTCGGCAGCAGGCTTTCCGCCAGCGCCCAAAGGCTACGGTCAACGCTGGCCGAACCAGGAAATCCCTCAATGCCGAACTGGCGGCAAAGCACCCGCTTTACATTGCCATCGAGAATCGCCGCCGGCTGACCAAACGCAAAAGCAGCAATCGCAGCGGCGGTGGATCGACCGATGCCCGATAGCGCAATTAGTTCTTCCGGCGATTTCGGGAATTTTCCGGCGTGGACCGTAGCAATCTGCTGCGCGCAGCGGTGGAGATTGCGCGCCCGGGCGTAATAGCCGAGGCCGGCCCAATGCTCGATCACTTGCTCGATCGGCGCCGCTGCGAGCGCCATTACATCGGGAAAGCTAGCAAGGAAACGCTGGTAGTACGGGATTACCGTTGTTACCTGCGTTTGCTGCAACATGATTTCTGAAAGCCAGATGCGGTAAGGGTCGCGGGTTTTCTGCCAGGGCAGGTCATGGCGCCCGGAGATTTTCTGCCAGGCGATCAGGCGGGTAGTAAAGGGATGTTGAGAGGGCAAATCTGCCTCGACGTGAGTTGCGGGAGCACCGATAATACGGCCTTTCCCGCCGGCCTTTGCCTGATTGACCTGATGACCCAACCCCAAACAAATAGCCGTGACTTGCGTAACGCCCTCGGTCGCTTTGCAACCGGCATTGCCATCGTTACAGCCATCAATCCGGATGGGCACCCCATTGGACTGACCGTCAATTCGTTTTCAGCCGTTTCGCTAGAGCCAGCGCTCGTTCTGTGGTGTCTCGACAATGCTTCGCACAATCTCGAAGCCTTCCGTCGGGCCAGTCACCATGCCATCAATATTCTCTCGGTTGAGCAGCAGGATCTCTCGAACCGCTTTGCTACTTGGCCAGCTGATCGCTTTGTTGGTCTGGCCTGGCAACCGGGCATGGGTGGCGCTCCTGTTTTTCCGGAGTGCTGTACAACTTTTGAAGTGGCTAATGAGACGATGTACGTCGGTGGTGACCACACCATTTTTATTGGCCGGATTGAACGCTTTTACGAAAATTCTGAATTGGCACCGCTGATTTTTCACGCCGGCCAATATCGGCAACTGGCTGACCAACAGGAAGTTTGAATCAAAAGCCCTTCTCCGCTTAGAATGCAGCCTGCCGATTCGGGCGGGTGTAGTTTAATGGTAGAACGGTAGCTTCCCAAGCTGCATACGAGGGTTCGATTCCCTTCACCCGCTCCACGCAGATATATGATTTTAAATAAAAAGCCAACCGTTATGGGTTGGCTTTTTTGATTTGGTCAGCGCTGGGTCGAGTTAAAGCAAGCTGTCTGCCGGGCCATTGATCCCATCCTCAAGCAACTGCGCCGCATCAAGGTGCCGGGCGGCCATGCCTTTAATGGCAGCCGGCAGCACGCGGATGTAATTATCAAACTCGGCTTCAAGCTGAGATTTGATGGCGCGAAATTGCCGAACAAACCACGCGCAATGCGCATGCCGTCATGGCGCTTCGTTGCCCCTGGTCAACCATACACACAAAAGTTCTAGGGTTTCTCCGAAATCTTGATCTGCGCTAAAAGAATTGCCTACCGAGAAGCGTAAATTGCTCCGGCTGACATAAAACTGACAGGGCGTTGTATGGACATGAAGGCTGTTACCAGTACCAATATTTCCAGCATCCTGCTTGGGGTTTCCCCGGAAAGCAGCGCCGAGGTCCGCCAGCTGCTGGCCGCTTTGGCCGGGGTTGAAGTTCATGCTGTCGCTGAAGATGGACGAATGATTGTCACCATCGAAGCGCCTTCGGAAGGCGCCACAGTCGATACTTTTGAGGCGATCCGCCTGACGTCCGGGGTGCTCTCGGCGTCATTGGTGTATCACCAGTACGAATCTGATCCAGATGAGGAGGCGTGAGATGGTCGAAATAAAACTTACCCGGCGTGATTTTATCAAGAGCAACGCCGTCGCTGCAGCAGCCACGGTGGCCGGTATTAGCGTGCCGGGCATGGTTGCTGCCGCCCCCAGTCGGGATGACGGCGTGCGCTGGGACAAGGGCGTTTGTCGCTATTGCGGTACCGGTTGCGGTGTGCTGGTCGGTGTCAAGGATGGCCGGATTGTTGCGACCCAGGGTGACCCGGAGGCGCCGGTCAATCGCGGCCTCAACTGTATCAAGGGCTATTTCCTCTCGAAAATCCAGTACGGCAAAGATCGGCTGATGACGCCGATGCTGCGCATGAAAGATGGCAAGTACGATAAAAACGGCGATTTCAAGCCGATCACCTGGACGCAGGCGCTCGACATCATGGAAGAGAAATGCAAGGCCGCGCTCAAGGATGGTGGGCCGCGCAATATTGCCATGTTCGGCTCCGGCCAATGGACGGTCTGGGAAGGCTATGCGGCGGCCAAACTGTTCAAGGCGGGTTTCCGCAGCAACAATATCGACCCGAACGCCCGCCACTGCATGGCTTCGGCCGTGGCCGGCTTTATGCGGACCTTTGGCATTGACGAGCCAATGGGGTGCTATGACGATGCCGATCACGCCGACGTCTTCGCCTTGTGGGGTTCGAACATGGCGGAGATGCACCCGATTCTCTGGTCGCGCATTACCGACCGCCGGTTGAGCGCCAAGCATGTCAAGGTCCATGTTCTCTCGACCTTTACGCATCGCTCTTGCGAGCTGGCCGATAACGAGCTGATTTTCAAGCCGCAATCGGATCTCGCCATCCTTAACTATATCTGCAACTACATTATCCAGACCGGTGCGGTCAACAAGGATTTTGTGGCTAAACACGTCAAGTTCGCCAAGGGCGTGACGGATATCGGCTATGGCCTGCGGCCGAATCATCCGCTGGAAAAAGTGGCGATGAACAACGGTTATCCGGGTGAAGACGGCAAGCCGAAGGGCAACCCGAACAACTCGACAGCGATGACTTTCGATGAGTTTGCCGCCTTTGTTTCTGAGTACACCCTCGACAAGGCGCACGAAATTTCAGGCGTACCGAAGGATCGGCTAGAAGCATTGGCCAAGGCATATGCTGACCCGAAAATCAAGGTGGTTTCCTATTGGACCATGGGTTTCAATCAGCATACCCGCGGCACCTGGGCAAACAACATGATGTACAACGTCCACTTGCTGGTGGGCAAGATTTCCGAACCGGGCAACGGGCCCTTCTCGCTGACCGGCCAGCCTTCGGCCTGTGGTACGGCACGCGAAGTCGGCACCTTTGCCCACCGCTTGCCAGCCGATATGGTGGTGATGAATCCAAAGCACCGTGAGTTGTCGGAAAAACTCTGGAAGCTGCCAGCCGGTACGGTTCCCGAGTGGATTGGTCTGCACGCCGTCGCGCAGAGCCGCGCCCTGAAAGATGGCAAGCTTGGCTTTTACTGGACGTCGACGACCAACAATATGCAGGCCGGGCCGAACATCAATGAAGAAATTTACCCGGGCTGGCGTAATCCGAAAGCCTTCGTGGTGGTTTCCGATGTCTATCCGACTGTCTCGGCGATGGCCTCCGACCTGATCCTGCCCTGTGCCATGTGGATGGAGAAAGAAGGCATGTATGGCAACGCCGAGCGGCGTGGCCAGATGTGGCGGCAACAGGTCAAGGCGCCCGGTGAGGGCAAGTCCGACCTCTGGCAATACATGGAGTTTTCCAGGCGCTTCAAGATCGAAGAGGTCTGGCCCGCCGACTTGCTCGACAAGAATCCGGAATACAAGGGCAAGACGCTTTATGACGTCCTTTTTGCCAACGGCCAGGTCAACAAATTCGGGCTGGACGAAGTCAGGACGGTCAACGCACACGGCATCAAGGACTACATGAATGATGAGTCCAAAGCCTTTGGTTACTACGTGCAGAAAGGGCTGTTCGAAGAGTACGCCAGCTTTGGTCGCGGTAAGGCGCACGACCTGGCTCCCTTCGACGTTTATCACAAAGCACGGGGTCTGCGCTGGCCGGTGGTTGATGGCAAGGAAACGCTGTGGCGTTTTCGCGAGGGCTACGATACTTACGTACCCAAGGGTGAGAGCGTTCGCTTCTATGGTTACCCGGATGGCAAGGCTATTGCTTTTGCGCTGCCCTATCAACCGGCGGCTGAAATGCCGGATGCCGATTTTGATCTCTGGCTCTGTACCGGTCGTGTACTGGAGCACTGGCATACAGGTTCGATGACCCGTCGCGTACCGGAGCTTTACAAGGCTATGCCGGATGCGGTCATGTATATGCATCCGGAAGACGCTAAGAAACGCAGCCTGGTTCGCAATGACGTGGTCAAACTATCAACCCGGCGCGGTGAAATTCAGTTGCGGGTCGAAACCCGGGGGCGTAACAAGCCACCGGTTGGTCTGGTTTTTGTCCCATTCTTTGACGAGCATCGCTTGGTCAACAAGCTGACGCTGGACGCCACCTGCCCGATCTCGAAGGAGACCGATTACAAGAAATGCGCCTGCAAGGTCGTCAAGGCGTGAACGTTGAGTAACGCTTAAGGTAATCAGGAAGTGCCGCAACAAAGGTGAGGCGAGAGCCTCACCTGGCGGCTGAACTGAAACGAGATGAAACCAACCAAAAACACCCCGGCCAAGAGCGGCGTTGCCCGCCGGCAATTTATTTTTGACTCCGCAAAAATGGCGTGTGGCGTCGGCATGCTCGGGCTTGGCTTGGGCCTTTACGCCAAGCAATCAAAAGCATTGCCCGCTTTGGCTCTACGCCCACCCGGCGCCTTGCCGGAAGATGATTTCCTCGGCGCCTGCATTCGCTGCGGTCTGTGCGTGCGCGACTGCCCCTACAACACGCTGGAACTCGCCAAACCGGAAACCCCCGTTGCCACTGGCACGCCATACTTCACTGCGCGTAATATTCCCTGCGAAATGTGCGATGACATCCCTTGCGTCAAGGCTTGCCCGACCAAGGCGCTAGACCATGGATTGGTGGATATCAACAAGGCAAAAATGGGTGTCGCTGTCCTGATTGACCACGAAACCTGCCTCAATTTCCTCGGTCTGCGTTGCGATGTCTGTTACCGCGTCTGCCCGGTAATCGACCAGGCAATCACCCTTGATCTGGTGCCCAACACCCGTACCGGGCGCCACGCCATGTTCTTGCCCACCGTGCATTCCGAGCATTGCACCGGCTGTGGCAAATGCGAAAAATCCTGTGTTCTTGAAGAGTCGGCAATCCGCATCCTGCCGGCCAAGTTGGCCAAGGGCGAGCTTGGCAAGCATTATCGTATTGGTTGGGATGAGCAGAAGAAGGCCGGGCATTCGCTGATTGACGAATCGAAAATGGTCGACCTGCCTGACCGTCTGCCGGAAGGCGCTGTTTTGCCCGGACATTACGATCCGGCCAGTGGCCATACGGCAACAGCGCGTGGCATGCCGGGTAGCGAAGCCGGGCAGATACCCAGTCTTCCGCCCGGTTTGGGAGGTAAGCCATGAGCCAGATCGCGCACAAGAAGCGAATCGGGGCTGAAGCGATCGAAGAGAAAGGCTGGCTGCGTGCCCACAAGTGGCTGATCCTGCGCCGCGTCTCGCAATTCGGCATTCTCGGCCTGTTTATGCTCGGCCCGCTGGCCGGCATCTGGGTCGTCAAGGGCAATCTCAATTACAGCTATACCTTGGGCATCTTGCCGCTAACTGATCCCTATGTCGCCGCGCAGTCGCTATTCTCCGGCCATGTACCGGAAACGCTGGGTCTGATCGGTCTTGCAATTGCTTTCGCCTTTTATCTACTAGTCGGTGGCCGGGTCTATTGCAGTTGGGTTTGCCCGATTAACGTGGTAACTGATGCCGCCGGCTGGTTGCGTGATCGCCTTGGGATAAAGGGCGGCAGTAACCTTTCGCGCCATACCCGCTACTGGATACTCGGCATGACGCTGCTCGGTTCGGCGCTGACCGGCGTGGTTCTGTGGGAACTAATTAACCCGGTTTCAATGCTGCATCGGGGCTTGATTTTTGGCCTGGGAACAGCGTGGACCGTAGTCATCGCTATCTTCCTGTTCGATTTGTTCGTAATGACGCGCGGCTGGTGCGGTCGACTTTGCCCCGTCGGTGCTTTCTACAGTCTGCTTGGGCGCTGGAGTCCGTTACGTATTTCAGCCCCGCAGCGCGCCGCATGTAACGACTGCATGGATTGTTTCGAGGTTTGCCCCGAGCCGCAGGTGATTCGTCCAGCGCTGAAAGGCGAAGCGAAAGGCATCGGCCCGGTCATTCTGGCGGCTAATTGTACAAATTGTGGTCGCTGCATCGATGTCTGCTCGAAGGATGTATTTACCTACAGTCTGCATTTCAAAACCCCGGCTTCGACGAACCCGTTGATCAGCACCCCCCCGGAAGCCAAGTGATTTTCGAGTTCTAGAGAAGGAGCGCCCATCATGAAACAAACACTGAAGACGACATTCGCCATCCTGGCATCCGCCGCCTGTTGGGCGCTGGTCGCACCCGTTCACGCTCAAGAAGCGCCCCAGCCGATGCGTGGTGCGGATGTTACTGCAGTCGACCAGGCGCCGGAGGCCAAAAAGTACATTGGCGGCAAGCCCGGCAGCCAGACCAAGGTGGCACGAACTTACCGCAGCCAGCCACCGGTGATTCCCCATGCTGTTGAAAATTTTGATGAAATTACCTTGGAAGAAAACCAGTGCCTGAGCTGTCATGGCCCCGATGCCTACAAGAAGAAAAATGCGCCGAAAATTGGTGACAGTCACTTTTTCGATCGGGATGGCAAGAAACAGGCAGCAAGCTCAGCGCTACGCCATAACTGTGTGCAGTGCCATGTCGGGCAGGTCGATGCGCCGCCGCTGGTTGAAAACAGCTTCAAGGGTGACATTGCCGAGGGTAAGGATGTCAAACCCAACGTCAAGAAAAAAAACTGATCGGGGTTAAGGAAAGGATAGGGATTTCAAGTGGCACTTTCACAGTAGGAGTGGTCGATACGCCGGACGGATTCGGTTAACGGTTGTACCTGATCGAAGCGTTGATTCGCTCTGCGGTTTCGTGAAAAGCGCCGTAGCGCCTGCCGGCATGCCTAAACGAGTTCACTTTTCACTTCAACCGCTGCTTCTATCCATTCAACGCATTCCGCTCTCTGCTTGGCAGCGCCGGCGATGTCACAGCGCCCACTTATGCCGAGCTTTACGCCGCAAAATCCCGACCCACTAGATCTATCAGGGTTGGGAGCTAACCGGATAAGCGTGCTGTGTTCAAGTTCTGCCGCTGATGGCGCGAAGTTAGCTGTTTTCTGCGGCAATATTTGGCAATTTTTCCGGTCGACCGCAGCAATGTGACTAACCTGGCCGAGTGGCGAGAATCAGTGTGCCTTTTTCCAGCGGATTGAGGTTGATGCGGGTAATGGCGGCAAAACCGGCGGCTTCCAGCCAGCCAACATAGTCGCCGTAGCGATAGGTCTGGGTGCCGGTTTCATAGAGCAGCGTCAGGCGAAAGGCGGCCATAAAGGCGTTGTTTGCCGTGTCGGCAAGATACTCATGGATGACCAGCAGGCCGCCCGGGTTGAGGGCGTCAAAAATTTGCTGGATGGCTTGCCGGTTTTCTTCGGCGAAATGGTTGTGAGCCACCGAGAGGTAGAAGACCACGTCGTGCTTGCCATCCCAGTCATGCACCAGCAGTTCGCCTGGGCTAACGTGGATGCGTTCGGACAACTGGTGGCTGGCAATAGTGCCGGCCGTTTCGGTCAAGGCGCTGGGTAGGTCGACAATCAGGGCGCTTAGTTGCGGGTAGCGTTGGCAAAAACGAATCGAGTGCATGCCGTGCGAGCCACCGAGGTCAAGCAGGCGGAGGTGCTCGGGCGAGATCGGAATGTGGGCCAGCAGTTCGGTATCTAGGTCTTGGGCAAAGGCATCCATATAGGCGGAGAAGGTTTGCCCGAGTTGCGGCTTTGCCTCCATCGCTTGCCACAGTGTTTGCTCGGGAGAACCGCGCCGTACCGCTGCCGTCAGGTCGCCCATCATCGGCCAGGCTTCCAGTGTCCACAGCAGGCCGGGGGTGTAATTGATCTGGCTGGCGCTGGTGAACCAGCGTTGCGTGCTGGCGGTGTTGGTGTAGCGTTCGTCGAGCTGTTCGCCGTACTTTTCCAGGTAGCCAATGGTGACGAGAAAGTCAGCCAGATAGCCGGTTCCCTGTGGGCTCGCCTGGATTTTTTCAGCCAGTATGGCAAGCGCCAGCGGGCCGCCGGCCAGCGCCTCGAAAAGGCCAAGACGCCCGGCGGAAAGGATGGCCGCCGACTTCATCATTGGCATGTAAATGTCGAGCATAGCCAGTTCAGCCGAACCTGTCGGTTGGCAGACGTCGGGCTTTGCGGCAACTGGGACTGGGTTGTGACGAGTGTTCGGCACCGTTCAGACCAGCGCAGTTTCAATGGCGGTGACGAGAACGGCGTCGTCCGGCGTCATGTCCGGCGCAAAGCGGTGCACCACCTGGCCGTTGCGGTCGACGAGAAATTTCTCGAAATTCCACAGGACATCAATCGCTTCCTTGGGCAGCAACTTGTGCTCGGCCAGCTTTTCGCGCAGGTCACTGTTCGCTGGGGGCGTGGCTTTGGGTTGAGCCGCGATTAAATGCGTGTACAGCGGATGCCGGGGTTCGCTATTAATATTGAGCTTTTCGAACATGGGAAACTGAACGCTGAAACGGCTTGTGCAGAATTCCTGAATATCCTCGGCGCCGCCCGGTTCCTGGCCAGCAAAGTCGTTGCAGGGAAAACCCAGCACCTGCAGGCCACGGGCCTGGTAAGTTTCAAACAGTTTTTCCAGCCCGGCATATTGCGGCGTCAGGCCGCATTGGGAGGCGACATTGACGATTAGCAGGACCTGTCCCTGGTATTCGCGCAAGCTTGTATCCTGGCCGTTCAGCTTTTTAAGGGGAATGTCGTAGATGGATTGATTCATGGTGAAGAGTTCTCGCAGGGGGTAGTCGGATTTGTTGTCGTTGGTTATGCTGTTTGCAATCAGGATTGCCAGTTAAAAAAGCAAGCCACGCTGGATTTAATCGAGCAACTGACGCTGATCGAGAAATTTTTCCAGAATCTCCAGACGCATTACGGCATCGTCTAGTTCGAGCAATTTTTGCTTGGCCAGATTTTGAATGGGCAGGATTTCGGTAATCCGGTAGCTCACCCATTCGGCTTCATCGAAACGGTGTGGGGTGGCAATGCGTTCCGGCCCGAGGTCGTTGATAATGCGCTGAAGGAAGGGGAGTAGCCGATTGCGTTCTGGCGGAAAGGGCGTTGGGCCGGTGTCAGCGATGGTTTTGACTTCGGCTTCAAGTAAATTATCAGTCGGGTGCGATTGAATAATTTGAAAACGCTCGGCACCTAGAGCGGTGATCGTCAGAATGCCGAGTTGGGCCATGTCCCACTGGGTAATACGTGCCAGGGTGCCGATGGCGTGCGGTTGCGCCACCGGGCCTGCTTCCTTGCCGCTGGCAATCAGGCAAATGCCAAATGGCTGGTCGTCTTTCATGCAGACCGCTGCCATATCAAGGTAGCGTTGCTCGAAAATTTTCAGCGGTAGCAAACTGCCGGGAAAAAGTACCGTGTTGAGCGGAAAGAGCGGAATGTTCAAAGTTTCCGTGGTGACTTCGGGCGGCGGGCGAGCCGGGTTGAACCAAGCCATTATTCGCCCCAGCGCTGCATTAATGTGTGCGGGACGCTGATCTGGTCGAGGATGCGAGCGACGACAAAATCGACAATGTCCTGCACATTTTTCGGATGATGGTAAAAACCTGGGCTGGGCGGCAGGATGACCGCGCCGGCCCGTGACAGGCGCAGCATGTTTTCAAGGTGGATGGCCGAAAACGGCGTTTCACGTGGAACGAGCACCAGTTTGCGCCCTTCCTTCAATACAACATCGGCGGCACGTTCGATCAGGTTGTCGGCCAAGCCTTGAGCGATGGCGGCCAGCGTGCCCATCGAACAGGGACAAATCACCATGGCAACGGGCGGGTTGGAGCCGGATGCGACCGGGGCGAACCATTCTTCGCGGCCGAAAACAGCCAGTTTTTCCGGGTCGACCGTAGGCATGCGGGCGAGCAGGGCTGTTTTGGCGTCGGCTGGGCGGGAAGGCAGTTCAAGATCCATTTCCTGGCGGGCGACGATCTGGGAGGCTTGCGAATAGAGCAACTGAACTGTGCAGTCGGCAGCCAGCAGGCATTCCAGTAGGCGCAGGCCGTAAGGCATGCCGGATGCACCGGTGAGGGCGAGGCAGATGGTTTTAGACATGTGGAGTTTCCGATGGCCCTGATTCAGCCAGCAGTTTAGCTGCGATCAGTCCATTGATGGTGCCAAAGACCAGCGCCGCTGCAGCAAAAACCGGGGTAAGCAGGAATACGCCGTCGTGGGGAATTAGCCATAGGCGGGCAAGTAATAGTTGGCCACCAATGTGAGCAAAGGCGGCGAATATGCTTAGGCTGACCGGGCCGAACCAACGCGTTGGCAGATGGCGGGCAAGGCCGAGAGTGAGCAGACTGAGCGTGGTGCCAGCCAATGAGAGGAAGAAACCGGGGGCGAGGAAGTAGCCGAGTAGCAGACTGCCGGCCAAGACGCGCAGGGCGCTGACCCAGACCGCCGTACCCCAGCCGTAACGGGCGAGGACGACCAGCGTGACGATGTTGGCCAGCCCTGGTTTGACCCCGGGGAGCGGTGAAGGAATCGCCGCATCGACCAGCGACAGGCCGACCGCCGCCGTGGCCAGCCAGGCGACGCGCCGGTCTTCGGCGGTAATCGTCAGCTTAATAACTGATGGAGTCATAAACCTTGGTGCGTCCGGTAATTTGTACGCTGACCCGGTTGGGGGCACAGATGGCGATTTCTCCAGGGCGCATCAACCAGCCTTGGCGGACGCAATATTGCCGTGGGCCGGGGTCGCTGATGACGCGAGCACGGCCCGGTTCGATGGCGATCAGCGTCGTGCCGAGCGGGCCGCTGACTTCAAACTGCCGCTTGCTGCGCAGATCAACTTCGGCAAAGACTTTGCCCTCCTGACGGATGATGGCGCGGTCAGCCAGGCCGCCTTGCCAAAAGGTGGGGACGCTAATGCCAACCAAGAGGGCGCTGGCGAGCATGACCAGCCAGTCGCCCGGCCGGACCAGCGCCAGCCAGTGTTTCACTCGCCAGCCAGCGTGCGGTGGCGGACCAGAACGCGGGCGCGGGCCGCAAATTGTCGGGCCAGCCATTCGGAAATATAGACCGAGCGATGCTGGCCGCCGGTGCAGCCGATGGCTACTGTCAGGTAATTCCGGTTATCGCGGATGTAACTAGGTAGCCAGGTGTCAACGAAACCGGCGATGTCGTCGCGCATGCGGCAAACTTCCGCTTCGGCTTCGAGAAAGTCGATGACCGGCTGGTCTTTGCCAGTCAGTTGGCGCAGGGCTGGGTCGTAGTGCGGGTTAGGCAGGCAGCGCACGTCAAAAACCAGATCGGCATCAAGCGGCAGGCCGTGCTTGAAGCCGAAGGATTCGAACATCAGCGTCAGCCCCTGGCCCGGTTCGGCTTCGATGAACTGGCGCACCCATTCCCGTAGCGCATTGGCTTTCAGACCGCTGGTGTCGATCCGGTGACCGAGATCGGAGATTGGTTCGAGCAATTGACGTTCGCTGCGAATCGCTTCGCCCAGCGATTGGCCGGCGCTTGCCATCGGGTGCCGGCGGCGTGATTCGGAGTAACGCTTGAGCAGCGTTTCCTCATTCGAGTGGAGGAAAAGAAAGGTCGGACGTACCCCTTCTTCCGCCAGCTTTTCGAGTTTTTCGGGCAATAGCTCAATACCGCCGCCGGACCGTGCATCAATGGCGATAGCCACCTTGCCAATGCGTTCTTCCTTGAGCATGCGGACCAGGACGGTGAGCATCGCCACCGGCAGGTTATCGACGCAGTAATAGCCGGCATCTTCAAGTAAATGCAGGGCGACCGACTTGCCCGAGCCAGAGAGGCCGCTAATGAGAATGAGTTCCATGAGTTGCAGCATAATCAAGGCGGCGCTGGCCGGCAAGCCACGGCATAATAGAAATAAACACGGAGATGCCCATGCCCTCAAAATTCCCCCTGCTCGATTTACCTTTTCTTAACGAGTTAACCGCCCAGCGGCGCGACATTCATGCTCATCCTGAGCTAGCGTTCAATGAAGACCGGACGGCCGAACTGGTTGCCCGCGAGCTTGAGCGCTATGGCTTGGAAGTGCATCGCGGGATTGCCAAGACGGGCGTGGTTGGCGTGTTGCGGGCCGGTACTTCGCAGCGGATGATCGGCCTGCGTGCCGACATGGACGCGCTGCCGCTGGCCGAAATGAACGAATTTCCGCATCACTCGCGGCACGCCGGCAAGATGCACGCCTGCGGCCACGACGGCCATACTGCGATGTTGCTTGGCGCGGCGCGCTATTGCGCCAGTCATCCGGATTTCGACGGCATTGCCGTGTTCATCTTCCAACCCGCCGAGGAATCTGAAGGCGGGGCGGCGGTGATGATTGAGGAAGGCTTGTTCGAGCGCTTCCCGGTTGAGGCTGTTTTTGGTCTGCATAACTGGCCGGGCATTCCAGTTGGCGAAATGGGTGTAATGCCGGGGCCGGTGATGGCCGGCACCTGTGCCTTCGAGATTATTGTGCGCGGCCATGGCTGCCATGCCGCGATGCCGCATCAGGGTATTGACTCGATTGTCGCCGGGGCGCAACTGGTCCAGGCTTTACAAACGGTGGTCAGCCGCACCCTGCATCCTTGCGAGTCGGCGGTAGTCAGCGTGACGCAATTTCATGCCGGCGAAGCCTGGAACATCATCCCGGAAGAGGTGGTGTTGCGCGGCACTATCCGCAGCTTCAAGGCGGAGGTTCAGGAAGGGGTGGAGCGTGCCATTGAGCGTTTGTGCAGCGGCATTGCAGCGGCAAACGGGGCGCAAATCAGTGTTCGTTTTGACCATCGTTACCCTGCTACGGTCAACAGTGTTTCTGAGGCAAATTTCTGCCGTGAGGTTGCAGCGGATGTATTTGGACGAGAGCGAGTACTCACGGACCTGTTGCCATCGATGGGCGCTGAAGACTTTTCCTACATGCTGCGCGAGAAGCCCGGTTGTTACGTTTGGCTGGGCAATGGTCCGGGTACCGGTGGCTGCACGTTGCATAACCCGCACTATGATTTCAATGATGAATTGCTGACGCTGGGCGTGAGTTACTGGGTACGCCTGATTCAGCGTTGGCTACCGCCGGCCTGAACCGAATGAACCCGGACCGGCCGATTCAAATTTAGCCGGCGAGCAGCCAGCCGTCTTCCCGGCGCAGGGCATTGACCAGCAGCAGTTCGCGCTCGATTCGTGCCAATAGTTGTTCATTGGGCAGGTTGAGGTAGCGGGTGTTTACGTCGGTGGCAAAGGGTAGACCGAGGACAAATGCGGCGAAATCCTGCTGCGCTAGCCGGCGTTTTTCCATCATGGCAAAAGAGACAATGACTTTAATCGCGTGCCAAGCGAGTTTTTCGATGTCGGCAGTGAACATGTCGAGGCGCCTGAAAGCCCGCTCAAAAGCCAGGTCGACCGTAGCAAATGGGCTACCGTGGCCGGGAATGACGATATCGATCGGGAGTTTCGCCAGCATTTCCAGCGTTGCTCGCGTGCTGGTCAAGCCATCAGCCTCGCCGAGCAGTTCCGGGAAGATGACGCCAAAACCGTTTTCCCACAGCGCATCACCAGAAATCAGGATGCGATTTTCCGGATTGTAGTAACCGAGCGCTTCCATGTCGTGACCGGGAACGGCGAGCGTTTTCCAATTAAGACCACCCATTTCGATTTCGCAGTCAGCGCTGATCAAGCGATCATGTTGAAAGCGCGCTGATTGCTGGCCGAGCGGGGAAAGCAGCAGGGCGTTTTGATCCCAGTCGGCAATTGCCGCATGCAGGCCGGCGGGAACGATGATTTCGCAGTCAAAGGCTGCTTGCAGGGCCGCATTGCCGCCGATGTGGTCGGAGTGGGAGTGGGTGTTGATCAAGCGTTTGAGGTTGCGGCCATCAAGGGCGTGGCTGACCATTTCGACCGTCTGTGTGGCATGGGTGACGTAGCCACTATCGATCAGCGTAGCGTTTTCACCCTCAAACAGAAGAATGTTGTTGGCCGATAGCCAGCCGCGTTCAAGCACGTGCATTGAAGCCGGAAGCTTTGGACTCATTCCGGTGAGTCCGGATCAGCGCTCGCGTGGGCTGGCTGATTTGATCGCGGCACAACTTCCGCCACGATTTCCGGTGTGCCGAGTTGTGGCCGGCCACAACCCAGGCAGTAGCCGGAATCAGGGTCGAGCATACAGATGCCGACGCAGAGGTAGAGATCTTCTTCCTGGTTTTCCATGCGGCTTCTCAGCGCTTGCAGTTAACGCGCAAATTGCCTTCCCCGGGCGCACGGGCCAGTTGCCGCTCGGTGACTGCAACAAGTATTCGGGCCCGTGTCGCATCGTCGGTGCGTGACCACAGCGTGATTTCATCAATGGTGCGAAAACAGCCCAGACACAGGCCATTTTCTGCATCCATCTTGCAGATGTTGATACAGGGGGATGGGATCATTTAAATGAGCATGAAACGATGTTGCTGGTCGCGTACCTTCTCAACGGCTTCGAGCGCTTCGTCGCGGCTGATTCGGGCAAGCATGGCGAGATACAGACGCTTGTCGCGAGCGGTTAGTTCCGGAAAGTTGAGCGTATGTACATTAAGGTCGTCGCCGGTTTGATCACGAACGATACCTAATCGATCGACCGTAATACTGACTGGCAGCAGATGCAGCGCCGGTTCAGGCGCGCGGAGAAATTCGGCGAGCGCCTGGATTAAATGTTCCGGCATCAATGACTCACTGCTCTGGCGCAGGCTGGCATCAAGTTCAGCCAGATGGCGGGTTTGCACCTCGTATTCCCGCCCCGGCGTGCTGCCGTGGACGACGGTGAGGTGGGCCCGCTGGACTGAAATATCAGCACGCAGGCCTTGCCGCTCTAGACGCAGCGAGGCGACGTGGGCGCGGAAGGTATGGAGCAGGCTTTCCAGCGCCTTGCAGCGCAGCTTGACGTGCGTTGTATCCAGTTGTGCGCTGGGTTCGATCAGGGTTTGGTCCGAGAAGTAGAGCACCAGTTGCGGCACATCGTTCTGGATAATGTCTCCTTGCTGCTGCATCCCGAGTTGCTTTTTCTGCTGCCGGCGGGCGGCAAACAAGGCATAAAAATATTCGTTCTCCAGCCCCTCCGGTTCCGCCAGAAAGTCTCTTATAGCCTGGCTGCGGCCAAGCATCTGGTCGATATCGTCGGCCGTGGCAAACAAGGCGTGAACCAGCGGATCAGTCGAGAAGGCGCGACGATTGATGTCGATTGGGCCGGGCAGCGAGGCAACCAAGCCATCGCAATAACCCAGAGCGTGTTCGACGGGCAGGGTCAGATGCTTTTCAAAACCCGGCGTCATGCGCAACATCGGGTCGACAAGTTCAGCCACCCGGTCCAGCGCCTTGCTGGTGACTGGGTCGATTGGCGGAGCAGGCTTGAGCAGTTCAGTGATAGAAGAAAATAGGCTCACACAGAGGCTTTAGCGCAGAGTGCCCGGCCGGCTTTGGCACCATTCGGGCGGTTGATGGCTTTGGATATCCAGTCGCCGATAGCCGCCAGTTTAGCCAGATCGATGCCGGTTTCAATGTCTAAACCTTGCAATAAATAAACGACATCCTCGGTCGCGACGTTGCCAGAAGCGCCTTTGGCATACGGGCAGCCGCCTAGCCCGGCAATCGAACTGTCGAAAACCGCCATACCCAGTTGCAGCGAAGCGTAGATATTGGCAATCGCCATGCCGTAAGTGTCGTGATAATGGCCCGCCAGTTTGCCGACCGGTACGACCTTGGCGCAGGCTTCGATCATCCGCTGGATGCTCGCCGGGTTGCCGACGCCGATCGTGTCGCCGAGCGACACTTCATAGCAGCCCATGTCGAACAGCGTTTTAGCGACGCTGGCGGCTTGTTCCGCTGCAATCGCCCCTTCGTAAGGACAGCCAACGACGCAGGAAACATAACCACGTACCGGAATCTCCAGCGCACTGGCCGCAGAAACGATGGGTTCAAAGCGTTTCAGGCTCTCGGTAATCGAGCAATTGATATTTTTGCGTGAAAAACTCTCGGAAGCCGCGCCAAAAATGGCCACTTCGGTCGCACCGGCCTGAATTGCCGCGTCAAAACCTTGCAAATTGGGCGTTAAAACGGGGTACACCGTAGCACTGTGCCGGGTGATGCCCTGCATCACTGCCGTGTTGTCACCCATCTG
>JBBSCQ010000001.1:0-173805 GCA_038250105.1 Burkholderiales bacterium | reverse complement strand
TGGCGTTGTAGTGAGCGCGTGGGCAATGGCTGCCGTCCAGTCGAGGACAGCACTTTCTCCCTGCTGCATGCCGTTCAGAACAGCCAGCCGGTAGCGCCAGAGGACAAAGAGGGCGACCGCGACAGTTACCAACACACTGTTTATGAAGTGAAAGCTCAATTCGCCGCTGTTCATGTACGTTTCCGTGACGGGGAATAGTGCTAGCCTACTGCTAACGTCATTTACAGGATACTGTCTTGACCCGATTTGATTCCGCGCCGTCCGAACAACAGCCCCGCTGGCGTGAACGGCGACGCCTGCTGCTGGCGATTCTGGCGATTACGCTGCTCTATTTGGCGATTCAGGAGGTATGGTTGTGGGGCGCGGCCCGGTTGGCGCATCAGGGCTGGACCGTGAATGACCCGGCCGAAACTTATGCCAGCGAAGCGGTTGAGGTGGCGGAAATTTCGCGCCAACGCGAGGCCATGCTGGCGCCGGAATTCCCGCACAATGTCTTTCAACTGGGCTTTGAATACGGCTATCTGAGCCAGTGGCTAGGCGGCTACGGCCAACAGCCCGACGAAGTCATGCGGCAACTGTCGCGCCCGGTTGAAGCGCATCTGCGCCACCTCGAACAACTCGCCGAACAGCTTGGTGTCGCGCCGGTTGCCCGGCTACCGATGGTCACCGCCTCCGATTTCAGCGGACTCACCCAACGTATCGAAGCGGATAGTGCCGGTGTGGCCGCCCGTATCGCGCAGGCCGGTTCGCCGCGCTTGCGCCATCTATTCCTGTTCGCGGCACACGTCGGCACCGAAGTTGCGGCGCTCGAATCAGCCGGCGATTTGATGCCCATCCCCGCCACCGCTTTGATCGGTCAGCACGCAACGCTGGCTGGCGTGCCGGAAGTGTTGTGGCGGCCGTTGAGCCGACATACTGGCAGTAGTCGCGAGGAGATTCGCCGTGCCTATCTGGAAGCGGTGGTCAATATTGATAGCTCGTTGTTGCCGCGGCCCGCGCCCGCGCCCAACAAGTAGCGCAAATCGATCATTAGGCGCCGCGGCTGGTGATTTTTATGTATTTTTCCGGTCGACCGCAGCAAGTCTGTCGGGCGAGTTGTTTGGCAGCTTGTCCGTGATGAGTCGCGAATTCGGGCTGCTTTTTTGTGGCCGGGGTTAGCGCCGGCTGACCATCAGCATGCCGCCTACAAGCAATGCCGCCCCGGCCAGTTGTCCCGATGCGCCGAGGAACGACAAGTCAGTCTGGCAGGAAACCATGGGGCCGCTATGTGCTGTGGCACACGGTCGGCCCATGAGTTTGGGTCTATAAGTGACGTTGGTAAATGCATTTTTTATGCCTCAACTTTAGGCTAGTCACCTCTGGCGCAACCATAGCAAAGAAAGAAGTGAAATGATTTTGTTTCAATCATGCCTGGAGGCTGGACGGAGTGGCCTGGAACTCAGGCAACGGCGCCCACTTCAAGTCGTCGTCGGTTGCCGAAAGGTGACCTTGGTTAACCTCGAAAGGATGTTTACATGACACATTTTGACCTTCGCAAGACCTTGGGCGCAACCGCATTGCTCTGCGCAACTTTGCTGTCAGCCAACGCACTGGCCGACCGGTCGCAAGATACTTATGGCTACGGCATGGGTAGCATGATGGGCGGCTATGGTTCCGGCCATGGCATGGGTGGCGACATGATGAGCGGCCAGCGGCCAGACTGTGGCATGGGGTCCGGCATGATGGGCGGCTACGGTATTAAATCTGATCTCAATCTAAGCGCCGAACAACGCAGCAAGATTGCCAAGATCCGAAATGACGCGCGCCGCCAGCGTTGGAGCCTGATGGGTAAAATGCAGGACGAGCAATCGTTGTTGAGCGAGCAGTATGCTTTGGATAACCCCGATGACGCGACGCTTAAAGCGACCTACAGAAGGATGTCAGAGTTGCGGCATCAGATGTTTGATCTGTCGCTCGATGCCCAGAAGCAGATCGAGGCGGTGCTCACCAAGGAGCAGCGCGAAAAGCAAAAACGTGACTGATCTGCGACGCGAGCAGCTGACAAGTGCGGCCGGCGGCCGGCCAGGCCGCGCCACGAAGTGGCACTGTGTTCCTTCTGCCGGCACGCAAAATGAAATCGCCAAATCAGGTTCAAGGTTTCATCACCCGAAAGGAGTCTATCGATGTATGGATTCAGCACTCAGCTAACACTGCCGTTCGATAGCGCCGTCACGAAAGTAACGGAGGCCCTTAAAAATCAAGGATTCGGCGTACTCACTGATATTGATGTCAAGGCGACGTTGAAGGCAAAACTCGACAGATTACCGGTCGAATAGCGGGTCGAGGTCAAGGTGAGCGGCAAGGCGAATAGCGACGCGAAAAAATCTCTTCGCCTATACCGACGTCGAGTCTAAGCAACAGGAGAACCATATGCAGTTACTTACTATCATCGGGATTCTGGTCGCGGCATTCGGCGTCACCTTTGCGCTGCAAAATAATGTTCCGACCGTTGTGGAATTCATGCTTTGGCGCTTCGAAAGTTCCTTGGCCATCATCCTTCTGCTGACACTTGCGCTTGGCGGTTTTATCGTGGCGCTAGTTTCGACGCCTTCGACGCTGCGCCGGCAATGGGCAACAACCCGGCAGAACAAGCACATTGCGGAGCTGGAAAAAACCTGTAGTGCACAGAAAGAAATCATCGCCGATCTGGAAAAGCGCATCCCCGTTGTCGATCAGGAACCAGAGGACTCTCGGCCTTACCTTGGTCTCAAACAAATTTTCAGCGGCAGGGGGGGCGACGACAGCGAAAGTCAGAATACCCCGCCCAAGGTTTAGGGTTTATAGAGTGGCAGCACAGACCGCTCTACCTCGACTCAGGCAGAGATAAGGTACTGGGAAAACATGATGAAAATTCGATATTTGCGCAGCATTTTGGTCACGATGGCGCCTGCCATACCCGGCGCGGCCTGCTCTTCCAGGAAAAGGCGATGAACGACGCGGGGTCGAGTGGATACCTCTTCTTGGCCGGCGAAACGGTCGAAACCTGGCGTGCCTTGAGCCTGCGTGGCCTGTGGACGGTCGAGGACACCAAGCGGTTCCTGAAGTCGGGGCAGAACTGCTATGCAACCGCGTCGGGCAATATGGCTGACGAGATCATGCACAGCATGCAACATGTCAGCGATGACGATCTGTTGGCTATTGCCAGCTATCTGAAGTCCCTGCCGCCCGGTCCGCAGAACAAGACGGCCGGTCTGGCGCCGAAGGCGGTTGTTGCCCGCGTACTGGACGATCTGTTCAGCGCGCGGGGTGGCCTAGGTTATATTCAGTTCTGCGGTGACTGTCACCGGGCTGACGGCGGTGACGTCAACAAGATATTCCCGCCAATGGCCGGCAATCCGACAGTGAGCGCGAAGGATGCCGCGACGCTGGTGCATATCATCCTGACCGGCGGGCAGACTGCAGCCACGGCGATCCACCCGCGTGTCTTTACCATGCCGGCCTTTGCCCGTCTGGCCGATATGTTGCTGGCCAGCAATGCCCAGCAATTGGTTCGCGGCATGTGTCTGCACCTCGAAACCAAAGGCTTGCTACCCGGCAATGTCGGCAATCAGATCAATGGTTGCTTCCGCCGCTCGATGAACGGCAAGCCGCTCGCCAAGGATTCTGCCGACATGAAAGCGATGGTCGCCTACTTCGATTGGATGAAGGGTGAAACAAAGCCGGAAGACAAGGTAGCCGGGCGCGGCGTGGGCAAGATCGACCGCTCGATCAAGCCGGATTCGGACAATGGCAAGAAGATCTACGCCGATCAATGTGCGCTCTGTCATGGCGAAAATGGCGAGGGACTGCGAAATGCGGCCGGCAAGATGGTCTTCCCGCCGCTTTGGGGTGACGACTCCTTCAATATCGGCGCCGGCATGGCGCGGACCTACACGGCAGCAGCTTTCGTCAAGCGCAACATGCCGATCGGCTTCCACGCCAATTTCCCACTCGGCCAAGGCGGGCTTTCCGACCAGGAGGCGGTCGACGTGGGCGAGTACTTCAGCCACCAGCCACGTCGGGATTTTCCGGACAAGGTCAAGGACTGGCCGAAGGATCCAAAACCGTCAGATGCGCGTTATTGATCGGGCAATCGCGATAGTTGGCCAAGCTGCAACCAAGCTGAAAGGCGGCCTCCTGATTGCCCGGCATGCCAGCGACTGAAAGCTTATTTTCCGACCATGTACCAAGCTGAAAAAAATCGAGGAAATGGCATGACAGGCAATAGCGAAACAACCAATACCGGTGTCGTCATCTCGGTGCGCGGTAGCGTCGTGGATATTCGTTTCGTGAACAAATTGCCCCCTATTCATTCACTGCTCCGCATCGGCGAAGCAGGCGAGATTGTCATTGAGGTGCAGGCCCAACTCGACGCGCAACGGGTGCGTGGCATTGCCCTGACGCCAACGCAGGGGCTGGCTCGTGGCACCTCGGTCATCGACAGCGGCGGTCCATTGATGGCGCCGGTCGGCAAAGAAACCCTGTCGCGCATGTTTGACGTTTTCGGCCAGGCGATTGATCGCCTGCCGCCGCCCAAGGTGGATTGGCGCAGTGTACACAACGCGCCGCCGGCGCTGGCCCGGCGCTCGACCCAGTCGGAGATTTTCCTGACTGGCATCAAGCTCATCGATGTGCTGATGCCGCTCGAGCGCGGCGGCAAGGCCGGCTTGTTCGGCGGTGCCGGTGTCGGCAAGACGGTATTGCTCACCGAGATGATTCACAACATGGTCGGCCAGCATGAAGGGGTCAGCATCTTCTGTGGCATCGGCGAACGCTGCCGCGAAGGCGAGGAACTCTATCGCGACATGAAGGCGGCCGGCGTGCTCGATAACATGGTGATGATATTCGGCCAGATGAACGAACCGCCGGGTGCGCGTTTTCGGGTCGGGCACGCGGCGCTGACCATGGCCGAGTATTTTCGTGATGACGAACATCGCGATGTGCTGCTTTTGGTCGACAACATTTTTCGCTTCATCCAGGCCGGCATGGAGGTCTCCGGGCTGATGGGCCAGATGCCCGCCCGCCTTGGTTACCAGCCGACCATGGGGACGGAACTGGCGCAACTTGAAGAGCGCATCGCCAACACGGATACCGGCGCCATTACCTCGATCCAGGCCGTCTATGTGCCGGCCGATGACTTTACTGATCCGGCCGCGGTGCATACCTTTTCACACCTTTCCGCCTCTATCGTGCTGTCGCGCAAACGGGCCAGCGAAGGGCTTTATCCGGCCATCGACCCCTTGCAGTCCAATTCCAAGATGGCAACACCGGGCGTCATTGGCGAGCGGCATTACGCGCTGGCCCAGGAAATCCGCCGCACCCTGGCGCAATACGCCGACCTCAAGGACATCATCGCCATGCTCGGCCTCGAACAGTTGTCGAGCGAGGACCGCAAAGTGGTGGCCCGCGCCCGACGCCTGGAACGCTTCCTGACTCAGCCCTTTTTCACCACTGAACAATTCACCGGCCTCAAGGGGCAATTGGTCAGCCTGGACGACGCTCTGGATGGCTGCGAGCGCATCTTGCGCGACGAATTCAAGGATGTGCCGGAGAGTGCGCTGTACATGATTGGGGCCATCGACGAAGCGCTCAAGAAGCCCGCCGCAAAGGAGAAAGCCAATGCCCATGCAGCTTAAGATTTTGCTGCCTTTCAAGGTTTTTGCCGAAAAGAACGACGTGCTGCGCATTGTCGCCGAATCGACGTATGGTTCCTTTGGTCTGCTGCCACATCGACTCGACTGCGCTGCCATGCTGGTGCCAGGTATTCTGGTTTACGAGACACGTGAGGACGGCGAGGTCTGCGTTGCGGTCGACCAGGGCGTACTGGTCAAAACCGGCAGCGCGGTACTGGTCTCGGTGCGCAACGCCATCGGCGGCACGGATCTCGAACAATTGCGCACCGCCGTCGAGCAGGAGTTCCTGACGCTCGACGAGCAGGAAACGAATACACGCTCCGTTCTGGCCAAACTCGAAGGCGGTTTTGTCCGCCGTTTCGCGGCCCTGCAAAATGACTGAACAAGAGCACAAGCCGGGCGACGGCAAGCGTGAATTCAGCGAACAGGTTGGCCTCAAGGCAGCGCGCCGGATTAAGGCGCAGCAGCAGGTAACGCGAACCGTCTGGTCAGGCCTTGGGATGATGGGTCTGATCGGCTGGTCGATAGCGATGCCGACATTACTCGGTGCGGCATTGGGCCTTTGGCTCGATTCGCGCTACCCCGGCGGGCGTTCCTGGACGCTGGCGCTGCTCGCCGCCGGCCTGGTCTTCGGCTGCTTCAATGCCTGGCGCTGGGTGGCCAAGGAAGATAGCGAAATTCACGGCAAGGAAAATAAAAATGATGAATGAATGGATCACTTTGAGTGTCGCCTTGATGGCTGGGGTGGCCCTCGGTCTGGTTTTTTTCGGCGGCCTGTGGTGGACCGTGCGGCTAGCGGTGTCGTCAAAGTGGGTTGGACTTCTGTTTTTTGCCAGTCTGGTCTTGCGGACGGCAATTGTCATGGGCGGTTTATTTTTCGTTTGCGACGACGACTGGCGCCGCTGGCTGGCATCACTGCTCGGTTTCATCGCCGGCCGTTTGGTAGTGACGCGAGCAACGCGCCAGATGCCACCGCTGATCAAGGCCCAACATGCACCTTAGTCCGGACGCGATCATTTTCTGGCAAGCCGGTTTCTTCAAGCTCAATGCCACCATTGTCTACACTTGGGGCCTGATGCTGGTACTGACCTGCGGTTCATGGCTGGTGACGCGGCGCCTGTCAAAAGGTCTGGAACGCAGCCGCTGGCAGAACCTGCTGGAAATCATTGTGACCGGCATCGTCGAGCAGATTGCCGAAGTGGGTTTGATCAAGCCGCGCCTCTACCTCGGTTTTCTCGGCACGCTTTTTCTTTTCGTCGCCAGTGCCAACCTGTTCACCATCCTGCCGGGTTATGAACCGCCAACCGGCTCGCTGTCGACGACTACGGCGCTGGCCATCTGCGTTTTTGTCGCAGTGCCCTTGTTTGGCATTTCCGACACCGGGATCGGCGAATATCTGCGCGCTTATATCAAGCCAAGCGCTTTCATGTTGCCTTTCAATATCATCAGCGAACTGTCGCGCACGCTGGCGCTGGCCGCCCGACTGTTCGGCAACATGATGAGCGGCACGATGATTCTCGCCATTTTGCTGACTATCACGCCTTTCATTTTTCCCATCGTGCTGAGCGCCCTCGGGCTGCTCACCGGCATGGTGCAAGCCTATATTTTCAGCATTCTGGCAGCGGTCTATATCGCTGCCGCCACCCGCGTGCGCCAACCTGAACCTGAAATTAATCCCAACTCCAATTCCACAACCCTTTCCCGAAAGGAATAGTCATGGACAGCTCGACCCTCATTGCCATTGTTTCGATCATCACCGCCGGCTTGACCATTGCCATTGGCAGCGTCGGCCCGGCGCTTGGCGAAGGCCGCGCCGTGGCTACGGCGCTTACCGCGCTGGCGCAGCAACCGGATGCCGCGGCGACCATCACCCGTACTCTGTTCGTCGGCTTGGCCATGGTCGAATCGGTCGCCATCTACTGTTTCGTCGTGTCGATGATCCTGCTCTTCGCCAATCCGTTCTGGAACCACGCCATTGCTACGGTAGCCGGAAAGTAGATCATGCTCATCGACTGGTTTACCGTCGGCGCGCAGGTGCTCAATTTCCTGATTTTGGTCTGGCTGTTAAAACGCTTTCTCTATCACCCGATCCTTGACGCGATTGACGCCCGCGAACAGCGCATTGCCGCAAAACTGGCCGATGCGGCAAAGCAGCAGGCCGAGGCGACAGCGGAGCGGCAAAACTTTGAGCGGCAAAACGCTGAACTGGCCAAAAACAAGACGGAACTCCTCAAACAAGCGACAGCGGCAGCCGATATCGAGCGCCAGCGCCTGCTTGACGAGGCAAGGCAGGCGGTGACTGCCCTGGCGGCCAAACGGCAAGTCGCCCTGCAAGACGAAGCCGAGGCATTGCATGATGAAATTCGCCAGCGGACCCGCCAGGAAGTCTTCGCCATTGCCGGCAAGGCGCTGGGCGATCTTGCCGGCATCAGCCTGCAGGCCCGTATGGTTGAAGTATTCGTTGACCGCCTGCAAGCGCTCAGTGACGTCGAGAAAGAAACCCTGAGCAAGGCCTTGCAGACCGCCGAAAAGCCGCTCGTGATGCGCAGCGCCAGCGACTTGTCAGCCGAGCAGCGCCAAACACTGGAGCAGGCAATCCAGGCCATGCTGGGCGCAGCGCCAACGATGCGCTATGAAACCGTGCCGGAACTGGTGAGCGGCCTTGAATTGAGTGCCGATGGGCACAAGATCGGCTGGAATATCGCCAGTTACCTGGCCAGCCTGGAAACCAGCATCGGCGAACTACTCAAGCCCGCCACGAAGGCGGGCGCACTCGTGGAAGGCAAAGCCGATGCCGCCTGAAACCCTGAAAAATGTACTGATAACGGCCTTTGCTGGCATCACCAAGGGACGCGAAAACTTTACGCCCGAGTTATCGGTTCGCGAAGTCGGCCGTGTCACCAGCGTTGCTGCCGGAGTCGCCAAAATCTCTGGCCTGCCCGGGGTCGGCTTTGAGGAAGTCTTGCGCTTTACCGGCGGCATCGAGGGCATTGCCTTCAATGTGGACGAAGATGAAATCGGCGTCGTGCTGCTTGGCAACTACTGGCAGTTGCAGGCCGGTGACGAAGTCGAGCGCAGCGGTCATGTCGTCGATGTCCCAGTCGGCGAGCGACTGATCGGGCGCATCATCGATCCGCTGGGTAATCCCCTTGATGACCGGGGCGCCTTGCCGGCCGGTCAGCGCCTGCCGGTCGAACGTCCGGCGACACAGATCATGGATCGGGCGCCGGTGACGGTGCCGCTACAAACTGGCCTCAAGGTGATTGATGCGTTGATCCCGGTTGGTCGCGGCCAGCGCGAACTGATTCTGGGTGACCGGCAGACCGGTAAAACAGCGATTGCCCTCGATACCATCCTCAACCAGCGCGGCAAGAACGTCTTGTGCGTTTATTGCGCTATCGGCCAGCGCGCTTCAGGCGTCGCCAAGGTGATCGCCACCCTGCGGGAAAAAGGGGCGCTCGAGTACACCGTCGTCGTTGTCACCGAAGGCAACGATCCGCCCGGACTGGCCTACATTGCCCCCTACGCGGCGACCAGTATTGCCGAGCACTTCATGGCCCAGGGACGTGACGTGCTGGTCGTCTACGACGACCTGACGCACCACGCCCGCGCCTATCGCGAACTGTCGCTGCTGCTGCGCCGGCCACCCGGTCGCGAGGCCTTCCCCGGTGACATTTTCTACATCCACTCGCGCCTGCTTGAACGCGCCACCCATCTGCGCCCGGAACTAGGTGGTGGTTCGCTGACTGCGCTGCCAATCATCGAAACCGAGGCACAGGACATGTCGGCCTATATCCCGACCAACCTGATCTCGATTACTGATGGCCAGATTTACCTGTCGCCCGCCCTCTTTGAGCTCGGCGTGCTGCCGGCCGTCGATGTCGGCCAGTCGGTGTCGCGGGTCGGCGGCAAGGCCCAGCGCGCCGCCTACCGGGCGGTGGCCGGCGACCTCAAGTTGGCTTACGCCCAGTTCGAGGAACTGGAAACTTTTTCCCGTTTCGGCGCCCGCCTTGATGCGGCCACCCGCCAGCAGATCGAGCACGGCCGGCGCATTCGGGCCTGCCTGAAACAGCATGAATTCGCACCGCTGCCCATCGAGCAGCAAATTGCCGTTTTATTGGCGTTGACCGCAGGACTGTTCGATCAGATCCCGCTAGACAATATGGGGGCGGCAGAAAATGCCGTCTGCGCCGCAGCCGCTGACCTGCCGGCCGACCTCTGCGAGCGCTTCGCAAGCGCGGAGAAACTTGCCGATGCGGATCGCAACCAGATCGTCGAACTCGCCAGGCAGGCACTCGCTGAGTTTCAGCCAAAACCGGAATCCGGGAAAACTGCATGAGCAATACCGCCGCCAACCTGAAGCGCAAGATCGCCAGCGCCGGCGATCTCGAATCGGTAGTGCGGACAATGAAGGCGATGGCGGCATCGAGCATCGGCCAGTATGAAAATGCTGTGCGGGCGCTCGATGACTACGACCGGACGGTGCAACTCGGCCTGGTTGCCTGCTTTCACCAGCCGCAACAACCAGCACTTCAGCCGGCGCGCAAAAGGAACGAGGCGCCGGTTGGTGCCATCGTTTTTGGGTCGGATCAGGGGTTGGTCGGGCAGTTCAACGAAGTCCTGGTCGAATTTGTCAGCGCCCAGCTAGGCAAGCTGCCGGGCCACAAAATTGTCTGGGCAGCTGGTGAGCGCATCCAGTCGCGCCTCGCTGACGGCGAATTTACACCGGGGCGAAATTTCAGCCTGCCCGGTGCGATTTCGGGGATCAGCGCACTGGTTAGCGACATCCTGATCGAGACCGAAACCCGGCGCCAGCGTGGCGAAGTCGACCGGATTTTCCTGTTCCACAACCGACCAAAATCCGGCGCGTTCTACGAACCGGTCTGCCAAGCCTTGCTGCCGCTCGATGCAGCGTGGCAAAAAGACCTGGCGAGCCGACCTTGGCCGACGAAAAGCCTGCCCGAAGTCATCGACTGCACTCCTGCCACCCGGCTGGCCTGGATTCGCGAATATCTTTTCGTCTCCTTGTTTCGCGCCTGCGCCGAATCATTGGCCAGTGAAAACGCTAGTCGCCTCGCCGCCATGCAGCGCGCCGAAAAAAATATCGGCGAGTTGCTCGATACGCTGGGTAGTGACTTCCATCGCCTGCGCCAAAGCGCGATTGACGAAGAACTGTTCGATGTGGTCTCGGGTTTCGATACGCTGACCGGATAGTCAGTCTGTGGAATCGCGGCATCCGGTTGAATCTGAACGTAGGGCCGTTCCGCGCAATCATGATGAACACAATCTTGGCAGCAGGCAGTTTAATTTCAAGATTTCATCAGCACAATCAACCCGACCAATGCCCCTAACAACGCCACCCAGAGTCCGACGGCAATACGAGTGGCTTTGGTCGCGCGCTTTTCCTCCCACCACGTGGCGGGGCGGATACCCTGCAGCAGAAATGTCCCGACTCCGGCCAGATTGATGCAAATCAGATTCATCAAAAATAGCGAAAAGGCGCCCGTGGCCAGGGCCGGATGACCACCACCCAGCAACAAGCCGAAGGCCACCAGGGGGGGCAACAGCGCCACAGCAACCATTACACCAATCAGGATAGCCGATGCACCTGTCGTGAACGCCAGTGCTCCCGCTGCACCCGAGGCTAAGGCTACGACAACGTCACCCAGGGCCACGCTGTCGCGTGTTGCCAGTTCGCTCGTTGCCGGGTTGGCCTTGAGCAGCACGCCAATGATCACCGACAGGACCATCACTGTAGCAATCCCGGCCAGGTTGGTCCGCAAACCCTGCCATAACAAAGGCAGGTCGCCCAAGGTCGTGGCAAGCGCCATCGCCATGTTTGGACCAAGCAAAGGTGCGATCACCATCGCTCCAATAATGATGGTGACACTGTTGTAATACAGGCCAATTGCCGCGACGATAGTAGATAGCACCACCATAGCCAAGTAAACCCGCGTACAGCGGGTGGCGTCCTTGATGTCTTCGTACAGTTCCTCACGGCCGATTCGCGCGGGTGGTTTGTCTTCAATAACTGGCGGAGGAGGTGTTGTATCAGGTATCGGTTCGATACGCGGCAAGGTGGCCTCGACCGGCAGAATCAAGACTCGGTTTTCATGTTCTCCGCCGTAGCGGGTCGCCAAGACATCGAGCACGGCCTCGCTATGTTCAGCGTCAAGCAGTATTCGCACCAAAACATCCCCGTCCGAACAGCGCAGTTGCCGGTGTTCGAGCAGCGTGTGCTCTTTGAGAAGGTCATGGAGTGCTTCAGCGTCCGTCTCCTTCAGCACCATCTCGATCAGGCGCAATGCCATTGCAGCCGCCGCGCTGGACCTGCTTAGACACCCCAGGTAACGGGCTTTTCTTCCGCCAGTGAGCGCTCCAGCAATTCAAGTAGTGGCTGTCCCCGTTGGTGAAAGCTCAGGTCGCCATCCGGCGTTTCGTCCGTGTTATCTCCCGGCGGCTGGCCGGCATGGGCTGCCAGATCAGCGTCAATCGCCTGCCGCACGCGAGAAATAGCATTTGGTAGCTGTTCCACTGTAACGATTCCTTGCGCCGCCTCGCTGTCTTTGTTCAGTACGTCCAGCATGTGTTTGCCGTCTTTTTCGAGGGTAATCATGTCGCCACTGGCGGCGGACTTGAAGATGATCAGCATGATGCTTTCCTTATTGTGATTGCGAGTGTTTACGCGGCATTGCCTTTGCTTCCGATCTGGCGTGGCTGGATGTTGACCGGTGCCATCGTGTTGAAAATCTTATCGCACAGGCAAACCATGAGTATGTGCGCTAGCGAACAGAGCTTCTACCGAGAAACATCGACCATCGCCAAAATATTGCGTAGTCACCGAGGCCGGTAACACTAAGCGTGCGAGGCGGCGCATTCATTGTCATGTCGAACCTTTGATGAATATCAGGCTGCAAACCAACAAGTCATCGACTGAAAGGAAGGAGCATGAAAATCGACTCAATGGAATTTCGCGTTCTCGAGGGCGACAAGATCAAACTCGACAAGTGGGCGACTGAGGTGGCGCCGATCTACAAATCGAAGAAGCGCTATAAGAAATTGCTGTGGGAGCAAGTCGATAAGCTCAGCGAGCAGCAGCGGATGCTCTATGCATCCAATCACCACGCTGTACTACTGATCTTTCAAGCCATGGATGCGGCCGGCAAGGATGGCGTCATTCGCCATGTGATGTCCGGGATCAATCCGCAAGGCTGCCAGGTTTTCAGCTTCAAGCATTCCAGCCCGACCGAACTGCAGCACGACTTTCTCTGGCGCACCACCCGCGACCTGCCAGAACGCGGACGGATCGGCATCTTTAACCGATCTTATTACGAAGAAGTCTTGATCGCCCGCGTGCATCCGGAGATCCTGTTTAACGAAGGCATCCCCGATGCGCCGAGGGAAAACAAGACGGTCTGGCAGAGCGCCATCGCTCGATCACGAATCTCGAACAACATCTTCACTGTAATGGAACGAGGATCGTGAAGTTTTATCTCCACCTTTCCAAGGAAGCAGCGCCTGCACGTCGGCCACTGGTTTTTCGCGGTGGGCGTCCAGCTCCAATTTCTCCATCTGTACCATAGTGGTTCTCCCCCTTCAGTGTGCGGCTAACGACTGCCGGTCGCGAACTTCGGTAACGGAAATGCCGCCTGAGAACTGTGTGCGGTGATCAGACAACTCTTTCTGTACGACAGCAAACATATGATGCAATAAGGCACCTTTAGTCGGTGTGGTAGTACTGCATTTATGGTCGTTTTTCCAGCAACACACCGGCTCGCCCGATGGCATTCCAGACCTGCTCCAGGGTGGCGAGCAATGCCGGTGAACTGGTCGCGGGGTAAGTTCCGTATAGCCCAATGACTAGCCGCTGATCGAAGTCAATATACAGGCTGGTGCCGTGATTGCCGATCAAAGCCACCCTGTTCGGTGCCCCCCCCAGGTGAACAAAGCCGTAACGCTGCACGCTACCTTTTACCAACCCCTTGATCGCCTGACTGCGCACTCCTGCCGAAGCGGTCAGCGTCTCGACAAACCAGCCGGGAATCCTGCTTTGGTTGCGACTGGTTCTGGCGTCGAGGAGGGTTTGGCCAAGTCGGGTGAAGTCGCGCAGTGACAGTGCGAGGCCGCCCGCCAGGTCGACGCCTTGTGGGTCATCGAGCCAGAGCACCGGGTGTTCCGGCGCGCTGTGGCGTTGGAGTTGCTCGCAGAACAGGCGGGAGAGTGGCATGCCATAACTTTCGGCAAGTATCCAGGCAAGCAAGTCATCGTCCGGACTGCTGGTGACAGCCGCCCCGTCCTGTGCAACTAACGGTTTTTCCCATCGCTCAGCTTGGGAAAGCCAGGCGCGGATGCCGCTGGTCGGCGAGTTGCTCATCCAGCCGCCCGCCTGTTGCCAACTCGCCATCTCCTTGGCTGACCAGTCATGGCGCTCTTCGCTTTCCAACAGACGTTGAATCGACAGCTTGCGCAGGCCGGCGGAGGCATTAAGTGACGGGAGTGTGCGGGTGACTGATTTGGTTTTTGTCAGTTTGCCCTGGGCCACGCCAATTGCCCCCAGCAAGTTGAGTAAGGGGCGTGTCGCAGATAACAGGAGTCGCGGCTCTTCCGCACGCAGGCCGTTCCGGTAGCGTTCAGTCACAATCTGCCCCTTGCGCAGTACGATAAGACCATCCGCAGAGAGTCGACTATCCAGCATGAACTCCAGATTGCGCTTGCTGCCATCGAGCGGATCGACGGTCTCAATTCGCTCAAGGGCCAGCAAATTCACTGCCATAGGCAGAGGTTCGCCACTACCAGCCAATCGTCGGGCTGGCATGAAGACATTGGCCGATTGCAGACTGAGGCGTTGATGTTCGATGTCGAGCCAGTTGTTCTTGTCGATCCACGGGCCAATTTTTTGCGGGCCGCTGGCCACGCGCTCAAACTGGCAGGCGGGAGCCGCCAGGGCGCCCATGCTGACGGCCAGTAACAAGGAAACAATGAGCAACCGGGGCTTCATTACAATTTCTCCTGGTGTTTTATTTCCGGGCTTGGGATCAGTCGGTCAGTGGCTTCACGCACTACGTCGTTCAGGTTGCCATGTTTATGGTGTTTCTCACGTAGCCAGGCCGCGTCGCCGAAGCTGCCCGAAACTTCTGGCTTGAGAGCATCCAGCCAGCGCTCGCAGCCCAGTTCACGGGCGTCGTCGACCAAAGTGTCGAGCAGTGCGGCAAGGCTCTCTTTCAACGGTTCCTGGCGCAGTGCGACGGGGTCGGAAATCATCGCCGCCATGCCGTAGCGGCAGGCCTGGAATTTGTTGTAGCGGGCAACATGGGCCTGCTTTGCGGTTTGCAGATCGGGCCGGGTCCGCAACAACCAGCGGGATAGTGCCTGCGCCAAGGCAGACAGTGAAGTCGCCCACTCGATGGTCAGCGGGGTGTCGCAAACGCGGATTTCGACGGTGCCGAATTCCGGTTTTGGGCGGACATCCCAATACAAATCCTTGATGCCTTGGGCGATGCCGCAGGCTTGCAAAAAACCAAAGTGATCGACGAAAGCGGCCCAATCAGCCAGCGGCGGACACTGGCCACTGAGTGGAAAGGCGGAAACGGAGTTAAGGCGAGCCGACTGAAAGAAGCTGTCCACGCCATCGACGTAGGGCGAAGATGCCGACAAGGCAATAAACGCCGGCACATAGACACCAAGGGCTTGGGTCAGCCAGATGGCGTCGTCGGCCGAGGTGCAGCCAACGTGGATGTGCTGGCCGAACACAGTGAATTGCTTGGCCAGGTAACCGTAGCGTTGGTACAGGTCGTCAAAGCGTTCGCCAGGGCAAATACGGCGCTCCGGCCAGTGGTGGAATGGGTGGGTGCCGCCGCCGCAAACGCCAATATTATTGCGTTCGCAATGCTGGCGGAGCATGTCGCGCAGGCCGCCCAGATCCGTGGCGATGCCATCTACGGTCGACTGGGGCATGGTGCTGATTTCGATCATGCTCTCGGTGATTTCCAGCTTGATCTCGCCGAAGCGGCCGTCGTAGTCGAGGCCGGCCAGCAAGTCGGTGGCACCCCGCGTCAGATCGAAGTCCCGCCGGGAGACCAGTTGCAGTTCGAGCTCGACGCCCAGAGAGAACGCCTCGCTATGGCTAAACTCGCCCAGTGCTTTGGTGCTCATGCGATGCCTCCCTTTGCCGTCGTGTCGGCGCCGCATTCGCCGGATTTGCGCAGGGCCAGGCGGCACAGTGCTGGGCCGGCCAACTCCATGATGGCGGCGGCAAAAAGCGGCAGGGCCAGCGCCGAGCGACCGATTTCCGGATACAGGCCAACGATTTCGTAGGCCATGAATACAGCCGTTGCCGACAGGGGCTGGATACCCATACCGACCAGCAGTCGCTTCGATCGAGCCAGACTGCCGCCCGACCAGTTCAGCGCCGCCATCTTGGCGGCAGCGCGAACCAGGAGCAGTCCGAGCGCCTGCAAGCCGGTCAGCCATGTAAAGTCAGGCCAGGGCAGCGAGGCGCCAACGATGACGAAGAGAATAATGGCCAGTAGCCAGTGACCCTCAGGAAGCTGGGTGTAGCGCAGGGTTTTTTGCTCGTCGCGAGTAGCCAGCAGCACGCCCATCAAAAAGAGAGTCAGGAAGACCGGTACCGCCAGCATGCGGGCGACGCCAACGGCCAGCAAGGCGCTGGCGACCAGCACGAAAACCTGCGCCAGTGAACGCTTGGGAAGTGTGCGGGCAATGCTTAGGGCGAGTCGGGTACCCAGCCAGGCGACCAGCAATGCACCAACGCTGACCCAGAGCGGATGCACCACGGCATTTAACCAATCCTCACTTTGTTCGGCATGAACCACCCCGAGCACGATGGCGAAGGCGACAAAGGAGGCGGCCGAGGCAATGGCCGTATGGAGAATGATACGTTCGGTGACTTGCCCTTGAGCCTTGGATTCTTCGATGGTGAGCAGGACGACGGCTGGGGCCGAGGCCATAGTGACGGCGGCGGTTGCTGCCGCCCAAGCCGGGCTGAGGCCAACCACACCGAGGGTAAAAAGGAAGATCAGGGCAAACGATAAGCCGATATCGCTCAGGGTGCTACGGATCAGCTCCGGATTTCGTTTGAGCCAGGAAAGATCGAGTCGGCGCCCGACCTCCATCATTAATAGACCGAGTGCGGCATCGGCGATCGGCCGCGCCTGAGCCAGTGCCTCGATACTGATCCAGCCAAGCAGCGAAGGCCCGAAGATCGTACCGGCCAGCACGTAGCCGATCACTTTCGGCCAGCCGGCATGGGCATGCAGCCATTCGCCGATCAGCAAGCCGACAACCAGCAGCAGGCTGAACAACGCCAGTGAATCGATACTTTCCGGAAACGGCGGCAAGAAAAAAAGCCGTTCGAGCAGGCTTTCCCAAGTGGCGCGCAAGGGAGTCAGAAGGACATCAAACATGATCTGCCCCGTGCTGCGGTCGACGCCCTTGGCGGGCGAAAATCACCATCGCCGACCCCGCGCCGCAGTCAGAAATTCATCCAGAATCGAGGTGCAGTCGAGCAACTGTGGGTTTCCCGGCGGGTGAAACTCCGGATGCCACTGCAAGCCGAGCACATAAGGTTTGCCTTCCAGCCGTATCGCCTCAATCAGAGCATCATCGGTGCTGCGCGCTTCGACTTTCAGACCCTTGCCGAGCGCCTTGATGGCCTGGTGGTGAATGGAAACGACGCCACCACTCTTCTGCGCCGGGTAGAGCCGGGCCAGCCCGCTACCCTCGTCCCAGTTGATGGCATGGATATGTTTGTCGTAGTCGGCATGGACATGAATGGCAGGCGCATCGTATTGCGTTGCGATGTCCTGGTACAAGGTGCCGCCTAGCGCCACATTGATCAGTTGCGCCCCTCGGCAGATACCGAGTACCGGCCGGCCCGCTTCCATGAATTCGTGCAGCAGTTCCATTTCATAGGCGTCGCGCTGGCGATCACCCGCCCAGTCGGGATGTTGGGGCTGTTCGCCATAGCTTTGCGGGCTGATATCGGCACCACCCTGAAGCACTAGGCCGTCGAGATATTGCGCATAGTCGGAAAGGCGGATGCTGCTCCGGTGCACCATGCCATCGCCACTGACCGAGGGAATCATGAACACCATCACCTCGCGTGACATCACCCAGTGCGCCACCGATTGCTCAAGATACTGCAGAGACTTCGATTGCAGGCCGGTTGCCCCTGGTTGCGGGTGGTAGATGCGGGCGGAGAGGCCGATGCGTAAGGGGCGCTTGCTCATAATGGGATTCCTCATGGGGTATTAGCTGAATTGACGGCACGATCTGGTCGTGGTTTGAGTCGGGTGGCTTCGCCAAATCCCTTAATAGCCGTTTGAGTGGCCAATGGGCCAAACAATTGCATCAACAAGATAGTCGCCATCAGCATGCCAACCAGTTTTGCGTCCATGCCGGAATAGAGCAGTTGAATATTAACCAGCAGGACAAGGGCAATGCTGGACATCGGCTGCAAGCCAATAACGAGTAATAACCCCTCTTTTTTTGTCAGACTGAGCTTGTTTTTGGTGAGCAAAATGGCGAGTAACTGGCCACTCATTCGCGCCAGTGCGATAAGCAAGGCTTCCTGCCAATATTTGCTCAGGACGGCTACATCCAGTGCGGCCCCAGCCAGGACGAAGGTGATTACCAGAAACACCCTTGCATCGCTGGCAATACGAATGGCAATTACCTTGCGTTCGCGATCGATGGCGCTGACCAGAAGACCAAAAATCAGCATCGGCAAGAATACCGAAATCCCCAGATAGACTGCTGTACCGACGCCGAGAACGATGCTTCCGAGAATGAGCAGATGCTGGTGTTCGGCCTGCTTTTCAAGATGTTCCGCACCAATCAACACAATGCCGGCACAGGCGCCACCCAGTATTACCGAACCGAAAATGCTACCCAAGGCATTGCTGATACGCGAAAACCCGCTGATCGGTTCGCTATCCACTAAAAATGGCACGATCAGGACCACGGCAGCAAAAGCTACCGCGCCATTGATCGCCACCATGGTGTAGAGCATGCCAGTCCGCTCGCCCTTGGCGCCGATGTCGCTGCACGTCGCAATGGTGATGGCCGGTGATGTCGCCAGGCAAAGACTGGCGGCAAACAGGGCTGCGCCGGTAGAAAATCCCCAGCCAAGGAAGAGCACCAGAATCATTATTCCAGTGGCAAGCGATACCGCAACACCGGCCAACAAGCGATTACGGCCATTCACTCCCGGCGTGCGAGGAACCAGATAACCCAACTCGAAAAGTATCAGGCCCAGGGCCAGATCGACAAATAACTGAGCGGATTCAATATCGGAACTACTTACCCAATTAAGGCCACTTTGGCCGATCAGCAAGCCAAACAAGACATAGCCGGTTGTCCGGGGTAAAGCCAAGAAGCGCCTCGATATTTCACCGGCAGCCAGACCACCCAGTAAAACCAGCCCGAAGAGTTGAATCGAGTTGAACATAAAAATGGAGGCCGTAGTCCGCCGATACCTCATACAAAGGAGTAACTGATGAAATTTCTAACATTACATTGATAAGCAATATAATTTGCGCTCTCAAACCATGCAAGCTTTTTACATTCTGAAAAATTATGAATATCTACGAAGGCAAGCCATCACCCTTGTTGGCAATGGAGGTTTTGCAGCAATTTCGCCTGATTTTTGGTTCCATGAAGCAGTATTTTCGTCTGGTCGAGGAGCGTTGCGGCATGCCTGGTTCACAGATGTGGGTGTTGCAGGAAATTCAGCGCAACCCGGAGATCGGCATCAATGAATTGGCGACCCGCATGGGAATACATCAATCGACTTGCAGTTTGCTGGTGGACAAACTGGTGGTGCAGAATTGCTTGAGTAAGAAGCGGCAAAGTACAGACCAGCGCCGGGTCGGGATTTGTCTTGCCGAAAAAGGGATAGCCGCATTGGCGGCGCTGCCGGGGCCGGCCGAAGGCATTCTTCCGGAGGCGCTGGCTGAATTGCCGGAGGTGGCACTAAGAACATTGCATATCAATCTTGATGAATTGATTCGCCACCTTTCGGGCAAGGATGAAGCCAGCGCCGGGATGCCGTTAGCGGATATGCTTGGCAAGCAGCATGACGCTGGAAAAGGGCAGGCATGAATTACGCAGCTCACTCCCGTTTTCTGATTTTTTCCATGGTGATGGCAGGCTGTTCGAGCGCACCGCCCGCCAAACCATCAATCAATGAGATCCGATCTGTTCAGCCAGTCGCGGTGCCCGCCGCAGAGATGGCTCAGCCCGCAGAGGAAGGGCGTGTCATTGCTGCGGTCGACGACGAAAACAGCCTGTTTTTCCCGCGCGGGATGGCAGAAATTGACCTCGCCGGTCGGCAAAAACTGCGGTTGCATGCCGAGCGACTTAAGAGCAATTCGAAGCTAAGGGTGACGCTGATTGGCTCTACCGATGAACAGGGAAGTCGCTCCTTCAATCTGGCGATTGCAGAAAATCGGGTCAATGCTGTTTATCAGCAGTTGCGCGACTTCGGGGTTGCCAAGGGGCAGCTTCGACGGAGCAGTGTGGGCGGGGAAATGAACAGTAAGTCTTGTCGTTCGGAGGCTTGTCGAAAACTGATGCGACGTGTCGAACTTCATTACAAGCATTAACGAATACCGCACCGTTAGATGGAAAGCGGCAATTGCTCTGATGTCAGATGACAGGCAACCAGTCGATCCTGTCAGAAAGTTTGTGTGTTTGGTGAGGCTTAGGGTGGCATCAGGGAGCAAGCACGCCAAGCAAAATGGGCAGGAATAAAGCCCCGGCAATCTGCGCCATGCTGACCTCTAAAGCTAGCTAGCACCGGCAGCAAAGCTTGAGTTCCAGCGTTAACGACGCCCGAGAAGGAGAACGCCGATAACCACGAAGCCTGCGCCACCTATTTGCCATGTGGATATGCTTTCGTCCAGAACTAACCACCCCAAAATGATTGTGGCAAGTGGGCCAATCATTCCGAGCATCGAAGCACGGCCAGCTCCGATCGCTTTTATTGCGGCCGATTGCATGAATACCGGAATAACCGTAGATATCAGCGCCATGCCAGCAGCGAGAGCGTAAATTTGCCAAGGCTGCCGAAAAACCTCATCCGAAGGGCGGGCTATGAAGTAGTGCAGGAAAGTCGCCCCGGTGGCGACAGCCATGGCGAGTGCGGTGAACCGTGCGCTGCCCAAAAGTGCGATTAGCTGCCCGCCACCTGAAAGATAAATTGCATAAGACAAGCTGGATGCAAAAACTAATGCGGCACCCGTCAAAATTGCATTGGTGTCTGATGCAAGCTTGAGATCGTGGGCAAACGCAGCAGCTATGCCGCCATAGGTCAAAATAAGCGCGAAAACCTCACGTCGGGTCAGGGTTTTGCCAAAAAATGCAACACCCAAAAGTACGGTCAGTGTGGGGTAAGTGAAAAGAATCAGCCTTTCTAGCCCCGCCGAAATAAACATTAAGCCCCAAAAATCGAGAATACTCGCACCGTAATAGCCAGCGATTCCAACGCCAAACAGGGCCGCCCATTGCCGCATTGTCAGAGAGCTCGCGCTTCGAGTTTTCACTGCAGCAATACCGAAGGCGGGGGCGGCAAAGGCCATGCGTAGTGCCAATAGGGTAATGGCGTCGACATGCGTCAAACCGTCAGTCGCCGGAATTAGGTAGGCATATTTAACGAATATTGCTTTTGCTGAGAAGCCAAAGGCGGCACCAATGGCAAGCCAAAAACCCAATTTGTAGTTGTTCTTTTCTGACACGGCTCACGCCCAGGCCGTTGTGTGTTTAAGAAATATCTTGACGAAAATGGCCTTGATGGGAAAACCCGGCGCTGCCAGCGTGGCACCGAAAGCGGGGCGATCTTTCCAGTCGTTCGATTTTTCCAAAGTCATTCTCGGTTGGTTGCGCACAGGTAACCATTGAATACGCCACCAAACGGCTTGGCAATTGGTAATATTAAAAGTCAGTGTTCGTTATAGGCGAAACCATGTATTACGATCTGCCTGATCTGCGGTTAGTCGCTGCCATTGCCGATAGCGGCAGCTTGACCCGCGCTGCGGCTCGTGTCCATCTCGCGCCCTCGTCGGCCAGTCATCGGTTAACCCAGCTTGAAGCTGCGCTCGGCGTGCCGCTCTTTGTTCGCCACCATCGTGGCCTGACGCCGACGCCCGCTGGCGAATCGCTGCTTCGTCATGCCCGTCAGGTGTTCGCCCAGCTCGAACAGATGCACGCTGATCTGGCGCCCTACGCCAGCGGCCTGAATAGTCAGGTGACGGTGTTCGCCAACACCAACGCCATCAATTGTTTTTTGCCGGAAGACTTGGGTGACTTTTTGCGCGAACAGCCGCGCCTGCGGGTCAGCCTGGAGGAACAGCCAAGCCCGGCGATCATTCAGGCTGTTGCGGCGGGGCAGGTCGAGATCGGTGTCGTTGCTGCTGAACCCAGTTTGGCTGGCCTGGAAATGCAGCCCTACCGGCGCGACCGATTGGTGCTCGTGGTGCCGGCCGGGCATCCGCTGGCCGAGCGGCAAGCCGTCGATTTTGCCGAAGTGCTCGATCAGCCTTTTGTCTGTCTGCATGCCGGCAGCGCCATCCACACTTTCATGATGAATACCGCCGCCCATTTGGGTGGCCGGCTCGACGTGCGCATTCAGGTGCGCAGCTTTAATGCCGTCTGCCGCATGGTGGCGGCCGGCGTTGGTATCGGCATGGTGCCGCGTTCGGCGGCGTTGCCGGTTGATTTCGGAAATGCTGCGGTCGACAGCATAAAAACGGTAAAAATCAACGATGCTTGGGCGCCGCGTGACCTGCAGCTTTGCGTTCGCTCCCGCGCCGCCCTCAGCTTGGCCGCCGCCGCCCTCTTCGACCATTTGGCGGAAAAGGGCAGCGCCGAAATTGCAGCCGACGCTTGACCGTCAGGGCGCCGCAAGTCTCGGTCTTCGCAGCGCCTAACCTTGCTGCACCAATGTGCGCAGCCACACAAAGCGTTCCTGCCGCAAGCATTAGCATTGCGGAAGCAATCTCGCCGAACACCGGAATCCATAACGATCAATTGCTCGGAGCCTTTCTTGCCGGGATATTCAGAAACAAGGCGCAAAAAAATGAAATTAGCTACATCAATATTATTAGCGTTACTTGCAATCACTTCCGGAGGTTTTGCAATGGCTACAGAGGAACCGGTATTCGAAGTTATCACCAAGGAGGCCGATTTCGAGATCAGGCAGTATCGACCCTTCATCGTCGCCGAGGTCTATGTCGATGGCGACCTAAGCGAGGCTTCCTCTAAAGGGTTTCGCTTAATCGCCGACTACATTTTCGGCAACAATGAGTCAGCCAAGGGCGCAACGGAGAAAGCGGCTGAAAAAATTGCGATGACTGCACCCGTAACGGTTGAACCTGTCGCAGTTTCCGCGAAGATCGCCATGACAGCGCCGGTGACCGTCGAGCCACAAGTCGGAAGCGGCGAAAAAATGGTGCAAGCGAAGCGCTGGAAAGTTCATTTCGTAATGCCTGCCGAATACACGATGGCGACCCTACCCAAACCTAAAAATCCGGCGGTCAGCCTGCGTGAAGTGCCGGGCAAACGCCAAGCGGTGCTGGTGTTTTCAGGATTCGCAGCGGAATCCCGAGTACAGGAAAAGACCGATGAACTGATTGCCTGGTTGAATACAAAGCAGATCAAACCAATCGCCACGCCCCAGTTGGCGCGCTACAACCCGCCTTGGACGCTGCCCTTCTTCAGGCGCAACGAGATTCTGGTTGAGATCGTTCAATAGTGCGGACCTGTAACCAGTCAGCCAGCCGCCCTGAATTTCGATAATGGCGTAAACAGCGCGATGCCTGGCATTGGAGCCAAGCTGACTGCCCGGCCGACTGGTCCCCGATTTCAAGACCATCGCCTGTTTGATGCTGCCTAGACCCACAGGCTCAAGGGAGGATCGGCCACTGTGGCGCGGAGTATGTCGCCGCGCGATACGACACCGAGTAATACATTCGCTTCGCTGGTCACCGGCACAGCGCTAAGGCCGGTGTCCAGCAACACGCGGGCGATGCGGCGGATATCGGTCACCGGGTCGGCGCAGATCGCCGGCGTGGTCATGACCTCGCTGACGGTCCGCTCAAGACCGCCGCTGAGGGCCGCGCCCTCGAAATCAATGACGGTCAATAAATCTCGCTCACTGACCAGTCCCACGATGTCCATCGCCGCATTAAACACCGGCGCCTGATAAACGCGCCGCGCCAAAAGCGCTCGCCAGGCCGTTGCCACACTATCGGTCTCCTGCAAGATAAGCACGTCCCGGCTCATCACTTGGTAAGCGTGGCGGACGGGGCCGCGCTCCTGTTCCTGATGCAGCGCTTTGGCGTAAGCAGCAGCCGCTTCGGCGTAGCGAGCATGCTGGGCGCCGATAAGATATTCCGGGCCGAGTTCCTCTCCTTCCCGCGCGATGCCGCGGGCGTCGCGCGCGCGGATGACGCCAGGAACTTCAAAAAGACGCTCCAGGGGGGCATGGATGGTCTGGCCGGTAACGTCGTGTACGGAAAACATCAGTATCTCCTTGCATTTGTCATGAATGCTGCCGTGCGAGCAAGTTGTGCTTCTCTCTCAGGTCTCAAGAAAAAAGCGTTCCATCGGTAAATCAAATTCTTCAAGGTGGGAGGTCAGGTGATCAAGTAAGGCGGTGACCTGAGTAATCACGCTGAGCCCATTACCATTTTCCTTAAAGTCCTGGCGAATTCTGTTCATGGCATCAGAAATCTTCAGATGATCGTAATTGTGAGCAATCAGATGATCGCTTGGGACGTTATTCTTCATCCATGCGGATTCAACGAGGTGATGCCGCAAGGAAACTTCGAATAAGGTGCGTACCAGGTGTTCGATGTCCATTTGACAAGGTTCCCGCCGGCTGAGATCACATTTCTGGCAACCTTCCTCGGGAAAGCCTGTTTTGCAGATAGCCCGAATACGTTCCATCAGCTCGAAGATATAAGCGTGGTCCTGACGAAGCTTCGTGATTAGTTGTTCTTGATTACTCGACATCGCTTTGACCTCATTCGAAAGGCTGGGACGTGGAGTTCTGACAGAGAGAACTCCTTCTAACGACCGTTATCCAGCACCCGCCAAAACCAAAATTGACGATATGGTCGGGATGCTGCAAAGGTCTTGCTCGTGCTCTTGTCGGCAAGAGCACCCGCTACGCCGGGAATGGAAAGAACATTCCGTGCTGACGACGAGGCGAATATGAGCTACTCCCCCTTGGCTTTGTTGCAGACTGCAAAAACTGTCAAGCGTTCAATTCTGACTCCAATCCCCTCATGGCTGTTTGTTGGGATAGCGGACGTTGTCTGTGGAGCGGCCCGGAAAGCTGGTGCAGATCGATGGACCAGCGCTTTAAGGTCTGGGTGATCAGAACTGCTTCACCCCCGGCCAGCTGCTGATCCGCATGAACGAGGTCCAACATGATCTTCAGCAAGGACATGCGCAAAGCTGGGTCGGTGACTTCATCAAGCAATAGGTCGATAGCTTTCCTGTCCAGTTCCAGTTGGCCACTCGGGGTACGTTCAGCGGTACTCAGCATGTCAGTGCAGAATTCGTAAAAAACCCGGTCGAAATCTTCCGGCTCCATCCCGAGATGATTGATTGTATTCCGCTCGTTAAGCAAACGTAGTTCACTCTGGTCGATGGCGCCGTCGGCCATCAGGGTCAGGGCAATAATTCGTGCCCTGGCTTCAGGGCTGTCGGTAGGGTAGGGGCGCATGATCATTCTCCGGTAAGTTGAGTTTTTCCACTGGGCCAGTGGTGTGATCAATATCGCGCGGCCAATGGATTTGGTCTAATTAAACATTTTTTGTTAAACATAAGTCGCAGCTTATGTTTTTAGACTGAAGTAAATTTTTTCCGCAAATAAGGCAGGAGCCATTCATGCGCCTACTCACTGGTGAGCTATTACGCTTTGAAACTAAATGAAGTTATCGACGCTCTGCACTGCGACTGACTTGCGGTTTAGCGCGTGTATGTTGGGAAGTATCCTGAAAACCCGGCCGCTGCAGGGTTTCGTTGATGTAACGATGGAGGTCTGGATTGGCAAGGATTCCGACGTGGTCATCGTTGAATCCGCGCATTGAGACAGCCTCATTTTGCGCCTCAGGCCGTAATTGGCTCTCTAGCGAAATAACTCCGTCACCGCTGCTGCGACTAAGCGCTGCGGTATTTCGGTAACCGAAAAGTAGATGGTAGGAGACGCCAGATGGCAAAGGGAGTGCGAACAAGTCGCGCAGAAATGGGCCATCGGGAGCCAGGTTTCTCCATACCGGCATGACAACCTGCGCATATTCAAGCCAAGTGCTAAGCGACGCAATGCCGGAAAATGATGTCGAAATCGAAACGACACCATTGACGTAATCACAGGAGCGAGATCTGAAGCATTCAGCGAGATATTCGCGAATCAGTAGCCCTCCCATGCTGTGCGATACGATATGCAACTTTCCGAAACCATATCGATGCCGCAACTCGGCCAGCAGTCCGACCAAGCCGTCGCCAAGCGCGCGCAGATCAAGTCCGGAGGGGTAATTCAGCACCCAAGGCTGGAACCGCTGCCGATCAAGTGCGTCAATAATGCCGGTAAAGTTGCGTGGTGAGCCTCGAATGCCATGTACGAAAAGGACTGGTGTTCGCGTCGGGTCATAGGTTTCCAGAAAGAAAACGCCAGCCCTGCCGGCTTTCATAAAGCCCAGCGGTTCCCACATACCCATCGTCTCGGACTCAGGGCTGAAGCGTGAATCGGCAAGATCGGTGACTACCCCAAGTTGGACGTCAATCTGCCCCAGACTGAGGCCACGTAATTCAAAGAGGTCTTTCAGTGCGAGCGGGGCCGGCCGGATTAAGGGCTTCCCCAGTTGTAACGCAACCTCAGCCGGTGAACCCCGCACCATCTCGCTGGCATCAAGATCATGCCAGACCGCAGGCTCACCCGGCTGATAAGAGAAATCCCGGTTGATATCCTGAAATGCAAAGAGATATCTTGAGTCGCGAAGTGCAGCAATCCGAAAGCGTCCGGGCTGCTCGAATACCCTGAAATTATGGATCGCATCACCGCGGACGTCTCCCAATACGACGACAATCCACTCGCAGTTGGCGCAGGCACCGCCACTCAGCGTGCCCGATACCACGCGTAACTCTTGGCCAGAATCGCGAATGTCCGCTGCCAGGCGGGCCAAGTTGCCACACCCCGCCAACAACATTGTGGCGAGAAGCAGCACGATAGATAAAAATCGCTGTTTCAAGGGCACTACCGAGCTGTGTTGTTTGTCTGCATCATTCGGAAATCGGTGAATTCTCTACAACGTTTTTACCACTAACCCCCCGGACTTGCCTCACCGTGGCCAAATGCTTTGGCCCGTTGAAGTCTGAAGCAGCATACCTCAGTCGCATGTATTGGCGGTAGCTTACGACGCATTCGGGCTTTTGCTTTGCCGATCTGGCCGAAAAAGGCAGCGCCGAAATTAAAGCGGACGCTTGACCGTCAACGCGCCAATGTCCTGGGCTAGCCCTGGCAGAGCGGCAAGCAGAAGGGCTAGCGGGAATAATTTTTTCATGGTGGGCTCCAAGTAAAATTAAGTGATTGCTTATTTTAAGCGGATTGGCCGAAAGCTCGGAGGTTTCTTCGGAAGTTGCGGTGTCTTCGATTGCTGCGACCATAGACTCAACGGCTGGCCCTAGGGTCGACCCGATAAAAGGGAAAAAATGGAAAAAGACCGGGAGTCACACCATGTATTTCACTGCTGCGACCACCGTCATGACGACCAGCCCAACGATCGCTACACCCAGCCACAAGACGCGTACCCGATTTGCCTCAATGCGTTTGATCAACTGCGCGTTCTGTTCGGCTAGCACGGTAATCAGTTCGGACGAAGCAAGCATTTGGCCGTGCAGTTCAGTCGTGGTCGCCTCCAGCGCGGCGAGGCGGTTTTCCAACGCAGCGAAAGCCCGCGCTTCGGGCGACAGGGTGGCTTGGGCATCAATACCCGGCGTTGCTTGTGTCGCAGATTTCCTGGCGACGGTTTTCCAAAGTTTCTTGGCGCCATCAGCTACTTTCGGGGCGTTGCTGATGACATCCGACCAAGGTACGCTTTGTAGGATAGTGAGCCAACCGATTGCCATGTCTTGACCTTTCAGGAGAATGCGTGGTTGTACAGTGAGGCTGGATCGGCTGTGCTGCCCAGGATATATTGGCCTTACCGACCCGCGTTTGAGTTTAGCGATGCTCACATCGTAACGAAGTAGCCCGATACAAGCAGCAAAGATCTGGTCGACTTTAGCGCTCGACCGGGTCCAAACTGGTTTATCAGGAGCACGTCAGGTCGTTGCTTGCACCGTTAGCAATCCATCGTCAGCCACGTCGTATGCGTCGCGTCTTCGCCATTTACACAAGCAAAGTAGCGCGCCTGCATTAAACGGGTAATTGGCCCCGGCGTGCCGGAACCGATCATCCTGCGGTCGACTTCAATAACTGGCGTAATTTCCGCCGCTGTACCGGTCAAAAAAACCTCATCGGCGCAATACACCTCATCGCGGGTCAGACGCTTGCTGCGCACCGTCAGACCGGCCTCGGTGGCCAGCGTGCAGATCGTGCGGCGGGTGATGCCATCGAGCGCCGAGGTAGTTTCCGGTTGCAGCAATTCGCCATCGCGAACGATAAAAATATTTTCGCTGGAACCTTCGGCGATATAGCCTTCAGTGTCGAGCAATAATGCTTCGTCGTAACCGTCGCGACGAGCCTCGCGGACGGCGAGGATGGAATTGGCGTAGGTCGAAATAGCCTTAGCCCGACACATTTGCACGTTGGGATGATGCCGAGCGTAGGACGAAACACGTACCCGAATTCCCTCACTCAACGCCTTGCCGCCGAGGTAGGCGCCCCACGACCAGGCAGCGATCATCACATGGGTGGCGGCGCCAGCCGGGTCGACGCCGAGCTTTTCAGCCCCGAGGTAAACCAGCGGCCGGATGTAGGCGGCTTGCAGTTGGTTGCGGTGCAGCGCTTCACCACAGGCCGCGCGCAGCGTGGCGCGGTCGAAGGGCAGGTCGATGGCGAGAATGTGGGCCGAATCTTCCAGCCGGCGCAGGTGTTCGTCGAGCCGGAAGATGGCCGGGCCGCGGGCTGTTTCGTAAGCGCGGATGCCTTCGAAACAGCCGTAGCCGTAATGCAGGGTGTGAGTCAGTACGTGCACCTTGGCGTCGCGCCAGGGTAGCCATTCGCCGTCCATCCAGATAAAACCGTCGCGGTCTTGCATGATTGATTTCCTCGTATTTTGGCAGTCGACCGCGCCCCGCAGGAAGCACCCTTGGGGTGGAGCAATGCGGTCAGCGGGCCGCGCGAGGGTGGGCGCGGTGGGGGTCGTTGGCGCTCCTGGCCGGGTCAGGCAGGGCGTTGAACGACGAGAGGCGGTGCAGCCAGAATGCGCCACTGCACGGATGGGCTCAAACGAATTGAAATAGCTTTGGATGAATAAAATTCATCCGAAAGGCTGGCGGACCGAACGCACTAGCCAGCGAATGAAAGCCAGCGTCGCCGGTTTTTCCTGGGCGCTGGGCGGGGCGATGATGTAGAAGCTGCGGTCCGGGCAATCCTGTGCAAAGGGCCGGATCAGGCGTCCCGCCGCAAGGTCGCGAGCCGCCAGTGTGCCAGCCATCAACGCCACGCCATGGCCGGCGACGGCGGCTTCGAGCATCAGCAAAGCGTCTTCATAACGCGGGCCGCTGGCCGGTTCGCCATGGCTTATGCCGGCTGCCGCAAACCAGCGTTGCCAGGAGAGCAGCGGGTGACGCAGCAGCCGCAACTGGTCGAGATCGGCCGGGGTTTTCAGGGTGGCGGCAAGGTCAGGGCTACACACCGGAAAAACGCTTTCTTCAAACAGCTTCCAGGCCAACAGGCCGGGCCATTCCTCTTCGCCGTAGCGCAAGCCAAGATCGGCCTCGCCGTTGAGTAACGGGCCAAGGCCAGTGGCGGTAGCGAGACTGAATTCAATCTCCGGGTGAATTTCCTGATATTCGGTAACGCGCGCCACCAGCCATTTGCTGCCCAGCGCCGGGGCGACAGAAATGCGCAAGCGTTCGGACTGCGGACTGCGCAGCACCGCGCTGGCTTCATCGAGGCGGAGCAAAGCTTCGCGCACCACCGCCAGATAGCGCCGTCCGCTGGCCGTCAGTACGATGGCGCGGTGCCGGCGTTCAAACAAGGGCTGGCCGAGATGGCTCTCGAGCAGCCGAATGCGATGGCTGATCGCCGATGCGGTCAAACAAAGCGCCTCCGCTGCTGCCTGAAAACTACCCAGGCGGGCCGCCGCTTCGAAGGCCGGTAGGGAATGGAGGGGAGGTAGGTCGCGCATACTCGGCAATTCCGCCGTGTTTTTTACCGCCGGCCTCCTAGAATAGACCCCAACACCCCACGCAAAATCTGCTTGCCAACTTCGCGTCCAACCGTGCCGGCCATGCCGCGCGCGGCGCTCTTGGCGGCACTTTCGAGAACGCCTTCGCGCCTGCCGCCACGCGGGCCGGTGGTGCCGCCGAACATGTCGCCAAGGCTGCCGAAAAAGCCGCCGCCGGAACTTTCCTGCGGGGCCGGGGCGGGGCGTGGTTGGTTGTTGTGGTTACCCCAGTCGTTGATGTCCGGGACGCTGCTGCTGGTCGGTGGCGCGGGGATGGCGCCGGGGGCGGGCTGGCTTGTTACCGGTTTGCCCTTGAGGATTTCATAGGCTGATTCGCGGTCGACCGTAGCGCCGTAGGTGACGAGCATGGGCGAGGACTGAATGAATGCCTGGCGTTCGTCGGCAGTCAGCGGGCCGAGGCGTGAGGCGGGCGGGAAGATCATGCTGCGCTCGACCATGCTCGGGCGGCCTTTTTCGTCGAGGAAAGAAACCAGCGCTTCGCCGACGCCGAGTTCGGTGATCGCCGTGGCGGCGTCGAATTTCGGGTTGGCGCGCATGGTTTGCGCTGCGGCCTGGACGGCTTTCTGGTCGCGCGGGGTGAAGGCGCGCAGGGCGTGCTGGACGCGGTTGCCGAGCTGGCCGAGGATTTTTTCCGGAACGTCGAGCGGGTTTTGCGTGACGAAAAAGACGCCAACGCCCTTGGAGCGGATCAGGCGGACGACTTGCTCGACCTTATCGGTGAGCGCTTGCGGTGCGTCGGTAAAGAGCAAATGGGCTTCGTCGAAGAAGAAAACCAGCTTGGGTTTATCGAGATCGCCGGCTTCCGGCAGTTGCTCAAAGAGTTCGGCCAGTAGCCAGAGCAGGAAGGTGGCATAGAGCGCCGGGGCGTGGATCAGCTTGTCGGCGGCGAGGATGTTGATGACGCCACGGCCGTTTTCGTCGACTTGCATCAGGTCGTGAATGTCGAGCATCGGTTCGCCGAAAAACTGGTCGCCGCCTTGTTCTTCCAGTGTCAGCAGGCCGCGCTGGATGGCGCCGATCGAGGCAGTCGAGACGTTGCCGTATTCGGTGGTGAAGTTTTTGGCATTTTCGCCAACGTACTGGATCATGGCGCGCAGATCCTTCAAGTCGAGCAGCAGCAGGCCCTGGTCGTCGGCGATCTTGAAGACCAGTTGCAGGACGCCGGTCTGGGTATCGTTCAAATTGAGCAAGCGGGCGAGGAGCAACGGGCCCATGTCGGAAATGGTGGCGCGCACCGGAATGCCACCTTGGCCGAAGACATCCCAGAAGGCGACCGGGTTGGCGTAAGGCACGAAACCTTCGAGGCCGAGATCCTTCAGGCGCGCTTCCAGCTTGGGGGTGACGACGCCGGCGGCGCCGGCGCCCGAGAGGTCGCCCTTTACATCGGCCATAAAGACCGGCACGCCCGCGTAGGACAGACGTTCGGCCATCGACTGCAAAGTAACGGTTTTGCCGGTGCCGGTGGCGCCGGTGATCAGGCCGTGGCGATTGGCCATTTGCGGCAGCAGAGCGGGGTAACCGTCTTCGGACTTGGCAAGATAGAGGGGATCGGACATGGCGGCTAACTCCGGCGTGATAAAATTGTGTGATTCTATCAATGCTATGCAATTCTTGAGGTAAACCATGGCTGGGCATTCCAAATGGGCCAATATTCAGCACCGTAAAGGTCGTCAGGACGAAAAGCGCGGCGCTGCTTTTTCCAAGATCGCCAAGGAAATTACGGTAGCCGCCAAAATGGGCGGTGGCGACATCAACTTCAACCCGCGCCTGCGCGTTGCGGTCGACAAGGCCAAGGGCGTCAATATGCCCAAGGACAAGATCGATACAGCGATCAAAAAGGGTACCGGCGAGCTCGAAGGCGTCGAGTACATTGAGATTCGCTATGAAGGTTATGGCATTGGTGGTGCGGCGATCATGGTTGATTGTCTGACTGACAACAAAGTGCGCACCGTCGCCGAGGTTCGTCACGCTTTCTCGAAATACGGCGGCAACATGGGTTCTGACGGCTGTGTCGCTTTCCAGTTCAAGCACTGCGGCCAGATGATTTTTGCCCCCGGGACCGACGAAGCGGCGCTGATGGATGCAGCGATTGAAGCCGGTGCCGAAGATGTGGCGAGCCATGATGACGGTTCGATCGAAGTGACCACCGGGCCGAATGACTACATCGCCGTCAAGGATGCGCTGGAAGCGGCGGGTTTCACGCCGGAATTCGGCGAAGTGACGATGAAGCCGGAAGGCGAAAATATCTTTTCCGGTGAAGAGGCCGTGAAAATGCAGAAATTGCTCGACGCGTTGGAAAATCTCGACGACGTGCAGGAAATCTATACCACTGCAGTGATGGATGAATAAGCGCTTGCTGCGCAGTCAGGAGTTGTTGTGAATTGTCGCCATGTATTGCTTGCTGTGCTTTTCACCTCGCTGAGTCTGACGGCGGCGGCGGCCCCGCTGGCTTGTCCGGATTTGTCCCAAGCGGTGCAGGTCAATGCCTGCCCGGCCGAGGATGAGTTGAAAATTACCTACAACGGTTTTTGCAGCGATGCGGCCAAGGCTTATGCTAATCAAACGGACTCCTGCATTCGTTACGAAGATTATCGTGCGATGAAAAATGTCGCGATGTGGGAATCGAAGGACGGCGTATTTTCTGGCTATGTCTCCTGCGCATTGCCCGTCAGCGAGGTCAAGGCTTTGAAGCCGAGCGGGATGAAGGTTGAGCAACAAGGAAAATTGACCAAATTGGTTTGTAATTACGCCAAGGACGTCAATTTCACCTATCGGACGAAAAGTACCTGCGTCGTCAGCAATGAAAAGGCTTGCGCCAGTAATCCAGCTAGTTGCCAGGCGACTTGCGACTAAGACCTGAAGCGCTGGCACCGGTTTTGTTCTGATGCAGCGCTTCTATCCCTTTCTCTTCGTTTTTCTCTGGAGCACCGGCTTCATCGGGGCCAAGTACGGCTTGCCCTATGCCGAACCGCTCTCCTTCCTGCTCACCCGTTACGGTTTCGTCATCGCCCTGATGACAGTGATCGCGCTGGCCACCCGCGCCCCGTGGCCGAAAGAGGCGAAGCAATGGCTGCACATTGGCGTTTCGGGCGTACTAGTCCATGCCGTTTATCTCGGCGGTGTATTCGTCGCGATCAAACACGGCTTACCGGCCGGCATTACGGCGCTGGTCGTTGGTATGCAACCGCTGCTTACCGCCTTCGGTGCTGGCTGGTTGCTTGGTGAAAAAGTCAGCGGCCGGCAATGGGCCGGGCTGGGCCTGGGCTTTGTCGGTGTCGGGCTGGTCGTTTCCGGCACATTTGGTGATGGCGCGCTCGGGCCAATGCTGATTCCGGCCTTGATCGCCTTGCTCGGGATAACGGCGGGTACGCTGTACCAGAAACGCTTTTGCGCCCAGTTTGATTTGCGTACCGGCTCGGTTATCCAGTTTGTGCCAACCGCCGTGCTGACGGCAATTGCCGTCGCGCTGTTCGAGGATTACCGGATTGAATGGACCGGCCAGTTTGTCTTTGCGCTGGGTTGGCTGGTGCTGGTTTTGTCGATTGGTGCAATCAGCCTGCTCAATCTGCTGATCCGTAGCGGTAGCGCAGTTAATGTCGCCAGCCTGTTCTACCTGACGCCGCTGTCGACCGCGCTGGTCGCCTGGGTGGTTTTTGCCGAAAAATTGACGTTGACCGCAGCACTCGGCATGTTGATCGCGGTCAGTGGCGTTTATCTGGTGGCGCAGGCGAAATGAGCACCGTATCGTTTGTCCCGCGCATCCTCGGTATTGACCCCGGCCTGCGTGTCACCGGTTTTGGGGTGATCGAACTGCATGGCAAGCAATTGGTTTATGTCGCCAGCGGCTGCATCAAATCGAACGACAAGGAATCGCTACCGGCGCGGATCAAAACGCTGTTTGCCGGGATCAGCGAGGTCGTCGCTACCTATGCGCCGAATCAGGCAGCGGTGGAAAAAGTTTTCGTCAACGTCAATCCGCAATCAACCTTGCTTCTGGGACAGGCGCGTGGCGCGGCGCTCAGTGCGCTGGTGCATGCCGATTTGCCAGTCGCTGAATACACCGCCTTGCAGGTTAAACAGGCGGTGGTTGGCCAGGGCAAGGCGACCAAGGATCAGGTGCAGCACATGGTGATTCGGCTGTTGAGCCTGGTTGGTGCACCAACCGCCGATGCCGCTGACGCGCTGGCTTGTGCCATTGCCCACGCCCATGGTGGACAGGGTTTGGGGGCATTGTCGACAGCGGGCTATCGCGTTCGGGGCGGCCGACTGATAGGATGAGAACCTGTTTTAAAATACAGTACCTTGCCTTGAAAGAAATCGAGCCGAAATGATTGGACGACTGACTGGCCTGCTGGCCGAAAAAAATCCCCCACAAATCGTGCTCGATGTCGGCGGTGTCGGCTATGAGCTGGATGTGCCGATGAGCACTTTTTACAATTTGCCGGCCAGTGGCGAGAAGGCGACGCTGCTGACGCATTTTGCGGTGCGCGAGGATGGCCATTATCTCTACGGCTTTCTCACCGAAGCCGAACGCTTTGCCTTCCGCCAGTTGCTCAAGGTTTCCGGCATCGGCGCCCGCACGGCGCTATCGGTGCTTTCCGGCCTGTCGGTCGGTGATCTCTCCGCCGCCGTGGCGCAGCAAGAACTCGGCCGACTGATCAAAATTCCCGGCATTGGCAAGAAGACTGCCGAACGCCTATTGCTCGAATTAAAGGGCAAGTTGGCGGAAACTACCGGCGTTTCCCTACATGCTGCGGTCGACGAGGCAAAACAGGATATTTCCAACGCCCTGCTCGCCCTTGGCTATAACGAAAAAGAAGCCGCGCTGGCGATGCGCCAGTTGCCGGCCGATATTGGCACCTCGGACGGTATCCGTCAGGCGCTCAAATTGCTCTCCAAGGTCTGACATGTTTACCGACGACAATCCAAAACGCTTGGCCCAGATCGCGCTGGTCGCGCTGCTGATAGTCGGTTGCGTCGCTGTCTTGCTGCCGATGATCGGCGCCATTCTTTTTGCTTTTGTCCTGTGGATCTGCACCTGGCCGACCTATTCGGAAAAGGTCTTGCCCCGGCTCGGTGGCCGCAAGTCGCTCGGCGCAGCCTTGATGACCTTGCTGCTGGTGCTGGTCATGCTGTTGCCGATGATCTTCCTCGTTGGCAGCCTGGCCAGTGGTGCCGACACCCTGATGGAGGAGGCGCGGCCCTTCATCGAGCGCGGTTTGCCGGCTGATCCGCCCAAAATTCTCAGTGGCCTGCCAATCTTTGGTGGTGAGATCGAGGCCAGTTGGCATCGCGTTTCGCGCAATCGCTCAGAACTCAATAACCTGCTCAAACAATTTATCGAACCGGCCCAAAGTTTTGCCTTGGCCACCGGCAAAGTTGCGGCCAATGGCGTCCTGCAGTTGGCTTTGGTTCTGCTGGTGATTTTTTTCCTCTATCGCGATGGTGCCGCCATCGCGCACGCCCTTTATATCGGCGCGCGCAAGCTGGGCGGCGATCTTGGCGAAGAGATGATCGAACGGGCGCGCGGCACGGTGGTCGGCGTCATGCTCGGCATTGTCGGCACGGCAGTGGCGCAGGCCACGGTTGCCATGATCGGTTTGATGATTGCCGGCGTACCGGGGGCGGTGTTGCTCGGTTTCGCCACCTTTTTCCTGTCGATGATTCCGATTGGTCCGCCGCTGATTTGGGGCGGTGCCGCCGCCTGGCTTTATGGGCAGGACGAGACTGGCTGGGCCATTTTTATGGTGCTCTACGGCCTCTTTATCATCAGCAGCATCGATAATTTTTTAAAGCCGATCCTGATGGCCCGTGGCGCCGGCATCTCCATTTTGCTGATTGCCCTCGGCGTTTTGGGCGGCGTGCTGGTCTTCGGCTTTATCGGCATTTTCCTCGGCCCGGTTTTGCTGGCGCTTGGCCACATGTTGATTGACCGCTGGACGCATGAGGAAGAAACCGCATGATCGAAACCGACAAACTGGTCGCCGAGGTCCGCATCATTGCGCCGCAAGCGAAATCGTTGCAGGAAGAAGCGCAGGAACGCGCCTTGCGCCCGAAGCGGCTGGCAGACTACACCGGCCAAGTGAAAATCCGCGAACAGCTGGAAATTTTTATACAGGCGGCGCGCAACCGCGAAGAATCGCTCGATCACGTGTTGCTCTTCGGCCCACCGGGCCTGGGCAAAACCACCTTGGCCCACATCGTCGCCTACGAAATGGGCGTCAATATGCGTTCGACTTCCGGCCCGGTGCTGGAACGTGCTGGTGATCTCGCCGCCATCCTGACCAATCTTGAACCGCACGACGTGCTGTTCATCGATGAAATTCATCGACTCAGCCCGGTCGTTGAGGAAATCCTCTATCCGGCGCTGGAAGATTTTCAGATCGACATCATGATCGGCGAAGGCCCGGCGGCGCGCTCAGTCAAACTTGATCTGCCGCCGTTCACGTTGGTTGGCGCGACGACTCGTGCCGGTATGTTGACCAACCCGCTGCGTGACCGTTTCGGCATTGTCGCTCGGCTGGAGTTCTACACGGCCGAGGAATTGCAAAGCATTGTCAGCCGCTCGGCCGATCTGCTCAATGTCCGGATCGATCCGGCCGGCGCCTTGGAAATTGCCAAGCGCTCACGCGGCACCCCACGCATCGCCAACCGCTTGTTGCGCCGGGTGCGCGATTACGCCGAGGTCAAGGCCGATGGCCAGATCACTCGCTACGTTGCCGATGCCGCGTTGATCATGCTCGATGTCGATTCGGCTGGCCTTGATCTGATGGACCGCAAGCTGCTCTCAGCAGTGATCGACAAGTTCGGCGGTGGCCCGGTTGGGGTCGATAACCTCGCCGCCGCCATCGGCGAAGCGCGTGACACCATCGAAGACGTGCTCGAACCCTACCTGATTCAACAAGGTTATTTGCAGCGCACTTTGCGTGGTCGCATTGCGACGCCGGCGATCTATCGCCACCTCGGGCTGGCCGAGCCGGCTAGTGCCGTAGTGCGGGATTTGTTGTCCGAGACCTGAAACTGGCGTTTCAGTGAGCCAGGACAACCCGGTTACGGCCGCCTTGCTTGGCCTTGTAAAGCGCCATGTCGGCGCGGTTGACGGTCTGTTCCGGTGACTCGGTGCCGTTAAATTCGCTGACGCCGATACTGATTGTCACCTTGATCGAGTGGTCGGTTTCGCATGGACTGGCTGCTTCAATGGCTCGACGCAGCTTTTCGGCGACGGCTTCGCCCTGCTCCCGGGAGCAGTCGGGCAGGACGATGAGAAACTCCTCACCACCCCAGCGTACGGCGAAATCGGCCTCGCGCAATCCGCCTTTAAGCAGTTGGGCAATGCTGACGAGCACTTGGTCGCCAGTGCGGTGACCGTAGCGATCATTGATCTGTTTGAAATGATCAATGTCGGCAAGCAAAAGACTCACCGGCTTGGGGTTGCGGCGATAGGCGGCCACTAATTTGTCGATTAATATGCTGAAAGCGTGACGGTTGAGCAGACCGGTCAGCTTGTCGGTTGAGGCCATTTCTTCGATTTTTGACTGATAGCGACCCAGCGTCAGATGGGTCAGCAGAATGACAATCAACGTCACAACAAAGCTGATAGCCAAATTGGTATAGAGCGATTTGCGCACGTCGACCAAGGCGACATCTTCATTCTGTTCAACAAATAGATACCACTTGAGCTCAGGCAGGTAATTCACGTTGAGAATGTGATTGTCGCCATTCTCGGTAAATTGATAGGAGCCGGAACGATCCTGCAAAATTTGCTCAAGCAGTGGCCCTAGCCCCTCCCGCTCGCGCAGATCAGGCTGTTGCGCGGTCTGGCTGGCACCAAAAAACACGAGTTTGCCTTGTTGGTCGGCAAAATAGATGGTGCGCTGAAAACGCTGTTGATAGTTGCCAATCAGTTCACGCACCGCGTCGACAGTCAGGCCGATGCCGGTGGCACCCATATATTTGCCGGAAAAATCGAAAACGCGATAGTTGATAAAGATGGTCAGCGCATCGTGGTTGGCAAAATCCGGGTCAACATTGATCTCGTAATCCTCTTTCATGTCGCGGACGCGGTGATACCAGGCGTCGCGTGGTTCTGCCTGGCTCACTTGCTTGATAATGCCGTCGCCGGTGTAGTAGTTGCCACTTTTGTCGGATACGAAAAAGCTGCTGAAGGCGCCGTGGCGTTGCTTGACCTCGGCCAGATAGCGGGCCATTTCATTCTCTGTCTTTTCGCCATTTAGCACCCAGTCGCGTAAAAAAGTATCGTGTGCCATGGTCGAGGAGATCAGCACAGGCCGGACCAGATCTTTCTGAATTTCAGAATAGATGTTGCTGGCGGTCAACGGAAGATCCTGGCCAATAATCGCTGAGCGAATCTCCTGTTTGGAAACAAAATAGCCAAATAGCGTCGTAGTGAAAAAGCCGGCGCTTAGCAACAGGCTGAGGAGCAAGAGCAGGGTTTTTCGGTCGACGATGATTGAAGGGGGATTCATGGTTTGATTATGTCTGAAGATATGCCGATGCGCCAAGAAGCAGCCTGAATTAGCGGCGAAACAGATCGTTACAAACCATTGCTGCGGTGCACGGTAAAATTGCGCGATGAAATATGAGCCCAAGCCGAACGCCTTTTCGATCCCCGTCCGTGTTTATTACGAGGATACCGATGCGGGTGGCGTCGTTTATTACGCCAATTATCTGAAGTTCTTTGAGCGCTGCCGCACCGAATGGATGCGCTTTGCCGGGCATGATCAGTCGCAATTGGCGAGCGATGCCGGCATTGGCTTCGTGGCGCGCAAGGTGAGCTGTGAATACCTCAAGCCGGCCCGTCTTGATGATCAATTAACGGTGGGCCTAGAAGTTGAGAAATTGACCAAGGTTCGCGTCGTTTTCCGTCAACACGTGCGTTGTGGCGATGTTGAACTGGTCACCGGCACCGTCGAAATCGCCTGCGTCAATATGGCGACCATGCGGCCGGCGCCTATCCCCGAATTCCTGCACTGCAAACTGGAAGCGCTGAAATGAATGTCACCCAGGATCTCTCCATCCTCCACCTGATTCTTGATGCCAGCGCGGTTGTGCAGGTGGTCATGGCGCTACTGGCGGCCGTGTCCTGCATGTCCTGGTACTACATTTTCATGAAATGGTTTTCGGTCCGCCAGGAGCGGGCCAAGACCGAAGCCTTCGAGCGCGATTTCTGGTCCGGTGGCGACCTTAACAACCTGTTCAATAGCGCCGTGAACGATCGTCACAACGCCGGTTCGATGGAGCGCATTTTCGAGGCAGGATTTCGCGAATTCACCAAACTCAAGGGTCAGAAGAATCTTGATCCGAAAGACATCGTCGATGGCTCTCGCCGTGCCATGCGCGCCACTTTTCAGCGCGAACTTGATGCACTCGATGCCCACCTTGCCTTCCTCGCCTCGGTCGGCTCGGTTTCACCTTATGTCGGCCTGTTCGGAACAGTCTGGGGCATCATGCACGCCTTCCGTGGGCTGTCCAACGTTGGTCAGGCGACGCTCGCTTCGGTTGCTCCCGGCATTGCCGAAGCGCTGGTGGCGACGGCCATCGGCTTGTTTGCAGCGATTCCCGCCGTGCTCGCCTATAACCACTTCTCGCACGACATTGATCGGCTGGCAACGCGCTACGAATCCTTTATGGAGGAGTTTTCCAACATCCTCCAGCGGCAAATGCGTTAAGCCATGCGCCAGCGCCGCTTAAAAAACGAAATCAACGTCGTTCCCTACATCGACGTCATGCTGGTCTTGCTGGTCATTTTCATGGTGACGGCGCCGATGATGACGACCTCGACCATCGACGTCCCTTCAGTTGGCAAGGCGGCGACTTCGCCGACCGCACCGCTCGAAGTTGCCATCAAGGCGGATCAAAGCATGGTGCTGATCGACCGGGCGGGAAATGGCAAGGAAATCCGCGTCGACCGCAAAGAACTGCCGGCCATGATCAAGGCCGCACAAGCCCGGAATCCTGAGCAGCCGGTGCTGATTGCCGGCGATAAAAACGTCAAGTACGAGGCCGTGCTCTCCGTCATGGATGAACTGCAGCGCGCCCAGGTCAAGCGGGTCGGCCTTCTGGTGCAGACCACCGGCAAATGATCTTCGAACGGCCCGAAGAACCCGGCAAGAAATATGCGCTGGCGTTTACCTTTCTGGTGCATGCCGGGTTGATTGCGGCGCTCTTCCTCGGGGTGCAATGGAAACGTAGCGCGCCGGAGGTGATGGAGGTCGAGTTGTGGTCGAGTCGGCCGTCGCCGGCAACGCAGGTTTTGCCGCCACCTCCGCTAGAGGTGAAACCGGAACCGCCGAAGCCGGTGCCCAAGGTGGAGCCAAAACCTGAGCCGCTGCCGGTGAAAAAGCCGGATATCGTGATCAAGGAAGAAAAGAAAAAACCCGAGCCGAAAAAGGTGGAACCCAAGCCGGAGCCGAAACCTGAACCGAAAAAACTAGAACCCAAGCTGGAACCCACGCCCGAGGTCAAGCCGCAACCCAAGGTGCCGGATTTCAGCAAAGAATTGTCGCGTGAGACTTCTGATTTAAACCCCCGCTCGAATACGCAGCATTTGGCCAATGCAGCCGCCGCCGAGTCGGAACAGCGGGCATCGTCCAACAAGCGCGGGCTGGCCGATTACGCCGCCAAGATTCGCGGCAAGGTGAAAGGCAATGTTTCCCTGCCGCCGAGTATTCAGGGCAATCCTGAAGCCATTTTTGTCGTTAATCAGTTGCCCTCTGGCGAAGTGCTTGATGTGAAATTGAAGCGCTCCAGTGGCAATACAGCATTGGATGACGCCATTGAGCGCGCCATTCGGAAATCTTCGCCTTTACCAAAACCGGATGATCCAGCCTTGTTCCAGCGTGAACTGACGATCAAATACAAGCCGTTTGAAGAGTAAAATTGCTCGAAACTTATTGAAAATGAACACAATGCAACGAATTTCCCGCCGCATTTTTCTCGCTTTTGCCCTGTTGACCGCAGGACTCGCCCAAGCGCAGCTTTCCATCGAAATCACCGGGGCGGGTGCCAATCGCATTCCGGTGGCGATTGCCGATTTCCTCGGTGATGCGACCGCGTCGCGCGTTGTGACCTCGACAGTACGTTCCGACCTGGAGCGTAGCGGCTTGTTCAAGCTGATTGATACCACGGGTGCCGCGCTCGATGAAAATTCACCGGTTAGCCACGGCGACTGGAAGAGCAAGGGCGCCGACGCGCTGGCTGCCGGCAGTATCGGCCGTAGCCCGGATGGCCGGATGGAAGCCCGTTTCCGCCTCTACGACACGCAAAAGGCCGTGTCGTTGGGTGGTGCTGCCTACGTCACGAGCAATGATCAATTGCGCGCCGCCGGGCACCGTATTGCCGACTATATTTACGAAAAGCTGACCGGCGAAAAAGGTGTCTTTTCGACGCGTATTGCCTATGTCGTCAAGAGCCGTGGCCAGTTCCTACTGCAAATTGCCGATGCTGATGGTCAGGGGGCGGCAACGGCGCTGACCTCGACTGAGCCAATCATCTCGCCGGCTTGGGCGCCGGATGGCAGCAAGCTGGCTTATGTCTCGTTTGAGAAGAAAAAGCCGGTGATCTACGCGCATTCCCTCGCCACCGGCCAGCGTCACATCGTGGCCAATTTTAAAGGTTCCAACTCGGCACCGGCCTGGTCGCCCAATGGCAGCAAGCTGGCGATTGTCCTTTCCAAGGACGGTAATTCGCAGATTTACTCGGTGAGTGCTGATGGCAGCGGCCTGCAGCGCTTGACGCAATCGGGCGGGATTGACACCGAGCCGCGCTATTCAGCGGATGGCGGCAGTATTTACTTCACCTCCGATCGCGGCGGTAGTCCGCAGGTTTACCGCATGAGTGCCGGTGGTGGCGATGCCCATCGCGTCACCTTTGAAGGCAGCTATAACGTCTCGCCGCGCCCATCGGCCGATGGCAAGAGCCTGGCCTTCATCAGCCGTCGTGAAGGCCGCTTCCAGCTCGCCATCATGGATCTGGCCAGCCGCCAGACGCAGGTGCTGACCGATTCAAACAAGGACGAATCCCCCAGTTTCGCCCCCAATAGCCGCATGATCCTGATTGCCACAGAAGTTGGTGGACGCGGCGTACTATCGGCTGTCTCGAGCGATGGCAGGATCAAACAACGCCTCTCGGTGGCCGCAGGTGATGTGCGCGAACCGGCGTGGGGTCCATTTTTTAAATAATTTTCAAGAGAACATAATGAAAAAACTCCTTATCCCCGCCTTGCTGTCCGCCCTGATTTTTGGCTGCAGTTCCACCCCGATTCCTGACGAAGGTACTGGCGCGCCGGTTGAATCCCGCAGCGGCTCGTCAAGCGGCGTTGCCCCGGTTATTGCCGGTGGTGTCGATGCCAATGGCCTGCCACGCGAATTGACCGACCCGAAGAGCACGCTAGCTCAGCGCAGCATCTACTTCGACCTCGATAGCTACGAAGTCAAGGGCGAGTATAAGGATCTGGTTGCTTCCCACGCCAAGTATCTGGTCGCCAACCGTGGCTTCAAGGTGCTGCTCCAGGGTAATACCGACGAGCGCGGCAGCCGTGAGTACAACCTGTCGCTCGGCCAGAAGCGTTCTGACGCCGTCAAGCGTTCGCTCGTTCTGCTCGGCGCCAAGGAAGAGCAGGTTGAATCGGTCAGCCTCGGCGAAGAAAAACCGAAGAACGCTGGCCACGATGATTCCGCCTGGGCAGAAAATCGCCGTGCTGACATTCTTTACAAGGCCGCTGACGGTCGCGGCGAGTTCTAATCATGCGCCGCCTCCATCTTGCTTTTCTGATCGCCACGCTGGGTGCCGCGCAGGTACAGGCGGGCGTCTTTGACGACGACGAAGCGCGTCGCCAGATTGCTGATCAGCGGATCAAGGCGGAGGCGCGTTTTGACCAGCAGGCCAAGGCGCAACTCGATCTGGCTAGCCAGATTCAGCGCCAGGCAGACGAAATGGCTCGCCTGCGCGGGCAGATCGAAACCTTGAGTTACGAGCTGGATACCGCCAAGAAACGGCAGCAGGATTTCTATCTCGACCTCGACACCCGCTTGCGCAAGTTTGAAGCTACCGGTGCGGGCAATGCTGCGGTCGACCCGGGAAATGGGGCAAATTCCAAACCGACCGGGGACCCGGCCAAAGAAGGCCAGGAGTACGAAGCTGCGCTAAACCAGTTCAAGGCCGCCAAGTACAAGGAAGCCGCCACTGGCTTTGCCGCCTTTGTGCAGAAATACCCGGACAGCTCACTGGCGCCGAACGCGCAGTATTGGCTGGGCAACGCCTGGTACGCCCAACGTAACTGTAACAAGGCGATCGAAGCGCAAAGCGTTGTTACCATCAAGTATGCCGATAGCCCGAAGGCGCCGGATGCTTGGCTGGCGATTGCAACTTGCCAGCAGGAGCTGAACAACCCGACCGGGGCGAAGCGTTCGCTTGATACGCTGGTCGCCAAATACCCGACTTCGCCCGCTGCAGAAGCGGCGCAGCAACGCTTGAAGAAGAAGTAATTGGCTTTACGTCTGACTGAGATTTTCTTCTCCCTGCAGGGAGAAGCCTCGCGGGCCGGGCTGCCGACAGTTTTTGTTCGCCTCACCGGTTGCCCGCTGCGCTGTACCTGGTGCGATACGACTTATAGCTTTACTGGCGGCGAACCGGCGACGGTTGAATCAGTGCTGGCCGAGGTGGCGAAATATCCCGCTCGCCAAGTATGTGTGACTGGCGGCGAGCCTCTGGCGCAGAAGGAGTGTCTGGCCTTGTTGGTGGCGCTCTGTGATGCCGGCTACGACGTTTCTCTGGAAACCTCGGGTGCGCTCGATATGGCTGCGGTCGACCCGCGTGTAGCGCGAATAATGGATTTGAAGGCACCGGATTCGGGCGAGTCGGCGCGGAATCTTTGGGGCAATCTGGCGCTACTGAAGCAGTGCGATGAGATCAAGATAGTTATTGCCTCTCGGGCTGACTATGAATGGGCGCGGCAAGCTTTGCGTGAACATCGGCTGGATAGCCTTTGCTCGGTGTTGCTATCGCCGGCCCAGGGTTTGGTCGAACCAAGGGCGTTGGCCGAGTGGATCCTTGAAGATGGCCTGAATGTGCGCTTTCAGATGCAGTTGCACAAACTGCTTTGGGGTAACATGAAAGGCAAATAGTCGAAGGAGACAAAGATGACCCGCAATCGCCGCCAGTTCTCGCGTATCCATTTTCATACCGAGGCACATCTTTTTCTTCCCGATGGCGATTTAGTCGTCGAACTCCTCGATTTGTCGCTCAAAGGCGCCTTGATTCTGCCAAAAAATGAACAGTTCATTCAGGTGGGTAGTAAGGGTACGCTGAAAATCCGGCTCGATGAAGCGGAAACGGTGATTCGCATGGAAGTCACTGTCGTTCATCATCAAGGCTCACTGTACGGACTGGCCTGCCGCGAGATTGACCTCGATAGCGTCACACATTTGCGTCGCCTAGTTGCCCTGAATGTCGGCGATGAAGCGTTGCTGGAGCGTGAACTTGTCCTGCTGACCGGCGTCTGAAAAATTCGGCCTTGCTGAACAGAGGCGGTTAAGTGCCCAGCCCGGATGTCCATCCTGTCAAAAAACCCGAAGTTCAAAATGGCTGTTTTCAATCGCCGCTTTTCTTTCTCCGCCAGGATGCTGGATCAGATGTTGAGCGTTTCTGATGCTTCCCGGCCTGGTGCGGCAGATCAAAAATATGCATGAAATGTCACTCGCCGAAGGCGTGCTGCAGGTGGTTGAAGAAACAGCGCAGCGCGAAAAAGCTCAGCGCGTCAAACTGGTGGTGTTGGAGATTGGCTTGTTGTCATCCGTCGAGCCGGATGCTTTGCGCTTTTGCTTTGAGGCGGTGACGCCGGGCAGCATAGCTCAGGGCGCGACGCTGGAAATCATCCAGACGACTGGCGCCGGTTGGTGTACGCCTTGCGGTGCAAGGGTGGCGATGAGCGAGTTGTATGGCGAATGTCCGCAGTGTGGCAGCTATCAGGTGCAGCCGACCGAGGGCATGGAGATGCGAGTCAAGGAAGTCGAGATCGAGTGATTCGGTATTAAAGCTTAAACAGGAGGCCAGGCGATGTGCACGGTTTGCGGTTGTGGCGCGGGAGAAACCCGCATAGAGGGCGAGGTGCACGCGCACAGCCATGTGCATGCCGATGGCACGGTGCATCACCATGCTCATGAGCACGAGGCGGAGCCGGAGCATGAGCATGCTCGCATGACTGATCAGCATGAGCACAACCATCAGCATATCGATGGTGGCGAGCACTCGCATCCGCATCCGCATGTCCATCACGGTGAACACGCCCACCACCACCCGCACAGCCACGCCTACAAGCCTCATCCCGTTGCCGTCGGTATAGCCGCTGATCTCGATTTCGGCAGCGGCCCGGCCCGCGCCCATGTGCCGGGTTTGTCGCAGTCGCGCATGGTGCAGATCGAGCGGGACATCCTGAGCAAGAACGACGCTTACGCCGCCACCAATCGCCAGGCTTTCGACGAGCGCGGCATTTTTGCCCTGAATCTGGTCTCCAGCCCCGGTTCCGGCAAGACGACGCTGTTGGTCAAAACCATCGAACTGCTCAAGGGCAAACTGGCGATCAGTGTGGTCGAAGGCGATCAGCAGACTTCCAACGACGCCGAACGGATTCGCGCCACCGGTGTCGCTGCCTTGCAGATCAATACCGGCAAAGGCTGCCATCTCGATGGCCACATGGTCGGTCAGGCGCTGGAACGCCTGCAGCCGGCCGACGAATCGTTATTCCTGATCGAAAACGTCGGCAACCTGGTTTGCCCGGCGGCTTTCGATCTCGGCGAGCATCACAAGGTCGCCATCCTTTCGGTCACCGAAGGCGAGGACAAGCCACTCAAGTACCCGGACATGTTCCAGGTCGCCGATGTCATGTTGCTCAATAAATGTGACCTGCTGCCTTATCTCGACTTCGACGTCGATCTGGCCGAAGCCAATGCCCGGCGGGTTAATCCGAGCCTGACCATCTTTCGCGTTTCGGCCAAGAGTGGCGAAGGGCTGCCGGCCTGGCTGGACTGGATAGAAAGCGGGCTGGCAACGCAGCGCGGCAAGCGTTCGCCAAGCGTCGCGGCGCTGAAACGTCGGGTCGCCGAGCTGGAACGCCAGTTGGCTGGCCAGTAAGGCTTCAATGACCGGTCGCCAGCTCCGCATTCGCGGCCTCGTTCAGGGCGTCGGCTTCCGGCCCTACGTCTGGCGGCTGGCCAATGAGCTGGGTTTGCGCGGCTGGGTGCGTAATGATGGCGCCGGAGTCAGTGCTGCGGTCGACGGTGAAAAAGTGATGGAATTCATTCGCCGCTTGCCGCTGGAACTGCCGCGTCTGGCCCGGATTGACGGCATCGAGAGCGAGCCATTTGCAGTGGCCGGCGCGGGCTTTTCTATCCTTGATAGCCTCGCTGGTGCAGTCAGCACGTCCATTGGTCCGGATGCAGCCATCTGCCCGGAGTGTATTGCTGATATTTGCGACCCGGTCAACCGGCGCTGGCGTTACGCCTTTACCACCTGCACCCATTGCGGCCCGCGCTACACCGTTAGCAAAAAAATTCCCTATGACCGGGCGCAGACCAGCCTCGCCAGCTTTCCGCTCTGCCCAATGTGCGCGGCTGAATACACTACTGCGGTCGACCGGCGATTTCATGCCGAAACCACATGTTGTCCCGCTTGCGGCCCCCAACTCAGCCTCCTGGATGCCGCCGGCCAGCTTTTGCCCGGCGATCCGCTTACCGAAACCCTGCGTTTGCTGCGCGCTGGTCAGATCGTCGCGATCAAGGGGCTGGGCGGTTTTCAGCTGGCCTGCGATGCGCGCAATGCCGAAGCCGTCGCTGAATTGCGCCAGCGCAAGCAGCGTGAGGAAAAACCCTTCGCCGTGATGGCCTTGAATGCGGCTTCGCTGGCCGAATTCGCCCGGATTGGCGAGGCCGAATTGGCCTTGTTGCAGAGCGCCGCAGCGCCCATCGTCCTTTGCCCGAAAGGCGCTACTGAATTGCCGGGCATCGCACCCGGCCTGGCCTGGCTTGGCGCCATGTTGCCGGCGACACCGCTGCATTTGCTGCTCTGGCATGAAGCGGCCGGTCAGCCGGCTGGCGTTGAATGGCTTAATTCGCCCAGCGATCTGCTACTGGTCATGACCAGCGCCAATCCGCACGGTGAACCGCTGGCTATCGGCAACGAAGAGGCCTTGCAACGGCTGGCCGGGAGTACAGGAAAAATCGCCGACGCCTTTTTGCTGCACAACCGCGACATCGTCATTCGCTGTGACGATTCGGTGCTGCGCGCCGGACCCGCCTTCATCCGCCGGGCCCGTGGTTTTGTTCCGGTACCGATTCCCCTCGCCAAGGGCGGCCCGACCGTGCTGGCGTTGGGCGGCTATTTGAAGAATACCGTTTGTGTGATGAAGGGCAGGGAAGCCTTCCTGTCACAGCACATCGGTGGTCTCGACAACGCGGCGGCGATTGGTTTCCTCGAAGAAACCGTGGCTCATTTGCTGGCGATTCTCGACGTCAAGCCTGATCTGATCGCCCACGACCTGCATCCGGATTACCCCTCGACCCATCTCGCTTTGCGCCTAGCCGCCGAACTGAATATTCCAGCGCTGGCAGTCGGGCATCACCAGGCCCATATTGCCGCGATCTGCGCCGAACATGGCGTTAACGAGCCGGTGATTGGCTTGGCGCTGGATGGCGTCGGCCTCGGCCCGGATGGCGGCCTGTGGGGCGGCGAATTGCTCCGACTCGACGGCGCGCATTGCGAGCGCCTCGGTCATCTATCACCGCTCAAGCAACCCGGTCGTGACCGGGCCGCCCGCGAACCGTGGCGGATGGCACTCTCGGCGCTGCACGCCGCCGGGTTGGGCTACCGGGTTGGTGGTTGGCTGAAACAACGCTACCCCGAGCGCGAAGGCGGGCCCTTGCTCACCATGCTGGCGCGCAATCTGCATTGTCCGCCGACCTCCAGCCTCGGTCGCTGGTTCGACGCGGTAGCCGGCCTGCTCGGTGTGCGTGAAATGTCGCAATTTGAAGGGCAGGCGGCGATGGAACTGGAAAGCCTGGCTGCGGCGTATGGCCCAGTCGCACCGCTCAAAGACGGCTACCTGCTGCGCAACGGCGGCCTCGATCTTTTGCCACTGGTACCGGCGCTGCTCGTTTGCCATGATCCGGCAGAAGGCGCCGCCCTGTTTCATGCCACGGTGGCTGCCGGGCTGGCCGAATGGGTGATTTTGACTCGTGCTGCGACCACAAAAACAACGGCTGGCCCTAGGGTCAACGGTCAAAAAGCGGAAAAAATTGCGGTCGGCGGTGGCTGTGCGATGAATGCGCTGCTCATGCAATCCCTCCGTCAGAAGCTGGAAGCCGCCGGTCTAATCCTGCTCGAAGCCCGCCAGGCGCCGCCCAATGATGGCGGGTTGGCGCTCGGGCAAGCCTGGGTGGCGCGGATGATGTTCAAGGAGATGAAAAATGTGTCTGGCGATTCCTGCTCAAATCGTTGAACTGCGCGACGGCGATAATGCCGTGGTCGAGCTGGCCGGTGTTAGGAAAGAAATTTCGCTGGCCCTGGTCGATAACGTCGCGGTCGGCGACTACGTCATCGTTCACGTCGGCTATGCGCTGAACAAGCTTGATCCGGAAGAAGCGGCCAAGACGCTGGCCTTGTTTGCCGAAATTGGCCAGTTGGGGCAATTCGGCGAAGACCCGCTGATTCACTGATGAAATACATCGATGAATTCCGCGACGGCGATGTCGCGCAGGGTTTGGCCACCGCCATTCGCCGAGAAGCGAAACCGGACCGGTGCTACTATTTCATGGAATTTTGCGGCGGCCATACCCACACCATTTCGCGCTATGGCGTTTCCGATCTGCTGCCGGACACCGTCAAGATGATCCACGGGCCCGGCTGCCCTGTCTGTGTCTTGCCGATCGGCCGGGTTGACCAAGCAATCCGCCTGGCTCTGGAAGAGGGCGTCATGCTGTGCACCTACGGCGACTGCCTGCGCGTGCCAGCCTCGGATGGCTTGTCGCTGATGAAGGCGAAAGCCCGGGGCGGCGACATTCGCATGGTTTATTCGAGCGCCGACGCAGTGGTGCTGGCACAGAAAAACCCGGAAAAACAGGTGGTTTTCTTCGCCATCGGCTTCGAAACCACTACACCACCGACCGCCGTGGCGATCAAGCAGGCCGCCGCGCTTGGCCTGACCAACTTCTCGGTTCTCTGTTGCCATGTCCTGACGCCATCGGCCATTTTAAGCATTCTCGAATCGCCGGAAGTGCGCCAGTGGGGCACCGTGCCGCTTGATGGGTTCATTGGCCCGGCCCACGTCTCGACCATCATCGGCAGCCGGCCTTATGAGTTTTTCGCCGAGGAATACCGCAAGTCGGTGGTCATCGCCGGCTTCGAGCCGCTCGACGTGATGCAGGCCGTACGCATGCTGATTCGCCAGGTTAATGAAGGCCGGGCCGAGGTGGAAAACGAGTTCTCGCGGGCGGTTGACCGCGAAGGCAACCAGAAGGCGCAGCAACTGGTGGCCGAAGTTTTTGAAATGAGGAAGAGCTTCGAGTGGCGGGGTTTGAATGTGCTGCCTTACTCGGCGCTGCGCATTCGCCGCCAGTTCGCCGAATTTGATGCTGAAAAGCGCTTTTCACTGAACTACCAGCCAGTGCCAGACCACAAGGCTTGCGAGTGCGGCGCCATTCTGCGCGGCGTCAAGAAGCCGCAGGATTGCAAGTTGTTCGGCAATGTTTGCACGCCGGAAAATCCGGTGGGGTCGTGCATGGTTTCGTCGGAGGGTGCATGTGCGGCGCATTACACCTATGGGCGGTATAAGGATGTGGCTTGAGGTGGGGGTTTTCTTTTTTAATTGGCTTGGGTTTCCGCCTTGCTGGCGGGCGTACTTTCTTTTGCTTCGCCAAAAGAAAGTAGCCAAAGAAAAGGCGACCCCAGGGTCAGCGCCCCTTCGGGGTTCCTTGCGCTACTCGGTGAGCCGGGCGGCTTGCCAGAACTCGCCTGCGGCTCAAACAAGGCAAGCCGAAACCTCCCGGCCCGCCTGCGTTGCTCAGCGCCTCTCAAGGGGCCCAAAAACATCCAGATTCAACCGATTCGACCAGAAATGGCATTGCTACGGTCAACCGGAAAAGAAGCCCAAAAATGAAATCCGCAGTTTGATCGTGGATGCCTTACCGGGCCCCTTGGCAGGTGCCGAGTTACGCAGAAGCGCCGGGGGAAGTCGGCTGGCGTTGTCTGAGCCGCAGGCGAGTTTAGCCAGCCGCCCGGCGTTTCGAGTAGCGCAGGGAACCGGCGCAGCCGGCACCGACCCAGGGTCGCCTTCTTTTTGCTTATTTTTTCTTGGCGAAGCAAGAAAAAGTGAGACGCCCCGCAAGGGCGGAACCCCACGCCAATTAAGAAGAACTCACTCCCCATGACCCAAACCCGCAAAACCTACGTCCGTCCCCTCGACATCAAGCATGGTCAGGTCGACATGGCGCACGGTTCCGGTGGCCGAGCGATGGCGCAGTTAATTGATGAGCTATTCGCCAAATATCTTGGCAACGAATATCTGGCGCAGGGCGACGACGGAGCTTTGCTGCCGCATCCTGGCAAAGGACGGCTGGTGATGGCGACCGATAGCCATGTGGTTTCACCCTTGTTCTTTCCCGGTGGTGACATTGGCTGCCTGTCGGTGCATGGCACGATCAACGATGTGGCGATGATGGGTGCCAGACCGCTCTGGCTTTCGGCCGCCTTCATCCTCGAAGAAGGCTTCAAGCTCGCCGATCTGGCGCGTATCGTGCAAAGTATGGCGGCAGCGGCAAAAGCGGCTGGGGTGCCGGTGGTGACTGGCGATACCAAGGTCGTCGAACGCGGTAAAGGAGATGGAGTTTTCATTACGACTACTGGTGTCGGCGTTGTTTTGCCCGGTGATGAGCTTTCCGGCCGTCAGGCTCAGGTTGGCGATGCCATTCTGGTTTCGGGAACGCTGGGTGATCACGGCATGGCGATCATGGCTCAACGCGAAAGTCTGGGCTTTGATTCGCCGATTGTTTCGGATACGGCGGCCCTGCATGAGTTGATTGCCGCGATGCGGGCCAGTGGCGCCGAGATTCACGTCTTGCGTGATCCAACGCGGGGCGGTTTGGCGACGACCTTGAATGAAATTGCGCAGCAATCCGGCATTGGCATGATGCTGCAGGAAAAGGCTTTGCCGGTGAATCCGGCGGTAGCGGCAGCCTGTGAGTTCCTTGGGTTGGACCCGCTTTATGTTGCCAATGAAGGCAAACTGGTAGCGATCTGCGCTGAAAATGACGCAGAAAAGCTGCTAGTGGCGATGCGCGCTCACCCTTTGGGGGCGGCGGCCGCGAATGTCGGCCGCGTCCATGCCGACAGCCATCATTTTGTCCAGATGACGACCGGCTTTGGCGGCCGGCGCATTGTCGACTGGCTGAGCGGCGAGCAGTTGCCGCGTATTTGTTGAGGCCGGCTTAGTGACGCGGCGCGATGACCAGCGACCTGATGTCGCCCAGTTCAGAGATCACCAGGTTTCGGGCATCGGCCAGGTCGTCGGCGTTGCGGACATGGAAAATATCCCGTTTGCCATCCAGATAGCGGACGGCGGCGATAAATTCAGGGCGCGGCGCACGGCAGCGATTCGTCGCCGCATTTTTTCGTTGAGCGTTAAGCATGTTGTGGTTTCCCCCGATGACTGTTTCGAACATCCTAACCAAAGACAAGCACTTGAAAAATATCGCGAAAGTAATACGCCTAGCCCATCTGGGCAACGGCGCACCGAAAAACCCTGCGCCTACTAAGGCTAGTTCTTTGGAATGACCTGAAAACACCCGGTCGGTATGCGCCTCTTATTCATCTCGCACAGCTTCAATAGCCTGACTCAGCGCCTTTTTTGCGAACTAACTGCGCGTGGTCACGAAATCAGCATCGAATTTGACATCGCCGACGCGGTGAGCGAGGAGGCGGTGGCGCTGTTTCGTCCCGACCTGATCCTTGCGCCGTTTCTCAAACGAGCGATTCCCAAATCAATCTGGTCGCACCATATTTGCCTGGTCGTCCATCCCGGCATCGTCGGTGATCGTGGCCCGTCGGCGCTCGATTGGGCCATCCAGCAACGCCAGCCGACTTGGGGCGTGACGGTGTTGCAAGCCGAAGCCGAGATGGATGCCGGCCCGGTCTGGGCCGCGGCGACCTTTCCGATGCGACTGGCGAAGAAATCATCGCTCTATCGCCATGAGATCAGCGAAGCAGCGGTGCAAACGGTGATTGCTGCGGTCGACCGGGTTTTTAGCCGAAATTTCATTCCCGAACGGCTACCCGGTCAGGCGCATGCCTTGATGCAGCAAGCCGATCGGACGATTGACTGGATGACTGAAAGCAGCGCCACCATCCTGACCAAACTGAATGCTGCCGACGGTTTTCCTGGTGTCGCTGACCCTTGGTTTGGCCAACCCTGCCACCTCTTTGACGCCTGGCCGGAGGCCAAGATCAAAGGCGAGCCGGGACGTCTGCTTGGCCGTCGCGAATCGGCAATTCTCCGGGCAACGGCCGACGGCGCGCTGTGGATCGGCCACATCAAACGCGTTGGCGCTACCAAACTACCGGCAACACAGGCCTTTCCCGAGGCGGCGGAATTGCCTGAATTACCCTTGGCCGACTGGTGGAAAGCGCCGCATTCGACCTGGCAGGACATCGCCTACGAGGAAGCCGGCGGCGTCGGCTTTCTCCGTTTCGAGTTCTACAATGGCGCGATGAGCACGGCCCAATGCCGACGGCTGACCGAGGCGTTTCGTTGGGCAACAGCCCGGCCGACACGGGTGATCGTACTGCGCGGCGGCGCCGATTTCTGGTCGAACGGCATTCATCTCAACACTATCGAAGCGGCGGAAAGCCCGGCTGACGAGTCATGGGCCAACATCAACGCCATCGATGATCTGGCCGAAGCCATTTTGTGCTGTAAAAACCAGTTGACCGTAGCGGCGGTCGGCAGCAATGCCGGGGCGGGGGGCTGTTATCTGGCGCGGGCGGCCGATTTCGTCTGGGTGCGCGACGGGGTGATGCTTAACCCGCACTATAAAAATATGGGCAATCTCTACGGTTCTGAGTTCTGGACCTACCTTTTGCCGCCGCGTGTCGGTGAGGACGGGGCTAAAGCCATCATGCGCCACCGCTTGCCGATGACGGCGCAAGGGGCAGTCAAGATTGGTTTTTACGATGCCTGCTTGCCCGGGCCAGGTTTTGCCATCGACGTCGCCCGGCGCGCCGCCGAACTGGCCGCCGCGCCTGATTTCGTCGATCGTTTGGTGCATAAACAGGCCAAACGTGCTGCCGATGAAGCCATTAAGGCACTCGCCGCTTACCGCGCCGAAGAGTTGCACGAAATTCGGCGCAACTTCTACGGCTTCGACCCGTCCTTCCACGTCGCACGCCATCATTTCGTCTCGCGCACGACGTATTCCTGGACGCCGCGCCATCTGGCCAAGCATCGCAATCTCGACTGGAAAATCCCCGCATGAATCCGCCAACTGCCGCTGTTCGCTTGATTGAAAGGCCAACAAGGAACGCTTTACCATCTCTCTCGAAGAATCACTGGCCAGCCAGTTCGATCAACTGATCGCCGCCCACGGTACGGCTCATATTCATTCACAGTCAGCGTAATACGCATAACGATTTATTGCTTGGCCGGGGTATTTGTATGAAGATTATAAAAACCTTCATACGCTCCCATGGAAACGCTACCCGCCGACTGGCTGTCGCTACTTATTCTCACCTTCGTGCTCGGCATGAAGCACGGTTTCGATGCCGATCATCTCGCCACCATCGACGGCCTGACCCGTTACAACGCCCGGCGTAAACCCCGTCTGGCCCGCTATTGCGGCAGCTTGTTCTCGCTCGGCCACGGCGCTGTCGTCGTGGCCATTGCGCTGGGGGTTTCCGCCCTTGCTACGCAGTGGACCGTGCCTATATGGTTCGGCACATTGGGGGCGGTGATTTCCATCGCCTTTCTGGTCGCGCTGGGCAGCCTCAATCTGGCTGCCGTGCTGCGCGCCGGACCAGACGAAATGGTCCAGCCAGTCGGTCTCAAGGGCCGTTTACTCGGCAATCTCCGGCAAGTCTCGCATCCGGCGCTGATCGCGCTGGTCGGCGCCCTGTTTGCCCTCTCCTTCGACACCCTTTCGCAAGCCGCCTTCTTCGCCCTGACCGCTACCCAGTTTGGCGGCTGGCAACATGCACTGCTGCTCGCCTTGTTGTTCATGCTTGGCATGTTGCTGACCGATGGTATCAATGGCTTGTGGATCGCCCGGCTGATTGCCCGCGCCGATCAGGTGGCACTGATTGCTTCGCGCGTCATGGGCTTGGTCGTTTCCGGTGTCAGCTTGCTGGTTGCGGTATTCGGCGCGGCCAAGCTGTTGTCGCCGACGGTTGACGCTTGGAGCGATGGCAAGGAACTGCTCTTTGGTTTCCTGCTAGTGACAATCATTGCCGTCAGTTTTTTTGCTGCCACCCGCTTGACGCAACGCGCTGCCGTAACCTAGCCAAATTGTCTTGCTTCGAGCGGAAAGCCGGCGAACCGGCTTTTTTAAAATATGAAATTAAGTCGAAAGTTAATTTATACATATCTTGAATTGGTGGTAGCCGATGCTTCGGCACATGAAATCGCCGAGCTGTCGCCCGTCGAAGTCCGTGCCCAGGCGGAAAACCTCGAAGGCATCGCCGCTTCCGGCAGCGAAGGAGTGATCTCCAGCCAACGCCTGGCCGCCGTGCCTATCTGCCGATCGGCCATGTTGCGCAATCTCCGCCTCAGTTTGACCTATCGCATCTGATTTCGGGGTGAAATCAGCACTTATGTGGGGTTGGCTTCAGCCGACCAAGGCCTGGGCCAGTCATAGAGAATGGGCGGCTGAAGCCGACCCCACAGGAGGCGCGCCGAATTCGTCGGCGCTGCCTCAAAAACCGATCTTGTGGCTACGCCCTACCCGGGGCGCGTCAAAGTCGCTCATCTCCAGATGGTCGCGATCCGCAATCTTGGCCGTCCCGAAAGCCGCCATCAGCCGCTTGCGCATATCGCGCGGCGGCAGCGAGCCCAAGCATTCAAGCACCGCCTCATCCGCCTCGGGTGGAAAACCCCAATCATGCTGGCCAACAATCTGCCGATACAGCGCCGCCGCAATACTAAGCGCCGCATCATGGTCCGGGCGCGGCACCTCATAGACGTTCATCCGGTTGAGAATCGGCACCGGAATGCTCCGTTCATCGTTGGCCGTCGTCACCCAAAGGATGTGCGAGGCATCAATATCAATGTCGATGAACTCATCCTTGAAGGCGCTCGCCGTGTCTTTCTCGAACAGGCTATACAGAGCGCCCATCGGGTCATAACGCGCATCACCGCCGGCCTTGTCGACCTCGTCGAGCACCACAATGGGGTTGGCAAAATCGCCATGCACCAAGGTGTGCGCCACTTTGCCCGGCTTGGCGTTACTCCACTGCGATGAGGCGCCGGAAAGCACCCAGCCGGCGGTTAGCGAACTCATTGAGATGAATTCGTGACCAGTACCGAGTTTTGTCGCCAGTTCCCGCGCAAAGTGCGTCTTGCCGATCCCCGGTTCGCCCAGCAAGAGAATGGGCGTGAAACTCATCGGCTCATTGCCGGCCATCGACAAGGCAATCGACTTCCGCAAATCGTCAATCACCTCGCCGAAATTCGGGCAGCTGGTGTAAAGCTCATCGACCATGTCGGTTCCGTTTGGCCGCACGAGAAAGCGCCCACCGCCGCGCTGCTTCATTTTCTCGTAATAGGTCGCCAATGCTTCGTTGCGATTCCCCGAAGCATCCTCCATGGCCCGTTCAATATCGGCCACCTGGTAAATGGTGCGTTCTTCTGCCACCGAAAGACGGATCGCGCTGTTTGCCATGATGACCTCCTGCTTGACCTGCACAAGTCTATTAACGAATTAGTTCGGCCAAGGTTGAACACTGGGCCGCATTTAATTCAAAGCATATCCGGTGCCAGGTTTTCACTTCGTCGCCAGGTTTGCGGGTAATCGATCGCGCCGCATTTATCTACTCACACGTAACAATTTCTCTCTGTCCATTATTCATAATTACGGTTTGCTGCTTGTCAAGCTTTGGAGTAATCTGCAGGGTTTCCCTCACCATCAACGCCCAAGGAGTTTTCGTGGAAAAGGATTTGCGCGAAGCCGCACTTGAATACCATCGCTGGCCTACCCCCGGCAAGATTTCCGTCCGCCCGACCAAGGGCCTGACCAATCAGCGCGATCTGGCGCTGGCCTACTCGCCCGGCGTTGCTGCCGCTTGTGACGCGATTGTCGAAGATCCCGCCACCGCTGCCTGGTACACCTCACGCGCCAATCTGGTTGGTGTCATCACCAACGGTACGGCTGTGCTTGGTCTGGGCAATATCGGCCCATTGGCCGCCAAGCCGGTGATGGAAGGCAAGGGCTGCCTGTTCAAGAAATTCGCCGGTATTGATGTCTTTGACATCGAACTGGCCGAGAACGACCCCGATAAGCTGATTGACATGATTGCCGCCATGGAGCCGACGCTCGGCGGGGTGAATCTCGAAGACATCAAGGCGCCTGAGTGCTTCTATATTGAGGAGAAGCTCAAGGAGCGGATGAGCATCCCGGTCTTCCACGATGACCAGCACGGCACCGCCATTATCTCGGCAGCCGCCATGCTCAATGGCCTGAAAGTTGTCGGCAAGAAGATCGATGAAATCAAGGTGGTTTGTTCCGGTGCTGGCGCTGCCGCCATTTCCTGTCTGAATCTGTGGTGTGATCTTGGCGTCAAGCGCGAGAACATCACGGTGTGTGACTCCAAGGGTGTTATCTACGTTGGCCGCGATGCCAATATGGAAAAAACCAAGGCGCGCTATGCCCGTGAAACGAGCAATCGCACTTTGGGTGATGCGATGGTTGGCGCCGACGTCTTCCTCGGTCTTTCTGCCGCCGGCGTGCTCAAGCAGGAAATGGTCGCCAGCATGGGCGAAAAGCCCATGGTGTTTGCGCTGGCCAACCCGACCCCGGAAATCATGCCAGAACTGGCCAAGGCTGTGCGTCCCGACGTGATCATTGCGACCGGTCGTTCCGACTACGTTAATCAAGTCAATAACGTTCTCTGCTTCCCCTTCATTTTCCGCGGTGCGCTCGATGTTGGCGCGACCCGGATTACCGAAGAAATGAAGATGGCCAGTGTGCGCGCCATTGCTGAGTTGGCTGAGGCTGAGGTCACTGACGAAGTGGCTATGGCTTACCCCGGCCATGAGCTCACCTTTGGCCCGGAATATCTGATTCCAAAGCCATTTGATCCGCGCCTGATCGTCAAGATCGCTCCGGCCGTGGCGCAAGCAGCGATGGACTCCGGCGTAGCGACGCGCCCGATTACCGACTGGGCAGCCTACCGCGCCAAGCTCTCTGAGTTTGTTTACCACACTGGCGTTGGCATGCGTGCCATCTTCCAGGCGGCGCGTCAGGCCCAAGGCAAGCGCATTATTTTTGCCGAAGGCGAAGACGAGCGCGTCCTGCGTGCCGCTCAAGTGGTCATTGAAGAAAAATTTGCCCGCCCGATTCTGATTGGTCGGCCGGCGGTAATCGAGCATCGCCTCGAGAAGGCTAAACTGCGCATTCGTCCGGGCGTGGATTTTGATGTCGTCAATCCAGAATCCGATGAGCGTTATCGAGAATGCTGGACGGCGTATCACAAGCTGATGGCCCGTCGCGGTGTGACTCCGGCGATCGCCAAGGAGGCGCTGCGCCGCAAGCCGACGCTAATTGGCTCGATGCTGTTAAAACTGGGTTATGCCGATGGTTTGATTTGCGGCATGACTGGCCAGTTCAGCCATCACTTGGGTGTGATTGATCAGGTAATTGGCAAACGCCAAGGCGTCAATACGCTGGCGGCGATGAATTACCTGATGTTGCCGGCGCGGTCATTGTTTATCTGCGATACGCACGTTAATGAGAACCCGACGGCTGAAGAAATCGCCGAAATGACGCTGATGGCTGCTGAACAAGTCAAAAGGTTCGGTATCCACCCGAAGGTGGCACTGCTTTCGCACTCCAATTTTGGTTCAGCCTCTTCTGAGTCCTCCCGGAAAATGAGCCGTGCTACTGCCTTACTGGCCGCAATGTCTGGCGGTGAACTGGAAATTGATGGCGAAATGCACGGTGACTCTGCATTGTCCGAGGAAATTCGTCGCGAAGCGCATCCGGAATCGCCGCTTAAAGGCGAGGCCAATCTGATGGTCATGCCGAACATTGACGCCGCCAGTATTACCTACAACATGCTGAAGATGACCAGTGGCGAAGGCGTAACAATCGGCCCGATTCTTCTGGGAACGGCGCTTCCGGTGCATGTGTTGACGGCAACGGCAACGGTTCGTCGTTTGGTCAATATGACTGCTCTGGCGGTTGTGGAATCAATGGCGCGCTAATACCACTTGTGTTCCCGTCCTGATGTATTCAGGGGAGGGAGTCGATAAAAAACCGGCCACAACCTGTTGAAGGTGTGGCCGGTTTTTAATTCTGGTTGTGGACAACCGAATGCTGTCAGGCAGCGAGTGCGGCCAGTAACTTAGCGTGAATGCCACCAAAGCCGCCGTTACTCATCACCAGAATATGGTCTCCCGGGTGTGCCGCAGCGACAATTTTGTTCACCATCTGGTCGAGGTTGTCTTCCACGATAGCCCGCTCGCCCATGGGCAACAAGGCTTCGCGGGCATCCCAGCCAAGATTGGCGGCGTAACAGAAGGCGGCGTCAACTTCGCTCAGGCTATCCGGCAGCTGGCTTTTCATGGCACCCAGTTTCATGGTGTTGGAGCGTGGTTCGAGCACGGCAAATATGCGCGCTTGGCCTACCTTACGACGCAGGCCGGCAACGGTAGTGGCAATAGCGGTTGGGTGGTGGGCAAAGTCATCGTAGACCGTAACGCCATTCGCTTCGCCGCGTATTTCCATACGGCGCTTGACGTTGTCGAAGCGGGAGAGTGCTTCCAGCCCTTTGTCGAGCGGCACGCCGACATGACGGGCGGCGATCAAGGCTGCGCAAGCGTTGGCCCGATTGTGCTCGCCGGATAGTTGCCAGATCGTACGGCCGATTTCGCCATTGGTGCCGTGCATAATCAATTCGCCACTGGCATCGTTACCTGTCACCCGGTAGCCGGCCGGGTCATTAAAGCGTTCGATCGGTGTCCAGCAGCCACGTTCCAGGACGCGCTCAAGACTCGCCTCGGTGGCATTCGAAACAATCAGGCCGGAAGCGGGCAGGGTGCGCACGAGGTGGTGGAATTGCGTTTCAATGGCGGCAAGATCGGCGAAGATGTCCGCGTGATCGAATTCCAGGTTATTCAGCACCACAGTGCGCGGCCGATAATGTACGAACTTCGAGCGTTTGTCGCAGAAGGCGGTGTCGTATTCATCGGCTTCAATGACGAAGAAAGGTGTGCCGCCGAGTCGAGCCGAGACGCCAAAATTGAGCGGCACGCCGCCAATCAGGAAGCCCGGATGCATGTTGGCGTCTTCGAGAATCCACGCCAGCATCGAGGCGGTTGTCGTCTTGCCGTGCGTACCGGCAACGCCAAGTACCCAGCGCCCTTGCAGCACATTTTCAGCCAGCCACTGCGGGCCAGAAATGTAGGGCAGCCCTTTGTCGAGCACCGCTTCAAGCAGCGGGTTGCCGCGTGAAATCGCGTTGCCAACTACAAATACATCCGGTTGTAGCGCGAGTTGGCTGAGGTCGAAACCTTCAATCAGTTCAACCCCGGCACCTCTCAGTTGGTCGCTCATCGGGGGATAAACGTTAGCATCGCAGCCTGTGACCTTGTGGCCAGTGGCGATGGCCAGTTGAGCGACGCCGCCCATGAAAGTGCCGCAAATACCCAGAATATGAATGTGCATGTCACATAGACCCGTTAGAATGGAGTGGATTTTACCCTGATCGAGCCGCCATGCCCCGTCATGAAAGGCAACGCCCGAGCGCCAATAGCCGGGCCACCATCGCCAGCGCCGCTGCCCGTTTGATGGCAGAAGGTGGCATCACTGATTATCACCAAGCCAAACGCAAGGCGGCGCGGCAACTTGGTTTGCCCGAGCACGCTGCTTTCCCGGACAACGCGGAGGTTGAGGCCGAATTGCGGGCTTATCGCAGCCTTTATCAGGAAGAAGGGCACGAAGAACTGCTTGCGGCTTTGCGCCATACGGCACTTGAGTTACTCGACCTTCTGGAGCAATTTCATCCTTATCTGACCGGTTCGGTGCTTGATGGGACGGCTGGCGAGCATTCCAAGATCGATATTCTGCTCTTTGCCGATAGTGCCAAGGAGGTTGAGATTTTCCTCTTGAACCGCGAAATTGACGTTGGGCATGTCGAGTCGCGTAATGAACGCGTCGAAGCGGTTCTGGTTATTGAGACCGATACTGTAGAAGCCAACCTCGTTATTTTGTTGCCACAACTTGAAAGAGTGAGTTTGAAACACCGGGATGGTCGTGTGCGTGAAAGGATTCGTGCCTCGGCGCTTCGCACCCTACTTGCGGAATAGACTAGACAAAATGCGCCTAATTGCGGCAAACTTGCAGCCATGACGAAGCGAAAAGCTGCTTCCAAGTCGGTCGAAAAAGCCCGCATCCTTGTGGTGCATGGGCCAAATTTGAACCTGCTTGGTACCCGGGAGCCTGAACACTACGGTCGTGTGACCCTGATTGACATCAATAGAGAGTTGGCCCGCTTGGCGGAAGTTGCCGGGGTTGATCTCGATGCGTTTCAGAGTAACCACGAAGGGGCCTTGATCGAGCGCATTCATGCGGCTCGTGAGCAGGGCGTGCGCGCCATTATTATTAATCCTGCCGCCTATACGCATACCAGTGTTGCCTTGCGCGATGCACTGGGGGCGGTAGCCATCCCGTTTGTCGAGGTGCATCTTTCCAACGTTCATGCTCGGGAGCCTTTTCGGCAGCACTCTTACTTTTCCGACCTGGCCGTCGGTGTCATTTGCGGCCTCGGTCACCAGGGCTATGTATTGGCTCTGGAATATCTGCTTAACAAACTTAACATCGAATAGTCCGGCTTAGGCCGGCTTTTTGCGTCCTCGTGGCGCAATTTAGAAGGAGCCATCCATGGATCTACGTAAACTCAAAAAACTCATCGACCTCGTTCAGGAGTCCGGTATTTCGGAACTGGAAGTTACTGAGGGTGAAGAAAAGGTGCGGATCGTCAAGCATTACGGCACCGTTGCGACGGCACCGATGCAGCAATATGTGCTGCCTGCTGCCGCGCCGGCTGTTTCCTCAGTCAATCTTGATGATGAGGACGAGTTTCCGGATGGCCATGTGGTCAAATCACCCATGGTCGGCACTTTCTATCGCTCCCCGTCACCCGGAGCTGAATCGTTTGTTCAGGTTGGGCAGACGGTCAAGCAGGGTGAAACCATCTGCATTATTGAAGCCATGAAGTTGCTCAACGAAATTGAAGCGGATGCTTCCGGCGTGATTAAAGCCATCCTGCTCGACAATGGCGAGCCGGTCGAGTTTGGCGAACCGCTGTTTGTGATTGGCTGATATGGCCATGTTCGAGAAGGTTCTAATCGCGAATCGTGGCGAAATTGCGCTGCGAATTCAGCGCGCCTGCCGCGAACTGGGAATCAAGACCGTGGTGGTCTATTCGGAAGCTGATCGCGAGGCAAAATACGTCAAATTGGCCGATGAGTCGGTTTGTATCGGTCCGGCTTCGTCGACACTGAGCTATTTGAACGTGCCGGCCATCATTTCGGCGGCGGAAGTGACTGATGCCCAGGCGATTCACCCGGGTTACGGCTTCCTATCCGAGAATGCGGATTTTGCTGAGCGCGTCGAAACATCCGGTTTTGTTTTCATCGGGCCGCGGGCTGAAACCATTCGTTTGATGGGCGACAAGGTGTCGGCCAAGAATGCGATGAAAGAAGCCGGAGTGCCTTGCGTGCCAGGTTCCGATGGTGCTTTGCCGGAAGATCCAAAGGAAATCGTCAAGATTGCCCGCGCTGTGGGCTATCCGGTGATCATCAAGGCGGCTGGTGGCGGTGGCGGGCGCGGTATGCGTGTCGTTCATACCGAAGCAGCGCTGGTCAATGCGGTGGCATTGACCCGTCAGGAAGCCGGAACGTTTTTTGGCAATCCTGCGGTCTACATGGAAAAATACCTGGAAAGCCCGCGTCATGTGGAAATTCAGGTGCTGGCTGACGAATACAAGAACGCGATTTATCTGGGCGAACGTGACTGTTCTATGCAGCGTCGTCACCAGAAGGTGATCGAAGAGGCGCCAGCGCCGCACATTCCGGCGCGTCTGATCAGCCGGATTGGTGAGCGTTGTGCCGAAGCCTGTCGCAAAATTGGCTACCGTGGTGCGGGTACCTTTGAGTTTCTTTATGAAAACGGTGAGTTCTATTTCATCGAAATGAACACCCGGATTCAGGTTGAGCACCCGGTTACCGAGTTGATTACTGGCGTTGATCTCGTCCAGGAGCAGATTCGCGTCGCCGCTGGCGAGAAGTTGCGCTATCGGCAAAAAGATATTGTGTTCCGTGGCCATGCCATTGAATGTCGGATTAACGCCGAAGATCCCTTCACGTTCGTGCCATGTCCCGGCAAAATCGAGTTTTATCATCCGCCGGGCGGCCCTGGTATCCGGGTCGATTCGCACATTTATCAGGGTTACACGGTTCCGTCGCATTACGACTCGATGGTCGCCAAGGTGATTGCCTATGGTGATACTCGCGATCAGGCGATCCGCCGGATGCGTATCGCGCTTTCCGAAATGAGCATTCAGGGCATCAAGACCAACATCCCGCTGCATCAGGAATTAATGCTCGATGCCCGCTTTATCGAAGGCGGTACCAATATCCATTACCTCGAACAGAAACTCGCCGCTCAGGGCGAAGTGAAGAAATAGGCGATGGGCTGGTTAAGCGTCAGTTTTCTGACCGATGCCTCGCGCGCCGAGCCGCTGTGCGATGCCTTGATGGAGGCTGGTGCGCTATCGGCTTCGATTGAAGATGCCGATGCCGGAACGCCGGACGAGCAGCCGCAGTTTGGTGAGCCGGGCTCGGTTAACTCACCAGGTTGGGATCGTTCGCGTGTGGTCGCATTGCTGGAAGAGGATGCGGAAGTGGCCTTGTTGCTGGCCAATGCTTCAGCTGCAATTGGTTTGAGCGAGTCTCCAGCCTATTCTGTTGCGGCGGTTGCCGACCAGAACTGGGTACAACTGACCCAATCGCAATTTGATCCGATTCGCGTTTCAGAACACTTGTGGATTGTCCCGTCCTGGCATGAGTCGCCCGATCCCGGCGCAATCAACCTGATTCTCGATCCGGGTATGGCCTTTGGCACCGGTTCGCATCCTACTACCCGGCTTTGCCTGGAGTGGTTGGAACGCAATGTCTCCGCCGCCTGTACGGTGCTTGATTATGGCTGTGGCTCGGGGATTCTGGCGATTGCTGCGGCGCGCCTGGGGGCTGGTCGTGTTGCCGGGGTTGATATTGATCCGCAGGCGGTTGAGTCCGCCCGGGCCAATGCCGAACGCAACGAAGTGACAGCGCTGTTTGCTGACTCAGCTGAACCAGTCGCCGGTGAGTATGATCTTGTCGTGGCGAATATTCTCTCCAACCCGCTGCGGGTGCTTGCGCCGGCAATTTGTGCGCATGTGCGCTCCGGTGGTCGCTTGGCGCTTTCCGGTATTTTGCGCGAACAAGCAGCAGAAATCATCGCTATTTACGCCCAATGGCTACCGATGCAAGTAGCTGATACACGTGAAGACTGGGTCTGCGTGAGCGGAGTCAAGCCCTGATGCGGACACGCTGCCCGGTTTGCAGCACGGTTTTCCGTGTTACCTCCGAGCAGCTACGCCTCAAGGCAGGCAAGGTTCGTTGCGGCCATTGCCAGGCTATTTTCAATGCCTTCGATGAACTTCTTGACGAGGCCCCTGTTGTCGATGAGGCGGCCACGGCCTTAGCAGTTGAATCGGCAGCCGTGCTGCCGGAGCCATTGTCGGCACCAACAACAATTGCGGCCGAAGTGCCGGAAGGGCTTGAGTCATTTGAAGGCGCCTTGCCGCCGAAGGCTGAGCCAGAGGCAGAATTTGAGTTTGAGGACGATACCGCGCCGCAGGTTGTAGTTGAAGAGGCGCCGATAACTTACCCGGATGCATTGAGAGATATTGAGGTGCCGGTAGGTATCGAAGAGAACTCTCCTATTCAGCCTGAACCAGAAGAAACAAGCTTCGCTGAGCCACCCATTCCCATGGAAAGCCGGCTCAGCGAAACGCCGGAAGAGTTAACCTTGGCTGCCCGTGAAGCTGGATTAGTGGCGGTTCGCGAATTAAGTGACGCGCCGGGGTATAACCGTTGGGCGGCCGGCACCTTGGCCGGGAATGGTTTGGGTGAATTTGAAGGCGATTCGGCTAACCGGGCGATCTGGCCCTTTGTCCTTGTCGCTTTGCTGTTCTTTGTCGTCTTGTCTGGCCAATTACTTTATTATTTTCGTACTGATGTGGTGCAGCGTTGGCCATCTTCATTAGGACTTTTCGAACTTGCTGCGGTCGACGTGCCGTTACCGCGAAATTCAGAACTGGTCGCCATCGAAACATCAGATTTGCAATCCGACAATGCGCGTGGCCTCTTCGTTTTACAGGCGACGTTGCGTAATCGTGCCTCCTACGCCCAAGCCTGGCCAGCGCTCGAATTGACATTGACCGATACGAACGACACGGTGGTTTCCCGCCGGGTTGTGATGGCTGCTGAATACCTGCCTCCGGCGACGGATCCGGCTGCTTTCCCGGCGAATGGCGAAACTGCCATCAAGCTGTGGGTTGAAGCCAAAGAGATCGGTGCTGCCGGTTATCGACTTTATATTTTCTATCCTTAAGTTCATATGACAACACTAATCTGCGGTTCGCTGGCTTTCGACAACATCATGGTCTTTCCGGACCGCTTTAAAAATCACATACTGCCGGAACAGATTCACATCCTTAACGTTGCTTTCCTGGTGCCGGAACTGCGCCGCGAATATGGCGGTTGCGCCGGCAATATCGCTTACAACCTGATGTTGCTTGGCGGCGAGCCACTGATTATGGCGACGGTGGGTGATGACGCCCCGCCTTACCTGGATCGCCTCGACAAACTCGGCCTGCCGCGTACGCATGTGCGTCATGTCGCCGGCAGCTTTACTGCCCAAGCTTTCATTACCACTGATCTTGATGACAATCAGATTACCGCCTTCCACCCCGGTGCCATGAGTTTTTCTCATCTCAACAAGGTCGAGCATGCGACAACTGCCACGCTTGGCATCGTCGCACCGGATGGCCGCGAAGGCATGATGCAGCACGCCCGGGACTTCGCTGCGGCCGGCTTGCCATTCATTTTTGATCCCGGTCAGGGCTTGCCGATGTTCAGTGGCGACGAGTTGCTGGCTTTTATGAAACTGGCCGAGTACGCCTGTTTCAACGACTACGAAGCCAAGTTGCTGTGCGATCGGACCGGGCGGAGTCTTGATCAATTGGCCGGCGAGGTGAAAGCACTGATCGTGACCAAAGGCGGCGAAGGTTCTGAAATTCGCGTTAATGGTGAACGTTTTGACATTCCCTGCGTCGAAGCAGATGCGGTGGTTGATCCAACCGGCTGCGGCGATGCTTATCGTTCCGGGCTGCTTTATGGTATTGCCAATGGTTTTGACTGGGTAAAAACTGGTCAATTGGCAGCGGTGATGGGTGCAATCAAGATTGCCCATCGCGGCGGTCAAAGTCATCAGCCGAGCCGAGAACAAATTGCAGCCCGTTATCAACGCGCCTTTGGCGCTTTGCCTTGGTGAAAACGATGATCAAAACACTTTCCTTGCTGCTGATTTCTGTTGCTTTGCTGGCTGGCTGCGCCAGCAGCAAGTCAGGCGACGTTTACACCCGTGACCAAGCACGTCGTGAGCAGACTATTCGCATGGGGGTCGTTGAATCCATCCGCGAAGTGCTGATGGAAGGCACCAAATCCCCTGTTGGCGCTATCGCCGGGGGGGCGGTGGGCGGCATTGCCGGCAGCACGCTCGGCGGTGGCCGGGGTTCAGCTGTTGCTGCGGTGATCGGCGCGGTGGTGGGCGGCCTGGCCGGTAGTGCAATTGAGGAAGGCGTTACTCGCAAACAGGCGATGGAAATTACCGTCAAGATGGACAATGGACACCTGATTGCCATTGTCCAGGAAGGTGATCCGCGCGAATTTCGGGCGGGCGACCGCGTGCGGATTATTTCTAGCGGTGGCGAATCGCGCGTCTCGCGTTGAAACCTTGCTGTAAAAAACGTGCAATAGGCGCGTAACGAGCATCTTTCATGCTGTCTCCACACCCTAAGTGGAGAACAGCATGGAACAACTTAAAACAGCGGCTGAGCCGCGTCGCGCCAAACGCCCCAGTCTTGCCGTTGGTTTTGCGCGAACCGAGAGCGATATTCTGGAAGCCCAACGGCTGCGTTATCGTATTTTCGCTGGCGAGATGGGCGCCAATCTACCGAGTCGTACGCCCGGTGTCGATCACGATATTTATGATCCGTATTGCGAGCATCTGGTGGTGCGCGACACACAGACCAGCGAAATCGTCGGCACCTACCGCATTCTCTCCCCGGAAAATGCCAGTCAGATCGGCTATTACTCAGAAAATGAATTTGACCTGACCCGCCTGCAGCATCTGCGTTCACGTCTAGTTGAAATCGGCCGCTCCTGCGTTCATCCCGATTACCGTACCGGGGCGACGATTACCTTGCTGTGGTCCGGCTTGGCCCAATATATGACGGAGCGGGGTTATGACTACCTGATGGGTTGCGCTTCGATCAGTATGGCCGATGGCGGGCACGTTGCCGCCAGCTTGTATAATCGCCTTTCCGAACACTTGGGCCCGCTTGAGTACCGGGTTTTTCCGCGCTGTCCTCTGCCGCTGGCTGCTTTGCAGCAGGATCGGCCGGCCGAAACGCCGCCGCTGATCAAGGGTTACCTGCGAGCTGGCGCATGGATCTGCGGTGAACCGGCGTGGGATCCTGATTTCAACACGGCTGATTTGCCTATTTTGTTGCCGATGGCCAAAGTGTCAAACCGTTACGCCAAGCATTATCTGGAATAAAAATCTGAACCAAACAAATGCACTGATCCGCGCCTATCGCGCACTTTATCTAGGGTTGATGATCGTAAGCGGCGTGCTGGGCGCTCTTTGTATTTTCCCATTGAGTAATGAGAAAGTGCGTTTGCGTTTGCTCACTGCCTGGTCGGTGGCATTGCTCAAAGGTCTGGGAATTCAAGTGGATGCTGACTTACGGCATGCCACTCCCGGTGTCTTGGTGGTGGCCAATCACATCTCCTGGATTGATATTTTTGTGATCAATGCCGTGCTGCCCTCTGCCTTCATTTCCAAGGAAGAAGTCAGGCATTGGCCGATTTTCGGTTGGCTAGCGACAAAAAACGACACGGTTTTTCTACGGCGCGGCAGTCGTGGACACGCGCGGATTATCAATCAGCAAATTGGCCAGTTGTTGGCCGATGGCCGAGATGTGGCAGTGTTTCCAGAAGGAACGACGACGGATGGCACACATTTACTGCATTTCCACGCCGCCTTGCTGCAGCCGGCACTACTCGCCAAGCATCCGGTGCTTCCGGTCGCGCTTTCTTATTGGGAACCGGATGGCCAGCGTAGTCTGGCGCCGCGCTACGATGGTGATATCTCGCTTGGGCAATGCCTCGCCACGATACTCGGGAGAAAACGATTGATTGCCAAACTGGTCACAACGCCGCCCTTGGGCCTGAATGGCGAAGATCGCCGCCAGGTTGCCACTGAGGCGCGTCTAGCTATCGCTTTAGCGGCAGGGCTTCCCCAGCCGAACAATCCACCTGAAAGACCCGCCGGTCTTCCAGGCGCAGGGCAGTCAGTTGGCCGCCCCACAAGCAGCCAGTGTCCAGCGCCAGTAGATTCGGCGTAATTTTCAGGCCGAGCGCCGACCAATGACCGGTAACCAGCACTGAATCGGCGCTTTTTCTCTTGGGAGCGTCAAACCATGGTAGATGGCCGGATGGCGTTTTGTTCAGCTTGCCCTTGGCCTTGAATTCCATGATTCCTTTTGGCGTGCAAAAGCGCATTCGGGTCATCGCATTGACAATGACGCGCAGGCGCGGCCAGCCCGTCAGATCGTCCGACCAGCCGGCGGGTTCGCTACCCCACAGGTTGAGGATGAATTCGTGGTAATTCGGGCCTTGCATGACAGTTTCAACTTCGCGCGACAGTTCGCGGGCACGGGCAGCCGTCCATTGCGGCAAAAGGCCGGCATGAACCAGACAATATTCACCCTCGGTATAGCAGAGCGGTTGCTGGCGCAGCCAGTCAATCAGTTCGGCACAATCGGGGGCATCGAAAATAGGCTGCAAGGTGTCGTCCTTGCCGCGAAACTTGGCACCGCCCTCGGCGACCATCATCAGGTATAGATCGTGATTGCCGAGTACGGTTACCGCTGCCGAGCCGAGTGATTTGATCAGGCGCAGTGTTTCCAGTGATTTCGGACCACGATTGACCAGATCGCCGACCAGCCAAAGGCGATCAGCGGCTGGGTCGAAGGCGCAGTGCTCGAGCAAGCGGCGCAGGGAGTCGTAGCAGCCCTGAATATCGCCGATTGCGTAGGTTGCCATTATTCCACCGTGACCGATTTGGCCAGATTGCGTGGCTTGTCAACGTCAGTGCCTTTGACTAGCGCGACATGGTAGGAGAGCAGTTGCAGCGGAATAACGTGCAGGATCGGTGACAGTTCGCCGTAATGTTCTGGCAGGCGCAACACGTGGACGCCTTCTGATTCGGCCATTTCCGAATCGGCATCGGCAAAGACATAAAGCTCGCCGCCGCGCGCCTGGACTTCGCGGAGATTGGACTTCAGTTTGTCGAGCAGCTGATCATTCGGGGCAATGGAAATGACCGGCATGTCGGCATCGACCAAGGCCAGTGGGCCATGCTTGAGTTCACCGGCCGGGTAGGCTTCGGCGTGGATGTAGGAGATTTCCTTGAGTTTCAGCGCGCCTTCCATAGCAATCGGGTAATGCCGACCGCGACCGAGGAAGAGGGCGTGGTGCTTGTCGGCGAAACGCTGGGCCCAGATCTTGATGTCGCTTTCAAGCTCTAAAACCTTGCCCGCCGCAACCGGCAGGTGGCGCAGCTGGTCGATGTAGGTGCTTTCCTGTTCTGGCGACAGGCGGTGCTTGACCTTGGTCATCACCAGCGTCAGCAGGAAGAGGGCGGCGAGCTGGGTGGTGAAGGCTTTGGTCGAGGCGACACCGATTTCCGGGCCGGCGCGGGTAATGAAGCGCAGCGCGCATTCGCGGACGATGGCCGATTCCGGCACGTTGCAAATGGCCAGCGTCTTCATTTGGCCGAGCGACTTGGCGTGACGTAACGCGGCCAGGGTGTCGGCGGTTTCGCCGGATTGGGAAATGGCGACGATGAGCTGGCGCGGATTGGGCACTGAGGTGCGGTAGCGGTATTCGCTGGCGATTTCGACCGTGCAGGTGACGCCGGCAATCGCTTCCAGCCAGTAGCGGGCAGTGAAACCGGAATGGCTGCTGGTGCCGCAGGCGAGGATCAGGATGGAGTCGACATCTTCCATTAAATTGCTGGCTTCGGCGCCGAAAATGCCGGGCTGGATGCTCTTGCTGCCACCGACAATTTCCAATGTATTGGCCAGTGCTTCCGGTTGCTCGAAAATTTCCTTTTGCATGTAGTGCTGGTAGTTGCCGAGTTCGACAGCGGCGGCGGAAAGTTGCGAGACATGCACCGGGCGATCGACCGGCGTACCATCGAGGCGGGTGATTTTGACCGATGCTGCGGTCAACTCGGCAATATCGCCATTTTCCAAATAGACCATGTTGCGGGTGACTTGCAGCAGGGCGGAAGCATCGGAGGCGGCGTAGTTGCCACTGTCGGAAACGCCGAGCAGCAGCGGTGAGCCTTCACGGGCGACGATGACTTTGCCGGGCTGGCTATGGTCAATGACGGCGATGGCGTAGGCGCCGACCAGTTGGCGGCAGGTGATCTGCACGGCTTTGAAGAGATCGGGTTCGACCCTCAGCGTGGCTTCGAGCAGGTGGGCGATGCTTTCGGTATCGGTGTCGGAAGTAAAGACGTAGCCTTGGGCGGTCAGGTCGCGACGCAGGCTTTCGTAGTTTTCGATGATGCCGTTGTGCACGACGGCGATCGAGCCGGAAATATGCGGGTGGGCATTGCGTTCGCTCGGCACGCCGTGTGTCGCCCAGCGGGTGTGGGCAATGCCGGTGACCGATTGGGTATTGGCCGAAGCGGCTTCCAGTTCGGCGACGCGGCCGACCGAGCGGACGCGCTCAATGCTGACGCCGGCGATAACGGCCAGACCGGCCGAGTCATAGCCGCGATATTCAAGCTTTTTCAGGCCTTCAACGAGGACCGGGACGATGTTTTTACCAGCTGCTGCTGCGACGATGCCACACATAATTTTTCCTTAAACCTTGTAGTAATCGCGATACCAAGTAACGAAGCGGCCTACACCTTCATGCACGCTGGTTCCCGGCACGAAGCCAACCCAGTCATTGAGCAGATCGGTGTTGGCGTAAGTGGCGGGAACATCGCCATCCTGCAGCGGCAACAGGCGCTTTTCGGCTTTCTGGCCGAGTGCATCTTCAATGGCACCGATGAAATCAAGCAACTGTACCGGGTTATTGTTACCAATATTAAACACGCGGTAGGGGGCGTTGCTGGTCGCCGGGTCGGCCAAAATTGCATCATATTTCGGGTTGACCGCGGCATTCTTGTCGAGGACGCGAATCACGCCTTCGACGATGTCGTCAATGTAAGTGAAATCGCGCTGCATGTTGCCGTGATTGAAAACATCAATCGGCCGGCCTTCAAGAATGGCCTTGGTGAACAGGAAGAGCGCCATGTCCGGCCGACCCCATGGGCCATAGACGGTAAAGAAGCGCAGGCCGGTGGTCGGCAGGTTGAAAAGATGGCTGTAGGTGTGCGCCATCAACTCGTTGGCCTTCTTGGTTGCGGCGTAGAGGCTGACCGGGTGATCGACGCTGTCATGCTCGGAGAAAGGCATCTTGGTGTTGCCGCCATAGACGCTGGAGCTGGAGGCGTAGACCAGATGCTGCACCTTGTTGTGGCGGCAAGCTTCGAGAATGTTGGTGAAGCCGACGACATTGCTGTCGATGTAGGCCTGCGGGTTCTGCAAGGAGTAGCGAACGCCGGCCTGGGCGGCCAGGTGGATGACCTTGTCGAATTTCTCAGCCGCGAACAGCGCTTCCATGCCAGCACGGTCGCCGACATCAAGTTTGACGAAGCGGAAGTTGGCATGGCTGGTCAGCCGGGCCAGGCGGTTTTCCTTGAGGCTGACTTCGTAATAGTCGTTCATGTTGTCGAGGCCGACGACATCGTCGCCCCGCGCCAGCAAACGTAATGAAGCGTTTGAGCCGATAAAGCCGGCGGCGCCGGTAACAAGAATTTTCACGAGAGAACCTCTGGCAGGAAAGTCATAATTTTACCGCAGTGCAGCATTGGAATGCTGCCGCTCCAGCATTTTGGAATATTTTGTGAAGCTATTGAAACAGCCGATGCTGATGTGAATCAGCCCGGGCAGGCCGTCGCGGAAGCCTTGCCGGACGACATAGAATTTGAAGAAACGCAACAATGGGCTGAGCACAATCCGCCCAAAGCTGGCCCGCTTGCCGGCGGCCAGCGCCATTTCGGCGGCCAGCGTGGTGTAGCGGTTCTGCTTGGTCAAATAGCTGGCCAGTGACTCGGCCGAATCGTGCAGCAGATCGCCGGTCAACTCGCCAATGCTGCCCTGGCTGACCACTTTTTCATGCACCGCATCGTCCGACCAGCGGCCCTGACGGCGGTCGAACAGGCGTAGGCTCCAATCAGGATAACCTTCGCCATGCTTCAAGTAGCGGCCGAGGAAGCGGTTGCAGCGCGGGAATCGGTAAGCGGCACGCAATGCTTCGGTCGACGAGGTATTCAGGGTATTTTCTATGCTGGCCTGCAAGGCCGTGCTGACCCGCTCGTCGGCGTCAAGGCAAAGCACCCAATCGTAGCTGGCAGCCTCAACGGCAAACTGCTTTTGTCGCCCGAAACCCAGCCAGTCCTGCTGAATGACCTTGGCGCCATAGCGCTCGGCCAGGGCTGGCGTGCCATCCGCGCTGCCCGAGTCGACGACAATAATTTCGTCGGCAAAACGCGCGCTCTGCAGGCAGGCTTCCAACTGCGCAGCGGCATTGAGCGTGATGATGACAACAGAAAGCGGCTGACGCGAGGCAGGCATTTATAATGGGGGCTTCCAAAAGCTGTCATTTTATCTGCCGATGCGCATTCTGATCGTGAAAACTTCCTCGCTCGGCGACGTTATCCACAATTTGCCCGTGGTTAGCGACATCAAGCGGCATTTTCCGGATGCTGCGGTCGACTGGTGTGTGGAGGAAAATTTCGCCGCCATTCCGCGCTTGCATCCTGCCGTCGGCGAAATCATTCCGGTGGCCATCCGGCGCTGGCGCAAAGCCTTGTTCAAGGCGAAAACCTGGCGCGAAATTGGTGTTTTTCGTCGGGCGTTACAGACTCAGCCCTATGATTTCGTTATTGATACGCAAGGCTTGGTCAAAAGTGCTGTGCTCGCCCGCCAAGCCCGTGGCCCGCTTTCCGGCTATGCCGCCGATTCGGCCCGCGAGCCTGCTGCTGCCATGTTTTATGAGCGAAAATTCAAGGTTTCAACGGCCTCGCATGCCGTGGTCCGCAATCGCCTTTTGGTTGCTGCGGCCTTGGGCTATACCGCTGAGGGCGAACCGGATTACGGTATTGCGGTGGCGCCGGCTGATTTTGACTGGTTGCCGGCCAAACCCTACGTCGTTTTCCTGAGCGCCACCAGTCGTGACGACAAGTTGTGGCCTGAACCGCATTGGCAGGCCCTCGGTCAGGCGCTGCATGCCTTGGGCTACATTTCAATTTTACCCGGCGGTAGTCCGGTCGAGCGTCAACGCGCTGTCCGTTTGGCAGCAAGCATCCCTGATGCCGTCGCGGCGCCACCGCTTAGCATTCCGCAACTCGCTGCCTTGCTGGCCGGCGGGTGTGCTGCCATCGGCGTTGATACCGGCCTGACGCATCTCGCCGTCGCGCTGAAAACTCCCACCGTTGCGATCTACACCGCCACCGACCCCGGCCTGACCGGCGTGCTCGGCGCCGGCTTCTTCCGCAATCTGGGCGGCAAGGCGCAAATCCCAAGTGTGGCAGCGGTGCTGGCTGAATTGCAGGCGGCCCTCGCTTGATGGCCCGTCTGTTCTATTCGCTGATTCTTTATCTCATCACCCCGTTGATCTGGCTGCGCCTGCTCTGGCGAGCGCGAAAGCAGCCGGAGTATCTGCAGCGTCTGGGCGAACGTTATGGCTTTTATCGTCAACCAGTGCCGGAAAAGCTGATCTGGGTGCATGCCGTCTCGGTCGGTGAAACGCGTGCCGCCCAGCCGTTGATTGAGGGTCTGCAAGCGCAATGGCCGCAGCATCGCATCCTGCTCACCGGCATGACGCCGACCGGCCGCACCGCCGGGCAACAAGTCTATGGCGAACGGGTAATTCAAGCTTATCTGCCCTACGACTACCCTACTGCGGTCGACCGGTTTTTTAGGCACTTTTCGCCGGCTTTCGGTGTGCTGATGGAAACCGAAATCTGGCCAAATTTGCTGGCAAGCGCGCAGGCCCGGAAGATCCCTGTTATGCTGGCAAACGCTCGCCTGTCGGCCCGTTCAGCGCGTGGTTACGGCAAACTGGATGCGCTGGTGCGACCGGCTTTCGCTGCCTTGAGTGGCATCGCGGCGCAGACGACAGGCGATGCCGAACGTCTTGCTGAGCTCGGCGCCCACCCGGTGGAGGTCTGTGGCAATTTGAAATTCGACGTTACGCCGAGCCCGGAGAACCTTGCGCTCGGCCAGCGTTGGCGCGATTCGCTCGGCCAGCGTCCAGTCTGGTTGGCGGCGAGCACCCGCGAAGGCGAAGAGTCATTGATCATCGCGGCGTGGCGCCAAGTCGCCGTCGAGAATGCCTTGCTGGTCATCGTGCCGCGTCACCCGCAACGCTTTGATGAAGTGGCTGACTTGCTCAAGGAGCAGGGAATGAACGTCTTGCGGCGTAGTGCTGGCCAGCCTTCGCCGGAAACCCAAGTTTGGCTCGGTGACAGCATGGGCGAAATGGCCGCCTATTACATCTTGGCGGACATAGCCTTTATCGGCGGAAGTTTGCTGCCGCTAGGCGGGCAGAATCTGATCGAGGCGGCGGCTTGTGGCTGCCCGGTTCTGGTCGGGCCGCACACCTTCAATTTCCTGCAAGCCACCGAAGATGCCATTGCGGCTGGTGCGGCGCGGCGGGTCGAGTCGCCACAGGCCTTGGCGGCGGCTGTAGAAGGCTTGCTAGGAAATAAAAGAGAACTGACCACAATGCAGGCGGCGGCGCGTGCTTTCGCGCAGGCCCATCAAGGCGCCACGCGGCGCATGCTGGCGCTTATTGCGCGTTGGTCGGGTCGAGCAGGGTGTTGATCTGAGCGACGTCGTCTTCGCCCAGCGCACCGACGGCAGCTTTCAGCTTTAACTGCGACATCAGCGTATCCAAAGTGGCCTTGGCCAGATCGCGACGCGTTACATAAACCTGATTCTCGGCATTCAGTACATCGATATTGATACGAACGCCGACTTCGTAACCGAGCTTGTTTGACTCTAGTGCCGATTGCGAGGAAACCAGTGCCGCTTTCAGCGCTCTGACCTGCGCCAGGCCGTTGACCACGCCTAAATAATTCTGACGGGTGGATAGTGCCGCGCCACGGCGTGCCGCTTCCAGCCCGGATTGAGCCACCATCCGGTTGGCCGTCGCCTCGCGTTGCCGCGACACAACCAGACCCCCTTGAAACAACGGAAAATTGAGTTGGACGCCAACGTTCTGGTAATCGGTTTCGAGCATGCCAATCAGCGTTGAGCCGTATGACTTTGTCGTCCCGACATTGGCCACCAGATCAAGGGTTGGGTAGTGTCCAGCTCGCTGTTTGTCCACTTCACGCGCCGCAATATCGGCCACTGCTTGCTGAATTTGAACGGTAATACTGTCCTTTTCCGCCGCCGCTACCCATTGGTTCATATCGCTTGGCTGCGGTGCGCTGAGCGCGGCATCCTTGCGTGTTGTCGCCAGTGGCCCGGGCTCTTTGCCAATAATTGCTTCCAGAGCGCGACGCCGCACCTCCAGATCGCTTTCGGCAGCAATTTCCTGCGCCATCGCCAGGTCAGAGCGAGCCTGCGCCTCGTGGCTGTCGGTAATAGTGGCCGTGCCCACTTCAAAATTCTTTTTGGCTGATTCGAGCTGTTGGCCAATTGCCGACTTGTTGGCGCGAACGGCTTTAAGGTTTTCGATCGCGTAAATAATATCAAAATAGGCTTGAGATACGCGCAGAATCAAATCTTGCTGAGCTTGGGCAAAGTTTGCCTCGGCCTGCACGACCTGCATTTTAGATTGGTCATAAGTGACCCAATTTTGCCAACGAAAGAGCGGCTGGGAAAGCGTCGCTTGATAACCGTTGCTGTTGAAATTCGGCTTGGCCAGCGTGGTGCCGCCAGGTGTCGAAATTTCGTTCTGATTCCATACGGTATTGCCGGAAAGAGTGAGGCTGGGCAGCAATCCGGCTCGACCCTGAGGCATTTTTTCCCGGCCCGCCTCGAGAGTGGCTTGGGCACCAGCAAAATTTTGGTCGTTTTGCTGCGCCTCGCGATAAACCTGCATTAAGTCCGCCGCCAGAAGCGGAGTGGCAAACAACGGGGAAATCAACAGCCAGGCGAGCTTTTTCATGCCATTCTCAGTAACGACGCATCGTCGGATCAACTTCTGTTGCCCAAGCCTCAACGCCACCTGTCAGGTTGAGCAAGTTAGGGTAGCCTTTGCCTTCGAGAAACATTGCAACCTGCATGCTGCGGCCGCCGTGGTGGCAGATCACGACAATTTCCTGATCCCGGTTCAGTTCTTCACAGCGCATGGGAACCAAATGCATGGGGATGTGTTGCGATCCTGCCAGGCAACACATCTCGAACTCCCATGGTTCACGCACATCAAGCAAAATCGGCTTGGCCTGACTCTCGTCGGCTAGCCGTTCGGCAAGTTGGCGGGCGCGAATCTGTTGCATCAAAAGGAAAAACCGGTCTTGGCAGCAACGCCATCAAGCGGCGGAATGATGGTTTCAAACAGGTTGACCGTATTAAACACATCTTTATCGGTGCAGGTGATCAATTGTGCTTCCATTACCGGTGCTTCACCGACCACGACAGCGAGGCGGCCACCAACACGCAGTTGTTGCAGCAAGGCATCAGGCAGCACGGGAACCGAGCCGGTAACGACGATAGCGTCGTAAGGGCCGCGCTGGGCCCAGCCGTTTGCGCCGTCGCCGATTTCAACCGTGACGTTGGTGATGCCAGCGCGTTGCAGGTTTTGCTGGGCAATCTCGGCCAGTTCCGGACGGCATTCAACGGTGACAACGTGGTCGGCATGTGCTGCCAGCAAGGCGGCCATATAGCCACTGCCTGTTCCAATTTCAAGAACCTTGTCGGTCTTTTTGATCGTCAGTTCCTGCAATTGCTTGGCTTCAATCTTGGGGGCCAGCATGGCTTGGCCGTTACCCAGCGGAATTTCCATATCGGCGAAAGCGAGATTGCGATAGGCGGCTGGGACAAAATCTTCGCGCTTGACGACAAAAAGCAGGTCGAGAACGCTCTGATCCAGAACCTCCCAGGGCCGAATCTGTTGTTCAATCATGTTGAAGCGCGCTTGCTCGATATTCATTTGGGTCTCCGCAGGCTAAATATTAGCACGAGCTAATATATTGGTTCCGACAAAAATAAATTATACCCGACTCTCAGGCTCGCTCCCACGCAGGCCCCGGCGCAGAATATCCATATGTATTTGCAAATACAGGTGCGAGTCACTTGTGTCGCTCTGGCAGTTGGCCAAAGAAAAACGCCAGACCAGGAGCATCAGGATGGGCGCAATGACAACATCAATTGTTGTCTCGACATCCATGCGGCGGAATTCACCCGCCGCCATGCCGCGTTCGAGCGCCGCCCCGACCAGCGCCCGGCCACGTCGGATCACGTTCTCATAATAGTATTGGGCGACTTCAGGAAAGTTGCGCGCCTCGGCCACCATCAGCTTGGGAATGCCGGCAAAGTCGGTCGGGCCGATTTTCCCCCACCAGTTATCGAGCAATTTTTCCAGCAGATCGAAGCTGCTCCCGCAGTGCTGAGCGGCAATTTGCTCATTCTCGGCAACAACAGGGAGGATACCTTCCTGAATCACCGCCTTGAACAGGGCATCCTTGTTATCAAAATAGAGATAGAGCGTGCCCTTGGAAACGCCGGCACGGGCTGCTACGTCCTCCAGACGAGTTGCCGAAAAACCTTTGTCGACAAAAAGCGCTAACGCCGCTGCCATCAGTTCGGCAGGGCGATCTTCCTTTCGACGTTTGCGCGGTGGAGATGCAGTCATGGGTAAATTAATGACTTTAAGGTCATTAATTTACCACTGGGGTTTCTTTCCGGTCAACGATCTTCCTTGATCAAGCGGCCGGCGGCGGGCTGAATTGGGCGAGCGTTGTTCTTGTAGAGCCGGGAGAAGATATTGATCTGATCCTGCGATACCTGCACCGGTTGTTTCATCACCAGCCAAAGCACACCTTCGCTACACGGTGGGGTGGTGAGCGAGCCCATGTAAGTGTAATAGGTGCGCGTTGCGGGGAGCAGAGTGTTGAGATCGACCATCGTGGTTGGTGGCTGAACCGCAATGTTTTTTTCCAGCGGCAGATTATTCCAGAGCGTCTGGATGAAGGGGTTTTCGTTGCCGCGCTCGAGGAGTACGGCGACGACAGCCAACTGACCATCATCCGACTTGTGCACCAAATGGACGACCATGTCGAAACGCTGCCCGTTAACCTTTTCTTCTGAAGGTCGGTGGAAGTGGAATTGCACCAGCTCGTAGTTCTTGCCGGTCAGGTTGATTGAGCTTTCGCCGACTTCGACCTGAATGGTGTGACCATTGTCGATCGTTCTAAAAGTGGAGGGGCGGTAATTGAACTTGATCGGATCGAGGTCGACCTTGATCCCATCCTTGATATCAATCGGTGACTGGCGCTGGCCAATGGCGCAAGAGGAATTTTTGGGGTCAAGTTTTGACCAGTTTTCCGGGCCGCCTTCTCCTTCGTAATCCCAATGGATACGGGCGTGCTGCATAGCCGGTTCGGCGTGAGATAACTCCAGCATATAACCTTGCGATTTGGCTGGTTTTTTTGCCTTGTGAGTTGGCGCTGGGGCGTTATAAACCACAACGGTGGAAGGTTTGATTGGTGCCGCCACCTTGGCAGTCGGCGCCGCGTGAGCCGGCGCTGCGGCTGGCATGGGCGCCGGTGGAGGTGGCGCGGCAATTTTGCCACTCTCGGCGGCCGCTTTCAGATTGGGCTTAATCGAGGGAATCACCGCATGTTCGACCTCTTTCACCTCTTTCACTGGTGCTGGGTCGCTGGCTTTAATTACCGCCGGTTGTTCCGGTTTGGCCAATTCCTTCTTGAGCAGCGCCTCATTCGCCAGTTTTAACAGACCAGCCGCTTCGTTGGCCTTTTCCGCCAGTTCTGCCTGACTTTCTTTTGGCGGGCGACAAACTTCTCGCAGCACCTTGTCGTCCAGCGTGCCGGTCCGCACGGGCAGGTTGTTGCCTTTCAGCTCCTCTTCGCGGACAACCTCGGTTTCGTTTTTCTTGAATATGCGCTTGACTGTATTGGCGTTGCGCGTACCGCAGTCATAGCGGGTGATCGCCTCGATGACTCGGTAACCCGAGCCAGAGCGAATATCGATCAGCTCTTTTTCAAGCACGATCCGAGCCTGCGCCTGAACGTTATTGCCATCGCGCTTGATGCTGGTGCGGTCGAGTTCAATACGTTTTCCCGGTTCGGAAGATATGGTCTGCCAGGTTGGCGCGGCAAGCGCTGCCGTCCAGGGCAAAGTCGCCAGTAGCGCGGCAATCGTTAGTAAGCGCATTCAATTCCCCTCACTCTTTATTCTAAAAATCCCAACGCATGGCATTAAATATCGGCCAGTTTTACGAAATCTTGAGCGTGGAATGTCAATTCTTGCATTTTGCCTGCGTTTCCAGTAACTTGCACCGTCTCGTTAGGGGTGCCGACAAAGCAAAAATGCTGCGGTCGACTGAGAAATACCCTTCGAACCTGACCGGGTCATGCCGTCGTAGGGAAACGAATTCTGTTGTTGGAACCAGATCGCTCCTTGCCCGTCTTACCTAGCTGAACTCATGCATGGAGCCTCAATGAACGCCACCGAACAATTCCTCGCCGCCAACGCCCACGTTGACGCGGCTGCAGTCAAGCCACTGCCTAATTCCCGCAAGATCTACATCGAAGGTTCACGGCCCGATATTCAAGTGCCGATGCGCGCAATTTCGCAGGACGACACACCGACCGCCTTTGGTGGCGAAAAGAATCCGCCGGTTTATGTTTACGACTGCTCCGGCCCCTATTCCGACCCTGCCGCCAATATTGATATTCGTTCCGGCCTGCCGGCGCTGCGCGCCAAGTGGGTGGCCGAGCGCGGTGATGTTGAAGAACTGGCTGACCTAAGTTCAGAATTTGGCCGCCAGCGCGCCGCTGACCAGAAGCTCGACGAACTGCGTTTCCCCGGCCTGCACAGGAAACCCTTGCGCGCCAAGGCCGGCAAGAACGTTTCCCAGATGCACTACGCCCGACTAGGCATCATCACGCCGGAAATGGAATACGTCGCCATCCGCGAAAACAACAACCGCCGCGCCTACATGGAATCGCTGCGGTCAACCGGCAAAATGGGCGAAAAAATGGCTGCCCTGCTCGGTCGCCAGCACCCGGGCCAGAACTTCGGCGCCAGCATCCCGGAAGAAATCACCCCGGAATTCGTCCGTAGTGAAATCGCTCGTGGTCGCGCCATCATCCCGAACAACATAAACCACCCGGAAAGTGAGCCGATGATCATCGGCCGTAATTTCCTCGTCAAAATCAACGCCAACATCGGCAACTCGGCGCTTGGCTCGTCGATTCAGGAAGAAGTCGAAAAAATGACCTGGTCGATCCGCTGGGGCGGCGACACCGTGATGGACCTGTCCACTGGCAAGAACATCCACGAAACGCGTGAATGGATCATCCGCAACAGCCCGGTCGCCATCGGCACCGTGCCGATCTATCAGGCGCTGGAAAAAGTGAATGGCAAGGCCGAAGACCTGACTTGGGAAATCTTCCGCGACACGTTGATCGAGCAGGCTGAACAAGGCGTCGACTACTTCACCATCCACGCCGGCGTCCTGCTCCGCTATGTGCCGCTGACCGCCAACCGGATGACCGGCATCGTCTCCCGTGGCGGCTCGATCATGGCCAAGTGGTGTCTGGCCCACCACAAGGAAAGCTTCCTCTACACGCATTTCGAGGAAATCTGCGAAATCATGAAGGTCTACGACGTGGCGTTCAGCCTCGGCGACGGCCTGCGTCCCGGCTCAATCTACGACGCCAATGACGAAGCGCAACTCGGCGAACTCAAGACCCTTGGCGAACTGACCCAGATCGCCTGGAAACACGACGTGCAGGTCATGATCGAAGGCCCCGGCCATGTGCCGATGCACATGATCAAGGAAAACATGGACCTCCAGCTGGAGCAGTGCAGCGAAGCTCCGTTCTACACCCTCGGCCCCTTGACCACCGACATCGCGCCGGGCTACGACCACATCACCAGCGGCATCGGCGCCGCGATGATCGGCTGGTACGGCACCGCCATGCTCTGCTACGTCACGCCGAAGGAACACCTCGGCCTGCCCGATAAGGACGACGTCAAGGTCGGCATCATCACCTACAAGCTCGCCGCCCACGCCGCCGACCTCGCCAAAGGCCACCCCGGCGCGCAGATTCGCGACAACGCGCTGTCCAAGGCGCGTTTCGAGTTCCGCTGGGACGACCAATTCAACCTCGGCCTCGATCCAGACAAGGCGCGCGAATTCCACGACGAAACGCTCCCCAAAGAATCCGCCAAGGTCGCCCACTTCTGTTCGATGTGCGGCCCGCACTTCTGCTCAATGAAGATTACGCAAGACGTTCGCGAATATGCCGCCAAGCTTGGTATCGACGAGCAAGAGGCGCTGGCGAAGGGGATGGAAGTTAAATCGATTGAGTTTGTGAAGGCCGGGGCTGAGGTTTACAGCAAGGTCTGAGCTTCACCAAGCGGCTCGTAGCAAAGAAAAGGCGGCTGATTTAGCCGCCTTTTTGTTTTTTGGGATTGTTACGGTCAACCGGAAAAAATGGCCAAAATCCAAATTTGCCGTGATGCTTAATCTTTGGCTTCGCTCTCACTCAGAATTCGTTTGAGGGTGGTAATCCGACGCGCCAGACCAATGGGCGTCAGTGCGTGAGGGGCACGTTCGATTCGGAATTCAATGGGCGCATCGAAGTGCGCGACTTCCGTCAGCAGAAAGCAAATGCGATTGACGCGATGAAAGCCAGGGATGATCCACTCGTCGGAGCTATCCCCGCTGTCCACTACGGTCCATACATGGTTGGCGTCGTAGTTGAAAGCGAGTTGTAAATCGTCGCCGTAGGTTTCAAGCCCATAACCACCCCAAATATCACCAAAGCTTGCCGATGGATGCCTGAATGGACGGAAATACTCGTAGAGCACGTCTTCGTGGAAAACTATGCTGGTTGGCATTCAGATATCCCAATGCGGTGAAAGTCGCTGCCTCCAATAGTTTATCAATTTGAAACGAGCAACCAATTCAGCCACGCTTCCCCAAGGTTCGCCGACAATTTCGTCCACGTGGGCTTTACGTAAGTTATTGAAGGTATGCCAAACGTGGTCGTCCTCAGTGGGGCCATTGCTTAATTTCCAAAGCTCTTCATAGAGAGGAGGAATGCCAACTTGCTCGGCAATGAAAAATTCGTCATCGCTGAGGGAGGCGTTAATTGTGGCGAGTTTTTTTTCTGTTACTCGGCCTTTAAGCAGCAATGAACCCACAGACTTGTAGTTGCTAGCGTCGCGATACATGTAGTCGAAGATACTGTATTCAGCCATAAAAACTCTCAGCGGTAATCTAGAAAAACTTCAGCACGATGGCGTTGGATAAATGCAGTATCGGGAATAAAACGTTCCGGCACTTCAATCACACGGCCTTCCAATGGCTTAAAAACAGACTGAACGAAGGGTTCATCACGCTTACGGAGTTCCTCTGACAAAACAACCTGCCAGTCGTCGTTTAGCGTAATCAACCCTTGATCGAATGCACGGTCATGGATGGCGGAGAGACAAAGTCCATTGCTCGGGTTCAGTCGGTTTGCCTTGTCCTTGCTCCACGGCACGATATGGCTGGCAATCAATAAGCGCGGTTCGGTGAGGCCGGACATGCAGCAACGGCCGCGATAACTGGCGAGAATGGCACGACGGAAGAAGTTTTGTTTTATGCGTTGCTCGGTGAAGACACGGCGGGTTTCGCCAGTGAAATCATCGGGAATCTGGAAGTCGTCGGTTTTTGCCTCTTTTTCCCGGCCGACCGTAGATGTTGGATCAAATTGCGCACGGAGCTGCGCGCACTCAAGGGCCAAGCCTTCCCAGTCAGCGTGGAAGTCGGCCCAGATTTCACGGTCGAGATCTGAAGCACCATCAAGGCCTTTGCGGCCGGTGCTGGTAATCGCCGGGTCGAGACTGGAGAAATTTCCCAGTTTCATTGCAAGCGCTCCGGAAGATCTACCGATTATCTTTGCCAACTCAATGATTTCCGGATTTTTTGAATGCAACTTGCCGAATGGCAGTTGGCAATACAAGTGGAAAGCGAGCTTGAGTTGATCTTTAGTCCAGCGGCCAGAACTCATAATTTTTTCGGGCAGCACAACCGAGGTGGTTGCTGCCGGCTCCTTTGGTGTTAATGATGGAGCCATGAGTTTAGCCGCTAAAGCGATCATCGGCACGACAGCGGCATTTGCCAGTAGGCGATAGGCTTGCGTATCTGACACTGAAATCTTGAAAGTATCCGGAAACCCCATCAGCCGCGCGCATTCTCGTGGCGTCAGGCGGCGCGGGTTTTTTCCTTCGCCCTGATAAACCAGAATCTCCGAGCCGTCCTTGTAGTAGCGGGCGGACAGGGTGCGGGAAACGCTCTCCGGATATACCAGCCCGAAGCCAAAGCCATTGCCGGCGGCTTTGTGTTTGGCGGCGTAGCCTTGCAGGTAGGTCCAGAGTTTGTCGGTCAGGGTGTATTTGGGATCGACCTGCCCGCTGGTGTGCTGGTAGAACCGCTCGCCATCCCATGCTAGCTTGGGTTCACTGCCATCCGTCCGGTGCAGGATGTCGGCGATGGTGTGGCGGCCTTTGGCGGGGAGCGGCTGGGCGTTCCAGTCAAAGGTGATGCGGTCGGCCTTGCGGAAGCCGATGATCAGGATGCGTTCGCGGTGTTGCGGCACGAAATGGGCGCCGTCGATGATGCGGGTGTGGATGTCGTAGCCGAGGTCGTCGAGCGAGCGTTTGATGACGTCGAAGGTGCGGCCCTTGTCATGCGACATCAAGTTTTTGACATTTTCGAGCAGAAAGGCGCGTGGTTGCTTGGTTTCGATGATGCGGCAGACGTCGAAAAACAGCGTGCCTTGCGTTTCATCGGCAAAGCCATGGGCGCGGCCGAGGGCATTTTTCTTCGAGACACCGGCTATCGAGAAGGGTTGGCAGGGAAATCCGCCAAGCAGCAGGTCGTGGTTGGGGATGTCGCGGGCGTCGATCTGAGTGATGTCGCCATTGATGGTGTGGCCGCCGGGGAAGTTTTCGGCGTAGGTCTTCTGGGCGTAGCTGTCCCATTCGCTGGTGAATAGGCATTGCCCACCGAGTTCTTCAAAAGCCATGCGGATGCCGCCAATGCCGGCGAAGAGATCAATGAAGGTGAACGGGGCGTTGTTTTCCAGCGGCAGTTCCAGCGGCAACAGTCGTTGCAGGCCGAAAACGTAGTGTTGCGGTATTTCCTGTTTGGCGATCCAGTGGCGCACGGCGCGGGCGGTGACGCCGAGGTGGGCGGCAATTACGGCTTGTGTATGGAAGCGCAGGGCGTTGGCAAGAGATGAGGGTTTGTCTCCCAGCAAGGGTTACCCCGGGCTGAGGTTTGCAGCAAGGTCCAAACCGTTTTAAGGCATCAGAACAAGCAAAAAGGCGGCTGGATCAGCCGCCTTTTTGCTTTTGGGCGAATGCTACGACCATAGAATCAGCGGCTGGCCCTAGGGTCGACCGGGAAAATGGGCGATTTTTCCGGTCGACCGTAGCAATCAAGTGCGAACCTTGAATCGCCCGTTTTATTCGCTGCCAGTATCCGTTTTTGGGGGTGATCCTTGAATTGAGCTTGAAGCACATTTGCCCACCGCTTCAGGTTCCAGATATGGCAGCAGTACCGGGCCCATCGACTTCAAAATTTGTACCGGCAGGGCTGAGGTAAAGCGGTAATTGCCCGCCTCCGGGCCAATGACGTAGGCTGTCAGTGTGCCGAAATGGCGGGGGCCGATATAGAAGACGAAGGTGGCGGTGCGATTCTGGGCGACGCCGCGGGTGCTGCCACGGCCGATGACAATGCGGTTGTCGCCGGTGCCTGTCTTGCCACCCACGGTTAGCGCCGTGCCGTCGGCAAGTTTGAACGCGCCGGATAGACGACGGGCGGTGCCGCCCTCGACCACTTCCGACAGGGCGCCACGCAGGGCGGTGGCGACTTCCGGCGCCATAACGCGCTCGCCTTCGCCCGGGGTTTTGGCGAAGTTTGTTGCATAGGGTGTGCCGGCGGCAAAGTCGAGCCGGTCGATTCGTTCTGTCGACTGGCGAATGCCGTCATTGACGATGATCCCCATCAGGTCAGCCAGCGCGGCCGGGCGGTCGCCGGAACTGCCCAGGGCGGTGGCGAGTGATGGGACAAGGTGGCCAAATGGATAACCGAGTCGAGCCCAGCGCCGATGAATGTCGAGAAAGGCTTCGACTTCCAGCATGGTGTAGATGCGGGAATCCTGCGCCCCTTTGAAGCGGGTGCGGAACAACCAACGGTACACCGCCTGCCGTTGGTCGACACTGGCTTGTACTATTTCCGTCCAGTTCGCCTCCGGCTTGGCTGAGAGGTATCCGACCAGCCACAATTCCAGCGGGTGCACGCGGGCAACGTAGCCGCGATCCGGCAGGTCGTAAGCTTCGGGTGCATTTTGGGTATACAGCTTGGTCAGGCGCTCGGCAGTGACTGTCTGGTTTTCAAGGTGGGTGCGCAGGAAGGCGGCGAGGGCGTCGGGTGCGGCTTTTGGTGACAGATAACGGAAAATCGCGGCCAACCGATCCGGGCCGATGTGCAAGCCTTCGAGCAGGGTGTTGACAATCTCTTCCGGCGGCTTGCCTTGGTATTTGTGCCAAAAGCGCCGGAGAAAGACTTGCCCTTCGCGATCGGCGAAACGCGCCAGATATTCCGGGCGTCGCGGGTCGTTGTCATCTTTTAGCAACTGTGTCGAGCTGTCTTCGATCTGGTGCATCGTGTGGCGAACCACATCACGCATCAGGCGGACGAAAACCAGATTGATTGAGCCCTGCAGTGCTTCACGCACCGTCGGCGAGCGGCCATCATCCTCATGGCGGAAGTTGTTGAAATGGTGCATGCCGCCACCGGTAAAGAAGCTTTCTCCGGGACTGGCCGAATACTTCCGCTCCAATGCTGCGTGCAGCATCGCCTCCAGACTGCGCTCCTTGGCGGTAGTCAGATATTCGATGGCCCATTGGGTCAAGCGGTCGCGTTGTTCAACCTTTAAGCCGCGCAGTTCCGCCGGCGATTGTTCGGCAAAACGCTGGTGCAGTTCGGCAATGATTTCCAGGTAGGCGGCCAGCACGCGCAGCTTGGCGGTTGAACCGAGTTCCAGCTTGCTGCCTTCATTGATATCGAGCGGCTGATCGGTGGTGTCGGTCTGCACGCGGACACGATTACCATCCGGCGTGCTTTCAACCAGATTGAAGCTGTAACGCACCAAGCCGAGCTTGGCTGGGTTCAGCATGCGCTCGCCAAGTAGCCCTTGAGATTTGGCAAAGTCGGGCTCATCCAGCTTTCCAAGAAATTTGCTGACTTCCTCCTGTAAGGCCCCGTTCAGGGTCGTTGAGGCATCGAGATCAAAACGGTCGAGCTCATACAAAGTTGCACCAAACATGCCGGCCAAGCGGTTACGGATGGTTGTTGTCCCCTTGCTGACATCTTTCGGCAACAGGGCGGGATTGCCGCGCAGATCGCGGAATTTCAGCGTTTCAGCCAGTGCTGCATCGCGCAAGGCAGGGCTGATCAGGCCATTTTCGGCCAGCAAGCGCACATGGCTGCGCGACAGGCGTTCGAGTTCCTCTCGGCCGTTACTGAATAAATAGAAGGACGGGCGGCGGTGCGCAATCATCAGGGCGACCACTTGGTGCAGGGCACGGCCTTGAGCTGCCAGCTTTTCGCCTTGGCCATCGGGCGCGGCAAGGAGTGTATTGGCCTGATCAAAATCCGCGGCGAACCAGACCCATAGTCCATCGCCCAAGCCGTTAACCTCACCGTACCCCGGCGCGGCCGACAATGGCACGGTGTTGAGGTAATCGAGCAAGATGCGTTGGCGCGCTGGCAGTGTCTCGGTGCCATCTTGATAAGCGCGGACGCTGGCCGATAGCATCTGGCGCAGTTTTTCGTGGACGTTTTTGGTTACCCCGTCCGGCGAGTGGCGATACTTCTCGATCTGGGTGGCCAGCGTGCTGCCGCCCGGCGCGTCGAAGTCTTCATTAACGACGCGGCCAAGTCGCCCGAGAACGGCGCGAGTAAAGCGCACCCAGTCTACGGCCGGGTTCATCGTGTTTCTGGATGCATCAAGCAGGTCGCGGTTTTCGATGAAAAGCAGTGCCTGCGCCACCGAGGGGGGTATCGCGCCAAAGTCGACGTAGCCGCGATAGGGGTAGCGAAACTGGTAGAGCGTTTCCTTGCGACAATCGGTCAGGTTGAGCCCGACCCGCGTTTTTTCTTGGTAGGGTGGAAAATAGCCCCGCCCGGTGTAATCCATCAGGTCTTCAGAAAAGTGGGCCTGTTGCCGCACCGTAAAACCGCGAGTGCTGAGGCGGTCAGTGATGCGGGACAGTTCGGTATAACCCATGCGCTGGTCGAACGGCCCGTGCGTTGGCAAATGGATCGCATTGCTTGCCCCTTCGACCATTTTGTAGTCAAGCCCGACCACATAATGCGACAGGTAGTCAGCTTGGAACTGCGAGGTTTTTACCTCATGAACTACCAAGAAGCCGCCACTTAGCAGCAGCAAAAAAAACAGAACAATCAATGGCCGGCGGTAGCGACGAAAGAATTTCCCTATTGATGCAAACAGAGAGAACGAGCGGGCTGAAATGTGGTGAGTCAAAGTGTGGTCGAATCTGATGGCGTGAATAGGAGCGTTGCAGGAGCCATCTTGCCACTGTCCAGGTCATTCGCCCCGCCGTTCAGACCGTGATGCGCAAAAATTTATCTGGTATGAGGATGCTCACCCGGCAGGTGGCGCAACTGGACACGAGCGAGTGCTGCGCTACGAATGAAAATGGGGCTGTTTGGCAGCCCCATGTCATTAGTCTAGTCAATTAATTCATCATCCAGCTGGTGCGGGGTGATGAATTGTTTCCTTTTGGCTTAAACCGTCAGGTCGCCGAGTACCTTGGCGAGCAGCTTCGGGCCCATGCCCTTGGCCTTGGTCAGTTCGTCTAATGTTGCGTAAGGACGGCCGGCGATGATGGCCTTGGCCAAACTGGCGCTCAAACCTTTAACGGCAGTTAGTTCGGCGGCGCTGGCCTGGTTGACCGAAACAGCAGCGGATTTGGCGGCAACGGGTTTGGCCGGGGCGGCTTCTGCTGTTTTGGCGGCCGGTTTGACTTTGGCTGCTTTGCCTTTGGCCGGAGCCTTCTTGGCTTTTGCTGCGCCCTTCTTTGTTTTGCCAGCGGGCTTGGCGGCTTCTTCGGCGGCCGGGGCTGCGACAGGCTCAGCAACGCACTCCGACAGCGCACGGAAGTCACGGGTGACGTAGCCGGCCGGTGTCCATTCGCGCAGCATCAGCGTCAGGTAACCCTCGGCCGGCAAAGGCGCGGCGTGGGTGATAAAGCTGCAGTCGGCCCATTCGCTCTGGCCGTTCAGACTGCCGAGCACAACACTGGCCAGCGGTTGGCCAGACCAGAGGCCGCCGGTGTAAGGCGCATCAAGCGACCAGACTTCGAGGGCCAGTGTGCCGCTGATGTTGTCGGTGGCACGGGGGTTCTCAATGGCGTTGAGCTTGAGGCAGATTTCATCGCCGGAGAATTCGCAGGTGACTTCACCCCGAACGCGCGGTTGGACGAAGCTGACGGTCTGCACGAAGGCGGCGCTGTCTTCCAGCGTGTCGAAATCACCCGTTGTGGCAGAAACCAGCGCCAATGAAAGACTGTATTCGCCGTTGCCGGCCGGGGGTAATAGCGTGGTTGAACCGCTGATACAGATCAGGCCGCTGCCATTCGGCAGCAACAGGCCAATCGGCAATTCGGCGATCTTGATGCTGTCGTTGGCCCAAAGTTGCAGCGCCCATTCCAGATCACTCAGCGCCGCTTCGTCGCATACGACTTCAGCATTGAGGTGAGCCAGGTCGCCGTCTAGGCGGTAGCCATGTGTGCTGCCGATACGGGCAATTGAGGAGTTTGAACGGGTCTGGGCGAAGGGGAGTGTCATGGCGTGGCTGCCTGTATTGCGGATGAAAGAGCGCGTATTATAGGAGAATATTTGCCGGTTTTTTTCATTGTTTCTGGAGTATATTTTTCTGCCCAATTTTGGTGCGATATCCAGTATTGGTGCGCTCTGTGAATGAGTTGGTTTTGTTGTGAATCAGACGAAAAATGAATTATGCATCTGATTTTTGCACCACTTTCGAGCGTGCTGCGGTCAACTGTTAAAAAGCACCAAAATTCATATCTGCGACAATGGCGCGATGAGTTCCACGTCTTGTGCACAATCGGTTGAAAAAATGGCCTGCCGTCCCGGTTGCGGTGCCTGTTGCATCGCGCCGTCAATTAGTTCGTTGAACAAGCCGGCCGGTGCGCCTTGTTCGCATCTTGCTGCTGATTTTCGTTGCCGAATTTTTGGTCGCCCGGAACGTCCGGCTTGCTGTTCTGGCCTGCAACCGGCCTTGGAAATGTGCGGTGAATCGCGCCAGTTCGCCTTGCATTGGCTGGCTGATCTCGAGGCGCGTACCTGTCCGGGATAGTAGAATGCGGCCTCCCCAAACTTAACCAACGTGCAGGCCATCTCTCATGGATCCGAATCTTCTTCTGAAAGCGCTCATTCTCGGCATCGTCGAGGGGCTGACTGAATTCCTCCCGATTTCTTCGACCGGGCACCTGATTTTGGCCGGCGATCTGCTCAACTTCAACGATGATCGTGGCAAGTTGTTTGAAATTGTTATTCAGTTTGGTGCCATTCTGGCGGTTGTCTGGGAGTATCGCGAGCGCCTGCTGATCGTGGCGCGCGGTGCTTTTAGCGATAAAGCAGCGCAGAAATTCATTCTCAATCTGTTTATTGCCTTCTTGCCGCTGGCGATCCTTGGGCTGCTCTTTGGCAAGGTCATCAAGGCCAATCTGTTCAACCCGATTGCAGTTGCAACCACCTTTATTCTTGGCGCCTTCGTCATTCTCTGGGCGGAAAAGCGCGAGCACAAAATCCGCGTTCAGACCGTTGAAGAAATGAGTGTGCTCGATTCGCTCAAAATGGGTCTGGCGCAAGCCTTCGCCCTGATTCCAGGTACCTCTCGCTCGGGCGCCACGATCATTGGCGGCCTGCTTTTTGGCTTGTCACGCAAAGCGGCAACCGAGTTTTCCTTCTTCCTTGCTATCCCGACGTTGAGCGCAGCAACGGCGTACCAGCTTTACAAAGAGCGCGCTTTGCTGAGTTTTGACGATATTGGCATGTGGGTGGTTGGCTTTGTTTCGGCTTTTGTTTCCGCATTCCTTTGCGTGCGCTGGTTGTTGCGTTTCATTTCCAGTCACGATTTCACCCCTTTCGCTTGGTATCGCATTGCTTTCGGCATCATTGTGCTGACTACGGCACATTTTGGCTGGGTTGAGTGGGCGGCCCACTGAAAACGCCATTGATTATTTATCTGCACGGTTTCTGCTCATCGCCGGCGGCGTGGAAGTCGCAACTGTTGGGCGAAACGATGGCCGAGCGCGGCTTGGTAAAACACTTCATTTGCCCACAGCTGTCGCCGGTGCCGGATGAAGCGGTGGCCAGCGTCAGCCGCTTGATTGAAGCGGCGGCCGGCCCGTTGACGCTGATTGGCAGTTCGCTGGGCGGTCATTACGCCAATTTTTTGGCCGAGAAATACGATCTGAACTCAGTACTGATCAACCCTGCTGCGGTCGACCGTCTGGATTTGACAAAATTCGTTGGTGATCATGCCAACTTTCATAGCGGTGAGCCTTTCACCTTTACCGAAAGTCATGCCGCACAGTTGCAGGCACAGGTCAGCCGACCGACGCCGGGCCGTTACTGGCTGCTGCTCGAAACGGGCGACGAAGTGCTGGATTACCGGCAAGCCCAGGATTTTTACGCCGGTTGTCGGCAAACGGTACTCGAAGGCGGCGACCACGGCTTTGCGAATTTCGCGCAGTTTGTGCCGCAAATCATTGAATTCGCTAGGTTATAATTAACAAATGAATCTATTGTTTGAAGAAGATGGCGGCTTTAAGGCCGGCAGCATGCTGGCTGACAACGACAGTTCGTTGCAGGTTGAAATGCCGACCGGTAAGCGCAGCAAGATCAAGGCTGCAACCGTATTGTTGCGCTTTGAGAAACCGGCCGCCGGGGCCTTGCTGGAACAGGCAACGCCACTGGCCGAAGAGATTGAACCGGATTTCCTTTGGGAGTGCGTAAACGATGGCGAATTTTCGTTTCTTGATTTTGCCCGTGACTACTACGGACACGCGCCCACCCCGGTTGAAGCGACGGCGGTGCTGCTTGCCCTGCATGCCGCGCCCGTCTATTTCCACCGCAAAGGCAAGGGCCGCTTCCGCAAAGCGCCGGCCGACATTCTCGCAGCCGCTCTGGTCAGTCTTGAAAAAAAGCGTCAGCAAGCAGTCGCGATTGAAGGCTGGATCAACGAGCTGAAGGAATTCCGTCTGCCGCCTGAAATCGGGGCGCTGACCGACGCGCTGCTCTACGCACCGGACCGCAACAAGGGCGAGACCAAGGCGTTTGAAACCGCCTGTGCTGCAACCAATCTTAGTGCCGCTCAGTTGTTGTTCAAGTGCGGGGCGATCAAATCGGCCTACCACCTGCATTACCGCCGTTTTCTCCACGAACAATTTCCCAAGGGAACGAATTTCCCGGTACTTGAGGCGCCGAAATTGCCCAAGGATCTGCCGCGTGCCGATGTCCGGGCGTTCTCGATTGATGACGCGCAGACAACGGAAATCGACGACGCCCTGTCGGTCACCCGCTTGCCAGGTATTGGTACGCGCATCGGCATCCACATTGCCGCACCGGGCTTGGCCATTGAGCACGGTTCGCCGCTTGATGGGATTGCACGCGCCCGGTTGTCGACGGTTTACATGCCCGGCAACAAGATCACCATGTTGCCTGACGCCGTGGTCCAGAACTACACGCTGGCCGGTGGTGTCGATTGCCCGGCGGTGTCGCTTTACCTGACGGTCAATGAGTCGCTGGAAGTCGTCGGCACGGAATCATGTCTGGAAATGGTGCATATCGCCGCCAACCTGCGTCACCACGAAATCGAACCGTGGTTCAACGCTGAAACGATCAACAGCCCGCTGGCCGACCAACCGTTCAAGGACGAATTGCTCCATCTCTGGCATTTCGCCAACGCCTGCGAAGGCCGGCGCGGCAAGCCTTCAGCGATGCAGGGCAACAACGATTACAACTTTTCGATTGAAGGCGATCTGGCCGACCCGGACAGTTGCAAAGTCGAAATCAGCGAGCGCAAGCGCGGCAGTCCGCTCGACAAACTGGTCGCCGAGTTGATGATTGTCGCTAACTCGACTTGGGGCGGCTTGCTCGCCGACAAGAACATCGCCTGTCTGTATCGGGCGCAAACGCAGGGCAAGGTGCGCATGACGACTTCCCCGTTACCGCACGAAGGCTTGGGAGTGCCGCAATATGCCTGGATGACCTCGCCGCTGCGCCGTTACTGCGACATGGTCAATCAATGGCAGTTAATCGCCTGTTTGCGCAGTGAAACGCCGGCCTTTGCCCAAAAATCGGCCGAATTGTTCGGTGCAATGCGCGATTTTGAAACCACTTACGCCGCCTATGCCGATTTTCAGCGACTGATGGAGCGTTACTGGTGCCTGCGCTGGCTACAACAGTATGGGATGACTGAAGTGGACGCCACTGTACGCCGCGAACAACTGGTCAAAATCGACCATCTGCCGCTGATGTTGCGCGTTCCTTCGCTACCCGGTGAACTGCCACCCGGCCAGCGTGTGCATCTGGCGGTTGAAAGCATCGATTTGCTGGCACCTGAGCTGACCTGTCGTTTTATCAGCCTGATTGGCAATAACGCATCGGTGGAGGTCGTTGCGGAGGAGGGCGAGTGAAATTTTCCAGGCAGGCGCTGCTGAAACGGATGTTAGCAACTTTGCCCGCCGTGTCACCGCTTGCCTGGGCCATTGGTTTTTCCGTTTTTTTCCATGCTGCCTTGCTGATGCTGCATTTCCAGTTCCCAGACGCAAGCAATGCGATGCGCGAAAAAGCGCTCGATATCATTCTTGTTAACGCCAAATCAGCACAAAAGCCGCACGACGCTCAGGCGCTGGCGCAAGCGAATTTAGACGGTGGCGGTAATACCGATGAAAATCGCCGCGCCAAAACGCCGCTGCCCTCAACGCAGCAGCAGGTCGTGGGGGCTGATATTCAGCAAATGCAACGCCGGGTGCAGGAACTGGAGGCTGCCCAGCAAAGGATGCTGACGCAAGCCAAGAGTTTGCGCAGCGTTGCAGAAAGTCAGAATGCCAGCGAACAACCGGCGCCGGTGCCAAATGTCAGCGGCTTCGATCTGGCTGAATCGGCGCGCGCCATGGCGCGGCTCGAAGGCGAAATCAGTAAATCAACCGATGAGTACAGCAAGCGACCACGCAAGAAATTTATCGGTGCTCGCGCCGAGGAATATCGTTTTGCGCAATATATCGAAGATTGGCGCCAGAAAATCGAGCGTATCGGGACGCTGAACTACCCTCCGGCAGCGCGCGGCAAACTATACGGCTCGTTGTTGCTGACGGTTTCGATTAATTCAGATGGAACAGTAACTCGTATCGATATCAACCGATCTTCCGGCTACAAAGTGCTCGATGATTCGGCCCGGCGCATCGTTCAGATGGCTTCACCTTACGCCGCTTTCCCGCCGGATATTCGCCGTGATACCGACGTTATCGAAATCACTCGCACCTGGTACTTTACTCAGGGCGACCAATTGTCAGCCAAATGACCGATCTTTATGCTGTTTTCGGCAATCCGATTGCCCATTCCAAGTCGCCAGCGATCCATGCGGCCTTTGCCCGTGCCAGCAATCAGGCCTTGATCTACGAAGCGCGACTTGCTGCGGTCGACGGCTTTGAACAGGCAATTTCCGATTTTCGTACTGCTGGAGGTCAGGGGGCGAATGTGACCGTTCCCTTCAAGGAAGAAGCCTATCGCCTCTGCACCCGGCTTTCCGATCGTGCGGCGCGCGCAGGTGCCGTTAATACGCTAACTTTCAACGGTAACGAGATTTTTGGAGACAATACGGATGGTGCCGGGCTAGTGCGCGACATTACGCATAACTTTGGCTATGAACTAGCGGGAAAGCGCGTTTTGCTGCTCGGTGCGGGTGGTGCGGCGCGCGGGGCCATTGCGCCGCTACTGGCGGGGGCGCCCGCTAGCTTGTTTATTGCCAATCGCAGTGCTGAAAAGGCTGAGTTACTGGCTGCTGCCTTTGCCGATATTTTCCCAGTAAATACCGGCAATTTCGCCAAAATCGCCGGTAATAGTTTTCATCTGGTGATTAACGCCACTTCCGCCAGCTTGGCTGGTGAAAGCCTGCCCTTGCCGCAAGGCATTTTTGCCGCCGGGAGCCTGGCCTACGACATGATGTATGGCAAAGGTGAAACACCTTTCATGGCCTTGGCGCGTGAGCAGGGGGCTAGTTGTTGTGCTGATGGTTTGGGCATGCTGGTTGAACAGGCGGCTGAGGCCTTCTTTGTCTGGCGCGCAGTTCGTCCCCCGACGGCGGCGGTGTTGGCCAATTTGCGGGCCGGTCTGCACGCATGAACACCTTGGGCCGCTGGGTCAAATGGATCTTGCTTGGCCTGGTCGGTGTGTTTCTCGTCTGGCAACTCTGGCTGCTCGGCTGGGTGCTGCTTTGGGGCTGGGTTAATCCTGGCACCACGCGCTTCATGGAGATTCGTCTCGGTGAACTACGGGAGAAAAAGCCGGACGCCCTGCTTAAGAAGGAATGGGTGCCCTATGAACGCATTTCAATTCACCTAAAACGCGCGATTATTGCTTCAGAAGATGCCAAGTTCGTTGATCATGAAGGCTTCGACTGGGATGGTATCCAGAAGGCCATGGAAAAAAACCAGAAAAAAGGGCGTTTTGTTGCTGGGGGATCGACGATCAGTCAGCAATTGGCGAAAAACCTGTTTTTGACGCCGACCAAGTCCTATTTTCGCAAGGTCGAAGAAGCAATCATTACCTTGATGCTGGAAAGTCTGTGGAGCAAGCGGCGTATTTTCGAGGTTTACCTGAATGTGATCGAGTGGGGTAGCGGTGTCTTTGGTGCCGAGGCGGCGGCGCGGCATTATTACAACACCAGTGCCGCCCAACTTGGCCCCGAGCAGTCGGCAAGGTTGGCTGGTATGGTGCCGAATCCGCGCTATTACGAGAAAAACCGTGGCGCCCCCGGTTTAGGGCGCAAGACGGGCATCATTCTTGGTCGCATGCCGAGCGCCGAAGTGCCCTGATTCGAGGAGAAATGCCACAAGTTGGGCACCATGGCGGTGCTAGAATGGCGCTCCGATTCCGCACTGCACCATGACGCGCCATGAGTGAAAAAACTGAGCTGACAGAAATAAATCTGACCGAAGCTGATGTGGTTAAAGATGACATCGCGGAAGTGCAGAGCCTGCTTGCCAAGCATCGGCTGGTTGAGGATATGGTGCGTCGCCAGAATTCACCGCGTCATGATGTCGTTGAGAATTTGGTGCAGCGCCAGCATATTCTTGAATTGCGGACGCTTTTTGGCCGGCTTCCCACCGTTTCTGTGGCGGTGATTCTTAGCGCCCTGCCAGAAGAAGACCGTCTGGTTGCCTGGAAGGAACTCCCCGAGGAGCGGATCGACAGCATCCTTGAACTGTTATCTGAGGAAATCCGCGAGGATTTGGTCGGCGATGGTCACCATACCAGCAACAAGGTGATGGTTAATGCGTTCGAGTTGCACAATGGCCGCCTGCGTCAGACGACGGTAGACCGCCCGGGCCAGTTGACCAACATCAAGCCGATTTGGGTCGACCTGGTTGCGCCCACGGCGCGGGTTCGCGAATGGGTCGGCAGCTTTTTCGGCCTCGAATTACCTGACCCGGAAAACCTTACCGACCTTGAGGCTAGCGCCCGTTTTTACGTAGAAGACAACGGTGAAGTGCATCTGCACTCTGACTTCCTGCTTGATCTCGAAAACGAGTCACGCAACGTCGCGGTGGCGTTCATTTTGCACAACGATATTTTGTTTTCGGTGCGCACAGAGGAGCTGCCGGTATTTCGTCTGCAGCGACTGCGTGCCCGCACCCAGCCCGGTTATGTGACTGATGGCAAAGACGTTTTGCTCGATCTCTATGCTGCTGATGCCGAGTATTCAGCGGATGCGCTGGAAGACGTCTATGCCGAGTTGGAATCAGTCGGTAAGCACGTCCTGAATACCCAGATGTCGGACGATGAGGCAGGAAATATTCTGGCCGATATCGCCCGCGAAGAAGATTTGAACGGACGTATTCGCCGTAATGTGCTGGATACCCGCCGTGCCGTGTCGTTTTTGATGCGGGGTAAATTTCTTGGCGCGGCGCAGCATGAGGATGCTCGGCAGATTCTGCGTGATATCGAGTCGCTCGATGGTCACACTTCTTTCCTGTTCGGCAAAATCAACTTCCTGATGGATGCGGTGGTTGGTTTCATCAATATTAACCAGAATCAGCGCGTGTCTAAGCTAACCAAGATCAGCATTATTTTCATGCCGATCAACATCGTTGCCGGTATTGGCGGGATGTCGGAGTTTTCAATGATGACTTCTGGCGTTCCCTGGCCGGTAGCCTACGGGGTTTTCACCATAGGCATGGCGATGGTGGGTTGGCTTACTTACATGGCGCTACTTCAGAGCGAACGGCGCGAGTCAAAAAGGCATCTGAAAGCCGGTCGACCGTAGCACTTGGGCGGCAACTATTCGCCGCCGGGTGTTAGCAGTTTGAGACCGACGATGCCGGCGACGATCAGGCCAATGCTCAATAGCCGGGCAACCTCGCGCGATTCACCGAACAAATACATCCCGAGTGCAGCCGTGCCGACCGCGCCAATGCCCGTCCACACGGCGTATGCCGTTCCCAGTGGCAAGACTTTCAGCGACCAGGCAAGCAGCACCACGCTGACCACCATCGCCAGCAAGGTCGCTACCGATGGCCAGAGTCGGCTAAAACCTTCGGTATATTTCAGCCCTACGGCCCAGCCTACCTCGCTAAGGCCGGCGATGATCAAAATCATCCAAGCGCTGCCCGTATTCATGGCAACGCTTCTTGCTTGGCAGAGGCGCTGAGGTAGTCAGCGTTTCTGTCTTTCTCAGTGCCTTTGTGCCACTGCGTTTCAAGCCTTTTTGGCATTACTTGCTGCGGGCAAAGTAAGCATCTGCCGCTGCAATAGTTGCGGCAATATCCGCATCGGTATGTGCAGCAGAGACGAAGCCTGCTTCGAAGGCTGACGGGGCAAAGTAATGACCGGCGTCGAGCATGGCGTGGAAGAAACTGTTGAAGGCTTCCTTGTCGCAAGCTAGGACTTCGTCGTAAGTGGCCGGGCACTTCTCGGCGAAATAAAGGCCGAACATGCCACCGACGTTCTGGGCGGCGAAGGCGACGCCATGTTTCTTGGCGGCAGCAACCAAACCATCGCACAGGGCTTTGGTCTTGGCAGTTAATGCTTCGTAGAAACCGGGCGCCTGAATCAGTTTCAGTGTCGCCAAGCCAGCGGCCACGGCAACCGGATTACCGGACAGCGTACCGGCCTGATAAACCGGGCCAAGCGGGGCAATCTGCTCCATGATTTCGCGTTTGCCGCCAAAGGCGCCGAGCGGCATGCCGCCACCGACGACCTTACCAAAGGTGGATAGGTCGGGCGTAATGCCGTAATAACCTTGGGCGCTCTTCAGGCCGACGCGGAAACCGGTCATTACCTCGTCAAAAATCAGCACGGTGCCGTGTTTTGCCGTCAACTCACGCATAACGCGCAGGAATTCAAGCGTCGGGGCGATTAGATTCATATTGCCGACAACTGGTTCGACGATAACGGCGGCGATTTTGGCGCCATGTTCGGCGAATGCGTCAGCTAATTGTTGTGGGTCGTTGTAGGCGAGCACCATGGTGTGCTGCGCCAGATCGGCCGGTACGCCACCGGATGATGGGTTGCCAAAGGTGAGTGCGCCGGAGCCGGCCTTGACCAGCAGGCTGTCGGAGTGCCCGTGGTAGCAACCTTCAAATTTGATCAACACGTCGCGGCCGGTGTAACCACGGGCCAGGCGGATGGCGCTCATGGTGGCTTCGGTGCCGGAGGAAACTAGGCGAACCATTTCCATTGACGGGACGAGTTTGCAAAGCAGATCGGCAATGTCGACTTCGCGCTCAGTCGGTGCGCCGAAGGTTAGTCCATCGACCACCACGCTCTGTACGGCGGCGATGACTTCCGGGTGGGCGTGGCCGAGAATTAGCGGACCCCAAGAGCCGACATAATCGAGATACCACTTGCCGTCAGCGTCCTGCACCTTCGGGCCAACGCCCTTCTGGAAAAAACAGGGCGTGCCACCGACCGAGCGAAAGGCGCGGACAGGAGAATTGACGCCGCCGGGGATGTGGCGCTGGGCGCGCTCGAAAAGTTGCTGGTTGCGTGTGGTCATGCGGGGAATTCCTCGAATAAGTTTTGGTAGGCGGTAGCGCGGGCGGTAATTTGTGCGAGGCCGGCCGGTGCGTTGAACAAGTCGGAAATTACAGCGAGCAGGTCGGCGCCAGCGGCGATCAAGGGCGGGGCGTTGGCAAGCGTGATGCCGCCAATGGCGCAAGTTGCTGTGGTCAACGCGTTTTTTGCCCGAAAAAACAGGTCGACCGTAGCAGTCGCCGCAGCTGGCTTGGTTGGCGAGGGGTAAACAGCGCCGAAAGCAACATAATCCGCGCCAGCGGTGGTGGCCTGCTCGGCGGCGGCAAAGTCGGCATAGCAGGAGGCGCCGAGAATTTTGCCGGGGCCGAGAACGGCGCGCGTGGCGATCAAGCTGCCGTCATCTTTGCCTAAATGAACGCCATCGGCATCGATCAGGCAGGCTAAAGCCAGATCGTCGTTGATCAGCAGTCGGGCTGAAAAGCGGCGGGTTAGATTGAGCAGGGCGCGGGCTCGGCGAACGCGCTCGGGGGCGTCGCTCAGTTTGTCGCGAAATTGCACAATGCGGCAACCGCCAGCCAGCGCGGCTTCAATGCTGGCAAGCAATTGATGGCCATTGGTGCATTCCGGAGTGATGGCGTAGAGGCCGCGCAGCTTAATGGCCATAGCTGCCTGCTGCGATGTCTGCTTCGGTTTCGCTCTTCGCGGCATCTTCGTCATCACCCCGGGCCCAGAAAAAGCGGTCCGGGATTAATTGGCCCATACCAGCATGAAAACCGTTCTTCAGGGTTTGCCAAGTGTAATCCTGCGCATCGCGCACAGCATCTTCCAGGCTGGCGCCGCTAGCAATGCAGCCGGCGATGGCCGAGGCGAGGGTGCAGCCTGAGCCGTGATAACTGCCCGGCAGGCGCTCCCACTCGTCACGCCGAATGACGCCTTCGGGCCCGTACAGTGTATTTACCACCTGCGGCGTATTTTCATGGGTGCCGGTAATCAGCACATATTGCACACCCATCTCGATCAGGCGCTGGGCGCAGAGGTTAATTGACGGCTCGCCTTCATCTTCGTCATTTTCAGCCAGTCGGCGGGCCTCCGGCGCATTCGGCGTCAGCAACGTGGTTTGCGGCAAGAGAATTTCACGGATTGCCGAGATGATTTCCTCGCCCGACAGCGCATCGCCCCGGCCGGACGCGAGCACAGGATCGAAGATCAACGGAATTTCCGGATAGTCGGCAGTTATTTCAGCTATGGCCAGTACGTTTTCCACGCTGCCCATTACGCCAATCTTGAAAGCGGCTACCGGCATGTCTTCAAGTACCGTGCGTGCCTGCTGTTCGAGCAGTTCGGCGCTCACCGGGTGAATGCTCTGGACGCCGACAGTATCTTGAACGGTGAGTGCGGTGATCGCTGTCAGTGGGTGGCAGCCGAGGCTGGCCAGCGTCAGAATGTCAGCCTGGATGCCGGCGCCGGATGATGGGTCGCTGGCTGCAAAGACTAGTACCTGGGGTGGGCTGGGAGGCGTTTGGGTGGTGGTGGTCATTAAATTGCGCGCCCAGGGGGCAGCGAGTGGGGGAGGGTTAGATGGATCTGATTTTATCTGAAACTGCGCAGCGCCGAACCGTGCAATGCGCAAGTGGCGAGCTGGTTTGCGATATTGCCTTGAGGCAACATTTCCGTAGTATGATTCAACGAAAATTGGTGTGCCTAAAAAGGCTAGGGGACAGGGACATTGGCTGATTTATCCAGGCTGCGCGGCGTCAAAGTGATGGTCATTGACGACAGCAACACGATACGGCGAAGCGCCGAAATATTTCTCGTCCAGGCGGGCTGTCAGGTCGTGCTCGCTGAAGATGGTTTCGATGCACTGGCCAAAATTACCGATCACCAGCCGCAGGTTATTTTCTGCGACATCATGATGCCGCGTCTTGATGGCTACCAAACCTGCTCCCTGATCAAAAAAAATGCCCGCTTCAAAGCCACGCCAGTCATCATGCTGTCCTCCAAGGACGGACTGTTCGATCGGGCGCGCGGGCGCATGGTTGGGTCCGATCAGTACCTGACCAAGCCATTTACCAAAGATAGTCTGCTGCAAACGGTCGCCAGCTTTGCCTTGGCCGCCGCCACAGAATCCAACCCGTAGTTCAGGAGCAACAATGCCGGTCAAGAACATTCTTGTGGTCGACGATTCCCCTACCGAGCGCTTTTTTACCGTGGACGTACTGACCAAGGCTGGTTATACGGTGATCACTGCGGAGAATGGCGAGGAAGGCATCGCCAAGGCGAAAGCCAACAAGCCCGATCTGATCCTGATGGATGTCGTGATGCCGGGCCTTAATGGCTATCAGGCAACACGAACGCTGACCCGTGACGAAGAGACCAAGGGGATTCCCGTCATCGTTTGCACCTCGAAAGGGCAAGAGACCGACAAAATATGGGGGCTGCGTCAAGGTGCGGTGGATTATCTGGTCAAGCCGCTTAATCCGGAAGAGTTGCTCCAGCGTGTGGCGGCATTGCCCTGAACTAGATGGCTAAAAAAACCAGTCTTCGGGACTTTCAGGAATATCTGGCGGCTCGCCTGACAACGGCGGCGCAGGGGCATGGTGTTTTATCCTGGCTCGGTATTCAGGCTGGCAATGAGTCTTGGCTGCTTGATCTTTCGGATAGCGGGGAAATTGTCCAGGCGCCGCAACTCACGCCGGTGCCGCTGACCCGTGACTGGTTTGCCGGTATCGCCAATATTCGCGGCAATTTACATGCAGTGACTGATTTTTCCGTGTTCCGTGGCGGCGTGGCAACGCCCCAGAATGCAAATGCCCGCTTGTTATTGATCGGCGCCAAGCATGGTTCAAATGCCGCTTTACTCGTTTCGCGCATGCTCGGCTTGAAGAATCCTGAAGATTTCACGCCGGAACCCCTGGATGCTACGGCGCCCAGTTGGGGCGCGCAGCGTTTTGCCGATACGCAAGGAAAAATCTGGCGCAAACTTTCGGTCCGCGAACTGCTAGCCGATCATCATTTCATGAATATCGGGGTTTGATTCCGGGCATTTTGGCTCGGGCCCCTTGTGGAGGATTTCCATGGCTTTCAGTTTCAAACTCCCGAAAGTCGGCGTGGCCGACAAGGGTGAGTCGTCGGCAACAATGACTGGCGTGACAGGAAAGCTGCCATTGCCGGGCTTCCTGGCCAATCTGCCGGTTATTCAGCAGATGAAAACTGTCGGTGCGGTTTTCGTCGTTCTGCTTTTGCTCATTGCGGCACTGGTCTATCACGATAACCGTGAGTCGACCCACGGCACCGCCTACATCGCGGCTTCCGGTGAAATGCGCATGTTGTCGCAGCGCCTGGCGAAAGCTTCGACGCTGGCCTTGCAGGGTAACCCGGTGGCTTTTGCCCAATTGAAGGAATCGCGCGAAACTTTCTCGCAACTGCTTGAGCGTCTTTCGGCCGGGGGCGAGATCGGTGGTATTCGTGTTCCCGCCTCGCCGCAGGAGGTTCGTCCGCAGTTGGATGCCTTGACCCAGCTTTGGGTGGCAGCTGACAAAGATGCGATGACGGTGATTGGCCAGGAGAAGAATCTGGTTGAGCTCGGCAAGAGTGTCGGGACGATCGACGATAAAAATGCCGTAATGCTTGAATTGACTGAGCAGCTGGTTGCGCTAAAAACCCAGGCCGGTGCGCCGGTTCGCGATGTTACCGCGGCCAGCCAATTGGGTATGTTGACTCAGCGAATTGCCAAAAATGCTTCTGCCCTTCTGGTCGGTGACGAGATTAGCCCGGAAGTGGCCTTCCTCTTAGGCAAGGATACCAACGCCTTTCGCGATATTTTGCAGGGTTTGACCAAAGGCAGTGATGCACTGCGCCTGAGTGGTGCCAATGATGCCGAAAGCCGGGCCAAACTGGCGGAGCTTGATGCTGCCTACAAGGCCTACCAGGAGGCGGTGGCAAGCATTCTGGGCAATATGCAACCTTTGGTTCTCTCCAAGCAGGCGGGTTCGAAAATTTACCGTGGGAGCGAAGAGTTGCTCAAGGCAACGGACAATTTGGTGCTGGCTTATCAGGATGGTTTGTCCGAGCGCGCCATGTATGTGGTTCTGCTGATCATCATGACCTTGGTCGCTTTGGCGACCCTGGCCTTACTTGCCAGGATATATCTCGACGATAACGGTAGCCGGGCGCAGGATGTGGAAAAACAGCGCCACGCGTCGGAGCAGGTGAATCGCGAAAATCAGGACGCCATTCTCCGCCTGATGAATGAACTGGGTGACTTGGCCGATGGTGACCTGACAGTGACGGCGACGGTTAGCGAAAACATCACCGGCGCCATTGCTGACTCGATCAATTACACCATTGAAGAGCTGCGTGTTCTGGTTGGCCGAATCAATGATGCGGCGAATCGTGTAACGGCAGCGACTGAAATTGCCCGCCAGACTTCGAACCAGTTGCTGGATGCGGCCGAACGTCAGTCCAGCGAAATTCAGCAGGCTGGCCAGTCGGCGCTGGATATGGCGCGTTCGATGAACGAAGTTTCCGGTAACGCTACGGAATCGGCGCAAGTCGCCCGTCAGTCCCTGACGGCGGCAGAAAAAGGGACTACGGCGGTACAGGATTCGATCAAGGGCATGAACGAAATTCGCAATCAGATTCAGGAGACTTCAAAGCGCATCAAGCGCCTGGGCGAAAGCTCGCAGGAGATCGGTGAAATCGTTGAACTGATTTCCGATATTACTGAGCAGACCAATGTGCTGGCTTTGAATGCCGCCATTCAGGCCGCTTCGGCCGGTGATGCGGGGCGTGGCTTTACCGTGGTTGCCGAGGAGGTGCAGCGTCTGGCTGAGCGTTCAGGCGAAGCAACGAAACAGATCGCGGCAATTGTGAAGACGATTCAGACCGATACGCAGGATGCCGTTTTCGCCATGGAGCAATCGACTCAGGGCGTGGTCGAAGGGGCGAAATTGTCTGACGCGGCCGGGCAGGCGCTTTCTGAAATTGGTCAGGTGTCGCGTAATCTGGCCGACCTGATTCAAAACATTTCCAGTTCGACGCAGAATCAGGCGAACTCAGCCACCCAGGTGGCGCGTTTGATGCAGGACATTCTGCGGGTTACGGAACAAACGACGGCAGGTACCCAGCGGACAGCACAGGCGGTGGATGAGCTGACTGCGCTGGCCTCTGAATTGAAGGGATCGGTCGCCGGCTTCAAGGTGGACTGATAGGCATCGCGAGAGACTATGAACGCGGCAATAGAATTTGATTTGGGCCCGCTGACCTGGGTCAAGGGTGAAATTGACCTGGCGCTGCAGCGTGCCGAAGAGGCGCTTGGCCAGTTTGAGGCGGGGGCGGATCGCGCCTCGCTGAAGTTTTGCCGTACCCATGTACACCAGGTGTACGGTGCCTTGTCGATTGTCGGACTGGATGGTGTGACGCGGGTCACGGAGTCGATCGAAACGCTGCTTGCAGCGATGGAAGATGGCAGCCTGTCACCGGGCGTTGCCGGTATTGCCGTGTTACGTCAGGCATTCTCCGGGCTGCGCCAGTATCTTGACGATTTGATGGTTGGCGAGCCGAATCAACCCTTGCGTTTAATGCCGGTTTATCTGGCCTTGAACGAAGTGTGTGGCCAGACGACGGTTCATCCCGTTGATTTGTTCTATCCTGATCTCACGCAGCGCCCGCCCCGGCGGATTGCACCTCTGGCAACGCTGGCGCCGGATCAGTTGAAACATGCTCTCAAGTCCGAGCGCATGCGTTACCAAAAAGGCTTGCTCAGCTGGCTGCAAAAACCGGCGGAAGCGGAAGTCGGCCGTCAGTTAATGCGGCAAGCGCTGATCAGGATTGAGTCGAATCAAGCAACGCCAACGGCTCGGGCTTTCTGGTGGGTAACGCAGGCTTTTCTTGAGGCGCTGCGCGACCCGGCGATTGGCGCCGATCCAGCGACGCGGCAGTTATGTTCGCATATTGATGCGCAAATTCGCCGTTTGCTTGAAGGCGCGAGCAGTGTGCCGGATCGGGTCATGCGCGAGGCCTTGTATCACGTTGCCCAAGCACCGGCTGACCTTGATCCGCTGATTACTCAGGTTCAATCAGCATTTGCCTTGCCTTTACTCTTGCCGGTCGCAACTGCATCGGCTGGGCCGCAGCTGCAGGATGCCACGCTGCGTAAATTGCGCGAAACCATCACTGCGACAGAAGAACTTTGGAATAAGTTTTGTACCGGCAGTGCCGGCAGTCTTGCCAGTTTCGCGGAAAATGCCCGCAGTTGTGCGCAATTAACCGAAGCTCTCGGACAGACTGATCTCAAGCGGTTGGGGCAGGGCTTGGGCGCGGTTGCTAATTGGCTTTCGGAAGATCCGGCGCGCTATAACGATGCGGTCGCGATGGAAGTGGCGACGGCCATCCTGCTCTTGCAGAATGCCCAGGAGAGCTTCAAGCGACTAGGTACTGACTTCGCGCAGCAGGTCGACCTGATGGTGGCGCGGTTGTACGCCTGCATTGCGGGGCGCGCTGCGGCCGATGATGATGGTATTCCGCTGCTGGATGAAATGACTCGGCGGGCGCAGGAAAAGCTGTTGATCGGTCAAGTCGGGCGCGAAATCCAGAACAATCTGGCGCAGATTGAGCAGGCGCTTGATGGTTTCTTCCGTGATCCGGCTAAAGGCCATGATCTGGCGCAACTGGATGGGCCGCTCAAACAGATTGGTGGCGCACTGGCGATGCTCGGCCATTTTGCTGCCGCCAGTAGTCTGAAGGAGTGTGGTAGCCGTATTCAGCTATTTGCCCGGCCAGATTATTCGCCAGCCAACGATGACTTCGAGTGGGTGGCAAACCAGCTTTCGTTAATCGGTTTTTTTGTTGATGCACTGCAGAATGGCGAGACGGATTTCGACGCTTTTGTTAGCCGCGTTATAGGTGAAAAACCGGTTGTTGCAGAGCCACCACCGGAACAAGTGCCCGAGGCCGTTCCGCTGGAGGATGAGGACTACTCGCCGTTCAGTGAAACCAGCCTTGTTCTTGAGCCTTTCCACAGTGACCGGGGTGGGCCGCCACCGCCGAAAGAAGAGCCAAAGATCGAGCTGCCCATCATGGGTGATTTCGATTTTTCAAGTTTTACCAAACCAGCCAAGGAGGCACCGCAGCCGACGGTTGAAACCCTGCAACTGGCTGAATCGACGCATGCGGAAATCGATGCTGAATTGCTCGGCATCTTCCTCGAAGAAGCGACGGAAGTGCTGGTTACTTTGGGCGATCAAATTAGTCTGCTCACGGCCGATCCGCGCAATATTGAGGCGCTGAGCACCATCCGTCGCTCGACCCATACGCTGAAGGGCAGTGGTCGAATGGTTGGGCTGACGGATCTCGGTGAATCGGCTTGGGAGTTGGAACAGACGATCAACCTCTGGTTGCGCCAGGATCAGCCGGTTACGCCGGATATGCTGCGTTTGCTCGGCGACGAACGGGCACTGTTCACGCGTTGGGTGGCCTATCTCGAGAGCGGTCAGGGCGGTACTCCAGACCCGTCTGCGGTGATTTCGCTGGCGCGCCAGTTGCGCGGCGTTGAAACATTGGTTCCTCCACCGGCAGCCCAGCCGGTTGAAGTACCCACTCCATCGCAGCAAGTTGAACTGCCAGTGCCCATTGCAGAAGACGAGGCGCCCTCTATCGTTCTCGATTTGCTTGTGCCTGAAGAACCGGTCGCGGCCGAACTTGAGGCGCTCGAAGCGCCGCTCACCATCAGTGACCCGCATCTGCAGTCCGCCACCGAGGCGCTGGAAGATCTGTTGGTGTCGGAAGAGCCGTTGCTGCGGTCGACGCCGGAAAAAGCCGAAATTCCGGAGCCAGAGCCAGAGCCAGAGCCAGAGCCAGAGCCAGAGCCAGAGCCAGAGCCAATACCCCCGGCTGCTCCGGCGCCGCAGACGCTGTACGAGATTTTCCTTGAAGAAGCGCGTGGCCATCTGCTTATGCTGGTGGATAGCTATGCCGTGCTTGATGCAAATCCTGCGCTGCCGATCACTTTTGAAATGACGCGCGCCGCGCACACTCTAGGCGGGATCGCTGCCACCGTTGGATTGATGCCGTTGAATCGTCTGGCGATCACGCTCGAACATGCTTTGTTGCGGCGCGCTGGTTCGGCGCAGCCGGAAAGTATCGAAGGGCTGGAAACGGTTCGTCAGGCAATCATCACGCTTGAAAGCATGTTCGCCGGGTTGGCTGATCAGCAGGCGCCGGCCGAGCAATTGCAGTTGATTGCCGCGCTCGATGACATCTACCATCCGCCGTTGGCTTTGCCAGAGCCTGTTGCGCCGGTCAGTGCTGAAATCATCGCCTTGCCTGGCTTGGCGATGCCAGCGCTTATGCCGGAACGCTCTCCGATTGCACTGGCCCCTCAATTGCCGCAATTGACCGATGAACTCGACGAGCAGTTGTTGCCGCTGTTCCTTGAGGAAGCGGCCGACCAGTTGCGTGATCTGACGACGCAATTGCGCGCCTGGCGGGCCGAACCGGCTAACGACGCGGCACCGCGCGCGATTGCCCGTCTGCTCCACACATTCAAGGGTAATGCCCGGATGGCAGGGGCGATGAATCTCGGTGAAGTGACCCATCTGCTCGAAACGCGGGTTGAAGTAGCGATGCGCGCCGGGCCGGCAACGCCACTCTTTATCGACGAAATCGAAAGTGGTTGCGATGCCATGGCGCAAGCCGTTGAGCTTCTGCGCCAAGGGCCGCCGCTGGAAAATGAGGCTGAGATTGAGCTGGGCGACGAGTCGCCCGTATTGCCGGAGGCGGTGGCTGCCATCGCCGCAGCAAGAGGCGAACCAGATGGCGAGGCAATTGGTCAGCTGGCGACTTTGCGCGTCCGTGCCGACCTGATTGATCGTCTGGTGAATGAGGCGGGTGAACTGTCGATTGCCCGCTCGCGGATCGAAGGCGAGATGCGCAGCCTGAAGGGTTCGCTGCTCGATCTGACGGAAAACGTCATTCGTCTGCGTCGCCAGTTACGCGAAATTGAAATCCAGGCCGAAAGCCAGATTCAGGCTCGTGTTAGTCACAATCCCGAAGGCGAGGCCGAATTTGATCCGCTCGAACTGGATCGGTTTACCCGCTTCCAGGAACTCACCCGCTTCATGGCCGAATCGGTTAATGACGTGGCGACGGTGCAGCAGAACCTGTTAAAAAATCTGGATGATGCTAATGCCGCTATCCTTGCCCAGTCGCGACTGAACCGCAACTTGCAGCAAGAGTTGATGAGCGTCCGGATGATTCCATTCGCCAGCCAGGCCGAGCGCCTCTACCGAATTGTCCGGCAAACCGCCAAGGAGGTTGGCAAGCGGGCAAATCTCGATATTGTCGGTGGGCAGGTTGAAATTGACCGTTCGGTGCTCGACAAGATGTTGGCGCCAATCGAACACATGTTGCGCAATGCCGTGACGCACGGTATCGAGACGCGCGAGCAGCGTCTCGCCGCAGGCAAGCCGGAAGTTGGTGAAATCAGCATGGCGCTGACCCAGGAAGGGAACGAAATCATCCTTTCCATGGCCGATGATGGCAAAGGGCTTGATAGCGAGCGCATTCGTGCCCGCGCTGAAGCGATGGGCCTGATCACGTCGGGGCAGAGTGCAGATGCGGCCACCTTGTTTGATTTTATTTTCCAGCCCGGCTTTTCGACGGCGACCGAACTCACCCAAGTTTCTGGTCGGGGCGTCGGTATGGATGTCGTCAAGACTGAAGTGACGGCGCTGGGCGGGCGGATTGAAATTATTTCGCTCGCCGGCAAGGGAACGACTTTCCGCCTCTATTTGCCGCTGACGCTGGCGGTTACCAAAACGCTGCGAGTTCGTGCCGGGACGCGTCTTTATGCCGTGCCATCGACGATGGTCGAACAGGTTCAGGAACTGAAGGAAAAGCAGCTTGCGGCGCTGCGCGACAAGGGCGAGGCCGAGTGGCAAGGAAATACCTATCCCTTGCATTATTTGCCGCATCTGCTGGGTGATATCGATGCCGTGCCGGAAGCGCATCGGCGCTACTGGGTTTTGCTGCTGCGCTCCGGTACCCAGCGGGTGGCGGTGCTGGTTGATGAGTTGAAGGGCAATCAGGAGGTTGTGGTCAAAAATATTGGCGCCCAGCTTTCTCGTGTGGTTGGTATTGCTGGCGCAACAGTGCTGGGCGATGGTCAGGTCGTACTTATTCTCAATCCGGTGGCGCTGGCCAGTCGGGCGCCTGTTGTACAAACGCAAACCACCTTGCCTATGGCCATCGCCAAGGCCAAATTGCCGACGGTAATGGTGGTCGATGACTCCCTGACTGTGCGCAAAATTATCAGTCGTCTGCTGGCGCGCGAAGGCTATCAGGTCATTTTGGCCAAGGATGGCGTAGATGCGTTGGAGCAGCTACTTGATGTGCTGCCAGATGTCATCCTCTCCGACATCGAGATGCCGCGTATGGATGGTTTCGACTTTGTGCGCAATTTGCGGGCGGATGAGCGTTTGCGTGCCTTGCCGGTGATCATGATTACCTCGCGCACGGCCGACAAGCACCGCAATTACGCCTTCCAGATTGGCGCTAATCACTATCTCGGCAAGCCGTATGACGAAGAAGAGTTGCTTGGTCTGGTGGCTGGTTATGTGGCGGCCAAGGGCGGCGTTTGATTCTGCCAAGCCGCTTTGTTCCCCTGATTGTTGTTGGCTGTTTTTGTCGCAGTCGCCATAGTAGAAAATAGAATTAGATCATGTCATCAAGTGAAACGAACGAGGCTTTCGAAGCCGATCAGCTGACTGTTTTTGAGCCGCTGTTATGGATCAACAAAGGCTGGACTGCCCGCGTAATCAAGAATGAAGATGATGAGGGCTGGGCGGTCGAAATGATCAAGGCGGGCGAGTCAGAGCCGGCTTTGGTTGGCCCCTGGACGATGGGGCGTGACAAGAAAAATCCCAAGCCGCTCGATGCATCGGCTTTCTCAACGCTGGTCAAGACAGCGTCGGAAGTGCTGCGTCGCCATGAGCAACATATGCATGCGATGTACCACCAGAAACTCGAGGTGAGTGCTGAGTCTGGCCGGATCAGCATCACCCTCGACATCGTTCCCGATGAAGATGATCCGCATGCCTTGCTCGGGGCGTTTGATGCTGCGGGTGAAATACTTGCCCAGGTGCGTGTTGGCGCTGGCTTTAAACTCAATAACGCGAGTGCCAATGCCTGGATCGGCAACGATTATCGTAATCCTGGCTAACTCGCCGGCGCGCGTCGTTTAACGCACGTAAATGCCCGGGTGCTGGATGAAGATTGATGGCGGCTGAATAAGGATAGCCGGGCCGGGCATGCTGACTCGCGCTTCGCGGCAGACCCGCCGCTGATGATATTCGCCACGCCGGTCATACCAGCCATCAACCCGGCAGGGGCCTTCACGATAGCTGTCCCGATAATAATCATGGTCATGATGCTTGTGGCGATGATGGTGTCGCTGATGTTCGTCGTGATCAGCCAGCACGGGTGTAGCGGCGGCTAAGGCAAGGCAAGACAAAAAAACCTGATGCGGTGATGCTTCATAAAACCTCATATTGAACGGCGGTGGCGTTTTTCCGTCGCGTCTTTAGCCCCTGTTGCGGTATTCCTCAGCGTGAGGGGTAGAAAGTGCTTTTTGCTTAATTGAATGCTCTTCAGCAAAAGCGGTGCCAGTTTGCATGGTGTTGATTTTATGAAGTAATTTTTCGCTGCTTGAATTGGTTGGCCAATATTTGTCGTGCCCTGGCGACGGCGAAGCCGCAATACCGGCCAGATCGACGGATTTTCAAGGTTTTGGCCTGTCTGAAAATGACGACAGTGCTTGCTGCTGCTATTTTTTTACGACGGCGTACCGGGCCAACGTTTCATCTCGGGCTCGAGCGTGGTCGACGATGGGGGCTGGGTAGTCGCGGCCGATGACGCTGACGAGTGCTTCCTGCTCGATTTGCCCCATTTGCCAAGGGGCGTGAATGTATTTGTTGGCGACTTTGGCCAGTTCCGGCACGTAGCGGCGGATGAATTTGCCTTCCGGGTCAAAGCGCTCCGATTGCGTCACCGGATTGAAAATCCGGAAATAGGGCTGGGCATCGCAGCCACTCGAGGAGGCCCACTGCCAGCCGCCGTTATTGGCCGAAAGGTCGAAATCGTTGAGCTGCTCGGCAAAGTATTTCTCGCCGAGGCGCCAGTCAATGCCGAGATCCTTGGTCAGGAACGAGGCAACGACCATGCGCAGGCGGTTGTGCATCCAGCCGCTGTGGTTGAGCTGGCGCATGGCGGCATCGACCAGCGGATAGCCGGTTTGGCCAGCGCACCAGGCGGCGTAGCCGGCCGGCCAGTCGGCCCATTGAATCGCATCATATTCCGGCTTAAAGGCGTGGCCGACAACGCGCGGGAAGTGGTCGAGGATCATGAAATAGAAGTCGCGCCAGATCAGTTCGCTGAGCCAGACATCTGCCGCTTTTTCGCGGGCAATGCGCACCAGTTCGCGGATGGAAATGGTGCCGAAGCGTTGATGCACTGAAAGGTAGGAAACGCCCTTCACCGCTGGGAAGTCGCGCAGCGCACCGTAACGCTCGATGCGCCCGGCGCTGAAGTCCTCCCAAAGGGCGCGGGCGCCGGACATGCCGGGGTGAATACCGAGTTCTGACAGGTCGGTCGATTCAAAGCCGAGTTCGGCCAGGCTGGGCACGCCGGCCAGTTCGCTTGCGACGAAATTGCCATGGCACGGATAGCTGGCGCTATCTGCTGCGGTCAACCGCTTTAACCAGGCATTTTTGTAAGGGGTGAATACTGAGTAAGGCTTGCCGAGTTGGGTCAGGACTTCATCGCCATCGAAAATGGCCTGATCCTTGAGGGCGTGGAAGGCGATGTCCATTGCCCCTAATTCGGCTGCCACTTTGGCGTCACGCTGCTTGGCCGCTGGCTCGTAATCGCGGTTGGTGAAGACGGCCGAGATGCCGAGTTCCTTGGCTAGCGTCGGAATTTCCTGGTTCGAGAAGCCCTGGCGAACAATCAGCCCGCCGCTTTTGGCGCGCAGCGCGGCATCAAGCTCGACTAGCGATTCGCGGATGAAATGCACCCGGCGATCGCGCCTTGAAGGCAGCGCATCGAGAATTTCGCGATCAAAAACAAAGGCGCAATACACATGTTCCGCCTCGGCCAGGGCAGCGCTCAGCGCGGCGTGGTCGTTGTCGCGCAGGTCGCGGCGGAACCAGACGAGGGCTTTTTCAATTTTCATGGTTGGTTTGTACCCCGGCGGAGATTAAAATTCCAGTTATGGATAAGCTCAACCTCACCGATAATTTCCTGATTGCCATGCCGGCGCTGGAAGACCCGTACTTTGCGCATGCGCTGGTGTACATCTGCGAGCACAACGAAAACGGCGCGTTGGGGATTATCGTCAATCGGCCCATCGACATGAATCTGGCCGGCTTGTTCGAGAAAATTGATCTCAAATTTGAAGCCGAAAGTTTGGCCAAGCTCCCGATCTATTTCGGCGGCCCGGTGCAACTGGATCGCGGCTTCGTGTTGCATCGCCCGGTCGGTCAGTGGCAATCAACCTTAGCCGTCAATAGCGAAGTCGGCCTGACCAGTTCGCGTGACGTTCTGGCGGCGGTCGGTAGTGCCGGCTTGCCTTCGGAAATCATCGTCACCCTCGGCTATTCGGGCTGGGATGCCGGCCAGCTGGAAGAGGAAATAGCCCAAAATTCCTGGTTGACCGTAGCCGCCAAAAACAGCATTTTGTTCGATCTGCCCCCGGAAGAGCGCTTGCCGGCTGCGCTGCAGAAACTCGGCATTAGCTTCACGCAGCTCTCCGACGTCGCTGGTCATGCCTGACGGCACGGTGCTGGCTTTCGATTTTGGTGAAAAACGCATCGGCGTCGCCACCGGCGAAACCTTGCTCAACAGCGCCCATCCGCTGACGGTGATTCATGCCGAAACCAACGATGACCGTTTCGCCGCCATTGGCAAGTTGATCGCTGAATGGCGGCCAGTGCAACTGGTCGTCGGCCTGCCGACCCATGCCGACGGTACGCCGCACGAAATGACCCGTTTGGCCACCAAATTCGCCGAACGCCTGAAACGCCGCTTCAATCTGCCCGTTGGCTTTGCCGACGAGCGCCTGACCTCGCTCGACGCCGAAACGCGTCTGCGTGAAACCGGTCGCAACAGCAAACGCGCCAAGCCCTTGCTTGATGCCGTGGCGGCCCAACTCATTTTGCAAACCTGGTTTGAAAGCCCGCACCATGTCACCCCTGCCTAATTTGTCAAAAGAGCCCTTGCCTGATGCCGAATCCCAGTGTCGCCAATTGGCCGACCTGATTCGTCCGCATTTGCATCTCCAACCGGCGCTGGTCGGTATTTTTAGCGGCGGCGCCTGGATTGCCGAGCGCTTGAAGGAACTGCTTGGTTTGCCCGAAGACATCGGCCTGATCGACGTTTCCTTCTACCGCGACGATTTCGCCGAAAAGGGTCTGCACCCGCAAGTCAAACCAACGGTGATTCCCTTCGATGTCGAAGGCCGCCACCTGATTCTGGTTGATGACGTGCTCTACACCGGCCGCACCACCCGTGCCGCGATCAACGAACTGTTCGACTACGGGCGTCCGGCCTCGATTGAACTAGCCGTGCTGGCCGACCGTGCTGGCCGCGAACTGCCGGTGGCGCCGACCTACTGCGTCTGGGATGTCACCCTGGGCGCAGGGGAAAGCCTGGTACTCGCCAAGCAAGATGACGGTCAACTCGCCTGGAGGCTCGAAAATGCATAATCCGCAGTTGAACGATGAGGGCAAACTGACCCATCTGCTCTCCATTGAAGGCTTGCCGCAACGCATCCTGACGCAGATTCTCGACACCGCCCAATCGTTCATGGAGGTCTCGGCGCGGGATGTCAAAAAGGTGCCACTGCTGCGCGGCAAAAGTGTCTTCAACCTGTTTTTTGAAAACTCCACCCGCACCCGCACCACCTTCGAAATCGCCGCCAAGCGCCTGTCGGCCGACGTGATCAATCTCGATATCAACAAGTCTTCGGCCAGCAAGGGCGAAACCCTGCTCGATACCATCGACAACCTGGTGGCCATGCACGCCAACCTGTTTGTCGTCCGCCATGCCTCCAGCGGCGCGCCCTATTTGATTGCCGAACACCTGCAACGCATCGGCCGCGACGATGTGCATGTGGTCAATGCCGGCGACGGTCGCCACGCCCACCCGACGCAGGGCCTGCTCGACATGTACACGATTCGCCATTACAAGAAGGATTTCACGCAACTGCGCGTCGCCATCGTTGGTGACATCCTGCATTCGCGGGTCGCCCGTTCGGACATCCACGCACTGACTACGCTGGGCGTCCCGGAAGTTCGCGCCATCGGCCCGGAAACCTTGTTGCCCAAGCATCTCGACAAGCTCGGCGTGCATGTCTTCCACGACATGAACGAAGGTTTGAAGGACGTTGACGTGATCATCATGCTGCGCTTACAGAACGAGCGGATGACCGGGGCGCTACTGCCCTCAGCCGGCGAATATTTCCGCCACTACGGCCTGACGCCGCAGAAGCTGGCACTGGCCAAGCCGGACGCCATCGTGATGCATCCGGGGCCAATGAACCGGGGCGTTGAAATCCACTCGGCAGTGGCCGACGGGTCGCAGGCCGTGATCCTGCCCCAAGTCACCTTCGGCATCGCGGTACGCATGGCCGTGATGAGCATTGTTGCGGGGAATTAAGAATGAACATCCTGATTGAAAATGGCCGCGTAATTGACCCGAAAAACGGCGTCGACCGCAGCACTGCGCTTTACATTGTTGATGGCAAGGTCGCCGGCCTCGGCGAGGTTCCCGCCGGCTTCACGGCTGTGCAAACCATTGATGCCTCGGGCTGCGTCGTCTGCCCCGGCCTGATCGACCTCGGGGCACGTTTGAACAGTATTGAAGCTGAGTTAGCGGCAGCGGTCGCTGGCGGCGTCACCAGCGTTGTCGTGCCGCCGGATGCCGACCCGCCACTCGATGAGCCGGAGCTGGCCGACCGCTTGGTGCATCGCGGTAATGAAATCGGCAAGGCGCGGGTTTTGCCACTGGGTGCCCTGACGCTAGGTTTGAAGGGAGAGCGCTTGTCCGAACTGGCTGGCCTGAAAAAAGCCGGTTGTGTTGCCTTTTCGCAGGCGAGCGCACCGATGGTTGATACCGAAGCATTGCTGCGGGCGATGGAGTACGCCGCCACTTTCGGCTTCGCCGTCTGGCTGCAGCCGCAGGATTACTGGCTGTCGCGTAACGGCATTGCTCACGAAGGCGAAGTCGCCAGCCGCCTTGGTCTGGCCGGCATTCCGGTTGCCGCCGAAACCATTGCCATCGGCACCATTCTGCAATTGGTCCGTGATACCGGTTGCCGAGTGCACCTGACCCGCATTTCCTCCGCCGCCGGCATTGCCATGCTGCAACGAGCCAAACATGAGGGCCTGCCCATCACCTGCGACGTCGGTGTGCATCATCTGCTGCTCACCGAAAACGACATTGGCTTTTTCAATCCGCACGCTCGATTCTGCCCGCCGCTGCGTGATCAAAATGACCGTCAGGCGTTGTCGACCGCAGCAGCCTCCGGTTTGGCCGCGATTTGCTCCGACCATACACCCGTTGGCGCTGACGACAAGTTGCTCCCCTTTGGCGAGGCCAAAGCCGGTGCTACCGGCCTTGAGGTGTTGTTGCCGCTGACTTTAAAGTGGGCGGAGGCCGCCAAGGTTTCCTTGTCCGATGCGCTCGCCCGCATTACCGCCGCGCCGGCCGAAGTGCTTGGCTTGGGCAGCGGCCAATTGGCCGTTGGTGCCGTAGCTGATGTCTGTATTTTTGACCCGGAAGCCACTTGGCAACTCTCGCCGGAGGCCCTGAAAAGCCGTGGCAAGAACTCGCCCTGGATGGGTTACATGATGAGCGGCAAGGTCAAGACGACCCTTGTCGGCGGGCGGATTGTTTACTCAGCCTGAGCGCAGCGGGCGACCGCTTCGGCTGTCGCCCCAACCACTTCGAGCACCTTGCGCCGGGATGTTTGGCCACTCTTCAGGTTGACCGCAGATTTCGGCAAACGTAGCACGCCGGCGACGAACTTGACCAATGCCTCGTTGGCCTTGCCATCAACCGGCGGCGCGGCGAGGCGAATCTTCAGTGCGTCGCCATGCAAGCCGGCGAATTCCGTTTTTTTCGCGCCGGGCTGGATGTGCAAAGTCAGCGTGATGCGGCCTTCGCTGGCAACGCGAAACCACTCGGTCACGGCAGCCTTAGAGGAAGCGGAGTAATAATTGCAGCAGCAGAATGGCGATTAGCGGCGAAAGGTCGATGCCCGAAATCAACGGTACAAAACGTCGGATTGGGTCGAGCAGCGGCCGGGTGAGTTGCTGCGCCGGCGCCGCAAGAGGTGAGTAGGGATTAACCCACGACAACACGGCTTGCAGGATCAGCGCGCCGATCATGATGTAGATGGCGAGCTGGATCATGGCGCGTAGGGCAAACCAGAGCAGCATTAGCACCAAGCCGGCAAGGTCAGCCTCAGCCAGATGATTCGATAGCCCGATAATGATGCCAGCCAACAATAGTTGCAGGGCAAAGGCAGCGAAGAGGCTCGACCAGTCGAGTCCGCCGATGCCGGGAATAATCCGGCGCAGGGGTTTAACCGCCCAGTTGGTCAGCGCCACGATGAAGTTGCCGAGTTGGCCGGCAAAGGAAATGCGCATGGCCTGCATCATGAAGCGGAGCAAAAACAGGATGCAAAAGAAGCTGATGACGGCATCGAGCAGGAAGATGATGGCTTGCATCAGGCGGCCCCAAGTAGCTTGCCGAGTTCCTGTCCGCGAGCTTCAGCGGCTATGACCCCGGCGATGATCCCGGCCTTGACCCCCATTTCGGCCATTTTGTTGAGCGCGGCTTCCGTCGTGCCGCCTTTGGAGGTGACGCGCTCACGCAAGGTGGCAGCGGGTTCGGTCGATTGGGCGGCGAGGGCGGCGGCACCCTGCACGGTTTCGATCGCCAGTTGGCGACCTTGTTCGGGCGTAAAGCCAAGCTCGGCTGCCGCTTGTTGCAGTGCTTCAATGAAGAGGAAAACGTAAGCCGGGCCGCTACCGGAAAGCGCCGTGACGCCATCCATCTTGCTTTCGTCGGCGATCCAGACGGTGCTGCCCACCGCACTGAGCACCCGATCTGCCGCGGCGCGTTCGTCAGCGCTGACTTCCGGTAGGGCGCACAGGCCGGTAATGCCGGCGCCAATCAAGGCCGGCGTATTAGGCATACAGCGGACGATCTTGCGATGGCCGCCGAGAAAGCGCGATAGCGTGGCAAGATCAAGGCCGGCAGCAATGCTGACGACGACAGCGTTGCCCAGTTTGCCTAGTAATGGCGCAACTGCTTCCTTCATCTGTTGCGGCTTGACCGCCAACAATAGCAAATCGCCGACACTGGCCAGCTGATCTGCCGCTGCAACACAACTAACGGCGTAGGTTTCGCTCAGCTTGCTGCGTGCTTCAGCACCGGGGTCGATGACGCTAATGTCGGCCGCGTTGAGGCCTTGTTTCATCAGGCCGCCAATCAGCGCATTGGCCATGTTGCCACCGCCCAGGAAAGTAATTTTCATGCGTAGTTTCTTTCACCAAAAATGGCCGTGCCGATGCGGACGATAGTCGCGCCTTCAGCCACGGCAGCTTCAAGATCGTGGGACATGCCCATGGACAAGGTATCGAGCGGCAAACCAGCTGCCCGAATGTTTTCGTAAATCTGGCGCAACTGGCGGAAGGGGGCACGTTGCGCCACGCTGTCGTCGCTCGCTTCCGGAATCGCCATCAGGCCGCGCAGTTGCATGCCGGGCAGTTGGGCGACGGCTTGGCACAGGGCCAGTGCTTCGTCCGGCGCGCAGCCGCTTTTGCTTGCTTCGCCGGAGACATTGATCTGCACGCAGACTTTGAGCGGCGGCAAGGAGCTCGGACGTTGGGCCGAAAGTCGTTGAGCAATTTTCAGGCGCTCAATGGAGTGAACCCAGGCGAAGTGTTCAGCGACCAGTCTTGTCTTGTTGCTTTGCAGCGGCCCGATGAAATGCCAGACTAAATCGCGGTTGACCGTAGCAATCGCCTTGTCGACGCCTTCCTGCACGTAATTCTCGCCAAAAGCGCGCTGCCCGGCCTCGGCCGCTTCAAGGATGCAGTCGAGCGGCCAGGTTTTACTGACGGCGAGCAGTTCAATGCATTCGGGCAAGCGCCCGGCAGCCCTTGCGGCCTCGGCAATACGTATCTTGACGGCTTGCAGGTTGCTGACGATTGCGCTCATAATCCCTTTGGAATTCCCATTGACTTCAGTATACACGCGCCCCAAGGACGATCCGCATGGACATCACCGAACTGCTGGCCTTCAGCGTCAAGAACAAGGCCTCCGACCTTCACCTCTCGTCCGGCCTGCCGCCGATGATCCGCGTTCATGGCGACGTGCGGCGGATCAACCTGCCGGCAATGGAGCACAAGGACGTCCACGGCATGGTGTACGACATCATGAATGACGGTCAGCGCAAAATTTACGAAGAAACGCTGGAGTGTGACTTTTCCTTCGAAATTCCTAACCTGGCGCGCTTCCGGGTCAATGCCTTCAATCAGCAGCGCGGTTCTGCGGCCGTTTTCCGGACGATTCCTTCCAAGGTGTTGACCTTGGAAGAGCTCAATTGTCCGAAGATTTTCAAGGATATTTGCGACTATCCGCGCGGCATCGTGTTGGTTACCGGGCCGACTGGTTCAGGTAAATCGACGACGCTGGCGGCGATGGTCAATCACATCAATGAAAATGAATACGGCCATATTCTGACCGTTGAAGACCCGATCGAGTTCGTCCATGAAGCGAAAAAGTGCCTGATCAATCAGCGCGAAGTCGGGCCGCATACGCTCTCATTCTCCAACGCACTGCGCTCGGCCCTGCGGGAAGATCCGGATGTGGTGCTGGTCGGCGAAATGCGCGACCTTGAAACCATTCGACTGGCGCTGACAGCGGCGGAAACCGGTCACCTGGTCTTCGGGACGCTGCATACATCTTCCGCTGCGAAGACGGTTGACCGTATCGTTGACGTTTTCCCGGCGGCGGAAAAGGAAATGGTGCGCTCAATGTTGTCGGAATCCTTGCGGGCAGTTATTTCACAGACCTTGCTGAAAACCAAGGAAGGCAATAGCCGGGTCGCGGCGCACGAGATCATGATCGGCACGCCGGCGATCCGTAACCTGATTCGCGAAAACAAAGTGGCGCAGATGTATTCGGCGATCCAGACCGGACAGAGTTACGGCATGCAGACGCTGGATCAGAATCTGCTCGAAATGGTCCGGCGCAATCTGGTTTCCAGCGCCGAGGCGCGCAACAAGGCGGCCAACAAGGATGCCTTCCCGACCTAAGCAGTCGTTCAGGAATAAATCAAGGGGTAGATATGGAACGCGATCAGGCAATGAAATTCATGCACGACCTTTTGCGGCTGATGTCGCAAAAGAAGGGTTCGGACCTGTTCATTACCGCCGGTTTTCCGCCAGCCATCAAGATCGACGGCAAGATCACGCCGGTTTCGAACCAGATATTGAGCTCGGCGCATTCGGCCGAGTTGGCGCGCGCCATCATGAATGATCGCCAAGCGGCCGAATTTGAGGCGACCAAGGAATGTAATTTTGCCATTTCACCGGTTGGCATCGGTCGTTTTCGGGTCAATACGTTGGTCCAGCAGGGGCGCGTTGGCGTTGTTTGCCGGACGATCAACATGAGCATTCCGACGCTCGATGAGCTTTTGTTGCCGCCGGTGCTGAAAGACCTGGCGATGACCAAGCGCGGCCTGATTGTTTTTGTTGGCGGTACGGGTACTGGCAAAACCACGTCGCTCGCCGCGCTGGTCGATTACCGCAACGAGAACTCTTACGGCCACATCATCACGATCGAAGATCCGATCGAATATGTCCATGAGCACAAAAACTGCATCATCACTCAGCGCGAAGTCGGTGTTGATACGGACGATTGGGGGCCGGCACTGAAGAACACGCTGCGCCAGGCGCCGGACGTCATCCTGATGGGTGAGATTCGTGACCGCAATACGATGGATTACGCCATTGCCTTTGCCGAAACCGGCCACCTCTGTTTGGCCACCTTGCACGCCAATAGCGCTAATCAGGCGATCGACCGGATCATTAACTTTTTCCCGGAAGAGCGCCGCCAGCAATTGCTGATGGATCTTTCGCTCAACTTGCGCGCGATGATTTCGCAGCGTTTGCTGCCGAAAAAAGATGGCAAGGGACGTATGGCCGCCATTGAAGTGATGCTCAACTCACCGCTGATTTCCGACCTGATCTTCAAGGGGGATGTGCATGAGATCAAGGAGATCATGAAAAAATCGCGTGAACTGGGGATGCAGACCTTTGACCAGGCGCTGTTCGATCTCTACGAGGCCGGCAAGATTACCTACGAAGATGCGCTACGCAATGCCGATTCGCTTAATGACCTGCGCCTGCAGATCAAGTTGCACGGCAAGGAATCGAAGGATCGAGACCTGGCCAGTGGTATCGGCCACCTCGATATTGTTTAATATTTTTTTACTCACATGAGACTTCGATGTGCCCATTTATCAAGCCTATTTTTGCCCTTGTTTTGACGTTGACCGCAGCAATCGCACAGGCTGCCGGGCTGGATGCCATTTCGACCGGTGATGCCAGTGCCGGCGTTAAGGAGGCGCTGAGCAAGGGGGCTGACTATGCTGTCGCCTCGCTCGGCAAGGACAACGGTTTCATGGGCAACAGCAAGGTCAAGATTCCTTTGCCCGGCTACCTGCAGAAAGCCGAAAAAGGCCTGCGCATGTTTGGCATGGGCAAGCAGGCCGATGAGCTGATTGAAACGATGAACCACGCGGCTGAAAATGCCGTGGCCGAAGCCAAGCCGATTCTTAGCGAGTCAATCAAGAAGATGAGCGTACAGGACGCCAAGGGAATTTTGACCGGTGGTGAAGACAGTGTGACGCAATACTTCAAGCGCACTTCGACCGAGCAATTGACTCAGAAATTTACGCCCATCGTCCAGTCGGCGACGAAGAAAGTGAACCTGGCTGACCAGTACAACCAGTTTGCCGGCAAGGCGGCGAGCAGTGGCCTGATCGACAAGAAGGATGCTGATCTTGATGGTTATGTGACGCAAAAAGCGATGGATGGTCTTTTCCTGATGATTGCCGAGGAAGAGAAAAAGCTGCGTTCGAACCCGGTTGGCGCTGGCAGTGATCTGCTGAAAAAAGTGTTTGGCGCGCTTTGAGCTAACGCTTTGGGCTAAAGCTGGGGGCGGTTTGGGCCGTTGATGGGTATAGGAGCCCGTCAAATGAAACTGAATCGCCTCGCATCAACGACCCAGCAGCATTCGCAAGATGCGATTGAGCGGGCGCGTCATGTTGCTGGCGAACGGGTGCGGCGGGTTGATGCGCTGGAAGGTGTTGAGGGTGACCGCCAGCGTTCGTTGCAGCAGGAAATTGCCGAATTTGATGCCCGGGCGATTGGGCCGTTTGCCGGCGACGAACACATGTTGCAAGGGGCGCGACAAGTCGCTGCCAAATTGACTTTGCTCGGTCCCAATCTCAAGGGGCTGCTCAAGCTGCAGGCGCTGAGCCTCCTCTGTGTGCGCATCGACGACAAGGCCTGAGCTAGTCGGCGATTGAGTTAAAATCGATCTCCCTGCCCACACGCCCCGTTCCGCCGGGGCGTTGCCATTTATGTCCGGCTTGAATCCGCAACAACGCGAAGCAATCCACTATCTCGACGGCCCTTTATTGGTGCTGGCCGGGGCCGGTTCGGGTAAAACCCGGGTGATTACGCAGAAAATCGCTTATTTGGTGCAGGATTGCGGTTTTCAGCCGCGTAATGTCGCCGCTATCACCTTCACCAACAAGGCGGCGAAGGAGATGCAGGAGCGCATTGGCAAGATTCTCGCCAAGCCGCTGGCGGATCAATTGCAGATCTCGACTTTTCATTCGCTCGGCGTGCGTATCTTGCGTGAAGAGGCCAAGGCGCTGGGCTACAAGCCGCGCTTTTCCATCTTTGATTCGGCCGATTGCGCCGGCATCATCGGCGAAGTCGCCAAAACGGTGGATAAAGCGACGCTAAGGCAAACCCAATCGATTATCTCCAACTGGAAGAATGCGCTGGTCAGCCCGGAGGCGGCGCGGCAGATTGCCAGCACTGAACACGAAAAGCTGGCCGCCCACGCCTATCTGTCTTACGAGGCGACGCTAAAAGCCTATCAGGCGGTCGATTTCGACGACCTGATTGGCCTGCCGGTGGCGCTGTTTGAACAGCACCCGGAAATCCGCGAAAAGTGGCAGAACCGACTGCGTTACTTGTTGGTCGATGAATATCAGGACACCAACGCCGGCCAATATCAGTTGCTCAAGTTGCTGACCGGCGTTCGCGCCCAATTCACGGCGGTGGGCGACGACGATCAGGCAATTTACGGCTGGCGCGGCGCCGATATTGAGAACCTGAAGAAGCTGCCAACTGAATTCCCGGCGCTCAAAGTCATCAAATTAGAGCAAAATTATCGGTCGACCGTAAGAATCCTCAAAGCCGCCAATAACGTCATCAGCCACAACGAAAAGCTCTTCGACAAAAAGCTCTGGTCGGAACTCGGTCATGGCGAGCAGGTCACTGTCACCGCCTGCCGCGACAACGACGCCGAGGCCGAAGGCGTGGTCATGAAGCTGCAGGCGCACCGCTTCGAGCACCGGGGCCAGTTCAAGGATTACGCCATTCTTTATCGCTCGAACCATCAGGCCCGCGGCTTTGAGGAATATCTGCGCGACCACCGGATTCCCTACCTGCTTTCCGGCGGCAAGTCCTTCTTCGACAAGGCGGAAATCAAGGACATCACGGCTTACCTGCGTCTGCTCACCAATGAAGACGATGATCCGGCCTTTATTCGCGCTGCCACCACACCAAAGCGTGGCATTGGCGCGGCGACCCTGCAGGTACTCGGTACCTACGCTGGTGAGCGCCATATTTCATTGTTTCAGGCAGCGTTTGAAGAGGGCTTTGCGCAACGCGTCCAGGCGCGGCAGATTGAGCCTTTGCTCGAGTTTTGTCACTTCATCAATCGCATTCAGGTGCGTGCTGAGCGCGAACCGGCGCACCAGGTTCTGCCTGATCTGCTCAAAGCCATCAACTACGAAACCTACCTCTTCGATCTGGAAGAGGAGCGCACGGCGCAAACCCGCTGGGGCAACGTTTGCGAATTTGCCGGCTGGTTGAACAAGAAGGGCGAGCTGGATGGCAAGACGCTGATTGACCTGACCCAGAGCATTGCGCTGATCAACTTGCTAGATAAGCAGAATGCTGACGATGTTGATGCGGTACAGCTTTCCACGCTGCATGCTGCCAAGGGACTGGAGTATCGCCATGTTTTTCTGGTCGGTATCGAAGAAGGCATTCTGCCGCACCGCGAATCGGTCGAGCCGGCCAAGATTGAGGAAGAACGCCGCCTGATGTACGTCGGCATCACCCGCGCCCAGCACACGCTGAACATTTCCTATTGCGAGCGTCGCAAGCAGGCTCGCGAGTTCGTGCCTTGCGAACCTTCACGCTTTATTGCCGAAATGGGCAGCGAGGATGTGCGCTATGCCGGCGGCAAATTGTCGGTGCTGCCGGATAAGGCGACGAGCAGTGCCCGGCTCGATAACATGAAGGCGATGCTCGCTGGCAACAAGCGCTAACGGCGCGGTCACATAGCGTTACAGCGAGTTACTTTTCTCCTGACATCCGGTTGGTAACTGGCCGCGTTATACGGCACAAGGCAGCGCGATTTCGCAAAGCCGGTTGAAAACCGAATAAATAACTCAAGGAAATTCAAAATGACCAAACAACTTATCGCCCTCGCCTTTGCTGCTGCTTTTGGTATCGCTCATGCCGCTGACGTCAAGCCGGCCGCCATGGACACCAAGGTAGTTGCGCCAGCCGCTACTGCTGCAACTGCCGCCAGCGTAAAGGCTGAAATGCCGAAGGCGATGGATGTCAAAGCCCCTGAAGTCAAGCCAGCTGCTGCACCGGTTGCCGCGCCCGTTGCAGCCCCGACGGTGAAGAATGAGGCCGCCAAGAAAGCAAAGAAAACAAAGAAAGCTGCCCAGCCGGCCCCGGCCAAAGCTGCACCGGAAGCCGCCAAGGTAGAAGCCCCGAAGACCGTTGAGCCAGCCAAGAAATAAGCTAATCAGCGAAGTGCGGCGGCCATTCCGCTAATTGCTGGTCAAACAGAAAAGCGCTCACGAGGCGCTTTTTTGTTGGTACTAATGATTGGCACGAATGCAAACGGGGAGGCCGAAGCCTCCCCGTTATTATTTGCTAGGTCAGTTGGATTACTTGGACAGACCGACTAGGTGATCAACCGCAGCCTTGATTTCTCCATCGGAGAGATCTGTTGCGCCACCCTTCGGCGGCATGGCATTTTTGCCAACGATTGCGCTCTTGTAGAGGGTTTCTTTGCCCTGAGCGATACGCGGCGCCCAAGCAGCTTTGTCGCCAGCCTTCGGTGCTCCGGCGGCGCCGGTGTTGTGGCAGGAGCCACAAACGGTGTTGAAGACGGTAACGCCATCCTTCGGTGCAGCATTGGCTGCAGGGGCGGTCACCTTGGTTAGTTCAAACTTGGCGACGGGCTGGATGCGAACGTCAGATTCGTCATTGCCGCCATTGCTGGCATCCGCTGCAGAGCCGTAAATACGATTGGTCAGCGGATAAATAATGGCGATCAGGACGATGGCGACGATGATCGTCATCCACATGATGCTCTTGGAGGAGTGTTGCTCGGCCATGCTGAAGACCCCAGTGCGAGTAAATAAAGTGCATGATTATAACGGCTTGGCCGGATATCAGAGCAAAAAAAACCCCGCCAGAGGCGGGGTTGGAAATTCTCGAAAGGGGGGTTTCGAGAGGAGGGGTTCAATGCACAAATGGATTCTAGATCGCCGGGGTCGTGAAGTCTGTCGTGCTTTCGTAGCCTTGTGTAACTGAATGTACGATCGGCCGGGCTGTTGCGTTGCAGCATGACATGCCGAAAAGTTTGTTCCATGATGCGATGACGCACCCAAAAATGGGGCGCTATCAGTTGGCGACACCACAATATTCATGGAGGAGACACCCATGCAGAAGTCGCTTCACATCGATCCGGCGAAATGTACCGGATGCTTGCAGTGCGAGATGGCCTGCTCCTACGAACACACTGGGACCATCAACCCCTCAAAATCCAGCATCAAGGTCTTCGACTTCGAACACGAAGGCCGCAAGGTGCCATACACCTGTACGCAATGCGCTGATGCCTGGTGCATGAATGCCTGCCCGGTGGACGCTATCGTTATCGATGCGGCAACCGGGGCGAAAGTAGTCAAGGAGGCAATTTGCGTTGGCTGCAAGGTATGCACCATTGCCTGCCCATTCGGTACGGTCAATTACATGGCGGACGTTGGCAAGGTGCAGAAATGCGACCTCTGCGGTGGTGATCCGAAGTGCGTTAGCGCCTGCCCGACGGCGGCCATCACTTATGTGGATGCCGACTGGACCGGGCTGGATCGGATGCGCGCCTGGGCTGCTAAGACGAACACCAGTACTAACGCCAGCGCCATTACTGCTTAAGGAGGAGAGATCATGGGATGGAACAGAAAAGTCCTGCGCGTGAATCTCACCGCCGGCACCTGCACGCCTGAGCCGCTGAAAATGGAGTGGGCCAACGATTATCTTGGCTCGCGCGGCCTCGCCTCGAAATATCTGGTTTCCGAGATCGACCCCAAGGTTGATCCGCTGGCACCAGAAAACAAGATGATCATGGCGACCGGCCCATTGACCGGGACAATGGCATCAACCGGTGGCCGCTATACGGTGGTGACCAAGGGCGCGCTGACCAACGCTATTGCCTGCTCGAACTCGGGTGGCTTTTTCGGCGCCGAAATGAAGTTTGCCGGCTGGGATATGGTGATTTTTGAAGGCAAGTCAGCAAAGCCGGTTTATCTCTATATCGAGAACGACAAGGCCGAACTGCGCGACGCAGCGCATCTGTGGGGCAAAACCTGCTGGGAAACCGAGGCGACAATCAAGTCGGCACACCAGGATCCGCTGGTTCGTGTTTGCTCGATTGGCGGTGCCGGCGAAAATCTGGCTCTCTTTGCCTGCATTGTGAATGACCTGCATCGCGCCGCCGGGCGTTCTGGGGTTGGCGCCGTGATGGGCTCGAAAAATCTCAAGGCAGTGGCGATTCGTGGCACTCAGGGGCTTTCCGGGATCAAGGATTTTCCCGCTTTTATCGCAGCGACCAATGCCGGCAAAAAAGTGTTGGCCGACAACGCGGTCACGGGTCAGGGCTTGCCCAAGTACGGCACGCAAGTGTTGATGAACGTGATCAATGAAATGGGCGCGCTGCCGACGCGTAATCACCGTGACGTGCAGTTTGAGGATGCCGGCAAGATTTCGGCCGAAGCCATGCATGAAAAACGGCCGACCGATGGCAAGGCGCATCTGGTGACGAATGCAGCCTGTTTTGGCTGCACCATTGCCTGTGGCCGTATTTCTAAAATTGACGAAACACATTTCAGCGTCAAGAACAGCCCGAAGTATTGGGGTGCCAACGGCGGCTTGGAGTACGAGGCAGCTTGGGCACTCGGTGCAGCAAATGGCGTTGGCGATCTGGAGGCTCTGCAGTACGCCAACCTGCTCTGTAATGAACACGGCATGGACCCGATTTCCTTCGGTGCCACGGTCGGGGCAGCGATGGAGCTTTACGATCTGGGCATCCTGACCCGGGAACAAATCGGGGTTGATGCCGTTTTCGGTTCGGCCGAGGCGCTGTGCAAACTGGTCGAAATGACCGCGCACGGCGAAGGTTTTGGCAAAGAGTTGGGGCAAGGCAGCGCCCGTTTGTGTGCCAAATATGGCCGGCCGGATCTGTCGATGAGCGTCAAAAGTCAGGAATTCCCGGCTTATGACTCACGCGGCATTCAGGGCATGGGTCTGGCTTATGCCACGTCCAATCGCGGCGCCTGCCATTTGCGCGGCTACACCGTGGCTTCCGAAGTGCTCGGCATTCCAGTCAAGACCGACCCGCTGACGACCGATGGCAAGCCGGAGTTGGTTAAGGCTTTTCAGGATGCGACCGGCGTTTTTGACTCGGCAGGTATTTGTGTTTTCACCAGCTTTGCCTGGACGCTGGCCGATGTGCAGCCACAGATCGAGGCCGCCTGTGAAGGCGATTGGTCGATGGATAAGCTGAATCTGGTTGGTGAGCGGATCTGGAACATGGAGCGTCAGTTTAATCTGGCGGCCGGGATGACGGCGAAGGATGACGATCTGCCGCCACGTCTGAAAACCGAACCAGCCAAAACCGGCCCGGCGAAAGGTTTGGTCAGCGGGATCGAAAAAATGAAGCCCGAGTATTACAAGGCGCGGGGCTGGACGCCGGAGGGTGTGCCGGAGGCGGCAACTCTTGAGCGCTTGGGCTTGTAAGGGCGCGTCATGCTCGTCTTCCGAAATGGGGCGGCTTTGGTCGCCCCGTTTTTATCTTTCCAGGTTTTTGGGCACGGGTTTCCGCCTGGTTGGCGGGCGCACTTTCTTTTGTTTCACCAAAAGAAAGCAGCCAAAGAAAAGGCGACCCCGGGTTACGCGGTCGGCTTTGCCGACTTCCCTGCGCAACTCGAAACCGGCGGGGGCTGCGGAACTCGGGCTACGTTCTCAAACAGTCCTCGCCCTTTGTCCGCCGGCTTCTCCGTTGCTCGGCGCTGCACACGGGGCCCTTAGGTCAAAAGCAATACCTCCCGCACCTCGTCCCACTTCCCGTCATTCCCGCGTAGGCGGGAATCTAGGCGGTGCATGGATTCCCGCCTACGCGGGAATGACGGTGCAACCGCTTCAGTTGACCTCGCAACAGATTGCTGCGGTCGACCTGGAAAAACGCCAAAAAATCAAAACCCCACATCGAACCCGGACGCCCTGCCGGGCCCCTTGGGCGGCGCTGAGCAACGCAGGGGACCGGGAGATATCGGCTTGCCTTTTCTTTGCTTACTTTCTTTTGGCGAAGCAAAAGAAAGTAAGACGCCAACAAGGCGGAAACCCAGGCCAAGTAACTGGCATAGCAATAAAAACATCAAGGAGACACCAACATGAAACACATCATCCTAGGTAACGGCCCCGCCGGCGTCGTCGCCGCCGAAACCCTGCGCCGTGCTGCGCCTGCTGACGACATCATGCTCGTCGGCTATGAGGACGCGCCGCCCTACTCGCGCATGGCCATTCCCTACCTGCTCGAAGGCAATATCGAAGAATCCGGGACTTATCTTCGGAAAGCGGCCGGCCATTTCGCGGCCCTTCGCATCACCCTGCGGCAAGGGCGGGTGGTTGCGGTCGACTGCGAAAAACAGACAATTTTGTTTGCCGATGGCCATTTCGAGCCTTACGACCGCTTGCTGATTGCCACGGGTTCGCATCCGGTGCGTCCGCCGATCCCCGGGATTGATCTGGTCGAGGTGCAGACTTGCTGGACGCTGGAAGATGCCCGCGCCATTGCTGCCTTGGCCCAGCCCGGTTCACGCGTGTTACAACTGGGAGCGGGCTTTATTGGCTGCATCATCATGGAAGCGCTGGTGAAACGTGGCGTGCAACTCACGGTGGTTGAAATGGGTGATCGTATGGTGCCGCGCATGATGACGCCGCAAGCCGGCGGCATGATCAAGCGCTGGGTTGAGAAGCAGGGGGTGCGGGTGGTGACGAAAGCCGGCGTCGAGCGGATCGAAAAGGGCGCGAATGCGCCGTTGACCGTCACTTTGACGACGGGTGATTTGCTCGATTGTGACTTGCTGATTGTGGCTGCCGGTGTCGCGCCCAACGTGGCCTTTCTCGAAGGGACGCCAGTGCATGTCGCCAAGGGGATTCTGGTTGATTCCGCGATGCAGACCTCGGTGCCCGGCATTTACGCCGCCGGCGACGTGGCGGAAGCGCCGGATTTGTTTAGCGGCCGGCATCTGGTCGCGGCGATTCAGCCGAATGCCGCTGATCAGGCGCGCATTGCGGCGCTTAACATGGCCGGCGGGCTGGGTGAAAGCGCGGCCCGGATGAATGGCGTGCTGGCCATTAACGTACTCGATTCAATGGGGCTGATTTCATCGTCTTTCGGCGAATGGCAGGGCGTGGCCGGGGGCGATGGTGTGGAACAGGCGGACGAAGTGAATGGCCGTTACATCAGCCTGCAATTTGCCGGTGATGTGCTGGTTGGCGCGACGGCGATTGGCCTGACTGAGCACGTTGGTATCTTGCGCGGCCTGATTCAGGGTAAGACAAAGCTTGGCGCGTGGAAGCAGAAATTGCTCGAAACGCCGACCCGCTTTGCCGAGGCCTACATTGCTTGTCAGCGGCCTTGTAGTTGAAATGCGCCTGACCGTAAAGCTATACGCCACGCTGGCTGACTATTTGCCGGCTGGGAGCAAGAATAATCGAGTGGAGGTCGACATTGCCAGCCAAATTGCCGGCAATGCTACGGTCGACGCGGTTTTGGCGCCATTTTTGCTGCCGGCAAAATTGACCCATCTGGTCTTGGTGAATGGGGTTTTCATTCCGCCGGGCGAGCGCGCCACGACAAGCCTCAAGGATGGCGATACGCTCGCGGTGTGGCCGCCGATTGCCGGTGGCTGACGGGCCATTTCCCTGGAGTAACGAGTCGGTTCGGCAGATGAACAGTACGCCGGCCGAGTTCCGGCGCGCCCTGGTACTGGCGTTTGCCTCGGCCGTTAGTGATGAGCCGGGTGGGCTACTCTTGTCGCTCGATGGCGTGCGCCTATTTTTTGCGCTGAGGAGCGGAAAAACAAGGCAAATTGGTGCACTGCGACTCGCCTCCCTGCACGTCGAAATCAGCGTGTTGGCAGGCGATGCAGTGGCGGCAAAACAACTGCTGGCGCGGGTCGACCGGGCGACCCAGCGCGGTGGCGGTTAGTGCTCGATCCGGCTGATCTCAATGGCGCTGAGCGGAATCTGGTAATCCGTTGCCAGCTGTGATTTGACGGTGTCTTCAATCGATTGGCCTTCCGTCGTGACAAAATGACGCGCGCCAGAATAGTCCTGCGCAATGCCAGCGCGATCCTGCGTGATGCGATAGTGAACTTTAACGTTCATTGCTGTAATCCTTTTATGTGTTTTTTATCCTGCGCGTACAGTATATAGCTAAAAATTGCTGCAGTGCACTATAGGTTTTCCGTAATGCCAAAATGGCGAATTTTCAGCTCCGCTTTTGCGAAGTGTGGATAATTGCCGCCGTTCAAGGTCATGGTCAAAGATGGATTGAGATGAAAGTTATTGGCTTTGCCGGCTGGTCAGGTAGTGGGAAAACAGTGTTGATCGAGCGCGTCATTGGCTTGCTGGAGGCCCGTGGATTGGCGGTTTCGCTGATCAAGCACGCGCATCACGAATTCGAAATTGACTCCCCGGGCAAGGATTCATATCGGCATCGCCATGCCGGGTGTCGTGAGGTGTTGGTGACTTCGGCCAAGCGTTGGGCCGTGATGCACGAATTACGCGGGCGTGACGAGTTAACGCTGAACGAGGCGCTGGCGCAGTTATCGCCCTGCGATCTGGTGCTGGTCGAAGGTTTCAAGCACGCGCCAATGCCGAAAATCGAAATCTATCGGGCTGAAATTGGCAAGCCGCAATTGTTTCCCAATGACCGGCACATCATTGCGCTGGCAAGCGATACGCCGGTTGAAACCGACCTGCCCCAGCTTGACTTGAATCAGCCGGCTGAAGTCGCCGAGTTCATCCTGAAAACCCTGTCACTCGGTTGATTTGGCAACTGCCTCAAAGCGCGAAAGCTCTTCCCGCGTGTTGATGTTCTCGAAGGCATCGGCCTCGTCGTCAAACGGCACTTCGATGATCTTCAGCGTCGAATACCAGCGGTCGATCTTGCGGCCGCCACTTTCGAGAAACTCAGTCAAATGCGGCAACACCTGACGTTTGCACAGGCAGAAAACCGGGTGCGGCTGGTCGAAGGTGCGGGCGACGGCGAGATCGGCATTTGCTGCGGTCAACGCCGAAAAAAGGCGAGAAATCAAATCGGCCGGTAGGAAAGGCGAATCGCAGGGCGCCGTGGCAACCAGCGGATGCGTCGCGGCGGATAGCGCGGCATGCAGGCCAGCGAGCGGACCGGCGAAATCGGGAATCTGATCCGGTACAACGCGATGGCCGAAGGCGGCGTAACGCTCGCTGTTCTGGTTGGCGTTAATCAACAGTTCATCGACCTGCGGCGCCAGTCGTTCGACCACCCAATGCACCATCGGCTGGCCGCGCAATTCCTGCAAACCCTTGTCGATGCCACCCATGCGCCGGCCGAGGCCGCCGGCCAAAATTACACCCGTAATCTTTTCGCTCATCGCGTAAACCGCTCCGCGCCGGTGAATAAAAGGTAGTGCTTGCCCTGGGCCCGGCCGATCATTGTCATGCCCAGCTTACGGGCGATTTCCCAGCCCATCTGAGTCAGGCCGGAACGGGAAACGAGGAAAGGAATCCCCATCTGCGCTGTTTTGATGACCATTTCGGACGTCAGCCGACCGGTCGTGTAGAAAATCTTGTCGCCACCATCGAGATCATCCAGCCACATCTTGCCGGCAATGGCATCAACCGCGTTGTGGCGGCCGACATCCTCGACAAACATCAGGATTTTCGTGCTTGGATTGGAGTTGCTGGCCAAGGCGCAGCCATGCACCGCGCCGGCTTGCTTGTAGATCGATTCGTGGTGGCGCACGGCATCGAGCAGGCCGTAGAGCGTTGCTTCGGCAAGCGTCGCTGTGGTCGGCAGGTGAATATCGTCGATCTCCGCCATCAAATCGCCGAACACCGTGCCCTGGCCGCAGCCGGTGGTGACCGTGCGTTTTTCCATACGGCTGGCGGCAATGCCTTTGCCGTGGTGGGTGGTGACGGAAACCGCATCAACCGCCCAATCGACCTGCACGGCGGCAATTTCGGCCAGGCTGCCAATCAGCCGCTGGTTGCGCAAATAGCCGAGCGCCAGCGCTTCGGGGGCGGCGCCTAGGGTCATCAGGGTGACGATTTCGCGTTTGTCGACGTAGAGCGTCAGCGGATGTTCGCCGGCTATCGAGGTCGGGACGATTTCGCCGTGCTCGTTGATGGCGTCGATCTCGAAAGTCAGGGGCCGGCTGGCCTGGGTCAGTTGGGGACGATTCATCGGCAGGATTCTACACGGAGCAAACTTGGGCTATGCTGAAAAAAACAGAGTTCGCCAAGGTCGCCATGAAACAGTTTCCCATCGCCGTGATTATCGAAAAAAAACAAATCGACAACCGCTGGGTCAGCGAAAAGTGGGAGGCGATTGGCGTCGTGCCCGCCTTCGATGCGCCGGCCGACCGGCCGCCACAGCAAATTTTTGTCGACGAGCAGCGCGAGCGTTTTCTCGCCGGCCATTTCCCGCTTGAGCTGTTCCGCGATGAAGTCGATAACTACCACCTCAACCTGACCTCGCCCGAGCCACGGGTTTTCGTTATGTGGCGGATGGATGAGGATTTCGCCAAGCCGATGGCCGTCACCCTGAGTTACGGCGAGGCCGCCCGCTGGCTGGATTCCGGCGAGCAATGCGATGGCGTACCGATGCCGGCGGAAATTGCCGACTGGCTAGGCGACTTCGTTAATACCCACTACAAGCCGGTGGTGCGCCACAAGGTCAAGCGCAACGACCCGTTTGCCGGAAAGCGCCAGCCATGAGCGGCCGCTTTCTCGAACGCTGGTCAAAGCTGAAAAAAGCGGCTGAAATGGTGTCGACCGCGCCCCAACGGAAGTCCCCTTGTGGGACAGAAGTACTGGATGGCGAAACGCTACTGGCCAATCTTGGGCCGGATAGCGATTTCGGCCAGTTTTTGCGTCAGGAGATCAGCGAGGAAATTCGGCGCAAGGCGATGAAGACCTTGTTCGCTGAGCCACATTTCAACGTGATGGATGGGCTCGATATTTACATCGACGACTACAACATCAGCGAGCCGATTCCCGAGGCTATGCTGGCCGGTATGCGGCAGATGCAAACGCTGTCGGAAACGCCGGTGGAGCCGGTGGAGCCGGTGGAGCCGGTGGAGCCGGCGGTTGAAGCGCTTGCAGATTGCGACATTTTGGCTACTGATGGACAGAATGTCCCACTGGCATTGCTGCCGGAAGCGCCAGTCACCGAAAGCCAATCAACTGGCGGCGGCTGAGATAGTTGAAATTGTCATCCTCGCGCCGGCGGGAACCTTGGAAAATCAAGGCGCTGGATCCCCGCCGGCGCGGGGATGACGAAAATTTCAGGACTTGCTGAAGGGTCAATGTAGTGCTGGCACGAAGCCTGCAATAGAAGCAAACTTACCTTGAGGCCGATCTCTTGAATCCTGCTGCTTCCACCTTCTTCACCGGTTCAGAAAACCTGCCTTTGGCAGCCACTTTGGCGGCACTGAAAGAGCTTCCCGCACCGGAGCCTGTGCCGGCCGTCAGCATGCAGGCCGATGGTCGACTGGTCATTATCGGTGAGGCGGAAGTGGCCCTGGGTTGGGCCGAACGTCTGGCTGGGCAGCGCGAAGTGACGGTGCTGGCCTTGGGCGAACTGCCTGCTGCGGTCGACCTTCCGGAAGCGACAAATTTCGCGCTCGAAGCGGGTAGCAAGGCGAAGCTGAGCGGTCATCTCGGTGCTTTTGTGTTGAACTGGCAGGCGCTGGAAGGTATCAAGCAAGGGACGTTCGATGTCGTCCTTGACCTCTCGCCGCAAGCCTTGCTGAATCGCGTCGAACTCCCTGAAGGCTATGCCGCGCCGGGGCGCGACCCACTCGACCAAGCACTGGCGGTGATCGATCTGCTCGGTTTCGACGGCGAGTTTGAAAAGCCACGCTACGTTGCCGTCAATGAGCGCCTTTGCGCCCACAGCCGTTCGCAAAAGGCCGGTTGCAGCAATTGCATTGAAGTTTGTGCCACCGAAGCGATCATTGCCGTTGGCGATACGATCAAGCTTGACCCCTATCTCTGTCAGGGCTGCGGCACCTGTACGACGGTTTGTCCGTCCGGTGCGCTGGCCTACCAGTATCCGCGCGTCACCGATGTCGGCACGGTAATCAAGGCGCAGATCCAGGCTTATCGCGCGGCTGGCGGGGAAAATCCCTGTCTGCTTTTCCATTCTGCCGAGGCCGGTCACCAACAGCTGACGGCGCTGAAACGGGCTGGCCAGAGGCTGCCGGCCAACTTTATTCCGGTGGAAAACTGGAGCGCCGATGCAGTCGGGCTCGATCTATTGCTCGGCGCGCTGGCTCTGGGTGCGACGCAGCTTGCCGTATTAAGTGCTGGTTCACATGATCTGGCCCCGCTGCAGAAGCAGGCGAAGGTCGGGCAAAGCATTCTGCACGGTCTGGGTTACAGCGGCGAACATCTACGCATTGTCGATGCCGAGAACGCCAACTGGCTGACCGAACTGGCCAACTGGGCGCCAGCCAGCGCCGTCCCTGCCGCCGAATTCCGCCTGCTCGCCGACAAGCGGACGACGCTGGAGTTCGTCATTGATCACTTGCAAAAACACGCGCCGCTCCAGCCTGAATTTATTGACCTGCCGGCCGGCTCGCCCTTCGGCAATGTCACGGTGAGCGATGCCTGCACGCTGTGCATGTCCTGCACCAGCGCCTGCCCGGCCAGTGCCCTGAAGGCGGCGGCCGATGCGCCGCGTCTTTCCTTCCTCGAACGCAATTGTTTGCAGTGTGGCCTGTGTGCCAACACCTGTCCGGAACAGGCGATCACCCTGACGCCGCGCCTGTTGATCAAGGATCGCCGCGCCGAACGTCTGCTCAAGGAGGCCGAAATTTTCTGCTGCACCGCCTGCGGCAAGCCAATGGGGGCAGCACCGACCATTCTCAGCATGATCAGCAAACTGGCCGGTCACAGCATGTTTGCGACGCCGGAAGCCAAGGCGCGCTTGTCGATGTGCGGCGACTGTCGGGTGATCGATCTGATTAACAACGAAAAAAGCGTGAAAGCCTGGGAGATGACGGAATGAGTGCAGTGAGCGAACGACCATTCGAACGCGTTGCCGCCGCGCCAGCACTGGCTGAAGAAGACCGCGCCCGGGCCGAGCATTACGCCGTGCTGTCGGGTCTTTTCTCACGGGCGCCGGATGCCGAATTTCTCCGCCAGTTGCCGCTGCTCGCTGCCTCTTGGGGCGGCACCGAGAGTGCGCTGGGGCAAGCCTGGCTGTTGCTCGGCGATGCGGCGAAAAGCACCAACGCCGAAGCTGTTCTAGAAGAATACACCCGTATTTTCCAGACTATCGGCCGGCCGGAAGTGATGCTCTTTGGCTCCTTCTACATCGCCGGTTTCCTGATGGAAGAGCCGGTCGTTGAACTGCGCCATGATCTGGCTGAACTCGGCCTCGGTCGGCGTCTTGGCATCACCGAATCGGAAGATCACATTGCCGCCTTGTGTGATGTCATGCGCCACCTGATTATCACTGGCCCGGATGCGGCCGGTCTGGCTCGGCAGCAGCTTTTCTTTACCCGGCACATTGCGCCGTGGTTCGAGGCTTTGTGCGATGCACTTGAGCGGGCGCCCGAGGCTCATTTTTACCCGCGTACCGCTGCCTTGGTGCGCGCCTATTTCGAGATCGAACGCCTCGCGTTCGACATGCTTTAAGTTTTGTTGAGGAGGGGGAAATCATGCAAGACCAACAACCAAAGAACCTCAAGCGGCGCGGCTTTTTGCTTGCCGCCGGGGTCGGCAGTGCTGGCGCCGTGGCCGTCGTGGTGGCCGGCAAGGACGTCGCCAAACCGCTGACCACCGTCTCGGTAGAGGAAAAAATCGGCAATTACGAAGAGACTCCCCACATCAGCAACTATTACCGCACGGCGCGGGTTTGAGCGGAGGCAAATCATGCTAATCAGAAAATCAAAAGCGCATTCCCCGGCCCGGCCTGAAGCGGGCGTTATTTTGGCGGCCAATTTAGACGCAAATTCGGTGTCGACCGCAGCCCAAGGGGACTTCCTACGGGGCGCAGCAAACAGCATCCTGGCGAAAACGATGGATCGCCGCACCTTCCTCAAGCGTTCTGGCCTGGCGGCGGGTGGTGGGGCAATTGCCACGCAGTTGCCTTACAACATGATCGGCAGCGCGGAAGCGGCCGATGTCGCCAAGGAAAAAACCGGCGTCGAGGTCAAGCGCACCATCTGTACCCACTGCTCGGTCGGCTGTGCCGTCGATGCGGTGGTGGAAAACGGTGTTTGGGTGCGCCAGGAGCCGGTTTTCGATTCGCCGATCAACCTCGGCGCGCATTGTGCCAAAGGCGCTTCGGTGCGCGAACATGGTCACGGCGAGCATCGCTTGAAATATCCGATGAAGCTGGTCGACGGCAAGTACAAGAAGATCAGCTGGGATCAGGCGCTGACCGAAATCAGCGACAAGCTGCTCGCCATCCGCAAGGAAAGCGGCCCGGATGCGACTTACTGGATCGGCTCGTCGAAGCACAGCAACGAGCAGGCTTACATGTTCCGCAAGTTCGTGTCCTTCTTTGGCACCAACAACATGGACCATCAGGCCCGCGTCTGCCATTCGACCACCGTCGCCGGCGTCGCCAATACCTGGGGTTATGGCGCGATGACCAACTCCTACAACGACATGCAGTTCTCCAAGGCGGCGTTGTACATCGGCTCGAACGCCGCCGAGGCGCATCCGGTGTCGATGCTGCACATGCTGCACGCCAAGGAAAACGGCTGCAAGATGGCGGTGGTTGACCCGCGCTTCACGCGCACGGCGGCCAAGGCGGATTACTTCTCTCGCATCCGCTCGGGGACCGATATTCCCTTCATCTGGGGCATGCTTTATCACATCTTCAACAACGGCTGGGAGGACAAGGAATACCTCAAAGCCCGCGTGCACGGCATCGAGAAGGTCAAAGAGGAGGTGATGAAGTGGACGCCGGAAAAAGTCCAGGACGTTACCGGCATCCCCGAAGCCGAAGTGCTGCGCATCGCCGAGATGTTGGCCAAAAATAAGCCATCGACTGTCGTCTGGTGTATGGGCCAGACCCAGCATACGGTCGGCAATGCCAACGTTCGCGCCATGTGTATTTTGCAGTTGGTGTTGGGCAATGTCGGCGTCTCCGGCGGCGGCACCAATATTTTCCGCGGTCACGATAACGTGCAGGGCGCGACTGACGTTGGCCCGAATCCCGATTCGCTGCCCGGCTATTACGGCCTCGCTGCCGGTTCGTGGAAGCATTGGTGCGCGGTGTGGGGCGTTGATTACGAGTGGGTCAAGAAGCAGTTTTCCTCGCAAGTGATGATGGAAAAATCCGGCATCACCGTGTCGCGCTGGATCGACGGTGTGCTGGAAGCCAACGAGAACATTGATCAGGATTCCAATCTGCGTGCCGTGGTTTATTGGGGCATGGCGCCGAACAGCCAGACGCGCGGTCTGGAAATGGTCGAGGCGATGAAGAAGCTTGATCTGCTGGTCGTCATCGACCCGTATCCGTCGGCGACGGCGGCAATGTCGGCGATGATGCGCAAAGACGGCGTTTATCTGCTGCCAGCCTGTACGCAGTTTGAAACGGTGGGTTCGGCAACTGCCTCGAATCGTTCGATCCAGTGGCGCGAGAAGGTCATCGAGCCGCTGTTCGAATCGAAGCCCGACCACACCATCATGTACGCCTTCGCCAAGAAATTCGGCTTCGAGAAAGAGTTCTGCAAGAACATCAAGGTCGAGAAGGACAAGCAGGGCTGGGATGAGCCGAATGTCGAGGACATCCTGCGCGAAATCAACAAGGGCTGCTGGACCATCGGCTACACCGGCCAGTCGCCGGAGCGCCTGAAGCTGCACATGAAGAACATGCATACCTTCGACGTCAAGACGCTGCGTGCCAACGGCGGCCCCTGCGATGGCGATTATTTCGGCCTGCCCTGGCCGTGCTACGGCACGCCGGAAATGAAGCATCCCGGCACGCCGAATCTGTACGACACCTCAAAACATGTGATGGACGGCGGCGGTAACTTCCGCGCTAACTTTGGCGTCGAGAAAGATGGCGTGTCGCTGCTGGCTGAAGATGGCTCGGCGTCGAAGGGGGCCGACCTGCAAATGGGTTACCCGGAATTCGACCACGTGCTGTTGAAGAAGCTCGGCTGGTGGGACGACCTGACCGACGACGAGAAGAAACTGGCCGAAGGCAAAAACTGGAAGACCGACCGTTCCGGCGGCATCCAGCGTGTCGTGATGAAAGTGCATGGCTGTCACCCGTTCGGCAATGCCAAAGCGCGGGCGGTGGTCTGGAACTTCCCTGACCCGGTGCCAGTGCACCGCGAGCCGATGTACTCGCCGCGCCCCGATCTGGTCGAGAAATATCCGCAACCGGCCGACAAAAAGGTGTTCTGGCGCCTGCCGACGCTGTACAAATCGTTGCAGGACAAGGTCAAGGATATTTCCAAAGAATTCCCGATTATCATGACATCCGGTCGTCTGGTCGAGTACGAGGGCGGCGGCGAGGAAACCCGCTCCAATCCTTGGCTGGCCGAGTTGCAGCAGGAAATGTTCGCTGAAATTAATCCTAAGGATGCCAACAACGCCGGGGTTCGCAATGGCGAGTATATGTGGGTCGAAACGCCGAGCAAGGGGCGGATGAAGCTGCGCGCCCAGGTCACCGAGCGCGTCGCGGCAGGGACGGTATTTCTGCCGTTCCACTTCTCCGGCTGGTGGCAGGGCAAGGACATGCTTGAGTTTTACCCGGAAGGCGCCGCACCGATTGTGCGTGGCGAATCGGTTAACCAGGGCACGACCTATGGTTACGACTCGGTCACCATGATGCAGGAAACGAAAACCACTTTGTGCCGCGTCACAAAAGCCTAAGCCCGATGCGCATAACCGCCATGCCTTTGTCGCCGTCGCCTTGCCGTGCTACGCGCACTGTCTGCGGCCCGTCTTCGCGGCCTGGCGGCCCTGCGCCTCGCGCCACCACTGAATAGGAGAAAAACAATGGCTCGCATGAAATTCCTTTCCGACGCGGAACGCTGCATCGAATGCAATGGTTGCGTTACCGCTTGTAAAAATGAACACGAACTACCGTGGGGGGTTAATCGCCGCCGCGTCGTCACCATTAATGACGGGGTGCCGGGCGAGAAATCGATCTCGGTCTCCTGCATGCACTGCTCCGATGCGCCGTGCATGGCGGTTTGCCCGACTGACTGCTTCTACAAGACCGACGAAGGCGTGGTGCTGCATAACAAGGATGCCTGTATCGGCTGCGGTTACTGCTTCTTCGCCTGCCCATTCGGCGCGCCGCAATTCCCGAGTGGCCCGGCGGCTTTTGGCGCACGCGGCAAGATGGATAAGTGCACTTTCTGTTCGGGTGGTCCAGAAGAAAATAATTCAAAGGCTGAGTTCGAGAAATACGGCCGCAACCGGATTTCCGAAGGCAAGCTACCGGCCTGCGCCGAAATGTGCGCTACCAAGGCTTTGCTGGCTGGCGATGCGCCGGTGATCTCCGACATTTTCCGCGACCGTGCTCTGCGTCGCGGCAAGGCCGGTGATGCCGCGTGGGGTTGGACGACGGCCTATGGCATGCCGGAACAGACTCAGGAGCGGACGCAAGAGCGCACGCGCGAAAAGAATCGGGAGGGGGCAAAATGAAAAAAACACGTTTTCTCACGCTGACCCGAGGGCCAGCCTTTTTTTCTATGGTCGCAGCATTCGCTTTTGGGCTCACTGCCTGTGGCGAATACTCGCAGGTCGCCAGCTACAAGCCGGGCAACTACCAAGGCAAGTCAGATACCCGGCCCTGGGAAGCAGGCAAGTTTGCGGGTGACAAGCCAGCCTGGGAAGCTGCGCTAGCCAACCGGGCGCAGGCACAAAATGAATACAAGAAGGCTAACTGAGGAGTTGACGATGACGACTTCAAATTTCGCCTCGCTATTCGGGCGCTGGCTGATTGCTGCTTGCCTGATGCTGGCCTGGGGGCTGCCGCTGCAGGCGGCGGACAATCTACCGCCGGCCCAGCAACAAGCAGAAAAACAACAGAACCAGCCGGGTAATAACGCGCCGATGTGGCGTGAGGTGCGCCAGGACAAGGCACATTTCACCAATAATCCGGGCAACGAAGCCGGTGTACTGATTCAGTCCGGTGGTGACGCCTGGCGGCATCTACGTAATGGCCCGGTGACGCTCTACGGCGGCTGGCTGGTGTTGCTGGTGGCGGCAGCGATTCTGCTTTTCTACAAAATCAAGGGGCCATTGACCAATCACGACCCGCTAAGTGGCAAGCTGATCCAGCGTTTTCCGCGCTATGAACGGGTTATCCATTGGATTACCGCTGGTACATTCTTGGTGCTGGCGGTTTCCGGCCTGGCCATTCTGTTTGGCAAGCATGTGCTGATGCCTTTGATTGGCCACAGCCTGTTCGGTTACCTGATGGTGTTGCTCAAAAATATGCATAACTTCATCGGCCCGCTGTTCGCTTTTTCGACGATTGCGATGATCGTCATCTGGGCGCGCGACAACGTCTGGCAGAACATCGACGCTCAATGGATCACCAAGGCCGGTGGTTTGCTGAGCGGTGAGCACGTGCCGTCCGGCCGCTTCAACTTTGGTGAAAAGACCTGGTTCTGGATCGGGGTGACGATTCTTGGCCTGACTGTTTCAGTCTCTGGTTTTGTCCTCAACTTCCCGAATTTCGGGCAAGGCCGGGCCGACATGCAACTCGCCAGCCTGGTTCATGCAATCGCCGCGATCACCATGTTAGTTCTGGCTTTTGGCCACATCTACATGGGCACCATCGGGGTTCATGGCGCGCTCGATTCGATGAAAACCGGTTATGTCGATGAAACCTGGGCGCGCGAGCACCATGAGGCATGGTTCAAGGACGTCAAGGCTGGAAAATCCGGCCACCCGCAAGGCTAATGGGAGGAATACCAAGATGATAAAAAGCAAATTTGCCCTGTTTTTCGCGTTGACCGTAGCAATGTCGGGGGCCTGGGCCAAACTGCCGGCGCCGTCCGAAGAAGCGAAAGTGAAGGCCGAAGAAGCCAAGCTTGTGGCTGCAGAAAAAGCCAAGGCCGAAGGTGAGCAACTCGGCATGTCGCAAGACCGCGTCGCCGAAAAATACATCAAGGAGCAGAAGGCCAAAGGCATCACTGTTAAACCGACGCCGATTCCGCCGCCAGCACTACCCGTGGTCGCAGCGCCGGTTGCGGCCCCTGCTACTGCGCCTGTATCCGCTATAAATCCAGCTCCAGCCGTTGTTCCGCCGGCGCCGCCGGTTGCGGCACCTGCCGCCAAATAATAGGCACGGTGTTATCCTCACAACGCCCGGCGGGTGACCGTCGGGCGTTGTTTCGTCTGGACCCATGACGCCTACACTGCTTGACGCCCTCTTTCTATTAGGCCACTTCGACCATCGCTTACTCGATATCGTTGGCTTGTCCCTGCGCGTCAGCTTGAGTGCGCTTACGATCGGCGCGCTGCTTGGCCTGCCGCTCGGTGCCTGGTTGGCGGTAGCGAGTTTTCCCGGGCGCGGCGCCTTGATCGTCGCCCTTAACGCCTTGATGGGACTGCCCTCGGTGGTGGTCGGCGTGATGGTTTATCTCGCCCTGTCGCGGAGCGGGCCGCTCGGCAGCTACGGGCTGCTCTTTTCACCGGCGGCGATGATCGTGGCGCAAAGCGTCCTCGTTGTACCGTTAATTGCTGCGGTGACCCGCCAGATTGTCGAGGATGCCTGGCGCGAATACGCGCCGGAGCTTTCCCTGATCGGCATCAGTCGGCCACAGGCGGTCATGCTGCTGCTCACTGATTGCCGCTTTTCCTTAAGTGTCGCGACCTTGGCCGGGCTGGGCCGGGCCATGTCGGAAGTCGGCGCGGTGATGATTGTTGGCGGCAACATTGATGGTTACACGCGGGTGATGACCACGGCGATTGCACTGGAAACCAGCAAGGGTGATCTGGCGCTGTCGATTGCACTGGGTATTGTGTTGATGGCGATCATCCTTAGCCTCAATGTCGCCGCCCATTTCTTGCGCTGCTGGGCGGTACGGAGGTACGGCTGATGTTTCCGCTATGTATCGCCGGCCTGCGTTTTGCCCCGGAAGGGCGGATCGTTCTCAATGGTCTTGATCTCGAACTTTCCGGTGAAGGCATCAGCGTCATTATTGGCCCGAATGGTGCCGGGAAAACCTTACTGCTGCGCCTACTCGCCGGGGTTTTGCCGGCGCATGGTGGGTCGATTCTGTGGGGCGGTGCGGCGCGAGCCGATGGCCGGTTAGCGATGGTTTTTCAGCAGCCGATGCTGCTTCGCATGTCGGTGTTCACCAATGTCGAATTCGCCCTGCGGCCACAAGCGATGGCGGCGGATGAACGGCGCGTCCGGACCCGTGAGGTGTTGGAGCGCGTCGGTCTGGCGCATCGGGCAAAAGACTGTGCCCGCCTGCTTTCCGGCGGCGAACGTCAGCGCCTCGCTTTGGCCCGGGCCTGGGCGATGCGGCCGCGTCTGCTGCTGCTTGATGAGCCAACCGCCAGTCTCGACCCGTCGGCCACCGAAGCCGTCGAACGGATTATTCGGGAAATTCGTACTGAGGGTGCCAAGGTACTGATGACAACGCATAATCTTGGCCAGGCGACTCGCCTCGCCGATGACATCATTTTTCTCGCCGAGGGCCGCGTGCAGGAGCACGAATCGGCCCAACGCTTTTTTGCCCGGCCGCAATCCCCAGCAGCGCGGGCGTTCATGCAAGGAGAACTACCATGGCGCATTGCTTTCGATCGTTGATAATCGCCCTCGGCTTGTTGGCTGGAGTGGCCCACGCCGAGGAGACCTTGATCGTCGCCTCGACCACCTCAACTGAGCAGTCCGGTCTATTCGGTTGGATTTTGCCTAAATTTGAGCAGTCGACCGGGATCAAGGTTCGCGTCGTTGCTGTCGGCACCGGTCAGGCGCTCGATATCGGTCGGCGCGGCGATGCCGACGTGCTCTTTGTCCATGACCGTGCGGCGGAAGATAAATTTGTTGCCGAAGGCTACGGCAGCTATCGCCAGGACGTGATGTACAACGATTTCGTCTTCATCGGCCCGAAGGACGACCCGGCCAAAATCCGCACTGCCAGCAACGCGCTAATCGCGCTGAAAGCGATTGCCGCCAGCGGCCAGGCTTTCATTTCACGCGGCGACAAGAGCGGCACGCACGCCGCCGAACTGCGCCTGTGGAAGCAGGCCGATGTTGATCCGAAAGCGCTGTCCGGCTACAAGGAGACCGGCAGCGGCATGGGGCCGACCTTGAATATGGCTGCAGCGATCAACGGCTATACACTCTCCGATCGCGCCACCTGGGGTGCTTTCAAGAACCGCCGCGACCTTGATCTGGTGCTCGCCGGTGACCCGGTATTGTTCAATCCCTACGGCGTCATTCCAGTGAACCCGGCGCGCCATCCGCATGTCAACAAACAAGCGGCCGAGCGTTTTGCCCAGTGGTTAACTTCAAAAGACGGTCAGGAGGCGATTGCCGCTTTCCGTGCCGACGGCCAACCAGTTTTCTTCCCCAACGCCAAAAAGTGATGCCATGACCGATATTTCTTCCTGTGCTTCAACTGCTCCGGAAAGTCGTGCCCTCTCTGCAACCGAGGCCCGCGACCGTATGCTGGCCGAGGTTTCGCCGATTGTCGGCCACGAGTTCGTGCCGTTACGCAGTGCGCTGGGTCGCATCCTCGCCGCCGACATCATTGCCCCGCACGACGTGCCGGCGCATGACAATTCGGCGATGGACGGCTATGCCATTCATTTTGCCAGCTTGAATATTGCCGAAGAAACGCGGTTGACCGTAGTCGGCACCGCTTTCGCCGGTAATGCCTTCTCTGGCCAAGTCGGCAAAGGGCAGGCCGTGCGCATCATGACCGGCGCCGTTTTGCCGGCCGGCGCGGATACCGTGATCGTTCAGGAAGTAACGCGCGTTGAAGACGGCGTAGTGTTCGTTCCCGCCGGCCAACGTCTCGGCCAAAACACCCGCCGGGCCGGTGAAGACCTCGCCCGGGGCGCAGTGGCGCTGGCTGCCGGCAAGAAAATCGGCCCGGCTGAACTGGGTTTGATTGCCTCGATTGGTGTCGCCGAAGTGGATGTCAAACGCCGTCTGCGTGTCGCCTTTTTCTCCACCGGCGATGAACTGACTTCGATTGGAAATCCGCTCGCCCCTGGCGAAATTTACGACAGCAACCGCTACACCCTGCATGGCTTGCTCACCCGCTTGGGTGCCGAAATCATCGATATGGGCGTTGTGCCGGACCGCCCCGAAGCCTTGGAAGCAACCTTGGCCGAAGCCGCTCAGATCGCTGATGCGATCATTACCACCGGCGGCGTCTCGGTTGGTGAGGCCGATTTCATCAAGGAAGTTCTTGCCAAGTTGGGCGAAGTGAAATTCTGGAAGCTCAATATCAAGCCCGGCCGGCCGATGGCCTTCGGCAAGGTTGGCAATGCCTGGCTGTTCGGCCTGCCCGGCAACCCGGTGGCGGTGATGGTCAGCTATACCCAGTTTGCCCTCGATGCGCTGCTCCGTCTTTCCGGTCTTGATCCCATTCCCGAGCGGCCGCTGCTGACTGTTATCGCCGGCAATCCGATCAAAAAGCAGCCTGGCCGGCGCGAATACCTGCGTGGGACGATTGCTGCGGTCGACGGCCATTGGCAGGTAAAAACCACCGGCAACCAGGGCTCCGGCGTGCTGCGCTCAATGTCAGAAGCCAATTGCTTTGTCGTGCTGGTGGAGGATTGCGCCGGCGTGCAGCCGGGCGACAGCGTTCAGGTGCAACTGTTTGAGGGCCTGCTGTAACGGCTGATTTGATTTGCCTGCAGAAACAACGGCTTATGTCGCGTGCCTAATCTGCCATTTCCGCCTATGATGGAATATCAAGAATTGGTTTTCGCTTGGGGATTTCATCGATTAAAGGAGCACAAAAAATGACGAGTATTTTTGATAAAGCCAAGGCCTTGCTGAACACGGCAGAAGAAAAGTTGGAAGCTGTGGCGGGGCAAGCATCTGCCAAGGCGGCAGAACTGGCCGATAAAGTCGCGGTAGCGGCGGATCAGGCTTGGGATACGACCAAGCAGGCGGCGGCAGAGGCTGCGGCCAAAGCCGAATCAGCGGCTGATCAGGCATCAGCCAAAGCCAGTGAGTTCGGCAGTAAGGCCAGTGCGGCGGCCGATCAGGCGTGGGGTAGTACCAAGTTGGCAGCGGCCGAGGTTGCGGCTAAAGCCGAGTCTGTAGCGGATCAAGCGTCGGCCAAAGCCAGTGAGTTCGGCAGTAAAGCCAGTGCGGCGGCCGATCAGGCGTGGGGTAGTACCAAGTTGGCAGCGGCCGAGGTTGCGGCTAAAGCCGAGTCTGTAGCGGATCAAGCGTCGGCCAAAGCCAGTGAGTTCGGTAGTAAAGCCAGTGCGGCGGCAGGTCAGGCGTGGGATGCGACGAAGCAAACCGCCGCCGAGGTTTCCGCCAAGGCGGAGGTTGCTGCCGGCAAGGCGACGGCGAAAGCGGCCGAACTGAATAGCAGCGCCAGTGACAAGTTGGCGCAGGGCGTGGCAAGCGTTAAATCGGCCATCGCTTCAGAAGGCGACAAAAAGGCTTGATTCTGGGCCGGGCGCTGGCTGCACATTGGCCTGCGGTGAGCGGCGTAAAACTGAGCGGGTGTTTTGCTGCGGCAAGGCACCCGTTTTTGTTGGCTGACAGTCTGAATCAGAACATTCTCGGGTTTTTGCCGGTGATGCTGGCGTAAAAAGCCTGAATTTTTACCATGTCAGCTTTGATATCGCCGGAAACCTCAAACAAGCGATCGATTCCGGCGGTTTTTCGTTTGATATCGAGAAATCCGAGCGCAATCGGCACGCCAGCGCCTTGGGCGATGTAGTAAAAGCCGGTTTTCCAGTGGGTGACTTTCGAGCGCGTGCCTTCGGGCAGAATGATCACTGTCAGGCGTTGGCTATTTTGAAACGCCGCCACCGTGCTTTCCACCAGATTCCCTTGCCGTGAGCGGTCGACCGGAATGCCGCCGAGCCAGCGCATGACACTGCCGATGACGGGCGGGAAAAGGCTGGCTTTACCCGTCCAGTAAACTTCCAAGCGCAAGGCAAAGCAGACCATCAGGGTGAAGGGGAAATCCCAGTTGCTGGTGTGCGGCGCGGTGATCAGGACGTATTTTGCGGCGTTGGGTGCGCCCCTTCGATTCGCCAGCCGAGTAATTGCAAAACTCCACGGGAGAGCCAGCGCATCAACGTGTTGAGTATGGGCGTGGCGAAAATTGTGCGATGGATGGGCTGATCAGAAGAGTTGGCGATGGCGAAAGTTGCCGGGCGCGTGCGAAAGCAGGGTTGAGAGTGCCAACACGAGCCAGAACAAGGTAAGTGCCCAGGCCGGTTGCAGGGCCATCAAGCCGACCAACATCAGTTTGACCAACACGCCGAAGCCAGCCGTTTCGCGCAGGTGGGCCGGGTTGGCCCAGGTGTCGATAGCAAACATGGCACCGCCGGAAACGAAGGTCAGGCTGGCACCGGCGCTGACCTCGCCGGCACCGAGCAGGGCGGCGCCGAGTAGCACCAGCCCGATCAGATGGGCGGTACGCAAGGCCAGGTTGAGCCAGCGTTTGCCGGAAAAATCACGGATCTGGTCGCGTCGGGGAGGCATGATTCAGGCCGAAAAAAGAGTCAGCCGATTATCCATGATTCAGCGGGCGCGTGGCTTGGCCGGCGTTTTGCTGCCGCTGCTGCTCGTTGCTTTCTGGGCACTTCGGCGAGCTGGTTTTGCCACCGGGCTGTCGAAACCTTCCCAATTTGAAGGCAGGTTCTTGCTGGCGCGGCCACCCGGCACCTTGGGCTTTTTCGGCTTTTTAACCAGTTGACCGGCGCCATTGGTCATCGGTACCCGGTGGTCGGGCTCGAAACCAGGTTCTTCCTCGCGGCTCAAGGTTTGTTTGGTCAGCACTTCAATAGCGGCAAGCAGCGGCGCTTCGTCGGCACAGACCAGCGAAATCGCTTCACCGCTGGCACCGGCCCGGCCGGTGCGGCCAATGCGGTGGATGTAATCCTCGGCAACGATCGGCAGGTCAAAATTGACCACCTGCGGCAGGTCGTCGATGTCGAGGCCGCGCGCCGCAACATCGGTGGCGACGAGAATCTGGATTTCGCCGGCCTTGAAACTTTCCAGCGCCCGCAAACGGGCCGGTTGCGGCTTGTCGCCATGAATAGCGTCGGCCTTGATTTTCTTGGCAAGCAACAGGCTGACCAGTTCGTCGACGCCTTTGCGTGTTTTGACGAAGACCAGCACCTGCCCCCAGCGCCGGTCTTTGAGCATTTTCAGAAAGAGTTCCGGCTTGCGTTTCTTGTCGACCGGCACCACCCATTGTTTGATCGCCTTGACCGTGCTGTTGCGCGGGCTGACTTCAATCGAGAGCGGATCGCACAGCCGGGCCTTGGCCATGCTGCGAATTTCTTCCGAGAAAGTCGCCGAAAAGAGCAGGGTTTGGTGCTGCTTAGGCAAAGCGGCGAAGACGGCGGCCAGTTCCTGCGAGAAGCCGAGGTCGAGCATGCGGTCGGCTTCATCAAGAATCAGCGTTTCGACATGCTTCAACTTGAGCGCGTTCTGGCGGACGAGGTCGAGCAGGCGGCCGGGGGTGGCGACCAGAATATCGACGCCGCGGCGCAGACGCATCATCTGCGGATTGATGCTGACCCCACCATAAGCGGCGTAGGTGCTGACCGGCAGATGTTCGCCGTACTGGCGGAAGCTGGCGTGCACTTGCTCAGCCAGTTCGCGGGTCGGCACCAGCACCAGGCAGCGGACGGCGTTGCTGCCGACCTTGCCTTCTTTTTCGCTCAGGCGTTGCAATACCGGCAGCGCAAAGCCGGCGGTCTTGCCAGTGCCGGTCTGGGCAGCGGCCATCAAGTCGCGGCCAGCGAGGACGGCGGGGATGGCTTGCACTTGAATCGGCGTCGGGGTTTTATAGCCGAGTGTTTCGAGGGCCTGCAGGAGCGGGGCGGCAAGGCCGAGGGAAGCGAAGGTCATGAGCTGCTAACAACAACGGGAAAAGGGCGAGTTTAACCGCTTCACCGCACCAAGGTTAACCGTAGTTGGCGAGGAATTGTGGAACCGCCTCAGCCGGTATCGGACGAGAGTACAGATAGCCCTGTCCAACGTCGCAGCCGAGCGCAAACAAGGCATTGGCTTGATCTTCGGTTTCGACGCCTTCGGCGATTACAGTGAGTCCCAGACTATGCCCCAGCGCGATGATGGCGGCGGAAATCGCCAAATCATTTTTATCCGTGGCCAGATCCCGAACAAAACTGCGGTCAATTTTTAGACTGGTGATTGGCAAACGCTTTAAGTAGCTCATTGAGGAATAACCCGTGCCAAAGTCATCAATCGCTAACTTGACGCCCTGTATTTTGAGCCGCTGAAAGGTGTCGATGTGTGCGTGGACATTCTCCATAACCATCGATTCGGTCAATTCAATCTCTAACCATTCTGCCGGAACAGCGGCTTCAGCCAGTAGCTCGGCGACGCGAACAGCGATGTCCTTGTCGCGTAATTGGCGGGCAGACAAGTTTACCGCTACCTGCAATTTAACTGGCCGGAGCTGGTTCCATTTCTGGATGTCGCTTAGCGCCTGTTTGATTACCCAGTCACCAATTTCGACAATGAGGCCGGTGTCTTCGGCAATCGGAATAAAGTTGTCTGGCGAAACATGCCCGTGAATGGACGAGTTCCAGCGCAATAAGCCCTCAAAACCCACTATGCTGCCGTGCTTGAAATCAAATTGCGGTTGATAGTGGAGTGAGAGCTCTCCTTTTTCAAGGGCAGTGTGAAGGCTGGTTTCAAGAGAGTGGCGCTGCTTGATCTTGGCATTCATCACCGGGAGAAAAAGCCTAAAGGTATTTTTCCCGGAAACCTTGGCCTGATACATCGCTGTATCAGCATTGCGGATCAGTGTCGTGCCATCACCTGCATCTTTGGGGTAGAAGGCGGCACCGATGCTGGCAGTTACGAAAAAGTCGTAACTGCCAATCTGGAATGGCTTGGCGAGGGTTGCCACCATCTTGTCGCAAATTTGCCCCGCTTCGTCCGAGGTGGTGATTTTTTTTAAAATGACGGCGAATTCGTCGCCACCGAGGCGAGCAATAGTATCGTCACGGCGCAAGGCTTTGGCGATGCGTTGAGCCAACATGCGCAACAACTCGTCGCCAGCTTGGTGGCCTAGCGTGTCATTTACCTGTTTGAAGTTGTCGAGATCAAACAGGAGCATGGCAAGGGGCTCGCTGAACTGCTGGGATTCCTCGATGGCAAAGCCAAGTCGCTCATTGAAGGCGTGCCGGTTGGCCAGCCCGGTGACCGGGTCGATATGTGCCAAGTGGTGCAGATTCTGCTCGGCCAGCTGTACCGATTGCCGGGCACGTGCGAGCAAACGAACGGCAACGAATAATGCAATTATCGCTGCCGCGATTGCCGCCAGCGCATAGATGCCGAGGCGTTTGAACAGCGTTTTTAGCGACTTGACCAGATAGAGCGTACCAACCTGATTGTTCTTGTACGAGACCGGCGAGAGAATTTCCAGCCGGGTCAGGGAAAAGTGGTAGTCGGTTTGGGCAAAGCGCTTGACCTCCGGAATTTGGCGGGTAAATCCGTCGGGCTGCTTGGCAAGCGTTACCCGCTGGTCGTCCAGAAGCACGATGCCGACGAGGTCTGGTGAAACATTCAAGCTGCGCAATATCTCGTTTGCCGCCGCGCCATCCTGAAACATGAGTGCGGCAGAGACGTTGTCGGCAAGTATGCTGACTTCAATCCGGGAGTCTTCGAGCAGAGCGTTACGCAAGGCGAAGAACTCAATGACGATGAGTAAAGCGATGGTCAGTAACAATGCCACCCCGGCCGACAGCGTGCTGGCGAAGGCGAGCTTGTGGGTGATCTCCGGCGGGTTTTTGGCTTTGTTCTTCACAGGACTTTAGCCGCCAGTCGCAGCAGCCGAGAAGAAAATACCATTTTGACCTCGAGCGCCCGCGTGCTGTTGATGACAAAGCGGATTCGTTCATTGAGGATGGCTATCGTGATCATGAAGTCGCCGGTGGTCAATTCTGCATCATCCGAAATGGTCAATATTGGTAAATTGGCAATTTTAGGACGAATTTGGCTATACAACTCACGGTCCGATTTTTCTGCAATCAGTACGTTGCAGTCAGTGGCCGGGGTGGTTTGCAAAGACTTTAAAGCAATAGTTCGATTGTGCGATGTTTTTCCGACAATGGCTTGCAGCGCCACGTACAGCACGGTGCCGGCGCTGGCACAGACATTCAGGGTTGAACTCTTCAGCCCATCCTCCGGCCATTCCGTGAACTGGATGAAGTTATAGATATATGCTGCTTTGAGGTCATGTTCCGGCGCTTTCTGGGCCGAGAAGGCACACGTAGTCATGAGGCTGGCCAGAATGCCGCAAAGGGTTTGCCGGAAATGGAGTACAGGTCGCATACCGTGTGCTTGATGCAGCCTAGAAACGGTAGTTCAGTTTGAGTTGGAAGTTACGTCCATTTTGGGCAATCCGATCGTTTGGTGCCTGCTCGGTGCCTGCTGGGTCTGCAAATTGATGATCAAAAAGGTTATAGATTGAGGCCGAAATATCGGTGTTCTGAGCAAAATTCGGAGCCCGCAAGGTCAGGTTGGTAATGGCGAAGCCTGGGGTTTCCGTGTTGAAATCAGTTTTTCGACGGGACATTCCCTGAATCTCCAGGCCGGCCCGTAATTGATCCCGCCACAACGGGGCCGACAGGTGGGCCTTGAACAGTCTGGCGGGCGAATTCGGAATCGTTTGCCGGCTTGCGGTGTCCTCGGCGTGCTGAAAGTTTGCACTGAGGCGTGCCATGATGCCGCCGTTCAGGCGGCCGATCCATTCCGCCTCTATGCCTCGGACGCGGACGCCGGAAATGTTGTCAAAAAAGAAACGGTCAGCCACGCTATCGTAACTTTGAGAAATCAAGTTACGGACATCATTCTGGTAAACACTGGCGACTATCCGCTGCGAGTTGGAGAGCGCATGCTCGATGACGAGTTCACGGCTGCGAATTTTTTCTGGTTTTAAATTGGAGTTGGTCATGTAACCGCCGGCCGTCGCGGTCTCGTAATGCTGCTCATAGGCGTTGGGGACGCGATAAGCGGTGCCATAAATGAGCTTGATGGCCGTTTGCGCTTGTGGCTTGAAGACTAGGCCAATACGCGGATTGGTCGCGCTGGGGAAGCCGCTGATCAGGTCGTAACGCACCCCCGCATTGATCAGGAGCTTCTCTCCCAGCGCGATTTCATCCTGTACATAAAAGCCGTTGCTGCTGCCGCTCACTTTACTGTCGAGGTAAGACACGTAAGGCTGAATATCGAAATTCTTTTGCTTGACGCCGGTATCTTTTCGATAGTCGGCACCAAAGACGATGCGATGATTTTGAAAATGGGTGCTGATAAATTGCAGTTCGCCGCCCAGCATCGATCCTTCGGACTTGTCGCGGTTGGTGTAGCTGGTGCGAAGAGGGAGCGTAATCGGGCCGCTGTAGGGGTAAATAAAGTCCCCTTGATAGCGGTATTTCTGTGCGTAAGCACTTACTTTTAGGGAGAGCACATCGGACAGAGCTTTGCGGTATTCGGCATTGATCGCAGCCTGTTCATCGGTCGATTTCGATCCCTGAGCGCCGAACTGCTGTTGGAATGATGCTGTTGGGTTGTCCTTTGTCCTTACGGACAGCATCATCCCCAAAGAGAGATTTTCGGTTCGCATCTTGGCAAAAACAGAGTCGCTTTGGTCACTATCCAGATTTCGGGCTGTGTCGTTGTAGGCTGGGAAGAAAAGATCCTGTCCCCGCTGCTTGAAGGAAGAGCCTGAGACTAGCCATTCCACACCACTGTCGCTGGTCGTGCCATGCGTGACTCGCAGTTTGCTGGTCTTGTAGCTCCCCACTGCGGCAGCCGTTTCGGTGCCGCGGAAATCGTTTCCGTTCTTAGTAATGACGTTGATGACACCAAAAAATGCATTTGATCCATATACGGAAGAGCCGGCACCGGGTACAAATTCAACACGGGCGATCAGATCAATGTCGATAGGGAATTCGGTACCGATCATCGCCTGGCTGTACAGGCTGTCGTTCTGGCGAACGCCGTCGATCAGTAGCAGAATCCGCGTGTTGTAGTCGCCAGCGCGGGAGAATCCGCGCGTTCCGACATAGCGAACGTAGCGATCATAGGAGGTATAGATGCCACGCATCGACGAGAGAATGTCGCCCAGTGTACGGTAGCCAAATGTCCGAATTTCTTCGGCATCGACCACCGACACTGAGGCCGGGGCGTCGATAGCTGGCTGTTTGTATCTGGATGCGCTCTCGACCTCAATACCGGCCAACTGCTCAATCGATAGTTCCGTCAGATTGCTCACAGACGTAAACGCCTGCGAGCTGAATGTGGCCGTGGCTGCCAGCAAGTAAAGCTGGAGCGTAAATTTGGTGTTTTTATTATTATATTGGTACATGGTGCTCCTCTAATTTCCCTTGCACAGCCCGATTCTAAGCGGCTCCCAGCAGTGCAGCAACAGAGCGAGTCGATATTACTTTAGCGGATACTGTTTTTCTTGATTTTGTTATATGCCGCGGGGGTTTACGGCTGACAATATTCAGCCAAAGCGTCTTGCCGCATCCACCGCTAGGCCAGCACCGATGCTACCGAAGAGGTCGCCTTCCACCACTCGCGCCTTGGGCAGTTGCGCCGCAATACGCTGACGCAGGGCGGGAATGCCGCTTGAGCCGCCGGTGAAAAATACGGTGTCGATGCGTTCGGCGGCGATACCGGCGCTCGGTAGCAGCTTTGCTACGGTCAACTCGATTTTTTCGACTAATTGTGTCGACGCCAGTTCAAATTCCAGTCGGCTCAGCGTATGCATTTCGCCGGGGGCGAAGGCGTCGAGTGGCAAGGGTGCCTGATCATCGGCCGAAAGCGCAATTTTGGCCTGTTCGACCTGATGCGCCAGCCAGTGGCCGGCGCGGTTTTCGATCAGCGCCAGCAAGCGTTCCAGGCGTTCCGGTTCGAGCGCGTCGATGTACAGGCGTTGTTGATCCGACCAGACCTGCCGGGTGTAGGCGAAGTTGATGGTGTGCCAGGTGGCGAGGTTGAAATAGATGCTGGCCGGCATTTCGCGGCCATTTTTCAGGGTGCTACGGTAGCCGAGATGGGGCATGACGCCGGCCAGGCTGAGTTGGCGGTCGAAGTCAGTGCCGCCGATATGGACGCCGCCATTGGCCAGCACATCGCTGCGCCGGTCGGCCGCTTTGGCGCGTTCAGGCGACAGGCGAACGATGGAGAAATCCGAGGTGCCACCGCCGATATCGGCGACCAGCACAATCTCTTCGCGGGCGATTTGCGTTTCGTAATGGTAGGCCGCGGCAATCGGCTCGAACTGGAAGCTGATGTCCTTAAAACCGACGGCATGGGCAATTTCGCCCAGCGTCTTTTCGGCCTGCTGGTCGGCTTCGCTATTGTCATCGACAAAAAACACCGGCCGGCCGAAGACGGCTTGCTCGAAACTGCGTCCCGCTTCGCTCTCGGCGCGCTGCTTCAGCGTGCGAATGAATTCATTAAGCAGGTCGCGAAAGACCACAGCACGACCATTAACCTCGGTACGACCATCAATCAGACTGCTCCCGAGCAGGCTTTTCAGCGAGCGCATCAGGCGGCCTTCGGTGCCGGCGAGATATTCGCCCAGCCCGTAGCGGCCGACGCTGACCGTACCAGCTTCGGCATTAAAGAAGACGACAGAAGGGAGCGTCGGCTTGCCATCTTCGAGCGTCAGCAGGGTGGGCTGGCCAGGGCGCAGCCAGCCAACGGTCGAATTGGAAGTGCCGAAATCGATGCCGCAGGCGCGGGCAGGTGAAGCGTGCATGAAGGCCAAAAATGAGCGGGGACGTGGCCAATGCAGCGCCGGGGGCGCGATGCTACGTGGCGCCGGCGGCGCTGTCCAGTCCGCTCGTCAGCCATTTGTCGCTGCGTGCTGCACCGTGCCATTGCGACGAAGCAATTGCTCCGACCATAGAAACAAGGGCTGGCCCTCGGGTCAACCGGAAAAAAAGAGCCAAAACCAAAAACCGATACGCTGCCCGCTGTTGTTGCCTTGAAGGTGAAAATAAGGTGTGTAGACCGCCGCTGGCATTTCAACGAAGCGAAGTGATAAGATTTTCGTCATGAACGAACTCGAAAAACTGGCCCAACAATTGGGCGCCGCGCTTTTGGCCCGGGGCGAATGCTTGACCGCAGCAGAATCCTGCACCGGCGGCTGGTTGGCCCAATCCGTCACGGCTATCGCCGGCAGTTCCGCCTGGTTCGACCGGGGCTTCGTCACCTATTCCAACGCCGCCAAGGTGGAGATGCTCGGCGTGCCGGAAACGACACTCGAACGGCACGGTGCGGTTTCCGAAGCAACTGCCCGCGCCATGGCACAGGGCGCGCTGGCCCATAGCCGGGCCGACTGGTCAGTCGGCATCACCGGCGTTGCCGGGCCAACCGGTGGTTCAAGGGAAAAGCCGGTCGGTACGGTTTGCTTTGCCTGGGCCGAAAAAAATGCTGGTTGCGAAGCGCAAGTTGCACATTTCCAGGGTGATCGCGCTGCCGTCCGCGAACAATCAGTGCGCTATGCGTTGCATGGCTTACTCGAACGCTTGGCGGGGGCTAGTTTGGTCGCTTGAGTGTGCGGCGCGCTTGGGAGTTGTCGTTACCAAGCCGCGCCGCCAATTACTGCGGTCGACAGCCGTTTTAAGCCAAAATCACTTTCCCGCTTCGGCCGTTATTTCCTTGAGGAGTGGCCCGATAATTTTCTCCGCTCCGCCCATGGGCTTGCGGTAGGCAACCCAGGTCGTATTTTTCTCGCCCGGCAAGGTGTAGATGGAAATGGCAAAGGGGCAGAGGACGATGTTGTGCGGGTCGGCTTCCATCATTTTGCGCGACAGGCCGGCCGAGCAGAATTCGATGATTTCAGCTTGGTCAAAAATCTGTTTGCTGGCGCCGATGTCAGCGCCGGTGCGATTCAGCATGTCGGCGATGTGCGAGGTGTAGTTTATGACCAGGCCACGGTTTTCGATTGCCATGACGATGGCGTCACGCGTATCCGCGAAGTTGGCGCTGACTTTTTGTCGCGTCATCCAGTCTTCGGCGAAAGCGGCATGGGTGGTCAGGGCGAAGGCGATGAGTACAAATAAGCGGCGCATGGTGGGTTTTGCATTAGCGGTTTCTGATGCAATTATTTTACGCTGTCTTGCTGCTGCCAAGGGGACTTCCTGCCTTGCTGCGGTCAACGCGGAAAAAAGGCCAAAACCATTTTCGGTGGTTTTGGCCGGGGCGTGCTGGCGGTGGAGCGACGAGTCCGGAAAACCGTCGTCTTCGACTAAACCGGCAGCGGCTCGAACAGTGCCGCCAGATCGTCATTACCGAACTTGACCTCGACGCCGCGATCTTCCGAGAGAATGCCAGCGGCCAGCTCAGCCTTGCGCTCCTGCAGGGCGAGGATTTTTTCCTCAATACTGCCGGCGACGATCAATTTGTAGACGAACACTGGTTTGTCCTGGCCGAGGCGGTGAGCGCGGTCGGTGGCCTGGTTTTCGACGGCCGGATTCCACCACGGATCGTAATGGATGACGGTGTCGGCCGCAGTCAGATTGAGGCCGACGCCGCCGGCTTTCAGGCTGATCAGGAAGATCGGGATTTCGCCGTCCTGGAAGCGGCGGACCGGCGATTCGCGGTCGGTCGTATCGCCCGTTAGTGTGACGTAGGGCAAGCCGAGTTTGTCCAGTTCATGCTCAATCAGCGCCAACATGCTGGTGAATTGCGAGAAAAGCAGAATCTTGCGGCCTTCGTCGACCAGTTCCGGCAGCATGCCCATCAGCAGGTCGAGCTTGGCGCGTTCCTTGACCTTGCTAGCCGAGGTCGCCTTGACCAGGTGCGGGTCGCAACAGACCTGACGCAATTTGAGCAGAGCGTCGAGGATAACGATCTGGCTGCGCGCAAAGCCGCGGTTGGCGATCTCGTCGCGCACCTTGCTGTCCATCGCGGCGCGCACGGTTTCGTAAAGGTCGCGCTGGGCGCCTTCGAGTTCGACGCTGCGCACGATGATGGTTTTCGGCGGCAGTTCCTGCGCCACGTCTTCCTTCTTGCGACGCAGAATGAAGGGGCGAATGCGCCGAGCGAGTAATTTACGGCGTTGGCTGTCGCCAAGCTTTTCAATCGGCGTCCGCCAGTGTTTCGTGAACTGCTTGCTGGTGCCTAGAAAGCCGGGAAGCAGGAAGTCGAACTGGCTCCACAACTCGCCAAGGTGATTTTCCAGTGGCGTGCCGGTCAGGCACAGGCGGTGCCGGGCATCGACCTTGCGCACTGCTTCGGCGCTGCGGCTCTGGGCGTTCTTGACGGTTTGCGCTTCGTCGAGAATGAGCAGGTGATAGCTGTGCAGCATCAACTCATCGGCGTCGCGCCAAAGCAGCGGATAGGTGGTGAGTACGACGTCATGCGCCGGAATTTCGGCAAAGCGGCTCTTGCGTTCCGGGCCGTGCAGCGACAGCACCTTGAGCGAGGGGGCAAAACGCGCCGCTTCGTTCTTCCAGTTGAAGATCAACGAGGTCGGCAGGATGATCAAGGCCGGTTTGTCGAGACGGCCAGCTTCTTTTTCCAGCAGCAGGTGGGCCAATGTTTGCGCCGTTTTGCCCAGACCCATGTCGTCGGCCAGAATGCCCGAGAGGTTATGTTCGCGCAGGAATTGCAGCCAGGCCAGACCTTCGCGCTGGTAGGGACGAAGTTCCAGGCAGAGGCCGGCCGGTGGTTCGATGGTGGTGATGCCTTGGGCCGCCTTGAGGCGTTCGGCCATGGCAAAAACATCGCTCTGGCCGCGGAATTCCCAGCGGCTGGTGTCAGTCAGTTCGGCCAGGCGCGGCGCGTCGAAGCGCGACAGACGCAAGGTTTCACCACCGCTGAAACCGTCAAAGAGGTCAATCAGCGTTGCCGCCAGCGGTTTGATACGGCCGGCCGGGACGCGCAGGCGTTTGCCTTGCGCGGTATGCAGTTCGATCCCTTCGTCATCAGGAATACGGTGCAGTTCGCCGCTTTCCAGCCAGCGCGCATCGCGGTGGAATAGCCCGGCCAGTAACGGGGCGAGCGGCAGGCGCTCGCCTTCGACGAGGATGCCCATGTCGAGGTCGAACCAGCCGTTGTCGGACTCGATCAGGTTGGCTTCCCAGCCTTCGACTTCGAGCACGTGATGGCGAAAATCTTCCGGGAATTCGATCTGCCAGCCGCCTTGTTTCAGACGCTCGACGTTTTCCGCCATGAAACTCGGCCAGGCACTATCGCTCGCCAAACCATAAATGCCTTCCGGCGGATTGCCGAAGGTGTACAGCGTGTTGCTCGGAATCTTCTGTAAGCCGCTTTCGGCAAGCACGGCCAAGGCCGCCGCTTCGGCATCCGGCCGGCGTTTCAGGCGAACCGTTTCGCCTTCGGGCAGGGTGATGAACTCGCGCTTTTCATCGGGGCGAATTTCAGCATCGGCGTAACGGAAAATGATCCGGGCGATGTCGAATGGTCCGCCGCCGTAGCTGTGCGGATGCTCGCGCCAGGCGCGGTAGCCGTGCGTGTGCAGGGTGTCGAGCTGGAGAATGGCGCGCAAGGGCGCGTCAACCAGGCGCAGGCGGGCGCTGGCATCTTCGGCTGGCGGCGGTAGTTCGGGCGCCAGTTCGGTCAGCGCTTCGGCGACCAGCGTGGCTTCCTTGGTGGAGAGCGGCGGCAGGGTGAACAGACGGTTGAGGACGGCCGGGTTGCCGACAATGTCGAGCGGCCCGGTTTCGCCGCTGGTCAAATCGAGGTACCAAGGTGGGTCGACCGTAACAATCCGGTCGGCTGAAGGCTCGGGTTTCATGTAGGGGCGCTGGAAGCCCTGGCCATCGACCTGCCAGCCAATCGTCGCCGGGCGATTGACGCCGACGACCAAGGGCAGGCCGAGATCGTCTTCCGGATAGAGACGATGGCTGGCCGCCATCCGTTGCATGATTTCGGCGCCGTGCTTGGGGCCGAGGCCGAAGGCGCGCAGGCCGCTTTCATGGCCGCGATCAGCCCAGAGCAGACGGAGAATGCCGAGGTCTTCTTCATTGACGAATTGCGGTGGCGTGACTAAAGCGCGATCGATCTTCCACCACTCTTCGGAAGATTCCGGGTATTTTCCCTTGCGGATTTCAATGCCGAAATGGCGGTGATCTGGCGTTGATTTGAGGATGTAAAACAATTGCTGGCGGGCGCTGGTCGGGCGCGTCTTCTTCTTGGCGACGGCAATCGATACCCGACGCAGGTCGGCGACCCAAGACATGATGCCGGGGCTGACCCGATCAACTGGGTCAGGATGGCGCTCGTCAATCGCCTTAAGCAGCATCGCTGCGACGTGTTTGCAGTCCATGCCGACCGGGCAGGTGCAGCCGTTGATCAGCGACAGCTTGCCGTTTTTGTGCTGCACCAAACGAGCGGTGGAGGTGTAAGGCTGGCGCGCTGTGCCGGTGACCAGGGCAATAATGCGTTCGTCAGAGACTTCCAGCTCATGCACGGCGTCGGTATAGGTGTGCCCCTTGGCAACCTCTTTGGCGCCAAGCCAGGAAGTGACATCATCTTCGGTATAAGTGGTCAGGGTGACAGCGGGCATGTAAGGTCAGTGATAAAGCGCTGCAGCAACGCAGGCGAGCAATAGGGCGATGATGGCCAGCCAGCGGTTTTGCTGTTGCTGAGCGGCGATCAGGCGATCAAGTTGCGGTTGCAGGTCGGCTCGTGGCCCCTGGGCCAGCGACTGATGTACCAGGCGCGGTAGTTGCGGCAGGGCACGGGCGAGGTAGGGGGCTTCCTGCTTGAAGGTGCGCAACAGGCCGCGCCAGCCGATCTGTTCGCTCATCCAGCGTTCAAGGAATGGTTTGGCGGTTTTCCAAAGGTCGAGTTCCGGATCGAGCTGGCGACCGAGGCCTTCAATATTGAGCAAAGTCTTTTGCAGCATGACTAACTGCGGCTGAATTTCGACATTGAAGCGGCGCGAGGTCTGGAACAGGCGAAGCAGAATCTTGCCGAAGGAAATATCCTTCAGTGGTCGGTCGAAAATCGGTTCGCAAACAGCGCGAATGGCCGCTTCGAACTCATCGACCCGGGTTTCTTTCGGCGCCCAGCCGGATTCGATGTGCGCCTCGGCGACGCGCTTATAGTCGCGGCGGAAGAAGGCGAGAAAATTTTGCGCCAAATAGTTTTTGTCGCTGTCGGTTAACGTGCCGACGATGCCGAAATCAAGCGCAATGTAGCGGCCGTCGGGGGCAACGAAAATATTGCCGGGGTGCATGTCGGCATGGAAAAAACCGTCGCGGAAAACCTGGGTGAAGAAGATTTCGACGCCAGCGGCAGAAAGCTTGGAGAGGTCGATGCCGTCGGCGCGCAACTTCTCGATTTGCGAAATCGGTGTGCCGTGCATGCGCTCCATGACCATCACGGTCGATGTACACCAATCCCAATGAATTTCCGGGACGACGAGCAAAGTGGAGTCAACAAAGTTGCGGCGCAGTTGCGAGGCGTTGGCGGCTTCGCGCATCAGATCCAGCTCGTCGCGCAGATATTTGGCGAATTCGGCGACCACTTCGCGCGGCTTTAGCCGCTTGCCATCCGACCACAGCTTTTCGAGCAGCATGGCCAGGTTGTCCATCAAGGCCAGATCATGGTCGATCACTGCCAGCATGTTCGGGCGCAGGATCTTGACGGCGACTTCATGTCCGCCATCTTCTTCCTTGAGGCGGGCGAAGTGCACCTGGGCGATCGAGGCGGAAGCGGTCGGCACCGGGTCGAATTCGGCAAATACCTCGCTGGCCGGCCGACCGTAGGCTTTTTCAATTTCGGCCAAGGCCAGATGCGAGTCGAAAGGCGGTACGCGATCCTGCAGCTTGGCCAGTTCGTCGGCGATGTCCATCGGCATCAGGTCGCGCCGGGTCGACAGTACCTGGCCGAACTTGACGAAAATCGGGCCGAGCGCTTCAAGCGCCAGGCGCAGCCGCTCGGCACGCGGCGCGGAAAGGTCACGCCAGAATTGCAGACCATTGGCGAGGCGAACCAGGCGCCCCGTTGGCTCGTGTTCGAGCACCATCTCGTCGAGGCCGAAACGGCTGGCGACAGAAGCGATTTTGAGCAGGCGGAAAAGACGCATGGCAGCGGGGCGCGCCGGGTTGGCCGGACAAAAACGGGGGAGCAGCATGTTAACACGCCGCCGCTGCTTACGGCCGGGCGATTTACGTTTGGGCCGATGCGCCGGCCGGTCAATCTCCGGGATAAGCGCCAAATTGATCCGGATGGCATCGAAGAATTTTGCCGGTCAGCTGGCGCCTTGCGATAGACTGATATTTCCGCTGATAGAGGGCTTTTTGCGGCTATTAGCTTTGTTAATTTTGGGGTGACTCTGCTTATTTATTTCAATTTTTATTCATGACCGAACCCAAAAACCCATCCGAAATAGCCCGAGAGGCGTTGACTCGCTTAGCGGCGAGCCGTTTGCCCCCGACACCGGCCAACTACCAGGCCTGTTACAACGAAATTGCGAAACTGCCTAATGTAGTGGCATTTCCTGAGCCGCCTTTGCGTCAGCTCGGGGCGCTTTTGACGGGGAAAAATGAAACCCAGCAAAAGGAATTAGCCAATCTCGATGCGGCGATTGGTCGGCATAGTTGGCAAGGTGTTCAAGAGGCGCTGCTTGCCTTTGTCGCAGCGAGCAATGGTGCGGCCCCGAGGATTGAATTCGAGCAACCGATCGCGGCAGCATTGCCGCTGGAGTTTTCTGCCAAGCTGGCCCGCTTTGTCGAAAGTGTCATGCCGGCACTGGGCGATGAAAATGTTCGCGTCAAGAATTTGGCCGGCGAGTTGCTGCTCTACCTGCGCCAGCCGGCGACTGATTTGGCATTGATTCAGAACATGCTGGCCAATTTTAGTCGGCAGGTGTTGTTTGCGGCGGAAGAGCAGCTTGAGATCAAGAATTCGCTGCTTAAGCTGCTGCACCTGATCATTGAAAATATTAGCCAGCTTAGTCTCGACGATAGCTGGCTTAAAGGGCAAGTCGATGGTCTGCTGGCGGCGGTGGTGCCACCCCTGACGCTGCGCCATCTTGACGAAATGGAACGGCGCCTGCGTGATGTGATGGCGAAGCAGAGTGAGGCTAAAAATCGCTCGGTGGAGGCGCAGGAAGAGTTGCGTCAGATGTTGTCGGCGTTTATCGAGCGGTTAGCGACGATGAGTTTATCCAGCTCAACTTTTCAGGACCGGATCGAAGAGAGCGCCCGCGAGATTGAGCAGGTGAAGAATATTGAGGATCTGACGCCGTTGCTCAAGGATGTGCTTTCGGCTACCCGGACCATGGCGGAAGAAACCTCTGGCGCCCGGGAGCAGTTGAAAACCTTGCAAAGCAAGGTGCTGGCAACTGAGGCCGAACTGGCTCAGTTACATTTAGAGCTCGACAGCGCGAGTGCTTTGGCACGTCATGATTCGCTGACCGATACCTTGAATCGCAAGGGGCTGGATGAGGCCTTGGCGCGGGAAATTTCCGGGGTTCGACGCAAGGAGTCTTTGCTGTCGATTTGCATGCTGGATATTGATAATTTCAAGAAACTGAACGATCGCTTGGGACACGACGTTGGTGACCAAGCCCTGATTCATCTAGCCAACGTGGCGCGCAGCTGCATGCGTCCATCCGACACGTTGGCCCGTTATGGCGGTGAGGAATTCGTTATCTTGATGCCGGATACTTCGCTGGAGCAAGGAATTGATGCGATGGTGCGGTTGCAGCGCGAACTGACCAAGGCGTTTTTCCTGACCGGCAAAGAAAGGGTTTTGATTACCTTCAGTGCTGGCGTGTCGCAACTGATGGCGGAGGAAACGGGCGTCGAGGCGATCAAGCGGGCGGATCAGGCGATGTACCTTGCCAAACGCGCCGGCAAAAACCGCGTAATGAGTGGCTGACCCAGTCTTTCCCGAGTGTCGGTAATTTGCAGTTTTCCCCCGATCGCCAATTCCGCCGCGCGCCTGCTGATTCTCGGCAGTATGCCAGGCAAGGCTTCCCTGAAGGTGGCGCATTACTACGCCCATCCGCGCAATGCCTTCTGGCGCATCATGGGCGATCTGGTTGGTGCCAGGCCGGAGCTGCCGTATGAACAACGGCTGGAAAGGCTCAAGGCCAACGGTATTGCCTTGTGGGATGTGATTGCCGCTTGCGAGCGCTCCACTAGTCTGGATGCCGATATTGTGGCTGCGTCGGTAAAACCCAACGAATTTTCGGCTTTTTTTGCCGTTCACCGCAGCATTGAGTGGGTTTTCTTCAACGGCGCGGCGGCGCAGGCGAGTTTTCGTCGCCAGGTCTTGCCTGGCCTGGGGGATTGCCGGTTGCAACTGCGTTGTTTGCCGTCGACCAGCCCGGCGCATGCCGCCTGCAACTATGCCGAGAAGCTGGCGGCCTGGTCGGCGATTGTCGCGTTGCCAAATAAGTAAGCTGCGCCAGCGTATAATCGCTTTCTTCGAATTTTTCGCCTCAAATCAATGGCCCACGACGTTAAATCCCAGCTGACCGCCTTGTTGCAACAGGCCTTGGCCAGCGTTGCGCCTAGCGCAACCGATACCCCAATTCACCTCGAACGCCCGCGTGACCCAACGCACGGTGACTTCGCGACCAATCTGGCCATGCAACTGGCCAAGGCGCTGAAGAAAAATCCACGCGAAATTGCCCAGCAACTGGTCGCGGAATTGCCGGTCTCGGTGCTGGTAACCAAGGCCGAAGTGGCCGGCGCCGGTTTCATCAACTTCACCCTTGATGCCCGCGCCAAGATCAATGTTGTTAGCGCCGTTCTGGTTGAGGGCGAAAACTATGGCCGCTCGACGGCTGGCGGCTGGCAGAAGGTGCAGATTGAGTTCGTCTCGGCCAACCCGACCGGCCCGCTGCACGTTGGTCATGGCCGTGGTGCGGCTTACGGTGCGTCGCTCTCCAACCTGCTGACCTTTGCCAGCTGGGATGTGACGCGCGAGTATTACGTCAATGATGCCGGCCGACAGATGGATATTCTTGGCCTGTCGACCTGGCTGCGTTATCTCGATCAGCATGGCGTCAATGTGCCCTTCTTGCCCAACGCCTATCAGGGCAGCTACGTTCGTGACATGGCGGCGCAGATGACTGCAGCGCATGGCGACAAATATGTTCGTCCGGCCGAGGCTGTGCTGGCCGGTACGCCCGGTATGCCAGCAGCCGATCGGGCCGATGACGAAGCCAAGCGCCAGCGCGACGTGCAGCTTGATGCGCTGATCGCCAACGCCAAGGAATTGCTCGGCGCCGATTGGGTTTATGTGCATCAACATGCGCTGTCGGAACAACTAGCCGATTGCCGCGATGATCTGGAACAGTTCGGCGTCCATTTCGATGTCTGGTTCTCCGAGCAGGCGCTGTTCGATACCGGGCTGGTCGCCCGTTGTGTCGACATGCTGGAAAAAGGCGGCCATCTGTACGTGCAGAATGGCGCCCGCTGGTTCCGTTCAACGACGTTTGGCGACGAGAAAGACCGCGTCGTCCAGCGTGAAAACGGGTTGTACACCTATTTCGCCTCCGATATCGCCTATCACCTGAACAAGTTTGAGCGCGGCTTCGACAAAGTCATCAACATCTGGGGCGCCGATCACCACGGCTACATTTCCCGGGTCAATGGCGCGATTGCGGCGCTTGGTCTCGATCCGGCCAAGCTGCATGTCGCGCTGGTGCAGTTTGCCGTGCTTTACCGCAATGGCCATAAGGCCTCGATGTCGACGCGCTCCGGAGAGTTCGTCACGCTGCGCGAGTTGCGTCACGAAGTCGGCAATGACGCCTGCCGCTTCTTCTACGCCTTGCGCAAGTCCGATCAGCACCTCGATTTCGACCTTGATCTGGCGAAGAGCCAGACCAATGAAAACCCGGTCTATTACATCCAGTACGCCCACGCCCGCATCTGTTCGGTGATGAGCCAGTGGGCGGGCGATGTCGACAACTTGGCAGAGGCCAACCTGGCTTTGTTGAGTAATCCGCGCGAATTGGCGCTGGCCAATCAGCTGACCAATTTCCGTGAAGTGATCGAAAGTGCCGCCCGAGAACTGGCGCCGCATTTGATCGCCTTCTACCTGAAAGATCTGGCCGGCGAATTCCACGGCTGGTACAACGCCGAGCGCATGCTGGTTGACGATGCGGCGCTGAAAGAAGCACGTATCGCATTGGCTGTGGCCGTGCGTCAGGTGATTCGCAACGGTTTGAGCATTCTGGGTGTGAGCTGCCCGGAATCGATGTAAGGAAAAAGCGTTATGAGTCGTGATATGAAACCTCGCAAGGCCGCCCCGGCGAAGAAAAAAGCCGCTGGCGGTACGCTGATCGGGATGTTTATCGGTCTTGTCATTGGTGTTGCTGCGGCTGCCGGCGTGGTCTTGTATTTGAACAAGTCGCCGCTGCCGTTTAATAAACAGGTGCAGGCGGGCAACGCGATGCAAAACGGCAATGCCTCGGCCAATGGCAATGGTCAGCCCGTTGCCCCGGCTCAGCCTTTGGCCTTACCGGGCAAGCCGGGTGATCCGATTCCGGAAAAACGCTTCCAGTTCTACGACATTCTGCCGGGCAAGGCCGACGCGGTGCCGGACAAGGCGGCTAAACCAGAGGTCAAGAAGGAAGAGCCAAAGAAGGAAGAAGTGAAAGAGGAAGCGAAAAAAGAAGAGTCGAAGAAGGAGGATCCCAAGAAGGACGCGCCAAAAGAAAGCAAGACGCCGCTCTTCCTCCAGGCCGGTTCTTTCAGCACGGCGCAGGATGCGGACAACCAAAAGGCGAAGCTTGCGTTTATGGGTGTAGAGGCCGTGATCCAGCAGGTGATGATTCAGGACAAGAATCTCTTCCGCGTTCGGGTTGGCCCTTATATGAAGATCGATGAATTGAACAAAGTGCGTGCCGAGCTTGCCAAAGCCGGCATTGAAGCTCAGTTAGCCAAATAGGAGTCATGCATGAAATTTGCCCGTCGCAGTTTTGTCAGTAGCGTTTTTGCCCTTGGTGCCGCGTTGACCGTAGCAATGCCGTCCTTTGCCCAGACCGCCGGCAAGGATTACACAATGATCTCGCCAGTGCAGCCGACTGACGATGCGGCGAAGATCGAAGTGGTCGAATTTTTTAGCTACGGCTGCCCGCATTGTGCTGATTTCAACCCGCTGGTAAGCGCTTGGGCCGCCAAGCTACCGGCCGATGTGGTCTTCAAGAAAGTGCCGATCACCTTTGGTCGCGGCGCCTGGGAGAACATTGCCCGACTCTATTACACGCTCGAAATCACTGGCGATCTGGCGCGTCTGGAAGGCGATGTTTTCAAGGCGATTCACAGCGAAAAGGTCAATTTGTTCGAACAGGGCGCGTTGACCGAATGGGTGATCAAGAAAGGCGTTGATCCGAAGAAATTTGCCGATACCTTCAAGTCATTTGGTGTCATGAGCAAGGTCAAGCGCGGCGATCAGATGGCTCAGTCTTACAAGATTTCCGGCGTCCCGGCGCTGGCGATTGATGGCAAGTTCATGGTTGGTGGCAAGGATTTCAACGAGCAGCTGGCGATTGCCGACAAGCTGGTTGCCAAGGCCCGTAGCGAAAAGCCTGGCAAGAAATAATTGGCCTTGAAGGTATTTATCACAGGCGCCTCGTCGGGTATCGGCGAGGCGCTTGCCGTTTACTATGCCGGCTTGGGAGCAACGCTCGGCCTAGCGGCGCGACGGTCTGAGTTTCTTGAGGGCCTGAACCAGCGCCTCGGCGGACAGCACGCCTGCTACGCGCTGGATGTTTGCGATGCGCCGGCCTTGCATGCGGCGGCGGTGGATTTTATCGGCCGTTTCGGAGCACCCGACATCATCATCGCCAATGCCGGGGTGTCGGCCGGAACGCTGACTGAGTTCGAGGAAGACCTGGCGGTTTTTCGTAAAGTCATGGAGACCAATGTCTTTGGCATGGCAGCGACTTTTGCGCCGTTCATTCCGGCCATGAAAGCGGCGGCTGGTGAGACGGGAAAATTCGGGCGCTTGGTCGGCATCGCCTCGGTCGCCGGTATTCGCGGCTTGCCGGGGGCGGAAGCCTATTCGGCGTCGAAGGCGGCAGCTATCGTTTATCTCGAAAGCCTTCGTCTCGAAATGCGGCCTTACGGCATCAAGGTGGTGACCATCGTGCCGGGGTACATTGAAACGCCGATGACTGCGGTCAACCCCTATAAAATGCCATTTTTGCTACCGGCAGCCAAGGCGGCCGAGCGTTTTGCCAGGGCCATTGCGCGGGGTGCCAGCTACACGGTGATTCCCTGGCAGATGGGCGTTGTGGCGAAAATCCTGCGCGCCTTGCCGAACTGGCTCTATGACCGCCTATTCACGAGCGCCCCGCGCAAGCCGCGCGGCTTGTTAAAATAGCCGGATGCTAGATATCAAGATCAATGGCGAAGCCCGCCAATTCCCGGAAGTGCTAACCGTCAGCGGCCTGATTGAGCAGCTTGGTTACACCGGTAAGCGCATAGCCATTGAGCGAAATGGCGAAATCGTTCCCAAGAGCCAGCATGGCTCAACCCAGCTGGCGTCGGGTGATGCGCTGGAAATCGTCGTCGCCGTCGGCGGTGGCTAAGTTTTAAGAGAGAAATCATGGATCAACTGACTATCGCCGGCACGGCGTACGCTTCGCGTTTGCTCATCGGCACCGGCAAGTACAAAGATTTCGCCGAAACCCGGGCGGCGATTGATGCCTCCGGTTCGACCATTGTCACGGTGGCGGTTCGCCGCATCAATATCGGCCAGGACCCGAGCCAGCCCAATCTGCTCGATGCGCTGCCACCTTCGCAATTCACCATGCTGCCCAATACCGCCGGTTGCTATACGGCTGATGATGCCGTGCGCACGCTGCGCCTGGCCCGTGAACTGCTCGACGGCCACCCGCTGTGCAAGCTGGAGGTGTTGGGCGACCCGACCAGCCTCTTCCCGAACATGCCGGAAACCCTGAAAGCCGCCGAAACGCTGGTCAAGGATGGCTTTCATGTCATGGTTTATTGCTCGGATGATCCGATTCAGGCCAAGATGCTGGAAGAAATCGGCTGCGTCGCGGTGATGCCGCTGGCCTCGTTGATCGGCTCCGGCATGGGGATTTTGAACCCGTGGAACCTGCGCCTGATTATCGACAACGCCAAGGTGCCGGTGATTGTCGATGCCGGGGTCGGCACCGCTTCCGACGCGACCATTGCGATGGAGCTGGGCTGCGACGGCGTGCTGATGAATACGGCCATTGCCCATGCCCGCAACCCAATCCTGATGGCCAGCGCCATGAAGAAGGGCGTCGAAGCCGGCCGCGAGGCTTACCTCGCTGGCCGTATGCCGCGCAAGCTGTACTTGGCCGACCCGTCGTCGCCGACGTCCGGATTGATCGGCTCATGAGCGCTACCCCGTTGATTCAAGCCGCTGTTGAAGGTGATGGCGTATACCTCGAAGGCCGCGAAGGTGCGCCGCAAACACACAGCCACATCAAGAGTTTCGTCCGTCGCGCCGGCCGCATGTCGAGTGCCCAAGAAAACTACTTCGCCGAGATGATGCCGAAGATCGGCGTCGTTTATCAGGCAGCGCCGATTGATCTTGCTGCGGTCTACGGTCGAATTGCCCCGAAAATCCTCGAAATCGGCACTGGCATGGGTGAAACCACCGCCAAGATTGCCGATACCAATCGCGATAACGATTACCTCGGCGTCGAAGTGCATGTGCCCGGCGTCGGTGCGTTGTGCAAGCAGATCGCCGAACGTGGCCTGAACAATCTGCGGATTTGTCACCACGATGCTGTGGAAGTCGTCCGCGACATGCTGCCGGAAGCCTCGCTCGACGGCATTCACATCTTTTTCCCCGACCCCTGGCACAAGGCTCGCCACAACAAGCGCCGGCTGATCCAGCCGCCGTTCGTCGCGCTGCTCGCTTCGCGCCTCAAGCCCGGTGGCTATTTTCACTGCGCGACTGACTGGGAAGAGTACGCCCAGCAAATGCTCGAAGTGCTCTCCGGCGAGCCGACCTTGCTTAACGCCAGCGGCGGCTTCGCTCCCCGCCCGGATTACCGGCCGCTGACCAAATTCGAGAACCGTGGCCTGCGCTTGGGGCATGGCGTTTGGGATGTGATTTTCTGCAAACAGTGATGGTGCGAAGCGGTATTAGCGGGGGTAGAATGACGTATAAAATCAATAAAAACCCCAATGTTTCATTAAATTAGCAAAAAGGATCTGCCATGTTGAACGAAAAAATTGGCCTTTTGGGACGTTTATTGCCGCTGGCTGCAGCTCTGTTAAGTTCCTCTTCTTTTTCGGCGCATGCGGCCGACCGTAGTGGTAAAGAAGTTGTCGATTCTGTCTGTATTGCTTGCCATGCTTCCGGCAAGGATGGCGCACCGAAAATTGGTGATCAGAAGGTTTGGTCGGAGCGCGCCGCCAAAGGGATGGATAAATTGACCGCGAATGCCATCACAGGCGTTCGTAATATGCCGGCCCATGGTGGTCAGGCAGCGCTTAGTGATGTCGAAATGAGTCGCGCCGTTGCCTACATGGTGAGTGGTGGCAAGGCTACTGATACGAACAAAGCCTACAGTTCGCCACAAACGCGAACCGGCGAACAGGTTGTTCAGCAGCGTTGCCAGCAATGCCATGCTGAGGGCAAGCAAGGCGCCCCGAAAATTGGCGATGTCGATGCCTGGAAGCCGCGCCTGAAGGATGGCGTTCAGCCCCTCGTCAAGTCCGCGATCAGCGGCCATAAAGGGATGCCGGCCCGGGGAGGTATGGCCGATTTGAGTGATGCAGAAATGCGCGGCGCAGTCGAGTTTATAGTCGGTCAACTAGGCGGCTCCGCCAAAAAATAAGTGTTTGGGCGGCTTGTCCGTCCAGGTATTACCGTACCTCTGCCACCATCTAAGTGACGTTGGCAGAGGTTTTTTTCGGCTCACGCCGGTTCAATAGTTAGGTTCAATAAATTCGTTATGTGGTTCAAAAATCTCCAGATTTACCGTCTTCCCACCCCGTGGAATATCGAACTCGCCAAATTTGAAGAATTGCTCGGCCGTGGCCCGTTTGTGAAATGCCCGAGCAACCAACCGATGAGCCGGGGCTGGGTTTCGCCGCGCAAGGATGGCACGCTGGTTTATTCGCTGGGCGGCCAGTGGCTGATCGCGCTCGCCGTCGAACAACGCCTGCTGCCGTCTTCGGTGGTTAATGAAGAGGTCAAGGAACGGGCCGAACTGATGGAAGCCGAGCAGGGCTACGCGCCTGGCCGCAAGCAGTTGAAGGAATTGCGCGAGCGCATTACCGACGAATTGATGCCCCGCGCTTTCACACGCCGGCGCAGCACTTTCGTCTGGATCGACCCGAAAAATGGCTGGTTCTGCGTTGATGCTTCCAGCCCGGGCAAGGCTGAAGAGGTGATCGAGCATTTGCGTCAATGCCTCGACGAGTTCCCGCTCACCATGCTGCATACGCAGGTTTCGCCAACCTCGGCGATGGCCGACTGGCTGGCCGGTGGCGATGTGCCGGCCGGATTCACCATCGACCGCGATTGCGAGCTGAAGGCGGTTGGCGAAGAAAAAGCGGCCGTCCGTTACGTTCGTCACCCGCTTGATGGCGACGAAATCGCTGGCGAGATCAAGGCGCATCTGGCCAGCGGCAAGTTGCCGACCAAGCTGGCGTTGACCTGGGATGACCGGATTTCCTTTGTTCTCAGCGAAAAGCTGGAAATTAAGCGCCTCGCCTTCCTTGATCTGCTCAAGGAGCAAGCCGAGAAGACCGCCGAGCATGCCGATGAGCAATTCGACGCGGATTTCGTGTTGATGACTGGTGAGTTCGCCCGCTTCCTGCCGCAAGTGATTGAAGCGCTTGGCGGCGAGATCGTTGAAGCGGCATGAAAAGCGTGATTAGCGCCTGCTGCTGTGGCAGTGGCCGGCGCTATGCCGATTGCTGCGGTCAACTACATTCCGGGGCAAAAACCGCGTTGACCGCAGAAGTACTGATGCAGTCGCGCTACAGCGCCTACGTGCTGGCTCTGAAGCCTTATTTGCAGGCGACTTGGCATGCCAGCACCCGGCCGGCGGCGCTTGACCTGGGTGATGAAACCGCAACGAAATGGCTGGGCTTGACCGTGAAGCGCCATCAGGTGCTGGATGACAGCCACGCCAGCGTTGAATTTGTTGCGCGTTACCGTGTCGCTGGGCGTGGCCAGCGGCTGCACGAAACCAGCCGCTTTGTCCGTGAGGACGGCGTCTGGTATTACCTTAATGGTGAGTTTGCCGGCGCTGCCGACAGCGCTAGCTGAAAGGCACGGGCTGGCCATTGCGGCACAGCCCCGGCATGACGAGCCGCAGCGTTATGCGGCTTAATGCTCTGTTATTGCGGACCTTTACGCAGCTTTTCTTCCTTCTTTTCATTTTTTGCCGCCTTCTTTTCCTTCGGCGTCTTTAGTGGTTCTTTTTTGACGGTTTTCTTGGCGTCTTGCGATTTGCCCATGATATTTCTCCTTGGTATGAATCAACGTTCGTCAAGTGTAACGCCAACCGCGCAAGAAGGCGTGGCGGGTTTTTACGATGGGATGGTTGGTTTTGGTACCTTGGTGCTGCGGCGCCGAACGGGCTCGGCCACTGGCTCGTTGCTGATCGCTACTTTTTTCGTCGGGGCCGGTTTGGCAACTGCTGCGAGCTTGTTTGCAGACTTGTTCTGGGACGCTGGTTTTGCTTTAAGGGGTGCCTTTTTTGCTACAGGCGTTTTCTTTTTGCTAGCTGGCATTGTTGTCGCCACAACCACCTCGGTCTCAATCTCAGCCATTTCGAGACCAAAGACGTCAGCCAGTGCCGTGTCATCAAGCCGCTTGCTGGTGCTTGGCCGGTTTTTGGTTTGCACCAGACCGCTGCTCGCCTGCGCCACCAAGTCCTTGGCATCAACCCCACGCAAGGCAAAAATAAGCTCGGGTTGCAGATCAAGTCGCGCCCCAACGCCATAAAGTGTCGCTGCAACGTGCTTGCACATTGCAGCCGAATCCGGGCAGCTGCAAGAAAAGTTGATCTCTTTCGGTTCAGGAAAGAGGCCGCGACTGGGTTGGCAGATGCGCGCCATGACGCCTTGCGACAGGCGACCCTGCAGAAGTTCGACCAGCGAATCAATTGATCCGGCACAGTCGGCGCTCAGCGCCTGCCATTGCGCCCCGGCGACGAGCGTCAATTTGATTTCAACTTTATACAGGCTGGAGCCCATGACCATGGCCTGCACCCCGCCGGCAACCAGTTTTAGGTCAATGACCGAGCCATTGCGGACGTAGGTTCGGCCGCGCGGCAGGCGGTTGGCAAAGTCGCTGTAGTGTTCCAGATTGTCACACCAAGCCTTTCCCCAGAAAGTCTTGGCAATGGCGCTACGGCCCCCACCGAGCACTACTGGGGAAAGTGCCTGGCCTTTTTTCGCGGCCTTGGCTACTGCCGCCTCGGCTTTCTTGCGCCGCTCGGCAACCGGCACATAGGGTTTAAAATAACCGTACATCGAGATTCCTTTTGTCCTTTGTTCTAGCTTGCCAGTGGTGCCGTATGAATATCGAGCGCCACTAGGTCGAGCAGCGCCTGGTCGCTCATTTCGGTCAGCAGCAGTTCTGCCCCGCCTTCCAGCACATCGCGCACGAGTTGCTGTTTCGATTCGATCAACTGGTCAATTTTATCTTCCACCGTGCCACGGCAGACAAACTTGTGCACCAGCACGTTTTTTTTCTGGCCGATGCGAAAGGCGCGGTCGGTCGCCTGATTTTCCACCGCCGGGTTCCACCAGCGGTCAAAGTGGATGACATGCGAGGCGGCAGTGAGATTCAGACCGGCGCCGCCGGCCGGGAGGGAGAGGACAAAGAATGGCGTCAGTTCGTCCTCCTGGAAGCGCCGCACCCTGTCGCGGCGCTCGGCGACCGGCGTGCCGCCGTGCAGCACCAAACCTTCGCGGCCAAACACCGCACCGAGAAACGCGGCCAATGGGGCAGTCGTTTCGCGAAACTGGGTGAAGATCAGCAGTTTTTCCTGCTTGGCGGCGATAACCTCGGCGATTTCGCGCAGACGGGCGAATTTGCCGCTGTCGGCTTCCGCCCAGGCCGCATCGCCTAGCCATTGCGAGGGATGGTTGCAGATTTGCTTGAAGCGCATCAAAAAGGCCAGTACCAGCCCCTTGCGGGCAATGCCATCTTCCTTGGCGGCGGCGAGCGCGGCGGCGAGTTCCTTGACCCCCGCCTGGTAGAGGCTGGCCTGAGTCGGGCTGAGCTGGCAATAGGCTTTCACTTCGCTCTTGTCAGGCAGATCGGAAATTACTGTCTTGTCCGTTTTCAGGCGGCGCAGGATGTAGGGCTGGACCAGTTGGCGCAAGGGGCCGTAATGCTCGGCTTGGGCCAGTCGTTTGGCAAAAGCACCGAAGACTTTATCCGAGCCGAGCAGGCCGGGGTGGGTGAAATCGAAAATGGACCAGAGGTCTGATAAACGATTTTCCACCGGCGTACCGGTCAGCGCGATGCGCGAGCCGGCCTTGAGTTGCTTGACTAGACGCGTTTGCTTGGCGCCGGGGTTTTTGATCGCCTGCGCTTCATCGATGACGGCCAACTGCCAGGGCGTCTCGATCAGCATGGGCAGGCGCAATAGTGAGCCGTAACTGGTAATGACCAGATCAACATCGGCCAGCGCCGCCGCGTCGAGCTGGCGCAAGCTGGTTGCCGACATGGCCGATGGATGGACAATTAGAGCCTTCAGGCTGGGGGCGAAACGCTCTATTTCACCGGCCCAGTTGGCCAGCAAGGAAGCCGGGGCAACGAGCAGGCTGGGCCGCTTTGCACCCCCGGCCGCTCGCCCTTCGCGTTTCAAGACGAGCAATAAGGCCAGCACCTGAATGGTTTTGCCCAGACCCATATCATCAGCCAGGCAGGCGCCCAGGCCAAGTCGGGCGAGCAGGTAGAGCCAGCGCACGCCGGCTTGCTGGTAGGGGCGCAGCGTTGCCTGCAGGGCGGTGCCGGGGTCGACCTGGGCCAGGCCTTCCGGGCAACGCAGGCCGTGCAGGGTTTCAGCCAACCAGGGGCCGGCCACCACCTGCGCCCAGTCGGCATCCACCGCATCGGCAGTCGGGCCAAGCGCCGCGCCGGCGACCAGGCGCATGGCCTCGGCAAAGCCGAGCCCGCCGGCGGTTGCAGATTGTTCAATTTGGCGAAAGCGTTCGAGCATGCGGCTGAGCTTTTTGCGGTCAACCTCAACCCAGCGGCCGCGCATAAACTGCAAACCGTTTGACCCGGCCAGCAGGGCTTCGATCTCGTCGGCGTTCAGCGGCTCGCCATCAAGCATCATCGTCATGTTGAAATCGAGCAAGGCGTCGGTGCCGAGTAGCGACGGTGCCTTGGCCCCGATGCTGACTTTTACCTGGGCCCGGGCCGGGCGCCCGGCCTGCCAGTTGCCCGGGGCGCGGACGACAATGCCGGCCGCTTCGAGCTGCGGCACGTCGGTGAGAAACTGGTAAGCATCGGCCGGCGTCCAGCGCAGGGGATGGTAAATATCACCGGCTTCGACCATCTGGCGCAACCAGTCGCAGTGCTCGGCGGCGCGCTGAACCGGGACGAGCAGCGAGAGCAGTTGGGCCTGACTTTTTCCATCGGCGTATTCCTGCAGGGCGCGTGACAAGGGGAGGTGCTGCACCTTGCCTTGTGCTGACAGTTTCGGTGCGTAGGTGGCCATGAAGGCAAAGGGCGTCTCGGCATCCTTGCGGTTTTCGGCCAGATTAAAATGCACCCGGCCGACCCGGTTCCAGGCCGGGTGACATTGTTTAAGGAAATCCGGCAGGCTTATTTTCGAGGCCACCCAAGCGCGACGAAATGCAGTGTCGAGTTCGCCCCAGCAGGCTTGCAGGACGTCCGTGGTCAGGTATTCGCCGCCGATCATCGGCGGCGCATCGCTTACCAGCTGGCTCAGATGAAGGTTATCCGGGGCGTTGACCAGGCTTGATTCTGAGCGGAGGGCCGGCTCATCGTTTTCTGTTGCCGGGGGCGGCAAGGCGCATACCGCGGTGACATAACGCGCCGCAAAGTCGCGCCAGTAAGCCAGTACTGGCGGCAAGGCAATTCCCACCTCCTCGGCCCCGAGTTTGAGCAGGCCAGGGCCGGCCCCGAGGGCGAATGCCGTCAGGAGTTCATCCGCCAGGTTGCGCGGCAACGCCGGTGCTTCGGGCGCTGCCGCTAGGCGCAAATGGCCGGCGGGGGTGATGGTTGGTGTCAGGCGTAAATCAACGGGAGGCGTAGTCATAGATGCAACTTTAGCCGATCTGCTGGAAGTCCGCGGCGGCGGACTTTGCCAATC